>NZ_JTCM02000005.1 GCF_000817785.2 Hassallia byssoidea VB512170 | reverse complement strand
TCTGTGCCAGTAGCAAAGCTTTATATTTTAGAACCACTGCCACCGCCCGCTTCTCGGTAAGGTGCAAAAACTCCAACACGCTATCAATATTTGGCTCACACCCCGTCATCGCCACAAAAAATTTCCGTAAATCTTTCTGGTATTCGCGCCGCGTACTGGGTGCGCGGATGTTGGCAAGCATCAAAGCAATCACATCCTGTTCATCCTCTGTTGCAGCAAAATACCGCTCAATAGGGGCCCAAAGAGATTTTTCTAATGACTCCACCGCCGAGTCAAATCCGGTATCATCGCTGCTTTTATGGAATGTACGTCTAGGGGGATGTGGTGTATCGGACATAGCACTGCGCTCGAAAATGGCTGTTTTCGATATCAAAACTATTCTCCCCTATAATGCCCCAACCGACTCACTTTGTCGCGATAAAACTTCAATTACACATGCTTTCTCTAATTGTAGCTTAATATACTTAAAACCTACAGGCGTTGCCAGCCCAAGTTGTAAGGGAGATGAGGGAGATGAGGGAGATGAGGGAGATAAATAAAATAACTTCCTCATCCTCCCCATCTTCCCCATCAAGACTACACGGTAAATTTCTTATCCGAACCGTATTGACAAAGGACGCGCTTTTTAGTTCTAGAAGAAAGTTGTGACTGCCCAGCCGAAACATAAAGAGCGATCGCTTACCAGAGCAAACGCACCTTAAAGTGGCACATAGATGATTGACAAAAAATTTATTTTGTGTTTAAAGCCAAAAAATCGGATTGTTGGCGTAAGCGTTGCTCCCACTTGACCGATAATTTTTTCAGGTTCCTGGCTGGTGTTTATCCTACAACAGGAATTGCTACTCTACGAGTTTTATCAGACACAAATTGCTGCCACAAATTGCTGCCTGTGATGTTTAAATCGAGAAATTCTTAGCTCAGTTTGAGGTTATAAATGTGCATGTTTTGTTTAATAATTTTTATTTAAAAATTTATAAGTTACTCAAAATTAATTTTATATTTATATGTTAATGGCTTCAAGGCAACTTATTATCTGTTTTTATTGACTGTTTATTTTTAGTTAGCCATAATGAGATAGATAACATACTATCATTTTTATGGAATTTTCTCAAGAACAACAACGGCGGACTGAGCTTGTTATTTCGCAAGCGAAGCGGGAAAACTTTACAGAACAAGAAAAAGAATTTTATGATGATTTTTTTACTGAAGCTGGTATTAAAAAAAATCTGAGCGAAATGACCGAGCAAGATGCAGATGATTTGCTGCAAGCTTTGTCTGCATCAGAATGTTCTCTAGAGTTTGTTGCTAATGTAGTTAATCGTGTCGCAATTGAGGCTCCTCCTTATGTAGTCGAACATATCCTCTATAGTGATTTAGATGAAGATGGAGTGCCTCTTATTGATGAGCTGCGCCTGGGGAGAGATCCTTTTCATTATGAATCGCCATCTAAGAAGCAACAGAATCAATCTGTTATAGCAAAAAAACCTGATATTGAGTTGTAGTTTCTTTAGCTATGTAGGGTTTAGTACTGTGCCATTCGCCTGTAGTGCTTGTGGTGTTATTTTATAGTTAAATATTTGGACTGGGTATAGATTGCGAGTGTGAAGAAACTAGTTGCTGCCAGTACTGTGTACCGCTTATCTTTTGGTATAGGGAATAAGGCAAGCGATCGCACATCACCATTGCCCATTTCCCTCAAACCAACTTCATTCCTGACAAAGTGCAATTTGTAAGCGCAGTCTTCAAAGAACCATTAGCAATGTATTCCGGGTGTTAGACTAAACTCAATGGACAAGTACTTGGCTGCTAGCAGCATCAGTTGGGCGTCAAGCTGATATGTGTCATCTTGGACTTTAATGTAGTCCGCGCTCTGGTGGATGATGTTAGCAGAACAACAAAGTCAACGTATTTTGATAGTGATGCCATCTGTGTTGGTATGCCTGCGTGTTACCCTAGTTCGGCTCGGATAAGTTGTTTGTTTGTGGACTAGATTCCCGCATGTGTTCCTTGGGGTATTAGCAAATTGTCGTGCATGAGTTGTTGAATGTGGGCGCTAAAAGAAGGGCAGAAACCCGCACAGGAGCAGATTATTATATAGCACCACTTGGTCAGGAAGTTGAAGACCTAGAAGGATGTTTTCGGCTTGAAGTTTCTGGCACAAATTTAGGCGTATCAGAGATTAAACGACGTTTGCGAGAAAAAGTAGACCAAGCATTACAAGGTGACAGCAACTTGCCAGCTTTAGCCTGTGTAGTTGGATTCCGCGCTAAATTAATAATAATGCAAACCGTAGAATCTTAATTATGAGTTGGGTATCACATCATTCTGAAAGTGAGCATTATGCAAAATTGGCAGAGTCAGCGAAGAGAGAGCAGAATAATGCTCGTGCTGTAGAACTTTATCGGCTTGCAGCCCAAGCAGAAATTTTAGCACTCGAAGCTTTAGAGCCAACTAAAACAAGAACTATTGGTATTACAGCAGTCAGTGCAGCCTCTCTATTATACAAAGCACAGGAGTTTCGTTCATCTGAGCAACTAGCTTACCAATGGTTAATAACCGACTTACTCCCTGCTTTTGCTGTTCGTCAATTACAAGAGTTACTGCAAGCAATTTGGAGTGAGAGAGAATTAGTGCAAAAAAGAGCTTGAAAAAAATAACATAAAAACAAATTAAATTTCTCGACGGACAAAAAATATTAAACATTAATTAATTCATGTTTTCGGGCAATATCATCCAAAATTTTCGTAATTAATTGTTGAGTATTCAAATCAGCAGACCTCAACATATCTTGATATAAAAAGCGAGTTGGCTCATCATTAAATATTCGGTAATGTATAATCTCCGTCCATTCCGGAGCAGAAACAACTAGCTCCTGAACAACATTAAGAAGCGCTTGAAGCTGCTTCAACGCATCAAAAGACTCTAAAAAGGTGTTACTACCAACCTTTACGCGGCTTCTCCCTTAGCTTCTTCCTTGGGTTTAACTTCAAAAACCTTGATGCCTGCCTCTAACACCTCAAATCCATCTTCGGTTAGCTTGCCAAGTTTTCCAGAAATACTTCCAGCATACTTGGGATAGGTGGCAGCAGCTTCACACGCTTTTTTATAGGATTTGGCATTAAGCAGAGTAACAAACTTATTGCCGTTTTCATCCGACAAAGTTACGAGTACCTTTTTGTCAGGGGCTGGATCTGCTGGAGGGATTTCATTAAATTTAAGAGTAATTTCCGAGCGCACGAGTGTCACCTTATTTTGGCTGCTGAAAGTTGGTTTATCTACTTGAGGCTTGGGCTTGAAACTATCGTCACCTAGTTTATCACCTGGTTTATCATTAGGCTTATCACTAGGCTTATCACTAATTTTTTCTACGACTTGAGCGTTAACTAATTTTAGGATATTACCTTCGCGGATACATTCCAAATCCCAAAACTTTTTTACCCCATCATTAGGCAGTGTTCCTTTTATTCCCAAGTAAAAAGCTTTATTTTTAGTTGCATTCCGTTGTATTCTTATTAAAATGCTATCATCCAAAACAGCAACTAAATTCCCACGAATAGAAAAATAATTATCAACGTCTAAATTATCCTTACGGTATTTAGTCAGTTGTAGCATCAATGTGTTGCCTTGTGACTTATTGGTTCTGGGGTACGCATGAAACAACAACTCATCCTGAATTACATCGGGTGTAATATGAGTCAAGCTGTTTTCATCTGAATCTATGACCGCTTCAATAACGCCTGAGTTGGTCGCCAGAATTCCTTTATTGAAATCCTGCGCGCTGGGATAGTATCTCCCCCTCACAATCCCTACTGCGCGATACAGAGTTTGCATTCTTCTTATCCAGAGGTGAGAACAGGCTTGCGGACATTAGTTTTGTATCAATCAACAAATCAATTTTACACAATCAATCAAAGACGTTAACACGAATTGGCACAGCAAAAGAACGATAACCTCGACTCAACTCTATCAAGTTGACTACTCCTTTGAGTTGTGTATCTAATACCAAAATAAATACTTCGGATCGTGTGTCAACAGTTGGTAAGAGGAGTGAGTTTTAACGATTTGGCTAAACTCATCAAGCGTGCAGGTGGCGTCTTGTGTGTACACTGTAGTATATACTACTGGTCAGCTGGTTTGCAGTTGAGCGCTAATCTCTCTGGTTTCGGGATCACCGCCGTCGTTCACGATAATCCATTCAAACTGGTTATCGATTTGATTCAATATGCTGGGGAGTGCGATCGCCAAGGCGCGGGCGCTTCGCGCCATCGCACTCAATTGGGAAGGTCGATTGTATGTGGCGGTAATGATTGATATTTTCATCGATCAATATCTCTCGATTGTTGGTTATCTAGCTGTTGGTTGCTTATTTGTCTTGAGGCTTCAATTTGCTGCCATCGGGCAACATCCTCTGCCGTTAGTTCTCTGGCAGTTACTAATAATTTGTCATTAGACCTCTTGCAAAAGTGCCCAGTAGCATGAGAGAAGTAGGTATTATTGGGGAGTATCTATGACATACGAGCAGGTTAAAAACTTAAAACCAGAGGACTTTAAACGGCTGTGTGGTGTGCGAAAGCGAGACTTTTGGTCAAATGTTAGAAGTAGTGCGATCGCTCTTTGCAACATAAGCGCAAACCAGGCAGACCAGTCAAATTGGGCGAGGATCGACCAATTGTTGATGACGTTAGAGTATTGGAGCAAAGCCGGAGACGCTCCGCCTCCGGAGAGTATCGCACCTACTTCCATATAGGTCAATCTTGGGGAGTCAATGAGTCCACAGCATACCGTACTATCCGTCAAATCGAGGATATTTTAATTCAAGAAGAGAATTTTCACTTTACCAGGCTTGAAGATGCTGCAAAAGTCCGATTACCAAATAGAAGTAGTAGTGGTTGATGTAACCGAAAGTCCTATAGAACGTCCTAAAAAAAACAGAAGCATATTCTATAGCGGCAAAAAGAAACAACATACACTAAAGTCGCTCTTAGTCGTAGAACAAACTACAGGTAAAATTATCTGTACGGAAGGCATTTTTCGGAGGAATAATTCCCCCGAAAAGATGCCGCCTCATGGTAGGGGTTCATAGCATGATTTCCGCATATTTAAAAATAGTAAAGTTAGGTTGAGAGAAGATATTGAATGCTATTGAGATAAAGGGTATCAAGGTATTCATAAAATTCACTCCTACAGTCGGATACCAAAAAAAAGCCCTTATGGTGGTAAGTTGAGTCATGAGGATAAGAAGAGAAACCAAGAGTTAGCTAAAATCCGAGTTGTAGGTGAGCATGTCAATCGAAAACTCAAAGTCTTTAAAATTTTTTCTGAGCGCTATCGCAATCGCCGAAAAAGATTTGGTTTGAGGTTTAATCTGATAGCTGGTTTGTACAACTACGAGCTTGATCTCCCCAAACTTAATCTGTATGAATGACTTTTGCAAGAGGTCTATTGATTTATCTTTACTAAAAATATTAATGTAAATCAAAAAAATGCTTGCACCTAACTTCTTGGTGCAAGCGGGAACCGCATATTTTCTTTTTGGTAGTTGTTTACTGTGCGGATGGTGCGGATGCAAAATTTATGTTGATTGTTGAGCCTGACTTGAGCTTGAGTTTGCCCACTGCTGTATGGGCGGGAAGTTCTATCACTTTGTCAACTTCTTGGATGGAATCATAAAAAGGACACTGCTGCTTGCAAGTCGGGACATTTTCAATGATCTTGACTACGTTGTTGTTGCGTACAAACACCATGTCGAGCGGAAAGCGTACATCTTTCGTCCATATCTGGATGGGTTGTGCCTTCCCTGGAATAACAAACAGCATTCCTTGAAAAGCAGCTAATTCTGAGCGAAACTTCAGACCCTTTGCAATCTCATGGGGTTTGCGTGCTACCTCTAGTTTGACGGTTTGATTGTTAGCATTGAGCGTGGCACCAATTGGTAGTTTTTGAGGATGGTGGTACAAGCCGATATAAACTAGAGGTGATATTGCTGCCACAAATCCTGCTATTGGTCCTACAATTTTCAGTAAATTTAAGAAAGTTTTTTCAATTCCAACATTACTTTGTTTTTGAATTTGATTGTTTTGTGCTGTAATTGTCATGTCTTTAAACCTTGTAGATTAGATTGGAATGTTTAAGTTAAGTACAAAATATCGAAAAGTCCAAAATCTAGTTATTAGTGACTAAATTTCACCTCCTGTTATCAAGGTGTAAAAGCTTCAAAGTTCAACCCCTCCCGATTTGGCTTTAGGTGCTGCTGCTGCGGTGGTGACAGTTTGCCGTTGGGGAAAGGGTATATTTTCAGTGGGGGTATACTGCTGCTTGATTTCTTCCCCTCTCCACTGTTGAAGGTCTTGCATAATGTCTTTGAGGGGTACAAACTCCATAGTGTTTTCCCCTTGCTTTTCGGCAACGGTAGCCTTGTAAGTCATTAATTTGAAGTACATTTCCCGCTGATCGGCAATTGGTAACTTGCCGGAGTTGTCTTTTATCCGTTGGAGAATTTCTTCATTACCCTGGTTCATTGCCCCTCCCCAATCAGGACCGCCATGTTTGACCATGTTTGCCCATTCCTCAGCAATATAGGGGTGAACTTTTACGGGGATATCGCCTGCCGTTTGTATTGGTTGTTCTTTGGGTGTGGATGCGGGTGCGGCGTCCGGTTGTTCGTTACCGAAGATTTGTTCTAGGTTGAGTTTTTGGGCATTTTGGGCAATAAATTTGACTTGGTTGATATCGTAGTCAGAGATATTCATCTTACTGACTTCTTTAGTGATGCCAGCTTCGGTTTTAGTTAGGTCAAAGCGGACAAGTTCCTGAGTTCCCTTCTCCTCAGTGGTTTTGAATAGTTGCAGGCTAGCTCGATTGTTTTCGGGGTCGCGCGATCGCTTGATAGTAAACTCACCAACCGTAAGTTCTTCCTTATCTGCCTGGATGAGGACGTTGTTAAGGGTGAGCAATATCTCGTTTTGTTTAAATACTTCCAGGGTTTTAATTGTCCCTGCTGGTGCTAAACTCCCTAGTGAATTTGCGACATCGCGAATATCAGCACTGCTAAGGTCGGGGAGTTTGCCATTATCATTTAGATGTTCTGCCACCATAAGAAACTCCTGACGTTCTACAGGTAACATCTGGGTGGGCTTTTTCGTTATTTTGGGTTCTTCCTTTTTGTTGAGTTTAAACTCCATTAAAGAGTTTTCCCATCCAGATAGTTCATCGCTGCGGCGGTGGATGCCGATGGTATCTCCCTCAAGCCGAATTACAAACGCATCGCTACGGTAAATACGCGATCCATCTTGCTCAACGATGCCGTATTTTTTCAACATTGCCGTCGCGGTTTGGGCAATGTCCTTATTTTCGCCTCTGTAGCGTTCCTCCCGTGCTTGTTTGTTGTTAATCTGATAGACGGGTACTTCTACCTGACGCGCCCACTGCTGCGCTGCTGGTTCTACCCCTTGGGAGTTGGCTACCTGCTGGTATGTATATTGGGCGGCGTACTGTTCCTCCTCCTTGGAACTTTCCTTTTTAGGGATTGTATCTTGGTCTTCCTCCTCTGAGTCGCTATATTTTTTATATAAAAGTATTGGTATTTCTTCTTTGGGTTGTTTAATTTGTTGCTGTAATTTATTTGTTACAAATTCTCCTGAAGACTCATTTAATTCATTGTTTTGAATAGTTTCATTATTTTCTAAATTATCACTATTTGACAATTGATTCTCTGCTTGTGCTGTTATTTGTGTTTCCGGCGATAATGACTCATCACTACTATTTTTTTCTCCTTTCTTTTTTGAATCAACTCCGGTAAATTCGCTAATATTTATGTCTGGGAAAAATTCCAAAGCTTCTTCATCAGGAGGAAAATCTAAATCCGGAGGGTTACTAATATCTATGTCTGATAAAAATCCTACTGTCTCTTCTTCGTATGGTATATCCTCTATTGGCAGTATATCTTCCGAGCCAGTGCTTTTAACTTCAATACTAGCATCGCTTTTTTCTTGAGGTATGAAATTTTCGTTCAATACTTCTGATAGCATATCATTGGCTGTTACTGACAAATTTTTGAAAGTTTGGTCATTATCTGTACTATTTTCAGCCTGGAGTTTACTATTATTAGTATTTTCAATGTTATTATCTTCTACAAATTCTTTAGTACCTTCGTAATTTTCAACTAGCTCAGATGAAGGAGGTAGTAACTTTACGAGTGGCTCGTAAGCTACATCCATGATTTCATCTTGAGAAAGATGTTCTGTTACTAAATTTTTTCGACACTTTCCTTCACTGTCTTGTTCGTAAATGACAGTTTTATCACCTGATTCGGTGTAGGCGGTTATTTTGAGAGCAGGTTCATAATTTGAGGTTGAACGATCGCTTAAATCGGGTACGTCTTGTACAATTCGGGTGGCGATAGTTTGTGCTTGATATTCGCTTGGTTCGTTTGGGACTGCCGTGCTTTTACTACCTGTCTCCTGATTCAAATCTACCTTTTCCCATTTGTAAGCTCCTGGGGTAGACTCATCGGGTACAAGATTGTAAATATCTTTGCCTACTTCGACTGCAATTTTATTCGTTTCTTCCCTATTTTTAACTGCTTCTTGAATTCTTAAATAAATTTCACGTAGCATTTTGCCTAATGCTAATGCCGCGTTACTAGTAGCCTCCAATATTTGAAAATAGTTATCTGCTATTTGTTGATGTTTTGGGTCGAACATAGTGGTGTTAGTAGTCTGTTGATTGGTATTACTGAGCCACCCTGATGGTAATTTGACCATCTATTTAATTACTTAAGGAGGTAAGATAGGGGAAAGACTACCATCTAGATGACGTAAGTACTGTTGACCTTCGTTGACCTTTACAGTAGCAACATCCTGAGAGTACATTTTGTCGATAGCTGCTTTGGCTGCTCGTGTTGTTACCTTCATCTAAGTTGTATATTTATTTACAAATGCAATGAATTTGCATTTATTTTAAACTTTGATTGTTTAACGCAAGCGCAGGTAATCTATCAACTAGAACAGTTTCTTTGTAATTGACAAAAACTAATTGTTGATCGAACCGGATAATTATAAGTTCAGGTCGAGCGCCATCTGAGTAAAACTTATCGCAGTAGATACTATCTGGATTTGTGCGATGGCGCAAAGCGCCCACCTTCGGTGATCGTAATGGTAGACGAGAATGTTATCGAAATAATGTTTTTCAACGTAGGGAGGAAACAGGTGATGACAACGCGGGAAGGTTTTGTATTTATTGATTTCTGCTGTAAGATGAGGTGATATCATTAGAAAAAACCTTTATATGCATCGATTGGTAAAGGAACTAAATCACTATCACTACTGGTTTTTTGATTAACTTGTTGACTCGATTGATGGTAACTATTATTTAATTCCATACTTTTTAAAACTTGATTTATCTGAGTTAGCTGTTCGCTTTGGTTGGCAATAATTTTTAACAAAATTTCCAGTTTTTCATCTAATCGGGATTGTTTGACCTCTGTTGATATCAATAGTTCTCTTATGAGAATAATTTCTTGACTTAATTTTTGATGCTTTGTATTAACTTCTTCACAAGTCTCATGCCATTTCTCTAAGAACTTGCTTAACTCTATTAATAGCGTTGTTGAGTTGTATGCAGTAGTTTGAGAGTCGCTGAGAGTCTTCAACAACCAATCTAATTTTTCGGTCAATATTTCTTCTGTACTCAAGTTTTTCTCTTTCTGCTCTGTAGTATTCATTGATAATTGCCTCGTAGGAATATTTTACTTGATATTCAGAGTTACAATAGCTGTATGACGGATATTTGCAATCAATTAAGCAAATTGTGTGTTCAATTTTTTTGATACGATTGAAGATAATATGCAGGTGTTTTTTCTTTAAGCAACGTAGGTATGCTATGTATTGACAATCTTTTAATCCCATTATTTTTACATGAATTTCTATTAATTTTTCATATCCTTCTTGTGTTATTTCTATTTCGATTTCATTAATTTGAATATGCCTATATAATCCAGCATATTTGATTCTAAGGTTGAGATTCCATTGTCTCTCAAATGATTCAATTATTAAACTTGCATTATTTATATTTACATTATGACTCCCTATGATAATTGCTTCTTGTGAAAAACGTTTGAAAAAATTGATTGTTTCTGAATGACTGATATTTTTGTCTGTTACCTTAGATTTCATATTTAGAAAAATGATTTATATGCATCAACGGGTAAAGGCGCATTACCTGCTTGTACGGGTGCTTGTGGGATGGGGAAGCGCTTGTTTACTTCCGACACTCGCATATCCAAATCGTCTTGTGTGGGTTTTTTCTGGGTACTTTTACGAGCGAGTTGCTTGATGAGTTTATCCCAATTATGACCATTTTCTGACTCTAGTCCGATGAGATATTTTGGAACTTTAATATTCTTTAATAGGGGAACTGAACCCTCATTTTTATTACTATAAGCAGGGTTAATAAATAAACATTTACCAGGTGGTAATTTGAGGAATTGAGCAGGCTCGAACAGCTTGCGAGTGCGTTCCTGCTCAGAAATACTTGTGCTGGCTTTACCGCCTCCCGTTGACCGAGATTTTTGCTTATACTTAATTTCTTCTTCACCGAGGTAAGCAGAAAATAATCGTGCAGATTCTTCTTCACCAGGATTAAATACAAATTTTGTACCACACGCACCAAGAATTGCTTTGGAGATTTCTTTACCGTAAATTTTCTCTAACTGTCCCATGTTTTGCCATCCAAGGATACCGCAGAATCCTTCACTTCGGGATTCGTTTAACCATTTAAATAGGTCAGGTAGGAAGATTGAGGGTAATTCGTCAACGCTAACTACCAACGGACCAGTCTCAAACCGCTTTTTAGCAATACTTCTGGCGACAGTCATGTGCATTATAGAGGTCATCAAGGGACCAACTGCATCGCGGCGTTCCCTATCCAGACCAAAGATAATCATTTGCTTGCGCTTGATTTCAAGTGGTAAGGTGGTTTTACCGATAAAGCAGCCCAGTGTACCCCTTGCCATAAACCGGGTGAACATTAGTGAAGCAGTACCGGCGATACCTGCTATAGTTTTTTCAGAGCCGGATGAGCTAAATAATTGACCAAAAGCAATCCGTATCCAAGGGTTTAATTCGGCAGCCATTAAGCGTTCGACCATCTTTTCACTTGACAAAATTGCCGCAGCAGTCATAATATCTGCTAGTTCACCGAATTCCTTAGTGAGCATGAGGATTGCTTGGGTTAGCTGGTCGCCCGCAGGACCGAAGAATGCGTCTTCCGAACCGCCGCCAAGCATACGGAAGTTCTTGTTGATCACAGTAGCCAATTGACGTGCCGTTTCAGCATCGCTACTATCGCGTAAGAAATCGATTGGATTGCATACCTCAGATTCAGGAAATCCCGGTGCAAATACGTGTACTTCGTAACCTTTAGACTTTGCGTAACTGGCTATCTTAGCCTGTGACGGGTACTTAAAATCATACAGGCAAATCCCAAACCCCTGGTCAATTGCCGAATAGAGCATAGGGTTGATAGCCGAGAATGATTTACCGCTACCTGGTGCGCCAATTACGGCAGTTCCACGTTGAACATCGGGTACGTAAACTGGGACTCCCCCACTTCCCTTGGGTAATTTTTGACCTTGGTATCTGTGTACTCCAATATACAAGCTGGCGCTATCGCACTTAGGAGAGGTAATTTGTTTCAAGGCTTTTTTCTTGGCTTGGGCAGTTTCCTTTGCTCCGCCCCAATAGCTAGTAGCAAGTTTGCCCTTCTTCCCCCCAGATAACATTTGCAGGAGAAATAGTGCTAATATCCCTCCTGCGAGTGCTAGTCCTTGAGGGGACATCAGTTGCTTGGTATACTTGCTGAAATCTAAGCTTGAAGTAGAGGGTTGAGCTTCTTGGGTTTGTTTAACTCGGACGGTCTTAGCTGTAGCAAAGTATAAATTATTCATAAAAGTTGGTGAGAATAAACATTGTTGCGATAAGCCGGAGGCTTGACGCGCTCGTCCTTCGGACACGCTGCTTGATGTGCGTATCGCATACTTCACGCCGAAGTGTGGTATCTGAGAAAACTTGATCCGGCTTAAGGGATTACCTTTTTAGGTACAGTCAGAGGTGTACCAAGGATGATGGGGTCCATTTCTTTGTACGTAAAAAATGGCACAGGACCAATGAAGTAGGGCGAGCATCCCAAATCAATAAAGCCGCCGCGCTTGCAGATGCGGAAGAACATAGCTGTAGTAATGCTACCGGATGCTTCGTTAATGTCCCAGATTACTTGCTTGAAAGCTTTGCCAAAGGGGTGGCGACCAGTAGGTTCTTTGCCGCCGTTGAGGTTGCCAAGTATCCCGAAGCCCCCCTTAACTTTTTGGAACTTGCCGGACATCCACTGCGCCCCGGTAAGGTTATCACTGCCTGCAACTTCTATGTGAGCGCAATTTTTGGTACAGGGAACGTTAAACCCTTCCTGGTAGCTGCCCGAAATTGACTTCCATCGGTTGGCTTCTACTTCCCGCAATGGTAGGTCAACCTTGCCAACAAAGCTCATGTCGGGGATGAGAATGCCGGGGAATTGATCAAAAGGCACATCAGCTAAACCTGGAACTAGACCAATTGTTGTATTCTGCCAGTTGTAAAATTTTTTGAGAGGGGCTGACTCGATGCCGGGGATGTCTGTAAGATTGTAATCGGAAAGTTTGATGTATTTGCCCAGTTCTGCTTGTTCCAGTTCGGGAAAAGTTTCAATTGCACTGCTGATTGTGCCGGAATATGGGCTTCCTGTTATTTCTTGGATGGCATCGTTAATAGGTGGGACATCGCTAACAAGCATATCGCCCAAGTCTGGAATGGAATCACTCAAGTTGGCGATAGTTTGCCAGTTGGTTAATTCCAGGCTATCTAATTTTAACTCTTTAAGGTCGATGCCAGTAATTTTTGCAATGTCTTTAAGAGATAGCTCTTCTATTTTGAATTCGGTAGCTTCAAAATCACCAAGTTCCATAACATCAGCCAAGCTTTGTCCTGCTTCCCAACTGCGTGTTTCCTTCATGCCTGGGTTTTTGATGTTGGGGAATTCGACGCTACCAGCTTCCCCAAATTTCATGTCTTTGAATGTTATGTTGATCCAATCAGGGGTTGGTGTGCCGTTAACGTATTTAGTTGCAAGGGATTGAGGCTTATTGGTTTGTTTTGTTTTATTTGTCGAAGTATTCAAATTTGAATACTTCGTGGGCACTGTTTGGGCTACTACTTTCTCTCCAAATAGGAGACTACCAATATTGTAGCTACCTCCAAACCGGATTAGTCCGTGTAGGGCGAGTCCTGCAACAAGTCCTGCTGCCATTAGGTAGCGTAAGGTGTTTAATTTTTTTATTCGATACTGAAGCGCTCGGTTGGGGACACCTGTGGTAATTTGCCCCTTTAAGGATACGACTGGTACGATTGCAGTTACTTCGGTTACTTCTGAAATTGAATTCAAGTTATCCATAGTTAGTTACTTAAAATTTTGATTTGAAATAAAGTCTGTTTCGGCTGTGGTTGGTGTTGTAGGTGGGT
This sequence comes from Hassallia byssoidea VB512170, assembly GCF_000817785.2. Lineage (GTDB taxonomy): Bacteria > Cyanobacteriota > Cyanobacteriia > Cyanobacteriales > Nostocaceae > Hassallia > Hassallia carrinoi. The sequence goes on along the minus strand of NZ_JTCM02000005.1, from coordinate 168,936 downwards.
TATCGCGTCTTGCTGGTGGTAGTTCCAATCTTGCTTTTCCACCCAGTGACATGAGTTTTTCAACCAATTGCATTGATACTCCGGCGGTGCTGGCGGCGACGACAAGTTCCTCTCCAGAGGAACGTAACTCAACAAGTTGATTTAGCCGTTTCCAAAGCTTGCTATCAGTAGTAATCCACTGTTTTGAAACGGCAACTTGCATTCCTTTGGAAATATACTTGCTGTCGGATCTCGCTGCGTAATCAACTTTTGGTCTGACAATTTCTTCTTTAACTGCAGTATCATTAATAATTTCTAGTTCGCTGTATTCTGGTGTGCCGTTACCCAGTACTATGCGAAAATGATAGGTTTTTCTTTGCGACCCAGATTCTGTTATTACCGTCATGTGTGCGCCGTAGGGACTCTCAGGCAGACCTGGAATTTTTACTTTCTCAATTTGCCGGATATGAATGAGTCCTGCGCCAGTGTTGTTCTCTGAACACCTGCCTAACCCTTCGAGACATCCATCTACGTCAAAAACAAACCTTGACGGGTCATCTAACCAAATTTTTTTGATAATTTCTCTGGTGCTCAAGAACGAGATAGATACTCCATGTCCGGGCCACACCTTCACTGAAAGCAATTGAGCAGTTTCTCCCGATACCTGAGAAGCTGCGATTTGACGGACAGTATTTGCCAACACAGCTTGGTTTGGTGTAGCGAGTTGTGCGATTGCGCAAGGGATGATTAGACCGAAACAAACTATATATTTAGATTTCACAGTTTTAACGACCTATCGACTTTGACGGTGATTTTGGTATTTTTAGGAACATACCAGACTACAGTCCGGTTCATAATTTCATCAGTGGCACGCTCTGTACGCTTGCCAATTGTTTCGCCTAGTTTGCCGAATGCGCCTTGAACAAAAGCAGCTCCAATGTTACGTCTGTTATTACTGCTGCGTGTTACTGTTCCACCAAAAGGTATGTATTGTGTTACCTGTTCATCTGGCTTGTTGATGATTTCTCCTACCTTGGCAATTCCTGCTATTGCACCAAGAGTGGTATCGTACTTTGCGATTTCTGGCCCTTTGTCCTTATAAGGTCTGGCAATTAAAGGTTCACCACCTTCACCCAGGACAGAAATAGTTCCAGGAGATACTGGATATTCAGTTTCATCTTTGATAATCGCTGTAACTTCAGCATTGACACTGGACGACCCATCTACTGAAGTTATGGTTACAGTAAGAAGCGTACCTTTCTCAAGTGCGATTTCATCAGTATTGCTGTAAATTGGTTCGTCAAGTTGAGCGACAAAGCGCTGTGAAAGCTGTTGACGGCTGCCAGCTAATGTCTGGGGTAGTACTAAGGGGGTGACTAGCGTAGCACGGGCGAAAGAACCAATTACTAGATATTGTGCTTTCTTCTCCTCTAAAATTTGGGATTCTTCGGAGAGGTAATTATGTGCTACTTGCTGTCTGCCCTGATTTTCAGCTTGGCTTGTTGGTTGCCAACGGGGACGCAACTCTTCTACTTGATTGCTTGTATCGTTGCCATTGTTAATATTTTCCTGGTTAAAAGAGCTATTTCGGCGGCGACGGGGGGAGGGAGATGAGAGGGGGCGAGAAGTACTAGTATCATCTTGTGCAACAGTTCTTTCAGTTGTTGAAGAAGCAGTAGTTGGTGTTACTTCTGTATTTTTAGTGCTTACATACTGTACTCTACCCACACTGCCGAGATTACGCAGGCGTTCAATTTCTGCCAGTGGGTCTAATGCGACTTCTTGATTTTTTGTTAATTGAGGGTTTATTGTAGAAGCGACAAGTCTATTAGAACGGTTGCTGACATCACTTGCTGGTTGAGGACGCTCTTGTTGAACTTGTTGAATTGGTCGAAATGTCACCTGACCGTGCCTGGAGGAAGTAGCTATGGCAGGTTCTCGGTAGATGGTGCGTTGCTGTCTTGGTGGTGGTTCTGTGACTTTCGCGACGACAACGCGCTGGGAGGCTTCTCTTGGGGGAGCCGAATTTTTAGTTGTTTCTCTGGTTGGGTTATCTTTTCCTTTAACAGTAGATTTTTCTGTTGGTAATTCCTGTTCTGGCTTCTTCTCTTCTTTATTTTTTTCCTTACCATTGAGAGCCTCTAATTCTTCTTGTTGTTTAGCAAGAGCCAATTTAGCGTAGACATCCCCATCTTTTTGCTCAAAGGTGGTACTGGTGGGAGTGGGAGTGGGGGTAACTTCTGGTTTTTTGGCGGTTTGATTACCGCCGTTCATCATGCCGTTGAGGACAATGAACACGACTAGGAATGCTACTCCAAATGCGCCACCAATGATTCCTAAACGCGACCAAGGTGAAGTAACAAAATCGTGTTTATTGTTAACTGTTGCGGGGTCTTCTTCAGTTTCTAACTCTGGTACATCGGTATTTTCAGGATTTTTTAAATTTTCTTCTTGCTGTAAAAAAGTACTATTTATAGGCAATAATTCATCAACGTATTGAACTTTATGTTCGTTATGATTATTGCCATTGCTATTACCATTATTTTCTAATACTTGTGACATGGTATGAATATTTATAGAGGATAAAATTATTTTCTATTTTTCCCAAGGTCTAGCTCGACTATTTGGGTAATTTCCAATCCAGACTCTCTAGCAGAGTAAATTTTTTCTGCTAGCTCGGTTGTTTTTGGTGGTGATTGGGGAGTATCGATTGCTTCAACAGTAATCGTTTTATTAAAAGTAACGCCCCCACCTTGATTTTTATCGCGGTCAAATGTAACTAACGTAGCGATGAAATCTACTTCCCATTTACCATCACTAATTTTTCTTGGTTCAGACATGTGTCTGGGTATAAGAGATACTTGCGCGTTCCCATTAAATATTCCTTCTGGTATCATTAGAGCAAGCTTTTTGAGGAAGCTAGCGCGAAAGTCTTGACGTTCGGATAATGCAAATGCTGCTGACCAAGTTAGAGTTGGAATTCTTTTCCTAACGCCTTTATCAGTTTGAATCTCGATACCTTTATCAGGTTTGGTGAGAATTTCACCATTTTCTTTTGTTTCAATAAGTCCATTCCAATTGAAGATTTTTATCAGGCTGCCAGAGACAAACGTTTTAATTGTTTTGTCTGTACGTTCGTTAGGACCAAGTGACTTAGCTCTTCTAGTAGAACCGTCTTCTAGTTGTACAAAAGTCATTCCTTTGACATAACGGTTAATGCTAGATATCATTCCGAAGTTAATAATTAGTATTAAAAAAGTTAAAATTTGAGCTGATAGTAATCCAACAATTGCAATAGCAACTAGTGCAGGAACTGTCTCACCGTAACTAAGAAGTCGTGCAGGTTGGGATTTAGATCTTGATTTGAGCATAATAACTATTTATTATTTTTTAAGACTTTTAATGGCATCGACTATTTGTTGGGTTTGTGCGGTTTGAGTGGCTTGTGCGGCTTGAGCTTGTCTAGCGTTTACGTATGAGCTTGCAGTGGCGCTAAGTGTGTTGGCAGTGAAAATAGCTGTTGCAGCAGCTGCTTTACCTAGTCCAGTCCAAACAGCGAGTCCACCACCTGCAGCTAATGCGGATGCAAGGATGGGGGATACCAACCCAACAAAAAGGAGAAATATCATCGGTTGGTTTTCTTGGGAATTAGCAATTAACTGTCCGCACAAACCGACAATAATGTTGAAGCAGAGTTTTGCCATTCCGACTGAGAAATAGCCAGTTAACCAAGCGAAAATAGGTTTAGCTCCGAAGGGGAGTAGGGAACCGCCGACTGCCAGGGGACCAAGTAGGGCAGTTAGCAGCATGGTGAATTCTATTCCCCACTGGTAGGCGTTATTGAGGGCAAGTAACAGCGCGGCTACAAACCCGGTTATCATCGCACCGATCGCACTGGTGATAGAATTACCTATTTTTTCAGCGATTTGTCCGGGGGAAAGATTTGAGAGCGATCCTGCTGCATCTGATAGACTTTTGAGGGGGTCAAACTCCCAACTGTTGCTATCGGGTGCCTCTCCTTTAAATAGTTTAGGTGCAGAGGATTTGAGTTCGGCTTCTGCTTTCTGCAAGCACGTTATTGAGTCATTTGTGCTACCTGGAATTGAGCGGCATCTTTCCATTGCTGCTCCAACTTGTTGCTGTAGGGCAATATTGCCGACTGCTCGATTAAATGCTACTTCTAGGTTGGCTCCGGCAGCAGTAAATTCTAAAACATCATTATTGACAGTATTGATATAACCTCGTATGGCCAATGTCCCGCTTCTGAGGAAGGTGCCATTATTGGTTAGCAGCCCGATAACTATAATGGGCCATATCCAACTGGATAGGGCTTTCATGTCCTCTTGATTGATCCAGTTTTTACCCAATTCCACCATGTACAAGGTGAGTGTAGCGACTGCAAAGAACTGACCAACCTTGCACATTGAGCCATACAAGTTGCCGTTGAGCGTTTGTTCCCAGAGATTCTTAAATCCTTCAGCTGTTAATTGCGCTCCGGCGGCGGCATTTTCTAAAATGTCTTTTCCAAAATACGGGTCTGTTGCAATTACGAGGTCTAACATGTCATGCGTGGTATACCAGATGGAGGTTTGGTCATCTCTGTAATTGAGATGACCAATTGGTTAGGGTGAATTATTTATCGGCAGTAGTTTTGAGAGAGCTAAAGCCAGCAATTTCCATGTACTGAGCAGTTATACCGTCCAACATTAGGTTTTGACGGCGGCGATCGCTTGCCCCTTGTTCTGCAATTTGACTTAGCATCAAGTTAGTCTGCTGCGCGTCGTGTCGTTGTTGCAGTCCATCAGTACGCGATTGCCCAAGCATCGAGACAATTTGGGCGTTTTGGGCGGCAATTACCTTAAGGATGTTTTGCGAAGCATCCATGTCTTGAGCGCCCTTAGCTAAGTCTTGTGCATCAGCTACTGTTTCTTGGGTTGCTTCAATTTCATTTTTGGTACGTTCCTGACCTGCTTCTCCCAAAATGCTTTCAACTGTAGCCCGAGTGGTTTCGCGTTCCAGTTTGTTACCTGCTGCAACTGCACCCTCAACAGTATTGCTTTCGTTCCAACTACCCTTGTCTTTAAGTTGGTCTTTTAGTAGGTCTGCACCGCTAACGGGGTCTGGTAAACCCATAGTTCCGGTCGAGGTATTAGTAGCAGTTTTAGCTTCGTTTTTTAGTCCTCCCCACTTTTCATTTATTGCTGCGGTAAGTTCGCTTTTGGTTTCTTCAAAGTAACTGTTGAACTTGTTTAATACAGAGTTAAAGAAGCTGTTGATATTAAGCGAAATGGCATAACTAGGGGTTGCACTTAGTAGGGAAACCAGGACAATTGTTGACCCGATTATTACTCCCTTTTTTGGTGGAAATTTGAACAATGATTTCATACTTTTATCTGGAAAAATTAACCAATGTGGCAATTGAAAATAAGCCACTTATTTATGAATTATTGATAGTTGTCATGTTGATACTTTACTTTTTGTTAATATTCCTTCTTTACTAGGTACTAGTTTTAATTGCTTATTGTTATTTTTATCCAGTAGTTCTTTAGCTTCTTCGCTTAGTTCATCCCCTCGAATCATCTGTACGTAGCTTTCTGAAAATCTCACCATTCCCAGCATTGGATTAGCAGCATATTTATTGAGGAACAGAGTGCGTAATTCTTGCTCGTTCGGGTTGTTTGCTACTGCGGCAAGTAAGCAATAAGCAGGGTAATACCTACAGAAAGTGAGCTTGCCATTGTCATCAAGTAACCACTGAGAGTAGATACTTTCGCGTTTGGGGAAAAATGCTTCGGTTGAGTTGCATGAGATAATTTCATAGGGATACTTAAATCTAGCTACAAATGGGTCAACAGCTGATGTTTGAATTCGACCAATAAGTCGAGTGGTGAGGTTAGCAAATATTTTGGGAGCAGACTTACTTTGGAAAATACTTTCAGGTTCTTGAGCAGATAAAATCACACGAATACCAGCTTTAGCACCGTTAGCGCAAAGTCTACCAATTAGCTCGGCTATACTCTCGAAAGAAAAGAGAATCGGTGCTTCATCCAGGAAGAAGATACTTACTTTAGATGACAATGCTCTACGTAAAGCTGCCGCATAGGCGCTTAGTGCGAGAACTGCTGCATCGGCTTCGCTACCAAGTGAACGTAGAGCAAATACGAGTAGTCGAGCATCAGTTCTAAAACTAGAAGGACGGGCGATTGATTGCCCTACTCGTGAGTTTAACCAGAACTTTAATCGTAAACGTATTTGGTCTAATGCGTCAAGAATCTCTTTACTATTATTTGTAATTGAATCAAGCTTGATAAATCCAGGTGAACAGTAGTTGTAAAAATCTTTGAGTGTTGGGATATCGTTCCACTCGCTTGTACCTACACCATTTTCTAGGGCAAGTTTGTATCTGAGTTTGATGTCCGAGTCGTTAAAGAAAGTCTCTATGGTTATAGTGATAATACTTTCGATATTTGAGATCATTATGGGACTAACACCAATTGGATTAGTGCCTAGTACCATTGTCATAAGAGTAGATTTTAAGAATTCCTTAAAATCTGTCATTCTTTCCTTAATAACTTCTGGTTCATACCCCCTTAAATCAGGTAACTCAAATAGGTTATTCGACTCTTTTGAAATATCAAAATACGCCCCTTCAGATCCCATAAATTTGGTATAGTCGGTAAATGTGGAACTACCATCAGGTTTGGGATAATCGAGCGCAATCACGGGAATACCCTGAGCAAGAGCTGGTGTTAATAAACCTGCTACCAGTACAGATTTACCAGCCCTAGTTGTACCAAATACGGCTAGGTTTTTATGTTGGTTGTAGAGGTCGATATGTACGGGGGTACCACCTTCTTTTGCAATGAGTTCAAACCCGTGTTTATCTCCTGTTGCTGTTCGTACCAGGGGCGCAAGTCCTGGTACTTCAGATGAGAAATAGGGAAGCCTGCGATTGAAGGGTTTAGTAAGCAAGTTTTCCCATATAATAGGAGTAGTTTGCAACCAAGTTTTCCAGGCGTATTCGAGTTCTCTATCAACAACGGCGGGGCGTAAGAAGCAGCTAGAAAGATATTTGCAAGCTTCGTCAAGTGAGGATCGGCTATCTCGGTGTACGCAAAAAACGACGGCGGTGTGGATGGGGATGTTACCTCTGAGGATGGTTTCTTGAGCCCGCACTGCTTCCGAGATGTTCATGTTAGCCTTTACATCGATGCTGCCTTTATCACTGGACATGGCGCTTGATGTAATTGACTGTTTGGTGATGCGCTGGAGGGCAGTTTTGGCAAGTGCCTGGTTAGCTTTTGTAAGTTGGCAGATGATTTCGGTGTCGGAAATTTTCTCTTTGGAGAGAACTTCCCAGAGATAGCGTAGCTGGGCATATTCATCTACCCAGCCTTGGGGCTTCTCGCTAAATTGGAGTACGCCGGTATACTTGTCTTGTAGCTTTACCCAATTGCGATGAAGAAAGGGAATAGATTTTTCGTTCAAGAGCATCAAATGACGAATGTGGAAATCGCTAGTTTGAATTTCTCGAAGTCCCTCTTCATCTAATATTAGAGGGTTAGGAACTTTGGGGGCATCGCTACGGTTAAACTGATTCCAAAGAATTGACCATACTTCCTCACTTGTGACTGGTTGTACTGAAAGTCCCATTGAGTTGGTAAAAAGTTGCTCCCACCTTTGGAACCCGGAGGTAAAACTATCTCGTAGGATTGTTTCGATTCGTTTTTGCCGGACATCGTGAATTTGACCTGTAAACTGGAACCAAGCGTTTTGCAACTGTTTGATAGTTTTTTCAATCGCGTCATTTGAGCGACTGTCAAGAGAAGCGAGAACGCTATAGGTACACCAGAAGCGTAAGAACTTATTTTTACGGGTTCCTGTTTTGGTGAGTTCTTTTGCTCGCAGGCGTTCCGATCGCACTAGCAGGGTTAGTTGCTCTAGGTCACATTTATCTTCTATTTTCTTGAGTTCTTGCTGGCGGAGGAAGTCATCAGTAAACGAGCCAAGGTGAATTGTCAAGGTTTCGCGTTCGGGTAGTTCCTTGAGTCCTCCTTCAATATTTTCAAAAATGGGGATAATTTGTTCTTCTGGCAGAGATGGGTGAATTCCTTGTACGTCGAAGCAAAACTTGATTTGGATATCTTCTTTTTTTTGTAGGATGAGTGCGCCAATATCCTTGCGTCCACCCAGCGAAATGCTTGCTATTCCTGCTATGTGGGTGATATCTTCAAAGGGTGTAAGGTTTTTGACTACTCCTAATTGTTCTGTATCTAAAGACTTTTTGCCAACTTTGTTTTTGGGCTGAGTCGAAGTCATAGCAGTCTATCTGCGATAATTACTGGAATTGATTAGGGTGCGTTTTTTGGGTTTACGCTTTTTCTTGGGTTCAGACCGTGGCGGGTTAACTAGAGACTCAAAGGGTTTATAACCGCGAGATAGTCTAGGAGTACCAACAAATTTACCGAAGAAGGCTTTATTGGAACTTACAGTCCACCAGGTTGCCCATCCCCAGGCGATCGCTATTCCTGTAGCAAACCAAGATTGTTGCATAAAGCCCTTGACTACCATGTACATGATTAAGGCAATGGCGGACCAAGGGACAATTTGATCGGCAGGAAACGGTCCGAGGCGCGGCTGTTCTCCAAGGATGCGGTTGACAGTACGGAATTCGTATCGTGGCTTGTCCATTTTTGTTTTTTTTATAGGAGCGATCAAGCGATCGCTCCTATCAATTTCAAATAGACGTTTCGTTGTTTTGCTTAACCGCCAGCACCGCCAGTGCCGACTACTAATCCAGCAAGAATGTCACCAACTACAACAGTTATAGCCACAATAATTGGTGTTCTAGCTATGGTTTGCCAATCTTCATCGTTTCTTGCTGCTTGCACAACCCTTACTAAACCGATTCCCAAGTAAATGAGGAACAAACCTCGTAATACAGCAAAGATAAAACCGATAACTTGGGTGTCAATGTTCGGAAAGTAGGAAGCGTTTTTGAAAAACGTTTCTGCGTTATTCATAAACTGGGCATTGGCGGGAGCAGTTGCAAAATCTAACATGAAGATTGTACCCACCAAGCAAAATAAAACGGTGTAGATATTCACGCCGTATTTGCGCTGCATACGCTCGAAATTGGTAAGCAGGCTGTTTGCTTCTTTCGGTAGCAGTGCAATGATTGCAGTTCCAAAAGCCAGTGATGCCATTAACATATTGTTGATGGAAATATCGACAATCATCAAGCCAGTGCCAACTACCATTAATCCGGCAATTGTACCACTTTCTTTCCAAGTTCTCTTGCGGCGAACGGGAACAGAATAACCATATTCTTCTTCATAGCTAGGTACGCGATCTGCCTTTGGCAGCAGCGCTTCCGCAGAGCGGACGCTATCGCGAACGCTATCGCGTTCAAAATCTGGTTCGTAGTGCATTTTCATAGGTAAGTGCTTCTAAAAAAAGAGTGCTTCTTCTGCTGAAAGAACTATTTTCTAAAGCTTTGAAGCTTGTGTGTTTATTCTATGTGTTTGATACTCGTGTATACATCTAATCAATTTCTGATTTTTAGTAATTTTTAGGTTATAAAAAATCTCAATACTTATCAGAAAAATGTTGATATATAATCAATAAAAACTAAAGCAATACACTTTTTTTAAATGTTTACCCCCGGTAGAATTCCTACCGGGGGTTATATTTACGCTTTTATATTTGAAGGTGAGTAAAATGCAGTAATTTTTACCTTGCACTAAGTAGTACTGCTCTTGATTCACTTAACAAAGGTCAAGTCAATTTTTTTACCTACTTGTAGATCGAGCGTTTTGATACTACCTGCTGGTAACTCGATTACCTGGTTAATTGGATGTATTGAACTATACTTTTGACATTCTTTATGACAGGGAGGAGCGTTGGTGACAATGTTTTTAACTACTCCATCTTTTAGAAATATCATATCTAAAGGTACGTAGGTATCTTTCATCCATAATTTTACTTCTTCTGGTTTATTAATTACAAACAACATTCCGTGATTTTGCGGTATATGGGAGCGAAATTTTAGTCCATATGCAAGTTCCTTCTCACGACGAGCTACTTCTAATTGAATTGTTTGGTTTTTGGCTTTGAAGATTGCGCTAATGGGGAGTTTTTGTGGTTGGCAAGACCAAAAGTGCAGCGCTAAAGGTAAAGCTGCAAGGGCTATGCCAGCTACAGGACCAATAAAATTGAGTGTTTTGAGAAATATTGGAATATTGTTTTTAAAGACTGCTTGTTTGCCAGTCTGATGATTTGTTGTTTGCATGATTTAAAATTAAAAATTGTTACAATTACAGGTAAATAAGTTGAGGAATTAAGGTGTTTTAGAGTTGTTCTAATGGATAGCGTTTGGTCAACGTGAGGCAGTAGAGTTAGTAAAGAACTTTACAAGCCAGTAGAACTCTTTTGGTGGTGAACACTAACTGAAAATATCGATGTTTCCAACAGCAAACTTGCTTTCATCAAAGGGGCTAGATGGTAAGGCTTGCTGGTCTGCTTTGTTACGCATAGATTCGACTCTATCAGCTTCTCTAATGGCAAGTGGGTTAATCTGCCGACGTTCTTCCAGTATTGCTTCAATAGTAAGTTCTAAGGGTGGGATATCTTTATTGGCATAGGTGTCTTCGGCTACTGTATCGCAAAAAATGGTGGCTGCGGCACGCTCGACAATTGTTTGGATTTCTGCTCCCACACAGCGGTTGGTGGCTTTGAGGATACGCCGCCATTGTTCTTCATCCCAAGGGTCGCCGTCGTTGTGGAAGCGCTTGTCGAACCGAGCAGCATGAAGCTTAAAGATGGTATGGCGTTCGCCGTTGTTTGGCAAATCAACTTTGTATAGGTAGTCGAAACGTCCGGCGCGGGTAAGTTCTGGGGGCAACCATTCCATGCGGTTGACGCTGGCAATGACGATCGCATCGCTCGTGCGCTCCTGCATCCAAGTTAAAAGCTGACCTGCAAGGCGTCTTGCTAAGTCATCGTCTCCGGCAAAACCCTTATCAAAGTCGTCAAAATAAAGTATAATTTGATTTAATCTATCAACTAAGTGTAAGAGGCGTTTTAGTTTAATTTCTGCTTGGTTGCCAAAGCTTCTGAAGTTACCCCAATCGACCATGATCAGGGGAATGCCCATATTTTGGGAACAGGCTTTAGCCGAGTGTGATTTTCCCGTCCCTGGTGGTCCTACAAGCATGATACCCTTGGGTACGCGTAAATTGTATTGTTTGGCACGCGGGGAGAGGAGGCGCTTGAACTTCTTGAATGATTCCTGCATGAGTTCTAAGCCTCCTAACTGGACTTTTGGCGGTGGTAAGAACTCAATGTTGTACAGGCGATTAAGTAGTTGAACTTTTTGCTGGAGGAGTAATTTGCCTACTTCTTCTGAATTTGAAACCGAACAGCTTTTTTTGATTTTTTTAAGGCAGGAAATAATATCTGATATATAGAGTCCCATTCCAGATTTGGCAACCTGTAACCAATCTTGCGCTGTACAATTTAGGTTTAGTATCTTGCTGTCTTTTAAAGCTTGAGTAATTTCTCCTACATCAGGTAATTCCTGTATCCACAATGGGATTTCTGCTGCTATTTCGCTTGCTATCTCGGCGTTTGGTCCCAGCATTATAGTAGTTTTACCGCTATCTTCGTTATAAAGCTTGAGGTTAATTAGCGACGACTTAATCCACTCCGATACAATAAAAAAATCGGTTTCTTGATGATTATTTTCTTTTATCCAAGGGTAGATATTCTCAACGATTAATATCCCTTTACCAGAATAATCCTTCCAGAAATTGAGTACTTTAAAATAGTCTTCTTTATTTTGTTTGACGGTAGGTTTGTAGTCGTCGAACTCCCGCAAAACGAGATTTTCTTTCGTGTTGACGGTTAATTCTTTAATACTGTCCTCATTTAGATTCCATATGTAAGCTTTTTTACCTGCTTGCTGGCAGTAAGCAGCGAGCCGGGTGAGGAGGCGGTAGCGTTCTTGGAGAGGGGATTCACAGGCGATTAGTGGGTAGTTGTCTCCAAGGAGTTCTTCAAGGTAATTGAAGCTTGATTGCATTAACGGGTTTGCATAACGTGACTATCCGTGCATCTTATATAAATGACACTGAAAATGCATCGAACTCAATTCTGATTTTTAACTTCATAAAAATCAGAAAAATGTTGAGGGAGATAAGCAGTAGTTAGTAACAAAAATCTAAATCTAGTTAGTTGTCTTGAATAATGTTGAGATGGCAAGATGATGTGACTAAGAAGTAAAGTGTATCAAGCTTTAATAAAGTTTTTTCCTTTAGATGTAAAGTTTTTTATTTTGGAAGTAGCAAATGGCGGTAACTCCTATATTCCCTATCTTGATAATTCCTGAACTAGTAACTACTCGTTCTGAGTTTGCACCTTTAGTGTACCCATCCGGTACTGGTAATGCTCCTATCGGCGCGAGTGAGGGGTTGTTTGGTAATGTCCTAGCTCATTACTTTGGACAGATAGTTTTCCCGCAGCAGCTGATGCTACCACCAGGACACGAACTTGCATATACGGCTGATTTCCTGGTAGTTGAGCCATCTTTGGGATTGCATCTGGACATTGAAGTTGATGAACCTATCTCGTTTGCAACTGGTAAACCCACCCATTTTATTGGGGACGACGATTACCGCAACAAGTGCTTCAAAGAAGCTAATTGGGTTGTTGTTCGATTAGCGGAAGAACAGGTTTCCAGTCAGCCGGAGCGATGCTGTCGTTTCATCGCCAACGTGATAGCTCAATTAACCGGGAATAAAACTTATTCCTCAAAATTCAAAGATATCCCGAAGTTAGATACTATCAAACAGTGGTCGTACCGTCAAGCTTTGAATCTAAAGAAAGGTAACTACCGCCAAGGTTACTTAGCAGCGAGGAAGTAGTAGAGTTTTTATTTTTTATCTTTGGATTTGAAACATGATTCAATATTTTGCTGGAGCGGAAGAAAACTGCAATCTTCTGTGCGATCGCTCTTAAGCCAAAGGTAGCCTTCCGTAAGGAAAGGCTCTTCGGCTGTGTGCAAGAGCGATCGCCTGTAGTGCGGTATCTTTTTGGTAGCGGAGTTTCAAGATAACAATCCTACTTCTTTTAGTTTCAATTCATAATTGGTAATATTTTCCTTGCTTTCCCATAACTTTTGCATTGCCAAGTAAAATCTTTGGAACATTGCGGGATTTTCTTCTTGAAGTTGATTTAGCTTTGTTTCTAGACTATCTGCTAAAGTGTCTGTATCTATATTTTGTAGTTCAATAGTGTTGAACCCTACGCCACAAACTATTTCCCTAATTAGAGAGTTCAATGAAGGAAAAGTTTCATTATTTTTCAAACTTAGACCAATTATACTTAATTCTTCTCTGGTAAACTTTTCCATATTTTATGTTATTGATATTACTTTATAATATATTCGATAAGTTTTCCTTTGTCATCGAAAAAAAAATAAAGTATCGTGCATATAATCTGATATAAACAAACCGTTGAAATAGTTGAGTATTTGAGGAATGGTTGCTTTTTGCTTGGGCGTGAACGGGTGGTAGGCTTTTGCAGTTTTCTGTTTGCTCATACCTGTTAACTATACGCAAAAATCAGCTTTGTTGCTTTCATCAATAAAGAAAGCTACCCCGGAGGCGAGGTAGATGCGTGGAAACATTAGTTAGCCTAAGAAGGAAAGCATATACTCCCCTACTCTGTCAAAATCTTGTTCTTCTAACAATGGTTCACCGTTGGGACAAGTGGTAGAAACATTATTTCTTTCTTTGTAGTGGTATTGTGATTCATAACTAGCTGTAGTACAAAGCGACTCAAAGTCTTTACATGGTGTACTACAAGGCGTACAGTAACTAGGATTAACAGCACAGTAAAAAGCAAAATCATTAGAGAAGAATTTACAGCAACTACAAGTCAGCATAACTTTACCTAACAACTACGTCTTGAGGAGCGAATCAAAGCTTTAATTTCATCCAATGTGACTGCTTTATTATTTCCCATCATGAGAATCCTTGTCCTGCTTTAATACAAACCCACTTGTTGTCAGAGTGCCTTTCCCAAGTTGCATCCCATAAGGGTGCTTCCATTACTAGTTTCCAATTTCCTGGTTCTTTCTGGGCAATTTTCTCAAACTCGGCAAGTGTTTTTGGTTCACAAACTTCAATCTCACCATCGTAGTAAGTTTTCCCGTTTTTAATGATTTTGGCTGTTCCAAATCCTACTTGAATTACTGTATCTAGGGGGCAAATACTACCGATTGGATTGCGAGAAGTGCCAGTTGTGTTTAGATGATAACTCATTGTAAAAAACTTATGAACGTTTCTTTATAATGAGCATTAGCTATTGGTCGTGGTCTAACTATTTGTGCATACTTGAACTACCGTGACCAACAAGAGTCGAGGTATGGACACGGATTCCAAGAGTCTTAGCTAGTTGACTCTTGGACATCCCGATCAAAGCTATCAAACAAGTTCAACTGCGTATATGATGGTACTTGAGTCTTGCGTTTTGGTTTAGCCTTTGACTTCACCTCTACAAGGACACTTTTCACCGTCAGTAGTCGTAATTGTCGATGTTTGACTGTTGAATTAGCTGGGTTGCTAGGCTCATCCCTCGATTCGGATGATGCTTGCGGTTTTTCAACCGTTTCCTTAGCCGTTACTTCCGGGCTGACCACCCGTAGGGAGTCGATTCCAAGCTTTTCTTTGCCACGATGACCCTGATTAAGAGCGCCCGTGGTGTCTGCGTCGGCGGAATATGAGCATTCCTCGCATACAAACTTTTCTTTGTCCCGGTTATCCTTTGAAGTGTGGTGGCATTCAGGACATTCAAGCGATGTGTACTTGGGGTCAACCTCAATAACATGGTTGCCCAACTTTGCTGCTTGATGCTTCGTTTTTTGACGTAGCGAATACCACGAGGCATCACTAATCGCTTTATTCAAACCTGCCTTTGCCGCCTGCCCATTTTTAACGTACCTACCCGTCTCTGGGTCAATTTTGGGCTTGCAGCGCAACTTCATCGCTTTAATGTTTAAGTCTTCAAATGCTGTAATATCAGCGTTTCCAGCTATTTTTTTGGCAGCCTTCCACTGATAATCTTCGCGTTGTCTGCGTATTTTTTGATGAGTGTGCGATAGTCGCTTAGCTCATATCTTGCACCTCACAGGAAAAACCACTAATACCCAAATAGGTGTGTAAGAAATTAACACTGTTATCAGGAATGAGCTTACGCCATAAAGAGTAGTTTTTATTACTTAATTAATGATGGTATTACGGAAAAGAGAAGAACACGGGCGATCGCCAACTTGGGAAAGTACCTGGATTTGCACTCATGACCCGAAATATGAGAAAAAAGGGCGTGAAAAGCATATAGAAAAGCAAGAACAATGGAATCAATTCTTGCCCACGCCCAAGGGCTAGTTTACACCCTGCTATCGTTGATGCCTTCTACATACCAACAACAAAACCTAGAAGCGATGTTGGGGCTATTTTTGGAGGCGCAAGGACATCCGCTACCTGAACATAGTAAAAGTAAGTCACCTAGCGCATTAAGCCGATTTCTTAATGTCTACGATTGGTCAACTACGGATGTGATTCGCACCGCTCGCAACCGTGTCCCTCGCGGAGATTTTATCTGAGCGAACATTGGGGCGCAAACCATTTTTGCAAGTGATTATTGACCTGACAACGAGGCGAGAAGTTTGGAAAATTTAAGGAATTTGAAAATTTAATCCGCGTATACAACGGAAAACGAGGTTTACACTTGGTTGTGATGTATTTGGTTGTTGGTCGGTGGCGAATTCCTTCTCCTTACGGAGACGCTACGCGAAGGAATTTCCGTGTATGGAGAGGTAAAGGAACTTCTTCCCCAGCACAATTGGGATTAAAGTTGGTCAAATGTTTGCCTAAAAAACTAACCAAACACTTCCAGGTAATGATTCTTGTAGATACAGCCTTTGGGAGTGTGCAATTTATACATGGTGTCCGAAAGCGAAAATACCACGTAATTGTTGGCATTGCTTGTACCCGTAAGTTGGTTGATGGGCGCTCTGTTGCTCAATTACACAAGCGAGGACAACAGCTTCGCCTTCAGGGTTTGAAGTTTCCTGTCTACGTATCCTGGTACTATTTTAAACGTCATGATGGCAAGTATAAAAAACGATTTGTCATTTCAACCAAAGCTCTTAAAGCCAGCACCATTTCTTGGTGGGGCAAACGACGTTGGCAAATAGAGGGTTGGTTTAAAACTGCAAAACACCGTTTCGGCTTGCACCGTTTTGGTGAGTCAGCGCTGCAGGAGGGTTTCCCTCCGTAGGCGACTGCGAACCCGAAGGGACAAGGAACACTTTTAGGTGTTTATCGTTGGTTGGTATTGTCCCTTATTTCTTATGTTTTAGCGCATTGGGCTTATTTATCCACAGCGTTGGCGGAGCGTGCCCAAAGGGCATTCGCCTCTACAAATCTACCTGATTGGGGACAAGCCGCAGAAATCGCGTTCCAAACTATATTTCCACACTTCGTGGTGTTACTTCTTTTACAAGACATTGAACGCCTGAGAGATTTGGCACTTAGTCAAGGAATTGACATTCAACTGAACAGGTGCAAGATCTGAGTTAGCCGCCTTTTTGCGATTGTTGGAGCCTTTCTTTTTACGAGACACGCGACGCTGCCTAATCCTAAGAATGCGCTCTGATTTCTTGAGAAACTGGGGATTCCCAATCATTGTCCCATCACTTAAAGCGACCAGCTTCTTGATACCTACGTCAGCCCCTTGAATTGTCTGGCATTCTTGTAAGGGTTTGACAGGAATATCGGGGACAGTCTCATCTCTAAGCAACACCGCAACATACCACCCATCGGCATCACGGCTAATAGTTACTGTTCTGACTTCCCAACTATCAGGAATTTCACGAGACTTAAAAAACCGCATTGTTCCCAACCCAGGAAACTTAATATAATTATTATTAATTACAACAGTTCCAGGCGGAAATTCAAACGTCACATCCTTATGTGGCTTGAAGTTTGGGTATCCAGCTTGACCCGAAAAAAACTTGTTAAAAGCCGCATCAACATGCCTTAAAGACTGTTGCAATACATTGGCGTTGACCGCTTGATACTCCAGATTTTCTTGCTTAAACTCTCTCAACCAATTGCTGTGCATTTCAAAAGCACTTCTTTTTGGCTGAAAGGGCTTCAACTTTCCATCCTTCCCTGGTTTAGCTCGGCGGCGAGAGGGAATATCCTCTTTCCAAGGATTGCCCAGTGATGCTGATTTACTTACGGAGCAATGTAATGGGCTGGTTAAAGTCAGTGTTGTTAAATCACAGTACAGAAACTCAGCACTAATTTCTCGTTTGGTGTACAAGTCACAGTAATTCCCTTCAACGAAAGTATTGCTATAAGCCGCTATTCTGTCGCCTAAAGAGCGGTTTTGGATATAACCAATTTTGTACTGCCAAGAGTCCATTGTTGATTCTTGCTCTTTATTGGGACGCAACTTAAACTTATAAGCTATCTGCAACTTGCTCACCTACTTGAATTCTTACTTAATATACTATTTAGTATATCAGTATCTTCTATTTTATGGAACCAGGAATCGGAAAAAAAAGAACAAGAGATCAGCCCGTCTTCTATGACGAGAAAAAGCAGAAATATACAATAACCCTAACCCCAAAGACTTGGAAAAAATTGCAGGCATTGGCTGTTGATACGGGAGTAAGCGCCAGCGAGTTTATAGAGCGCACCATTCGAGCGATTGACAGTGATGACTCGGAGATTTGACCTAAGCTAAGCTGCCTCATTACCTGTTCGACCTGGGGTCAAAATTGGTAATGAGGCGTTTCGTTTTTGTCTCGCAATTCACCTACAACCACAGCGATGCCAAGGTTGCAGGTGAATTGCGGCTTCCAAATAGGCGACTTGCCGACTAGTAGTTCTAGCTGTCCAACAGTATTTGTTCATTTATATCCCTCTTTAGACTACTGGTAGTAATGTATTATACTACCAGTAATAATTGTTTATGCCGACTGTTTAATTTGGGTTAAAGCTATTAACATTTCTTGTCGGTTGAGATGTCTTTTCTTACCTGATTGGGGTTCTTGTATGGCATAACTCCATTTTATTCCTGTCTGCGAACATTTTTTTCTTAGTTGTTGAACAGTTGGTTGTTTGCTTGTATGTGGTAGATTAACGTTGGATTTGGATATTTGGGAATTAGATTTTTTAGCTACTGTTTTGGTTGTTGCTACTGCGCGTGATGTAGATGTACTATAGTTGCAGTGTTTCTCAAAAGCAACAGAGATTTCTAGTAGGAATAGGAAAATAAAGATAGTAGAAAAGCCATAGATAAGGATGTAGAGAATTTCTGTTAGGATCGATTGTGCTAATTCCATTGTTTTTACTCCTGTTAATATAACTTTAAACTGGTGATTAATGAAGCGATATACCAGTTACTGCTGCTTGTATTTAACGTTAGCTTTTGTGTTAGTTGTCAAGGTTGCCGTTGGTGTAGAACTTACCACTATTTTTGAAGTAAATGAGGCGGATTTTTGAAGAAGTTTGTATGTTTGAATTCATCTCTAATGCGTGAATTTAATTTTATCCTCCTTGAAGGTGTAACCTTCGTTGTGGGTTGCTTTTTGGTCAATTGTTTGAATAATTTTGTCACCTGTGGAGTCGCGAACACTTGTACATGGCGCTGCACCAAAGCGACTGCGAGTAACCCCTTCACTGTCGTGGCACTGCTTTTTATGAAGTGTGCTGTTGTGAAATAGTCTGAGCTATTTTATAGAGTGCAGGTGATTTTCTTTCAACCCAATCAAAAAGTAACCTAAGTCGTTATAAAATGACTTGGGTTATTTTATCTTTCATGTTGAGTGTTCAATAATAATGCCGCCAGGTTTTGAGATAGACGGCTGAATGTTGCTGTTAGCTGTTTTTCTTACTACGAGTTTTTCTGACTGATTTCACCTTAAACCGTACCTGCTTCCCAATAGTTACAGAGGCAATATTGCTGACATCCTTACCAGATTTGTATGCTTCGAGGATTGCCTTGTTATTAGCTTGGTACTTGATAGTTCTGAATTCCGAAGGGAAATCTTCATCATCTACCTCTACTAATAAGTTAGCCACTTTAGGCGGGTTGTGCCTAATTTCGATTTCTCTTTCCCTGCCGATATTTCTGTCGTTAATTAATCCTATTTCATGTAGGTGAATTAATGTGCGCTTAATTTCCTCAAGTTGAGTTTTGCGTCTAGTGATAACAGAGTCGTGAAGTTCTACAACTCGTGCTTTCCTCTCCTCCCAGGTTTCGATGTCCACGTTTAACTGATCAACAACCCAGGCGATCGCATCGATTTTGTTTTCAATACCATCCTGGACGGACATTAGCTGTTGGACGAGTTCTTCTACTTTCCCTTCTTCTCCTAATTCTGATAACTCTTCAATAAGAGACCAGAGTTTAGCAGCGTCAAGGCATAATTCTCTTAGGGAAAGTTGGTTGATTTCTCTTTCGATTGCTTGAGTCATGATTTACTCCTAATATGAAAAACCAGTCTTCAGTAACAGAAGACTGGTTATTGACAATGAAGAATTGATGCTGTGAGGAAGATTGACTTAGTACCCATACTGCATATGGTAGTAGTCTTGTTTTTCTTGCGCCAGTTCTGCCTCGTAGTCGTAGTATTGTGCTTCAGTAACTATTGGTTGCTGTTTTTGTTTTGACATTTGAGGAGTTGTTGTATAATTAACTGATGTATTCATGTTGCAACTTCTAATTAGGTCATAGAAGTTGTGCGTAGCACTTGATGCTATTTAAAAATAGCCGAGGGAAATGTGTTAATTTCCTTCGACTATTTAGGTTTAATGGGATAAGGGTTTTTACGTTAGAATCAGTTCTTTGGGCTTAGTTTTAGAGTTGCGATCGCTTGCTTTCTCGTTGATAATTTTCCTATATAATTCGTTAAGGTAAAGAGAAGCGCAAGTATATAGATTTTCCCACACTTCAATATTGCGGCTTATTTTGGCACCTACCGAGTTACCAGCTGCTTTTTCTTCTTTGAGGTAGTCTAGGAAGTGTTTTTTCCATAAGTGTTGTAGAAGGTTTTCGCTAAATTCTTCAAAAGGTAATACCCACTTGTATTCCTTGTCTAGGAAGACGCGAAATGCTGCTACTACAGGAAGAGCCAAATCAGCTGGTGCGCCAAATCCGAACGAGTATTGACTGTCAGGAAGAAGGGTGTTTTTTTTGGTGTCGATGGATGCGAGGTTATTGTTACCTTTTCTTTGGGGATTGCTTAGATATTCGTAAATGATTTCGTAGAGGCGCTGTTCTACCCACAAGCTTTGGGGTAGCAGGTGCAAAAGTCTGCTTATCCTCTCCTTTTCAGAGTCAGTTATTTCAGTTGGAATACTAAGACTTGTAGGGTGTTTTCCTCTTTTTTTCTCATTATCAGGGTTGTAGCGGTTACAGTCCAAACACGTAAGAAGCTTGTAGATGTGGTTGACCGAACAGTGCGAATCTTTGGGAGCGCTACTTTGGTTTTGGTAGTAAGCGATGCGGAATTTTTTCTTTTCTGTACGCTCCAGCTGGGTGATATAGTGTTTAATAAAGTCATAATCACCTCGGGCGTTGATTTTAGACCGTGCGTCAACAGGGGAGTTGGTATTGGCGGCCAGACTAATATCTCGTGCCTCCTCTTCGCTTAAACCAACATGGATAATTACTTTGACCTTTGCGTTTTTGAGTTTGTAATCGTACCTTATAGCATTCTCAAAGGCTAAAATGGAATGCCCACCGTTTAAAATGCCGTGGTGGGTATAACCTTCCGAGTACTCTAAAATTTCTAGTTCCAGTTCTTGTTCGTTTATTACCTTGATCTTGTTAACTGATATTGTAATACCACTGTGTTTCTCTACGAATTTTTCTGGAGCAACAAAGAGCGAGTCAAGTATTTGCTTGTAGACTGAGCTTTTGCGATTTGGCTCTCTAATGTTAGGTGTAAGAGGTAATTCGTAGGGGAAGTCTTTTATATGTGCACAGGCTATGATACACTGCGGTTTGGGTGATGATATTAAGTATGAATAGTTGTCTACCTTAAGTTTGTAGGTTTTTGGCATGTTCCTTGTTAACTAATAGTTGGGACTTTGTTGGTTAGCTTTATATTTTTATCATTTTTACTAGTATCTCAGTACAATTGTTAAAGATTGTTACTTTAAATGCCGATTTTTTGATTTTTTATCTTTGAGGCTAAGGCTCACTAAAGCTTTAGACAAATAACGCAGGGATACCGTACCACTGGTATAATAACTCTAGAAAGCGCTCCAGGCGATCGATTGCGTTACCGAACTGATAAGAGTGGGTTGTTTATTGGCAGCATTTGTGACAGGTTAAGACAGTGATACGTTTGTCAATAAGCATTATTGCTTAAATATTTAGGGCAAGCTGAGGTGTCAAACTAACCGAGGAGGAGTTTGATTAACACCATGCCCAAGCGCACAAACCGCAATCAAGATCGCGTACAGAAGCACAACCGACAAGCGTCCTAATGATGAGGCGCTGATTTAAACATGGGCAAACTTAAGGATTTAAGGCAGGAGAGCGTCAACAAATGGAAACTCTCTAACTTTAAGTTGTTTGGGAAATTCATTGATATCTCCCCCTTGAGGATGTTTTGTTTTCCAGTTGCTATTTTTTCCTAACTGTTTAACAAATACTGGAACATTGTATTTGTGGCACTGGTTGACAATATCCTCAATCCATTCAAAGTTACATGAACGCGATCGCAATCCAGATTCACCGCCGACAATTACCCAATTGATAAGGTTTTTACCTTGTTCATCGCGCCAACCTAAGTAATGGGTAATATCAATTTTCTCAAGCAGCGGTTCGCAACTGAGGAAGCGTACAGCAGCTTTTGTATTAATAAGGGTAGGAATTGCGCTATCAGCAGCT
The DNA here is from genome assembly GCF_000817785.2 of Hassallia byssoidea VB512170. Classification (GTDB taxonomy): domain Bacteria; phylum Cyanobacteriota; class Cyanobacteriia; order Cyanobacteriales; family Nostocaceae; genus Hassallia; species Hassallia carrinoi. The sequence continues at coordinate 146,979 of NZ_JTCM02000005.1, read as the reverse complement.
TTTTGATTTTCTACCGATACTCCCATCCAGACATTTGAAAGTGGTATTGTAGGGTTTATTCCATCAAATGTACTTTCAATCCGCCTGCGGATAATATTGCTCTTTGAATCATCTAATTCCCACTGTAATCCGTATTGTCTTGAGATAGCCTTATACCATTTTTCCAGTAATACCAAACGTGGTTGATTTAGGTATTCTTGCATTCTGGCATCACGTTTGGTGATAATTTGAAAAGTGTGTTGCGGACACATTGCCATGATTCCAAACCCCATGTCTATCCATTCTTCAGGTACATTTTCGTGGTATAAATCGCTCATTGAATTAACAAAATAAACGCACGGTTTTTTACGGAGGAGTGGGAGATCAATTGCTTTGTTAACTAACACTACAGTTCCATCCCATTCTTTGACGGCTTGATATTGAGGGAACTTAGCAAGACGTGGTGATTGTGCCAATTGTTTGGCATAACAGTTATTACATCCAGCCCGAATTTCTGAACACCCGACTATATAATTCCAAGTTTCGGTTGTCCATTGAATTTTAGTGGTCATACTATTCCAGATTTTGGGTACGAAAGTTTTTAGCCTGCCATGTTTGACAGGCTGTGATGCAAGTTGTACGCCTTTTTTAACTAGCGACTGGTAGTATTTCTGGAAGGAAATGTTTGTAGTTCATGACGGCGTATTTGTAGTCCCATAAACCGATTTGGGAAAGGAAGAATTTGTCCTCAATGAGAGATGGTTTAATAACTGTAATTACTGCTGGTGCAGTGATTTTGTTAGATGTTATATACTTTCTGGCTGTTGTACAGGTTTTCTGTTTTGGGTTTGTGTGAACTACGCGCTCATTGCGGTATTCTTGATAGAGTTTTCTTTCCATCTGAGCGAGTTCTCAGCACAAATCTTATTTTTTTAGCTCTTGGTAGTCTTTCCATCTTGCACTCTCCTTAATAATTTGGCGTGGTTTTTCTGACGTTTAAGTTGAATTTCAAGCTGGCGTGCTTCTTGTTTGCTTGAGGTCCTCCAAATATGGACAATTTTGAATTGAATACCCCTCTTTACTGCTGCGCGGGTAAATGCGGCTCCTGTCCCCTGTAAGTGCTGCTGGAACCTTTTCTTAAGATTGGCGCACGAACCTAAGTAGTAACGAGCCGAATGTTTCTCATTACCGAGTTTTTCGGATAGCTCGATGAGATAGCAGCACGGTAGTCCGGGTATTTTCTCTCCTAATTCCATTGTTTTGGTTGATTTTTGGGGTTGAAGCGTGAGTTATTAGTGGTGGTTTATACGATTACAGAGGTAATACTCTCTTGCTCTTTCAACCAATCAAATACATTCGACTTACTCACAATAATTGGCGTATCTACCCCATGTATAAATATTTGAAACCAGCCAGTTTCTAACTCATAAAAATCTACAATCAACCCTGAATTTCTTGCTTCGTTTAGGGCTAATACTTCTTGTGGGAGTAGTTTCTCAATTCTTGATTTTTCTTCGGGAGAAAGTAGCTCCCACGCCTGGTCTTTAACGTTGAAGTGTCTGTATAAAGAGCAACGGATTTGATAGTAGCTATCTACGGAGCGGAGTTTCTCTGCTAGTATGAATGCTTCCTCTACTTCAACTGGCTGCTGTTCGGTAGCACTACTGGTGGGGGAGTTGCCGTCCTGGCGGTTTCCGTCAGTGGCAAACTCCCGAACCTGGAGGGTGATGGCTTGCTCGTTTTGCTCTACGCTGGAGATAACTTCTTTTTTAGTTTCTTCACTGTCTATAGGGGATATTTCCACTTGTGGGGGTATCTCCGAATCAACCACAACCATTTCAGATTCAGCAGTCTCTTGGGACTGCTCTTTTTCCTGGGTAAGTTTGGCGTGGTAGTCTGCGATCGCTTCACGCAGTATAGCTTGTGGGAGTAGCCCGTATTCGTCAATTAGTTCCTGTGCCAGTACCCCTGTCTGGTGATTTTCTTCCCACAGGGGTGGAAATTGCACAAATCTCTCCCCTCTGGGGGTTCTGCGCCAAATTGATGGTTTTTCTTCAAAGCTATTTTGAGAAGTTTCTTTCTCAGCTTTAAGTAAGGCTTTGCGTTCCTCAATCAATTCCAGTACCACTTCGCAGGTTAATCCACCGATAGGGTAATCCTGAAGTTGGTTGATAATTGGTTGGTATTTTTTAGAACATAGTTTCAGAAGTATCGTGACTGGAATGGGTGCTAAATGCTGCGGACAAGTTGCAAATTCTTGAAAGTTTTCGGCTATCTTGAGCGCTCGTCTCTCTTCCGCAGTACCCTTATCCCATCCGTAGGTATCAAGTAATGTTCGGTACTCTCTCTTGCTGTAAACACATTTATACTCCCAGAGTAGGAAAACAACGTGCAAATACTCCAGAGTGCTGGTTTCGATATGTGCAGTTGGATTTAGGTCTAGTTGATGTTTTTGGGAGTAGGGGGTTGCTGTGAGAGTAGTTTCCATGATAAAATCCCATTTGCTTTAATTTAGTTGGTCTTGATAGACCATTATTTCTTGGTCTTGAGAGGCTACTTCTCTATTCGAGTCAGTATGAATAGTTGCAGTAACTCAAGCTGCTTGTTTGTCCCATGTTTTTGGTTGGGATTTTGAAATGGCAGCGAGGGCATAGCCCAAGGTGTGTTTGTGAATTTTGGGCATTTTGCGAAACGACATATCCTGACCCCAGTCTTGAACTGACTTGCTGCCAATATGCAAAACTTGTGTGAGAGTTTTGACACAAGTTGCGCGAAAATTAGCATGGGAAACAGTTTGTAGTACTTGTTGTTCGCTTAACCCCTCAAGAAGTATTTTTTCTAGAAACGTTTGGGCATCTACTTCCGGTGCGTTGTATTCTCCTGTGAGGATACTTCTTAGCTGCTGTGGCACGATTTCGGCGGCGTGAATGTAAGCAAGTGCAATTTTGCAGTAGTTGGGCATCCCGTCAAAGTTGAGATCGCTTCCCCATTTGCGAACTGTTGGTCTTTGTACACCTAAGACTGCACATAGTACAGTGATACATTTTTTGCGGTATTGCGAGTCAGTTTCTTCTTCGAGAAGTTCTGGGGGACTGAGTTCAGCGATATCAAAACAGTGGCGTAAAAATTGCCTTGGTTCTAGTCCTTGTTTTGGTAGTACTTCTAGTATTTTGTAGTTCTTTTGCATCTTTATTAGCTCTTGGACGATTTTTACCGAGTTAGCTCGATTTATCTCAAGCCCTTCTTTTGTGCTTTTTAGGTAAAGTTTACAGATTTGCCGAGTTAGTGATGCATTAAATTAACATTATTTAATATTTAGTGATGCATTAGTTTTATTTAGTGCATCACTAAAATTACAAGGTTTATTGATGGTGAGGTGTTTATTTGTTCTAGCGATATAGGTTTTGATATAAAACTTAAGGTTTGTAACTAAAACCCCTGTTGTTTCTATAAACTGAAGAGAAATCTCTATAAACCAAGTTCAAAAAACGTGTGTCAAATCAGCGCGAACGCTTTTCTGGAGGGGATACTGACCGAGTATCTTTTACCCTTGCGCCCGGTGTGCGGCAAAAGGTAAATGATTTACTGCCGATATTGGGTGGCACTTTGGCGAAAGCTTTAAGGCGTTTAGTTGATTTGGGTTTAGATTTAGTTGACCTAGCTCAAAAAAGTGGTAAGCCAGTTCCTCAACCGGGTAGTTTGGAGCAGATGTTTTCTGGTTATACCTCTTTGGGCATAGAACTGATATTTGCGTGCGAATCCTTGGGTTTATCAGTACCAGAAGTGGGCCAGGTAGGGGTTTGGTTTGTAGATAATCTCTCCCTTGGCTTGGGTGATATTGAGGGTATCAAGAAAGACAATGATTTTCCGGCATCACGTATATTTCGCTTAAGTCGAGAAATTCAAAAGTTTTTTCAGCAGCAGCTTAATGTCTTATCGGAAGACGAGTATGCTGCATTTCTGAAAAATTTGCATAGGGAAGCTGTTATTGGACAAGAGTTTGTAGCTGCTTGTCAGACGCTGGGTTGGCGACTGCCAGAGACAGGAAAGCTACAGGAGTGGTTGCAGGATTTGGTGGTGCGATCGCGCAGCGTCTCCGCAGGAGAATCGCCTTTGGCGGCTCCTCAAGGAGCATCGCGCAGCGTCTCCGCAGTAGAATCGCAATTATCAAACGAGTTATTAGAAGAATGCGATCGACTGGGGATAGAGCCGCCAAAACCTGGTGAGGTTGTAGCGTGGCTGCAAAATACCCGCCCTGCGGTATTTGAGCAGTCAATGCACGAACATAGGTTACCTTTTACGGATGATGGTTTGCCTTTAGGGGGGTCGCAACCTTTTTTGGAGCATTTACTTACACTAAATGCACCGCCAACTGAAGATGAGGAGTACGACATTGCTCATAGGTTTGGTGTAGACCCAGCGCATCTTAAGGATTTAATATCCCGCATGAGGTTTGACAAGAACGGACAGACAAATAATTGTCATTAATAAGCTTGGGGCATAAATGCATGGATGCCATTGAAGATTCTTCTGCGTTATGGGCTTTACTATGCAAGCCTGGATGGGAAATTAAACCCAATCCAGTAAAGCATCTACTCAAAATTAAAGCTCCTGATTACCAGGAAGCATTAATGCTTTATAACAACTATCGAAAATTTCTAGCAATGTGGGCGGCATCCCTCGATTGTACCTGTGCTTTGATTGGAATTCAGGGAATGCGTGGGTCTGCATTTAAAATTATTGCAGCAACGCCAGCATCGCAGCAGAAGTTATATGAAGACTTGATTTTTGCAAGCTTACGAAAGTCGGTTAGTTGTGATTCAGAAAGACTAGTTAATCGGGAATTTGAGAATGATATCAGCAAGTATTCAGGGTTTTACATTGCCGAAACTTGTTTGCACCCTGAGCTTAGACCAATTGTTGATGAAATATTCTCAAACCCAGACAAGAAACTTGCTTTAACGCGAATGTCTGACAATTTGCAATTGATCGTGTCCGCATCAGCAGCACGGGCTATGAGTTCTGACTCACAAGATGTGGTGCGTCGCCGAACAACTGATTTTTGGCACGCTAGAGACTACGAATTTTTTTTGCGGATGTTCAAGCAAGATGGGGGAGCGGGGTTTGAAATTACTTACCAAGCAACAACCAATCTCCCAAAAATTAATCCTTTGGCACCGTGGGCGCGGTTTACTACAAGCTATCGGTTTTTTGAAATTGATGTTGGCGGGCGCACAGAAGTGTACCGTTTGGGCGAAGGTAAAGATATCACCCTAATCAGTCGTCCCAAGGTTGTTTCATAATATAACGAGGTTTTATGGCAGTAAGATTCCTAGAAAACAAGGGCAGTGGCAATATCTTAGAAATTAGTCGAGCTAGGCTTTTAGAACTTACCCCCAATGTTTATCCCCTCACCTGGGAAGCAATTCTTTCAGGTAATGGTGATAGTGCAGCTATCTTGGGTGCAGGTTTTGCCGAACGTGAAGTTTTTTTTGGTTTTGAGGGAGTTGACTTAACGCGCTACCAACTTCCGACAATCGACTGTTACGACATTGCTACTAATCCGCCAGAAAAGTTTTTAGCTTTACGCAGCCAATATCCAAACCTACAGTTAAATTATTTTTGCGATCGCAATTTAACGAACTTAGAATTGACAAAGCTTTATCCTCCTAAAACTCTGCGGTTGGTTTCGGTTCATGGGGTGTTAGATTATTTACAACCAGATGCCGTTATACGGTCATTGTATGATATTGTAATGGTACAACCGGAAGCAATATCGGTGCGGCTATTTTTAATTGGCAACCCGTGGTCGTGGAATTTTGCTACTGTAGACCAGTTGGCTACGGAACTAAAATCGATTGAAATAGCAACAAGTGGTTCAATTGAGCCGATTGATTTTGATGTATTTTGTCGTACAGGTATTATTCAATTAGATATTTCATCTGAAGATAAGATTGCACATAATTTGTTACCAACTTATGGTGCATCCCATGTAATGCCTGATAAGTTAGTTGGATATTTAACGAGTCAGGGATATCAACTTATAGCAAGCGATGTATACTCACTTACTAATCAAGATTTACAAGGAGATAAATTACACAACTATAATATGAATGAAGATGCATATATGAATTATCCACACGGAATACTGTTATTTTTTAAGCAATGAAATAGCTGGTTGGATAAAACTCATAGGCGTAACTAGGTGAATTCATCCATCTAAAAGCGCAGTTGAAGAAATAATGTTAATAATTAAGGTAACGGTTGTCTAATTTCTAAGAGGTAATTTGATAAGTATAAATTTGTTTGGGAGAGCCAAATGTTAAAAGAACTTCACCTCCAGCAAGTTGGTCCTGCTGCCCATTTTGATGTTGCATTTACCAACAGGCTCAATATATTTACGGGTGATAATGGTTTAGGTAAAAGTTTTTTACTCGATATCGCTTGGTGGATGATGACTACAAATTGGGCAGAGCAACCAGCGTACCCACAGCAAGTTAGAGGTGAAAATCCACAAATTACAGGCGTAGTTAGCACTAAAAAAAATATAAGAGAATATCAGAGTTACTTTGATTTTTATGAACAACAATGGCGTAGTTTACAAATGCCTCCTTTATTAAAAGAGGTAGTTATTTATGTGCGGGTTGATGGTAGTTTTTCTGTTTTTGACCCGGCTCGCCAACGCGATATTGCTTATAATTTTAATCCAAATACACTTTGGAATGGATTAAAGTCAAAAAATAAAGTTCTTTGTAATGGTCTAATTCAAGATTGGGTAACATGGCAAAATCAACCAAATAAATATCCATTTAAACTATTTTCTCATGTCATTAAAAAACTTGCACCTCACCCCTCAGAATGGATAGAAGTGGGAGAACCAACGCGAGTTTCTATTGAAGACGTGCGCGATATTCCTACAGTTAATCTGCCTTATGGGAATGTTCCTGTCACTCAAACATCAGCCGGAATGAAGCGTATTCTGGGACTAGCTTATTTACTAGTTTGGACTTGGTACGAACATAAAAAAGCTTCGGAATTACGGCAACAAAAGCCAGTAAATCAGATAATTTTACTAATTGATGAAATTGAATCTCATTTACATCCTCGTTGGCAGAGAGTGATTTTACCAGCTATTTTAGCTGTAGTGAAAGAATTACAACCCAGGATGAAGATACAGGCTTTAGTAACTACTCATTCTCCACTTGTTCTTGCTTCCTTAGAGCCAAATTTTAATGAGCAAGAAGATAAACTATTTTTATTTAAATTACAAAATAGAGAGGTTAGCCTTGACGAAGTACCTTGGTCAAAACAAGGGGATACAGTTGGATGGTTAACCTCAGAAATTTTTGGTCTCAAACAAGCCCGTTCCAAAGAAGCAGAAATTGCAATTGAAGCAGCAGAGGCTTGGATGCGTGATGATGATATGAATGCGTTTCCAGAAAATCTGAGAATACCAACACAAATCCAGACCGAACTTCAAAGAGTTTTACCAGGACATGACCCATTTTGGCCCCGTTGGATAGTTACAACGGAGAAAAGAAATTCTGGGTTATCAGAGGTATAACACAGATGATAAGTAAGGATTCAGAATTCAGGAGTCAGGAGTCAGAATAAATGAGACAACAAGCCTTGCACATTCCAAGATTTGATAGTTTGGCAAAAAGCACACCAGTTTGTTTTATCGAACAGAATTCAGGAGTCAGGAGTCAGAATTCAGAATGAATTCTGTACGACTGGCAGATGAATAATCGGGTTTAAGACCCCCACCAAATTGAAAATTTGGTGGTCTTCAATCAGTCGCGGGTCTGAATCCCCGACTGATTGATTCTGACTCCTGAATTCTGACTTCTGAATTCTTCTTCAATGGTATATCAATTTACAGGCCAATTTCCTAAAACGGAAATCTATGGGCTTACCTCTCAGTTTAGACGAGCAGCAATTTCTATTCCAGCAAATATATCTGAAGGATTCAAGAAAAAGGGAGCAACAGACAAAGTACGATTTATGAACATTGCACAAGGCTCTGTAGAGGAATGCCGCTACTATCTAATTCTTTCACTCATACCTTGATTACGGTGACACATCAGGATTAATGCTTCAACTTGAGGAGGTTAGTAAATTACTAACAGGTTATGCTAATTCTATTTTGAATTCTGACTCCTGACTCCTGAATTCTTGCGATGATGCCATTTAATCCTCCTCCAGAACCGCCTGATTTTAATAAAAAAGTGCGACAACCAGGAAATACTTGGTTGAGAAAAAATCCAGATCCCAAAAAAGGAACCAGAGATTATTGGTCGCCTTTCAAAAGTTATTTAGCTGATGGATTTAATAATCTTTGTGGCTATAGCGTTATGTACGAACCAGTTGGTACGGTAGAGCATTATCGCAGCCGTGAAAATTATCGCAATCTCGCTTACGAATGGAGTAATTTACGCTTTGCTTCTGCTTGGATTAATAGTAGTAAAGGTACACTTGACGACCAGATACTTGATCCTTTTGATTTGGGAGAAGATTGGTTTGAAATTTTACTTCCTTCCCTACAATTAGTATTAACAGATAAAGTTCCTCCGCAACAACGTCAAAAGGCAGAATTTACTTTGAAACGGTTGCGGTTACGGGATGATGAAAGAGTCTTGCGTCAGCGTCAACAATGGTATCAACTTTATTTGGATGGGGATTTGACTTTACAAGGATTAGAAAAAAAAGCTCCTTTGATAGCGCGTGCGATAAAGAAACAGCAGCAGGCTATTTCTCAACAAGAATAAGCTTTGCAGTCATCAGATTGTGAAGGCAAGTATTTTCATAACACGATACTGCAAGATAAACGGGTAAAAGTCCGATGAACTTGTCATAGGCTATTAAGGCGCATATCTCGTTATATATTTCTGTTAGAGTGCTTTTTTAGTAAAAGAGTAATTTTTATATTTTTTTTACTCATATATATGAACGTGCTTGCATTCTTAACAGGCAGTATGTAACTTGGCAAGTATGCAGTTTAATAGGAGAGGAACTGAAGTTTAGTTGTATTTGAGTTGAGCTATACCTGTACTAAATTGACATAAATTGTAAATTACTTTTTAATTTGCAATAAATTTTGTAAGGTCTTAGTTTAATTCGCTTTCAATTGATGTTGTCTTTCAGTTGGAATTGAGTTTGATGATATGTGAGAACGTTATCTACACCCAAAAAACACTTGCCGAAAGATATAGGATTTCGATCGCCGCTTTACAACGGTGGTATCCCTATGCCGGTATAGTAAAACCGCGAAAGCGGGGAGGATATTTTGATGCAGCAACAGTTGAGATTGCTGACATTTTCTACGTTGCTATCAAAATTCGGCGATTGACTTGTGAAGAATACTTACAACAGGTAATTCCTGCTGGTGGCTTAGATGCTTATTTACAAAAAGTCAATGACATAACCCTTTATGATTTTTTGACCAAGCATATATCAGAGTCAGAAAAAAACAACCCGATTGTGCAAGCAGTTATTAGGAGAATTGAACGCAATGAAGCATATCAACAAAGTGGCAGAGACTTTGCAGGTGTCGCCTGATGTGGTACGTACCTGCTGTCGGTTGTTGAATTTAGCTTTGGAGCCAAATGATACGCTTGACGAAACTGTTGAGCAGCAGCTAGTTCAACTCAAAGAGATAGCTTCTCGTGAAGGTATGTCCCTTGAAGAAGCTGCCCAGCACTTGATTGCAATGCGCGATCGTAAATCAGAAGTAGGCGAACATAAGTTCGACAAGCGCGAGTATATCAAACAGCGATTTGGTGTAGACCCAGAACAAGCTTTGCCCGACAGCTTTGTAGGAATACTTTACCGGGATGCAGATAGGGGTATTCAGTTAGGGGAATTACGCCATAAGGTGGTGCTTGAATCTTCGACACTTGCTCTAGAAGAATTTGTTTTTCATGGCAGCAGTTCGCTTCCAGGAGGTGATACTTCCGTTCCGGCTGGTTACGACCAGGCGCAAGAGCGAATTAACTCGCGCATCGATAACGATTTTTTCGGCAAAGTGAACTGGGGGGAAGAAACTCATCCACTGTTGGTCGGTACATCGATACAACAGCCCTTGCAGTTGAAGTCCTCGCAGCCGAAAACCGCGCAATCTCCGAAGAAATAGTCAGTCAGATGCTACCCATCTGCTATCAAATACGGGATGAGAGTTTACTCAACTTGAGAAAGACATCCACCCAAGCAGTTGGTATAAATTTGCTTTCGGTAGTAGCTGGTACTGTTATTGGGACGTGGGTAGCAGTTCCCCCAACTCAAGAGAGACAGGAAATTCCGAGTATTCAGCCAATTTTGATTGGTGTGGGTATAGGTGAATTAGTTGGTTTAATTTTGGCACTAGTAATAATTTGGTTTACCAGGGACGAACAAAAAACCTAATCAACTTTTCTCTCATCAAGGTAATTACTCATTTTAGTCGCATTATTGCCAGGGAGCAGGTATGAGTGCAGCATTTGACTTTTTGGTTAACACAGCGGGTGGTTTGTTGATGAACCTGGGTGTTTCTGGGATGGTGGGACAACTGTTGGGAGTGGGGGCAACCCTTGCCTTGCATCCTCTGTTGCTACTAACCGGGATAGTTGTAGGTGGTGCGGGAATTGCGATGGCGCGGAGCGCCCGCCAAGAGGCGATCGCACGCCAATTAAACAAGCGCCCTCAGTTGCAGTTGGTTGTTAATAATACGTGAGGGGTAAATGATGTTTACTCCTACACCTGTACGAAATAAACAATCAAGTCGCAGAAAGAAAAAGGTAAATGTCACCTTGTGGACGGTTTGTTCGACTGTTAGTGCGCTGTCTGTTATTGGGGCGGTTGCATTGATGGTTGGGTGGAAGCAACAAGTTCCAGGTAATCAGATATCGGAGGTACAGCAGGTAAAGGCACAAGTTGCCCAAATTCGGGAGGTGTACTTAGAGAAGCTTTCCCGTACTGACTACAATATAGACCATTTTTCTAGTTACTCCTCAGTAGAGGGTGCGCCTACTCTTACGGGCTGGCGACAACTAGCGGCGGCGTTGTGGGGACAGCAACTGCGGGGTGAAATATCCAGGATGCAGGCTAATGAGAAATCTGGGTTTTACCGCCTTCACTATATGCCGGCACTGGAGATAGTTAAGTTCAACTCGCTGGATGTTCTACTAGAAGCGGCTTCTGGAAATAATACTTTTTATTGGGGATACCGCAAAACGGATGGTACGAAAGTTGAGGAGAAGATACCAACTGGGGCTGCTGCTGTTTTGATTTTGGGTAAATTAGAGGCAATTGATTACGCTCAAAACTTGGAATCTCAACCATCAGTTGATCTGAATCAAATGCTAATTCAGATTAAGAATGCTCAAGAACCATACTCACTTGCACAGGCGCAGTTATTACGGGCGCGGGGGTATTTAGATCCAGTAGAGCAGATGGCACAGGTGGCAGACATCCGCGAGAGAATACGCCAGAGGGAGGAGCAAAGGCGGATGTATATCCAACTTTTGAAGAAGCAATTACCTCAGCCAGTTCCTAATAAACAGCCTGTTAATAAATCGAGGGGGTGATGTCATGTATGTCAAGTTTGCTGCTGCGATAATTTGCATAGCTTTGTGTTCGCTCAATGTTGTAGCGGCAGTCAAACGTACCCCTATTCGTACTACCCTCTCAGGTTCAACTCGCACGACAGTTGAGATGATGCCATCTCCCAATACATCCGTGCATTGGATGAGTGCAGTTATATTTCTGGCTGGATTTGCTTGTTTTTTGGGCTGGGGAATTTCTGACTATAACAATGCAGTTGAAGAAACAGATGAAGTGTCTGATAAATTGCCTAATCCCGGCAATCAACAACTTCATGTTGGTGTTTCTGATACTGATATTCAACCTTCTTTAATCTCACCAGTTTCACCTACTCCTGGGATGAGATTAAATAGCGAGTTCTCTGCTAAAAATGTAGTCCAATTTTCTCCTCGTTCTAGTGTTTCTGGGTTAGGGCGAGTACATAGTAGCCAATTTGTTGAAGATGGAGTGCAAAATCAACCTGGAATGTTATCTCCAGAGGAGTTTTACGCCCAACTTCAGGATGAAGATTTCTGGGAAGATAATAACTCCCAGGTAAATGATAAACCTGCCAGCTAGTTACTTAATTTGAGATCATATTATGAGCAGAAATCAGCGCCGCAACTTTGATGTTGATTATTCTGAAGGTGGAGCAATTGTGCCTGCAAACCGCTTGCAAAATATGTTGCAGCAGGTACAGCAAGGAGGAATAGTAAATCAGCAACAAGGAAATGTTTCTCCCATGACTACTTATGAGACTCAGCCAGTAGAAGTTAGGTATATCAATGCACCTACTGCCTATAAGCCGAGGGTTCCTCAGATAGAGATTCCCTACATTGAGATTTGGAAAGCACATCGGTTGCACCCGCAAAACCCCTGGAGATTTGGCTGGTATCCAGTATATTTTTTATCTGATGTAATTAAATCTCCTGTGGGTGTAGCTGGTGTGGGAGTGTGGTTGTTAATAATGCTGTTGAATTTTTTCCTAAATGGCAGTTATACCGGGCCTGGGTATGCGTCTGGGAAGAAGATTGAAGTTGTACCCAAGGAAGTTCCTTCTTTTGCTCTGCCTGTGGTTAAGCAATTGGAATGATGTCGGTAAAGGCAATTTTTTGGTTCGTACTGCTGGTATGGATTGCAGATATTTTGCAACCGGGATATTTGCAATTTTATAACTGGCGTAATGCTGTGGTGTTGGCACAGAAACTTCAGTTTTCATCGCCGGCGGTTGTCCCTACTGCTGCACCTGGCGTGAATATATCTTCTACTCCTGTTCCTAAACGCTATTCTCCTCAAGTTAGAGAACTTGCAACATCTGGGGATGGCCTAAATTCTCCTGATTGCCGTGTGGCTAGGAATGATTTTGAGGAAGTATTGAGTACTGCAAAGATTGGTTGTTGGCAAGTTTCTCCTGCTAATACAAGAAGGCGTTGAGGCAATGCGAATAATCTTTGAAACTGACGGTAAAAAGGAGGTTAGTAATTCGACTGTAACTAGTTTGGATGAGACAGCCGATACTAGTTCGAGTGGAAATTGGAGATATGCGATCACAACCTCAGTTTTGATTGCAGCTATGGTGGTTCCCCAGATTTCTGGGTGGGTTGAATCTCAGTTATTAGTTAAATTTCTCCAGGGTTTGGTGCTACCTAGAACTGTTGGTACTAATAAGGTTTTAAATAATGGTTCAATTGCCTTTCCAACTGCGGCTGGTACTCCTGTAACTAGTGAGTTTGGTTGGCGAACCCACCCCATTACAGGCGATCGCAAGTTTCATACTGGTATTGATTTTGGTGCGGCGCAGAGTACACCAATTTATGCAGTTGATGCTGGCCGAGTGATTTTTGCTGGTAACAAGGGTGGTTATGGGAATGCAGTTGTTATCAAGCACAACGAAAAGTTATCTACTCTTTACGGTCATGCTAGTAAGCTTTATGTCCAACAAGGTGACTCTGTTGTACGTGGTCAAATGATCGCGGCAGTAGGTAGTACCGGTTTTTCGACAGGACCGCACTTGCACTTTGAGGTACGAGTTGATGACGTAGTGCAGAACCCTCGTCCTTACTTGCGGGAATATTTAGCAAATCGTTAATTTTGATATGCTAGGGCGTGTTTTAATTTCAGGTTTGATTGGTGCTGCTGTAACTGTTGCTACTTCCTACGGCATAGCTTCATTTCCGTGTGGGTTGGCTTCAACAGGTGCAGATGTTGTTTGCCATGCACGTACTTTTGGTAAGGTACTGGATAATTGGAAATTTGGTTTTATTATTGGTGGGTTAGTGGGATTGGTTGGTTTTTCTCGCCATCAGAGAATACCGCGCTTGCAACCAGTTCACTTGTCAGCAACTTCACTAATAATTTTGGGCATACATTTAGCAGGTACTCAGAGTAATACTTATGAAACTGCAAATAATAATCTTTCATTTGGTTTATCTAATAATTCAAGTCAATATTCTCCTCAGATGCAGGCTTTCTTAGCTACAATACGTTGGGCGGAAACAGGAACTTCTGGTAGTGAAAGCTATCGAAAGTTGGTTTTTAAAGGTAATTTTGATAATTTTTCTACTCATCCATTAATCAAACAATGTGCACCGATTAATGGTAGGAGAGTTTGTTCAACTGCGGCGGGTGCATACCAGATGTTGGATAAAAGCTGGTATGACCTTCAACCCAAATTACAACTTGAAGATTTCAGCCCGCGATCGCAAGATAAAATGGCTGTTGAATATATTCGCCGTAACAATGCTTTAAGTGATATTGAAGCGGGCAATTTTGATACTGCTGCTTGTAAAGTAGGGCGAGTTTGGGCAAGTCTAGTTTGCAATGATTATTCACAAAACCCAAAAACTTTAGAGCAGTTAAGAAAACATTATCAGCAAGAGCTATTAGCTATAAGGAAGTGATTTATTTGGATGAAACTCAATATAATAACGAGCAAATATATCAAGCACTTGTTTGTTTGAAAGCTGAAGGTTTATCGAATCAGGAAATTTCTGGTTATGCCAAGGAATCATTTGGTTTTGAGCAACAAAATTATGTTAATGCTGTTCTTCACGAGCTGGAGTTTGCAGAAAAGCTTAATCGGACAATTACTAGCTACGACCATCAATATTTATTTCAACTTATTTATCAAGCAGTTATTTCGGGTATGGGTGAAGCTAAGATATTAGAAGTATGTCAGAATTTCTGTAATTTATCTGATTTGGCTTTTGCTAAATTATGCCTAAGATATATATTAATTAATAGGATTCCTGGCGAATACGAAATTCAGGTTTTTGAGCAAGATTTATATCAAATGTATCGAGAGGGTAAATCCTACCTCGATTTTGTTCAATTAGCAGAAAATACAGAGAATATGCACTTCAAACAGTTGGGTTACCGTGCAGCTAATTTGGTTGCTAAGGCTACGGGAGAAAAAATCTCTTTACCAGCAGCCACTCAAATTCAGCAGCAAGGGTTATCAATCTCTAATGAGGCTTCAAACACCCAATCTACCTCAATTACTGGAAATGTTCTTGTGGGTGTTCTCCAGGACTTTGGAATTGATTGTAAATATGTTGATACGAAAACTGGACCTACTTTTAATCGGGTAAAGGTAAAACTAGCCAAGGGAGTAAGTTTCAAGAAAGTCCAGGGCTTGGGAAATGACTTGGTACAGCAGCTAGGGGATGAACTCAAAATAGAAAACCCTCCCATGATATCAGTAGTACCGGGGGCGGTTGTGTTTGACATCCCTCGTTTGGATAGAAAAAAAGCATACTTTGCTGATTACGTCAAGTTTTCAGAGGAATTTGATATTAACTTTATTGTGATTCCTGGTGGTGTAGATGTGGACGGTACTTATGTTGAAATACCCCTCTACGATGAAAATGTAACTCATATTTTAGGTGGGGGACGCACTCGTGGGGGTAAGAGTCAGTTTGAGCGGGCTGCTGTTCTGTATTTAGCGCGGCGGTATCCCCCAGGAGTAGTTAGGCTGGTTTTAAGTGATGTTAAGCGCGTGACATTTGGCTGCTTTGACAGGCTACCTCATTTGATTGCTCCGGTGGCAAAGGACGCGATCGCTACTTTAAAATTGCTGGAATATCTTGTGGCAGAGCAAGAATTTCGTTACCAGGAGTTTGAACGAGTCTCTGTGGAAAAGGTAGCGCAATATAACCAAATGTTTCCTGCTGCGCCAATGACTCGAATAGTTTGTCTGATTGACGAATGCTTTGACTTGTTGTCTGACCCCAATTGTAAAGACCAAATAGAACTGATGTTGATGAAGCTGCTGGCAAAGGCAGGGGCGGCAGGAATACACATTTTGCTATTCACCCAGCGTCCTGACAAGGACGTGATAAAACCCCTTATTCGGTCTAACTGTCCTGCTAAGGTAGCTTTTGCGACTTCTCGACCGGAAGATAGTGGAATTATTCTGGGCGACCCTGACGACAACCGGGCGGCTAGCTTGTTGGGTTTTGGCGATATGCTTTATAAGTCACCTTTGGGTGTAATTCGCCTTCAAGGGGTGTATTTGGGAGATGAGAAGAAGGATTTTGAGCAGTATTTAGAAGAAGCAAAAAATCATGCTTCTTCGGTTACTCCTTGGAATTCAGGATTAGATTTTGCTAGTTTTAATAGCTCCATTACACTGGAAAAATCGACTAGACTTGTTACCAAGGTTGATCAATTAGAAGAATTTAGTTCAAACATTACCTTTGATGAGGCGACTAAATCCAGCATTATTTCTTTGCACAAACGCGGGTATGAACTACATGAAATAGTTCAAGAATTGTTTGAGTTATCGCGTGCGGATGGTAGGAGATATAAGCGGTTGCGCGATGCTGTAGCTGAGTTTATATCTGGTTTGGAGTCAAGTGATGATATTTGAGCTCACACTAAGTCTACCACCGACGCTTAACGACAAGATAAATTTTGCTCGACAAGGTTGGCAAGTTAGTGCAAGACATAAGAAACATTGGACGGATATAATCTGCCAGTTTGCTTGTACTTGTGATGTGAAGTTTAAAGATAAAGTTTGGTTGGAATTTCACTGGTATTTGAAGACTTTTGCCCGCGACCATGATAATGTTGCAGCAGCTAGTAAGTACATCATGGACGGTTTAATACAAGCAGGGGTGATTAAAAACGATAATTTGTGTACCATCCAGTCGCCCGTGCTTCATTACTACTATCGCAGTAAAAAAGATGAAGCATGTTTACGGATGGCAGGAAGTCCTGAGTTCTTGCTAGAGAATTTTTGTAAGTCAAATCAGTTTTATGATAGGCGCGTATGTACATAACAGCTCTGGTTTTCATAGCAGTTTTGTATGTTTCGTTTGCGAGCGCGATCTTTGGAATGTTTTGGATATAACAAATACGATTATTGCTGCCGTGGTTGTGCATTATTTCTTTGATTTTGCTGGAGTAATTATCTATTTACCAATCAGTATTATTGTATTAATGATTGAGTATTTGTGAATCAAAAGCTGGTGAAAATGATGTTAAAATATCAAGATTACAAACACTTGCTATGTCAGACAAATAATGGTAAAAATTTCAATTTATGGGGGCGTAGCACAATAGGTAAAACTTACGTTATTCAGCAGGCTTTACTCAAAGATACTAGTTGCGAAGCCCTATATTTAGCTCTTGATTATCCTTTTGATATAGATAGTATTTTTTTAGCTATATCTATGGGTTTTGAGTTATATGCAAGTGCAAGTTGGCAGCAAATTGTACAAAGTTTGTCAAGTGGTTCAAATAAACTTTTAGTATTGGATGATTTTGATAGATTGCACTGTAGCACTGACGATTTGAGTAGTGACTTGTCCAAACTAAAAATGCTGGCTAACTTGGATAACTTGAGCTTGTTGACAGTATCTCGTCAACCCTTGCATTATTTTAATTTTCAAAGTTTTGCTGATTTATTTGAAGATTTTCAAATGGACGAGTCTAACACTCACGTTTTTTAACGAAACGAGGTTTTATGAAAAACAACTTTCTCAAAATGCGGACTGTATATCTACTGCAAAAAATTAATTATCACTCTTGTCTTATATTTTCGTTTACCATGATTTATTCGGTGGGGTTATTTCTAACAATTTTAGTGGGGTTAAAAATGTTGATGCTGGAGTGTAAATAACTAATAAACCTGTCTACAAATTTATGACCAACTTTATAGCTATCATTGGATTTGTTGGATTAGTTGATACCGTTTCTACTGCTACTATTGCTGGTTTGGTTTTGGCTGATAGTAAAAAGTCCTGAGTTAATAATTGAATTTTTATTACAGGATATTTCCTGATTTGGCAGTACCACGGGTGTGGTTTAAATAATTAAGTTCGAGTCTTTGCTACTGCCATTGGGAATTGTGCTGAAGCCGAATCCGAACGTCTAGGTTGTTTGGAACTTTTAACAGTGTCTCCGAAACAATTGAATGCAGTAGGGCAGTAGGCAAAGTGCGGTTCCCATAATCCCCTACAACGCTGGGGCTACTTACTGGTTGTTGTAATCAAAGGGGAGTTCATAATGAACACAAACATGAAGAGAAAATTGCTCAAAACAGTACAACGCATTAATTCAACTGCTGGTTGTTTGGCTTTATCTGTCGTTTTTGCTAGCGCTATATCTGCTTTATTGAGCGGTGGAGCAGAGCAACTGATTGGTGGTGGTTTTAATATTGGCGATAAACGTGCCTACCAGCGGCTGAGTAGCTTAAGTTATGCTAGCGTACTTTTAGGTACGGCTGCTATCGCGCTTACATCCTGCGTTGGTGCTTCTTTGAGCTATCTTGATGAGGAGGAAAAAGATAAACAAGAGAAAACTGTTGATCTGCTTGAAGAATCTGCAATTATTCAGTTGTCTGATGAATCGGCTTTAGTTGAGAGTGAAGAAATTCAACAGATGTTTGTAGTGGAAAAACCATCAAGAGTATTTTCCTACTACATTGTTAAAATTCAGGGTTGTCCTTCTATTGGAGGATTACATTTATTTCGCTTCAGTTCTCACAAAGGACTAGGCGAAGATTTGAATACAGTAGTTTCTGCCAGAATTGATAATAGCCAAATTCCAGATTTAGCTGTGATTTTTGAGGTTCGGTATCCTAAACAAGAAAATTTAGTTGGCAAATCCTTTAGCTCAGATTGTGCTGATCCAAAACAAGCACTTTCTAGATATTTGCAATTCCACTATAAGTGGATACAAGCAAAGCGCCACAGTCGTTTTCAGGCATCAAAAATTGATGACTGTAAGGGATGCTGCTATTTTCACGGTGATAATCGTGTTGTCTGCGGCATACACGCCGACGGCTGGGACGGATTGGATTGTCCTGACAAACAGCTGATTGAAGGTTTGGTACAACGAAAGTGGGAAGATTGGAAAACAGTTGAAGCTTTAAACGAGGGCTTGGTTGAAGCTGAAATTTCTAGACACGAGACTAGTATCTTTCTTAAGGACAAGTATTCTGGTCGCCACTTTAGCTTTGATTTTGATGGCAATTTGCTGCCGTATTCAGACTCTATTCCTGGGTTTATTAACAGTCTGTTGGCATATGTGACTTATTTCAAAACTCGCGTGATTGAGGAGAAAGATTTTAGTTCTCCAGAAAAGATTGCTGAACTAAATAAGGGTTTAGTGAATGCATCGGTGCGTGTTGAAGGACCAAATATTGTGGTGATTGACCGAGATACACGTAAAGACCATTTTTTTCGACATGATGGTTTTCCAATTAACCCTTATTGCAGTGAAAGACCATTAGTACTTTGTCATCACGACTATAATTTAGTACTTTTGGTTGATTATCTAAGAACTAAGAATTCCAATAATATTTCGGAGGTTTGAAATGAATTACGCCCAACTAATTCAATATCTCAGATATTTGGGATGTAAAGCTATGAGGTCGGGGACTTGGATAGTGTTGTCTCAATTCCTTGTACTGTCGAGCATAAAATCCTACCAAAAATCAGAAACCTGTTGTTTTTGCAGATACAGGCTGCGGTAATTTCTGACAATCTTTTTCAACCAATAGAAATACCAAGAGTCTCTCTTATTTGGTTCATTTGGTGTCACAGCCAGATGCATAGTTCATAGAACTTCCTGCTCCTAAAAGTGGGTATTGTTTGGGTTTGGAGGCATTCGTTTAGTACGGGGGAGTATTCCCCCACTACTGGGCGAATCGCTTCTAAATAATGCTCAGACTTTACTTATAACATTAGGAGAACTACGATGTCTTCGGGAATTGAATTAGTTTCCACAGTTATTAATTTTCTGTTTCCCATTTACTTGTTTAGTGTCATTTTCTCTTTTATCTGCTGGCTTTTCTATATTCCTGCTGAAAAGTCTCTACCTGACGATACAGTATTGGAAGAACCTCCTATTACGGTATCAGAATCGTTGTCTACATCTAAACTAGAAATTGATAGTACGCAACAGTTGGAAGAAACCCTATTGCCTGAAAGCTGGGCAGATGTAATACTGTCCTCAGCAGTAGAAGAAGTACAAAAAGCACAATTGGTATTAGTAGGCGTGACTGAGACAGAGAAAATGATGGGAATAGGTGCTGCGAAGCTGCGAAAATACTGCAAAAAAAATCACATTAAGCGGTACTCTGCTATCTATAACAAAGATGGTAAAGCAGGTCTTGTGCAGTATTTGATAGGAATGGGAATTACATCAAGTAAAATCGTGGATTTGACAGCTTAATACTTATGTCAGTAGTCCTGGTTCGTTTGGGGACAAATAATGCATATAAGGGTTTTCACATGATATAATTAGTGTGAATTTTTATTTTTAGTATAGTTATCTAGCTCCGTATAAAGGGACTTTGATGAAGGCGATCGCTTATAGTTTTGTTTCCTTAGTCGAACTACTTATCCAAATTGTATATCGCATAAGCACAAATGCTGAAAAACGTGTAGATAGAGAGCTTTTAAAAGATTTTAAACGGGTTCATGGGAAGAATAATCTGTTATGTCAAATGGCAGAAGCTTCTTGAAATCAACTTGCTGCACTCTGACAGTCACTATGACTTAAATTTACGAGGCTTTGTAATAGTAACCAAACATTTAGTCCAACGATAACAGAAGCAACTTCCCAAGCTAAAGATTTGAGCCATAACGGATTTACAAATTCACCCATGAAGCGACGCTTACTTGTAAATATCACCAAACGAATCACTGCAAACGGTAACTGCAAACTGAGGATAACTTGACTTAGAATTATGAGGCGGCTTGTACTATGTTACCCAGGCCCAGCATAGGCAAGCATTTTGCGCCAAAACCTGCTGCCATTGGGGACTTTGATGCTGCGATGGACTTCCGGCAAGCTGGGTCGATTTTTTCGGTTAGCCATTCTTTTTTTTGTTCAGTATTCTCATAATGTGGAAATGAGCGTAGAATTCTCTGTCAGACAAGTCGCACCATTTTGTTCTCAGTACTCAATACTCGTAAGGATTCTTGGGTGCTGGAATTGGTTTAATAGACTTGGCTTGAATCGTCAGTTCGCGCTTACCTTCCAATTCTGCTGTCATCATTTCACCTTCGATTTCCAACCAAGTATCTGGTGGATAGGCTTGACGGCTAGTAGTTAATTTAACAGGTAATCCCATTGGAGTGGCATCTATGGCACAATGGGTAATCACAAAACGCGTAATCATCAAAAAGTCATCTGGCAGTGATTTTAGGTGAATCACAAATCCTTGAACTTTAGCTTTCTGACCTATATAGCTATCTGGTTCAGCATAGGTTGTCAGTGTTTTCACCCAATCAACCAGCGAACGGTCTTCTGGTCGAGTAGAAGCGCGGAATGCTTGAGGTTTAACGCGGCTAGTGGCAATCGAAAAATCAGTAACTTCTTGTTGGGTCGCGGCTTGGCTTGTTAAAGGTTGAGGACTTATTACTAGACCCAAAAGAGCAATGACCAAAAGCAGCCCACTTCCCCAACCTGGGGGAAACAGCGACAAATGCTGAGTCTTTGGTAGAGTAGGATGCTTTCGCCAAAGTCCCCAAGCTTTAAAAAGGGCAACAAATAAGAGTAAAAACCCGTTAGTAATGACTAACCAAAAGTATTTAGGGTGAACTAGCAAGACGAGTTTCTCAGTCAGCCAGTATTTTAGTAGTAATACTGCCCAAGCAGTAATTCCAAAAACGTCTAGCCAGTCTAGAAAATGGGAAAACTTAAAAAAGTGAGGTGATTTTTTGGTCATTTAATGTACAAAGTAAAAACTTGTTTACTGAAACTAGTAGTCCACCAAGCTAAAGAACGCCTGGTACTAGCCGATGCTGGTAAGCTACTTAATATAGAAGGAATCAGGGTAGCATCATGGCAAAAAAATACCGAAGTGGATTTAAACTTGATCGGAGTTATCACATTTACAATCGCGCTCCTAAAACGGGTAAGCATAAGGCACGAACTATTACCCGTGCGAACATTCTTCTGATGGCGAGTGAGAGTTATCCAGATAACGCGATCGCTTCGACCCTAAGAGTTAATGTTTCGACCGTCGAGCGTGCATAATGTGAAAAATTTGTGGTTGGGGGACTGGAGTATGCACGCTTATGACCGTCCCCATCCCCCAAAGCCTCGTAAACTTGCAAGTCTAGCAATGCCGCTTTTTTGGTAGCCACCGCTTGTTCGACTGCACCCTTTATGACGAACTCGCATTTTCAATGCAGCATGAGCGCAGAGCAGTTGGTAAATCTTGGTATCGGGGAATTCGATTTAGTAGCGAAACAGTACGTCAAACTTTAAAAAAAAACGCTCGTTTAACCGTGGTTAAAGGAACAGTGGTGCATACAAAGCGCGTTGATTGGATGTATGTTTTGCGATCTGGTTGATGTATTGGATTTATACAACGAGCCCTGTGCGTTCCCAAGCGTCCAGTAATTTGTTTTGATGAGACTCCATACCAACTCATAGAGGAAGTTAGACAACCATTGCCTCCAGAACCTGATCAACCAGAGCGTTACGACTATGAGTATAAGAGAAACGGAAGTGTTAATTAGAATGCGTATTTCCAACCATTGGCGGGTTGGCGGCACATCGAAGTAACAAAACAACGCACGCTCGTTTGATTTTGCAAAACTTCGGAAGGACTTAGTAGATATTTATTGCCGGGAGGCAGACGTTATTCTATGGATAGTTGATAACCGCGCACATACACAATCCTGCCGCATTATATGAAGTTTTTGATCCGCAAGAAGCTCGTAGAATTGTTCAAAAACTAGAGTTTCACTATACCCCTAAACACGCGAGGAACGTTAAATCAGGTTGAAATTGAATTTTCTATTTTATCTCGCCAATGTTTAGACAGACGAATTAGCGTTCGCGCAGCGTGTCCCGAAGGGACTCTCGCTCGCAGTTGGAGGCGCGAAATTTCCGCTTGGGAGAAACAGCGTAATTCCCTGTCCGCAAGTGTAGACAGCATTCCGTTGTCGTTCCCAAGTTGCAATTTCAGAGCATAATGTTTGTACGTCTTTTATCCGTCGCTCTAAACACTGTCGGGATAAAACAGAGATTTCAATCTCAACTTGATTTAACCAAGAAGCGTGTTTTGGTGTGTAGTGAAACTCTAATTTTTGGACAATTCGACGAGCTTCCTCAGGGGAAAAAACTTCGTACAAAGATGCTGGATTATGTGTGTTCAGGTTATCAACTACTAGACGAATCACTGTTGCCTGTGGGTGATAAATATCTACCAAATTCTTCATTTGAAGAGCAAAATCTACTTTTGTCCTTTGTTGTGTCACTTCCATATGTCGCCAACCCGCTAATGGTTGAAAAAAAGCAAATATATTGACACTACCGTTTCTTTTGTACTCGTAATCATAACGAAGAGGTTGTTCTGGCTCGGCGGGCAATGGTTCCCTAACGTCTTCTAACAATTGATACGGGCGTTCATCGAAACAAACTACCGGACGTTTTGGATCGTAAGGTTCGCCGTATAAATCTAACAAGTCTTCCAACCGTAAAACATACTCGGCATCAACCTTGGGGATACACCACTGTTCCTTTAACCACGGCTTGACATCGTTTTTTTTAATGTCCTACGTACCGTTTCATAACTAACTGAGTCTACAATTCCTAAATGTACTAATCGCCCTGCTAACAATCTCAATGTCCAACGTGTGTTTCCTTCCGGTGCTTTTGAACACGCTGTTGCAATTAAGAAAGCTTCTTGCTCACCATCAATTTTGCATGTCTTGGGTGGGTGTGGACGCTCGTTTAGTACTAAATCTATACCTCCGGTTGCTAATCTGTGTCGAGCGCGTTCTACTGTTGAAACATTGACCCCAAGGTTGTGTGCGATCGCTTTATCTGTTTTGCCTTCAAAGCTCATCAGGATAATACGGGCACGGGTTATAGTTCGCGCCTTGGTCTTTCCTGACCTGATAACTGTTTGCAGCTTTTGGACTTCTTCCGGTGTCAAACAGACAGTATATTTTTTTGCCATGATGCCACTCTCAACCCACCTAAAAGTAGCTTATCAATAACTGGTTAAACTCGGCAAAGTTGCTGTGACAGAGTACTAGTAGGGAACAGACCGTACCGAAACGGGAAACTTATAGGCGTTTGGCTAAAAAGTAGTCTCTTGTAAGCTTTCTGGTTAGACCTCATCCCCGCTCAATGAATTTGCAGATTTTGCCGTTATAAGTAGTGTCATTTGGGACAGCGGGTGAATCTGGGAGCCAAACCTCAATCTGCTCGTACCGCTTGACCAATTCCAGTTGAAACGCAATCAATTCCTGGATACGGCGCTCCAATTCATCAATGTGCTGCTTCACCATTGTCTTGAGGCTTCCACAGGGGGGAACGCCCTCAGCACTGATGTCAATCAACTTTTTGATTTCATCCAAGGAAAGCCCGAAGCGCTTGGCTTTCTGAATAAACTGCAAACGCTCTGCATCCTCGTCCGAATAGACGCGATATTGCGATTCCGTTCGCTTAGGTTGGTTGAGCAGCCCTAAGCGTTCGTAATAACGTATGGTCTGAGTAGAGATACCCACTTGACGGCTTAACTCGCCTATGAATAAACCTTGTTTCCCTTTCATATCGTCTCCTTGAACGGGAGGAGAGAAGTAGCTCCCCTCCTCTCATATGCTTTATCCTTGCCCGATACCAGCAGCTATCAGTGCTTCGCGGGACACTGGCTGTTGGTTAGAGCAGCACTCAGCTAGCTTGCTATTGACAACAACAGCAGGAATGCGGTGGATGCCATATTTAGTAGTTTTCTCAAGGCACTCGTTAGTGGCACACCCCTCGCGCAGGTCGTAAATCTGTATTTCACAGTTTTCACAGGCTAACTCCCTCACCAACTTAACAGTTTCATCGCACAGGGGACACCCAGCAGTAAAGACTTCAACTAGATGTTTTGTCATCTCAAATCTCTCCAAATGAATTCTGAGACTAGCCTAAACCTTATACCTGACTTCAAAGTCAAGGGGTTGGGATATAAGTAGGGAGACATTTTTAAGCTTTTGAGGACAATTAAAATTCGAGCGCGTACAATGCAACCCGTTTTGGCACGGTCTCCCCTTCAACTTTGATAACACGCGCAGGGGAGAATCAGTAGAAGTCTCAGGGCTGATGACGACTCAAGTATAATTTGGTACTGTTAGCTCGGAATCACAGTTGCTAAATCCTGATGAGTAGTCGAACAGCCCGCTCCTACGCTTTCCTGTCGATTGCAGCGGCAATCGTAACCATTGTTCTGAAGTTTGGGGCTTACCTGAAGAGCGGGGTCAGTGGGGCTGCTTTCAGATGCTATTGAGCCAATTGTGAATCTCGTGGCAGCATTGGTAGCTCTGTGGGCATTGACCTATGCTGCAAAAATCCCCGATTCCACCAAGAAGCCGTTTGTATAATCTAGAACCAATTGGTATAGGAACTCCTTATGTAGAAAGTTTAACTGGCTATGTGATTCGACTAGCTGAACAACATTGCATTACTACTAGACAACTACTCCTAAATGAAATTGCCCCACTTAAGTAGGTAAGCGGGAAAATTTATAACTATGTCATTGCGAACGGAGCGAAACGAAGTGAGGCAATTGCAAGGGTTTCAAGCGTTTTACATTTTGTAACATAGTTAGGTTTATTTGTGCCTACCTACTTATGGGTAGAGAAAGAAAATTATCAAACTCAAGAAATGAAAGTATCAGCAAAATTCTTGGAATTAATAGAGATAGAACAGCAACTAATGGAACGGGCTTAACGGCGACTAATTTAGTACATGCAATGTCCATCCTGACGAAACGAACAGACTTACACTTTCTTACCCTCAGACCTTGGGTAAAAGTGCTTTCTAAAAGGGGTTTACTTCGCCATGAGCGTGCTTGGTGTCCTTTTTGTTACCAAACAAAAATTTTTAGAAATTGTAATCTTTTCTCTTTACTCTCTAGTCTACTGGAGAGTTTATGCTATAAACAGTTTCGTACAGGTTGAATTCATGGTAATAACTAATCAGATTAAAAGACTCTCTCTAGCAGCAGTTGCAGCACTCGCTCTTACCACAGTTACTGGTTTAGCAGTCTTGGCAGCAACCCCTTGTACTACTCCTACTCCTGACTGTCCCCAGATAAATTGTGACAAATAGCTTGTCCTTAATTTATGTAAGTTCCTTTACAGATTTTAAGTAAGAGAAAGGTACTAACTCAAAACTGAGTTAGTACCTTTTGCTTTAAGATGTTTTCTTAGTAAATGTACTTACCGATAGCAAGCCTTTCCCCAAACTATCGAGTTTGATAAGTGGACTAGGAAAAAATATTCCACCTTGAAATCACTTCGCACCCACATGACCCCTTATAACAAAGTCATCAAAACCATTCCCTTGGTAGAAGGTGAGAACGCCTACTACTACGAAAAATATAATGGTGAATGTGCAAATGTATCTAATTGAAGTCTAAAGTAAATTTAGCCTAGTATGGTTAGCATGAGACTGATATTTCAATAATTCTTGATGAATTCTATTTACACCCTCACGCCAAATACCATCGTTGCTGGTTTTCACGCCTTGTCCGACCCCTTGCGGATTCAGGTCTTAGAACTGTTACGCTCTCAAGAGTTATGTGTGTGTGACTTGTGCGACCATCTGGGAACCAGTCAATCCAAACTGTCTTTTCATCTCAAAACCCTGAAAGATGCTGGCTTGGTGCGCTCTCGGCAAGAAGGACGCTGGATTTACTACAGCCTAAATCTGCCCCAATTTGTTGCCCTAGAGCAGTATCTTGCAGAGTTTCGCCGAAGAAGCCTGATGTTGCCTAGTCCGCCCTGCGCTGACGCTAAATGATGCATCAATTTTTTTTGTAACGAAATGTTAGTTTTTCGCGTTATACGGATTGATAAATCAACTTTTTTTGAAATGATGGAGATATACTTTTGATATGACCCATAGGGGTGAGGTCAATGAAAACTTTGAAATTGGCTCTCGCACTCTTGTTGTTAGCTTTTACAAGCAGTTGCACATCAACATCCAACACATCGGCTGAAATTCAGCGACCACAGAAGGCTGCTAATGTTGCGAAAACAACAATTAAAATTGATGGTTCCAGTACGGTCTATCCGATTACCCAGGCGATCGCTAAAGAATATCAAGCTGATTCAAACAATCAGGTACAGGTTACAGTAGGGATTTCCGGTACGACGGGCGGGTTTGAAAAATTCTGTGCAGGCGTTACGGATATTAGCAACGCCTCTCGACCGATTTTGAAATCAGAGATGGAAGTCTGTAAGAAAAACGGTGTGGGATATATGGAATTCCCCATTGCCTTTGATGCCCTGACCATCGCCGTTAACCCCCAAAATACTTGGGCAAAAGACATCACTGTCGCTGAATTGAAAAGGATTTGGGAACCTGGGGCTGAAGGGAAAATCACCCGCTGGAACCAGATACAAGCGTCTTACCCTGACCGCCCCCTGAATCTATATGGTGCTGGTCAAAAATCTGGTACTTTTGACTACTTTACCGAGGCGACTGTCGGTCAAGTCAGAGCCAATCGTAACGACTACACCGCCAGTGAAGATGATGAGGTTTTGGTTGATGGAATTAGCAAAGACCCTAATGCTTTAGGTTATTTTGGCTATTCCTATTACGAAAAACATCAAGATAAATTGAAAGCCCTGGCTGTTGATAACGGTAAAGGTCCCGTACTGCCCTCACGTCAAACTGTCGAAAAAGTTCAGTATCAGCCCCTTTCCCGACCTTTATTTATCTACGTGAATACCCGGTCTACGCAAAATAATAGTGCAGCATACCAATTCGTCAAATTGTATATCGAGAATGCCCCGAAAGTAGTCAGTACTGTGGGTTATGTGCCTTTACCGGAGGAAGTCAAACATCTCAATTATGTTCACTTTTACAAGGGGAAGGCAGGAACGGTGTTTGACGGACAAACGCAACTAAACCTGACCATTGGTGAGTTATTACGGAAAGAAGCCAAATTCTAACGCTTTTTAATCTACCAGCGGAATAACTGATGAAAAATAAACCTCTTTCCAAACAACTTTCTTTTCTTGACCGCTTCCTGACCTTGTGGATTTTTTTGGCAATGGCTATCGGGGTCGGTTTGGGCTATTTCTTTCCTGGTGTAGAAGGGTTTATCAACCACTTCCAGGTAGGAACGACGAACATCCCAATTGCCATTGGGTTGATTCTGATGATGTATCCCCCTCTAGCCAAGGTACGATACGAAGAGTTAGGGGATGTCTTTCGTAACGGAAAGATTCTCGGTATATCGCTACTTCAGAATTGGATCATCGGACCTATTTTGATGTTTCTCCTGGCAATTACCTTCCTGCGCGACTATCCAGAATACATGGTGGGACTAATCCTGATTGGGTTAGCCCGGTGTATTGCAATGGTTGTGGTGTGGAGTGATTTAGCGCGAGGCAATACCGAATACACGGCGGGACTGGTTGCTTTCAACAGTATCTTCCAGGTCATTTTTTACAGTCCCTATGCCTGGTTGTTTATCAGTGTGCTGCCACCACTGTTCGGGTTGAAGGGGAGCGTCGTCAACGTGAGCATTGCCGAGATTGCTAAAAGTGTTTTCATCTATCTTGGGATTCCCTTTTTAGCTGGCTATTTCACTCGTTTCTTTCTGGTCAAAGCCAAGAGCAAACAGTGGTATCATGAAAAATTTGTTCCAAAAATCAGCCCCCTGACGCTGGTTGCGTTGCTCTTTACGATTGTGGTGATGTTCAGCCTGAAAGGGAATTTGATTGTCCAGATTCCCCTCGATGTGGTTCGGATTGCAATTCCGCTCATCATCTATTTTCTGGTGATGTTTTTCATCAGTTTCTACATGGCATGGCGGATTAAAACGGATTATTCCAGAGCCGCAAGTGTTGCCTTCACTTCAGCAGGTAACAATTTTGAACTGGCGATCGCTGTGGCTATTGCCGTGTTCGGGATTAATTCAGGGGCAGCATTTGCCGCTGTTGTCGGTCCCTTGGTAGAAGTACCCGTGTTGATTGGTCTGGTAAATGTTTCGTTCTGGTTTCAGAGACGCTATTTCAGATCATCTGAATCAGAAATGTTTTAGCGCTAACAACATGAGATGAGGATTTCAATTGATGGAGCAGCAACCGATTCAGCCAATTGAGGAAAACTTGTGGTGGGTGATTCCTGACAAACTGGCAGGTGTTCGCAAGCCAATGGCAGAGGAACTGACCGCGCTACAAACTGCGGGTGTTGGGGCAATTGTCTCCGTTATGGATGACCCCTCAAACCTGGATTTGTACGAGCAGGCAAGCATCCCTCACCTCTGGCTGCCAACCAAGGGAGGCACAGCACCAAGCCGGGAACAGATTCAGGAATTACAAAACTTTGTTGAGAGCCAGAATCGCCTTAGTCATGGTGTTGCAATCCATTGTACCAGTGGCAGACGGCGAACGGGAACGATGTTGGCTTCTTACCTGATTCATGCTGGTTCGTCTTACGATTCGGCGATCCAGATAGTCCAGAAGGCAAACCCTGATGTCGAACTGCGAGAAGCCCAAAGCACCTTTTTACGAAAGTTGGCAGAAGAATAAATCTCTTACTGCTACAGATAAACCTTCAACCTGGCATAAGACAGTTCTCAAAATTTCTCACGCCAAAGATACCATTACTTTCATGATGACATTTGACCATCCGCCCCGAATTTTATTTTTGTATGGCTCCTTACGGGAGCGTTCCTATAGCCGCCTTTTAGCAGAAGAAGCCGCCCGGATGATGGAGGGGTTCGGGGCAGAAGTCCGGTTTTTCAACCCGCGAGAGCTACCGATTCACAACAGCGTACCAGATACTCATCCCAAGGTGCAGGAGTTACGGGAATTGAGCCAGTGGTCAGAGGGTCAAGTCTGGTCAAGTCCTGAGATGCACGGCAATATTACGGGTATCATGAAAAACCAGATTGACTGGATTCCCCTTAGTATAGGAGCGGTCAGACCGACACAAGGAAGAACGCTAGCGGTGATGCAAGTCAGCGGTGGTTCTCAGTCTTTTAACGCCGTGAATACAATGCGGATTTTGGGGCGTTGGATGCGGATGTTTACGATTCCGAATCAGTCTAGTGTTGCCAAAGCCTACCAAGAGTTTCACGAAGACGGCACGATGAAAGATTCGCCTTATCGCGATCGCGTGGTCGATGTCATAGAGGAACTTTATAAGTTCACTATGCTGTTACGCCCCCAGGTGGATTATCTCACAGACCGCTATAGCGAACGCAAGGAAAAAGCAGCGCAAGAAACAATCAAGATAGCCACCAGTGCGCTAGAAACAAATGCCTTACTTGGTTGATAAAAGTTCTACCAGCCATCTACCAATAAAGAATAATATCATGAAAAAAGTCATGTTTGTGTGCAAGAAAAACTCTCGCCGTTCCCAAATGGCGGAAGGATTCGCCCGCACATTAGGAGAGGGCAAAATTGCTGTTAGCAGTTCGGGGTTAGAAGCAAGCCATGTAGACCCCAAAACTGTTGATATCATGTCTGAAATCGGCATCGATATCAGCAATCAAACGTCTAAGCCATTAAGCGATTTTCAGCCCGAAGACTACGACGCTGTGATTTCTTTATGCGGCTGTGGGGTAAATCTACCGGAAGCATGGGTATTACGCTCGGTGTTTGAGGATTGGCAGCTTGATGACCCAGAGGGACAACCGATAGAAACTTTTCGCCGGGTTCGAGGCGAAGTTAAAGAACGAGTAGAAAAGTTGATTAAAGCCCTAAGTTAAGTTGTTTCTTTTGACATAAGGCACTGTATCCTGGCGATATCTACAATCGTCAGGTATTTTAAAATACTACCGGAAGACGAAAGATGAGGCACCATATTTTTATCTGGGGCTGGCTAAGAATTTTTCTCGGAATAACGCAAACCGTCCTAGCTGCCACTGGTGTTTTGATGTTTCTCACGGTCGGCTCCCGTCCGATGACATTAATAGTGGTCGGGGGCGCATTGACCGCCACTATTATTAGCCGCCTTCTCTACAAAGGAAAGTCAGACAACATGGGGTCAGAGCCAACAGATAAAGCGGTTGATGATGTTAAATGATGTAAAGTTTGAGGCAGCTTAAACGGTAAGTCCCACTGGTTCTTGGGCAGGTCGATTGCTCAAGTAGGTCAACCGTAACAATACCTTTGCCAAAAATAGTAGCAGCAAAAATTTTGCCCGTTTTGCCAAGATTGCGAAAAACAAGGGTTTGGTTGACGCGAAGGCAAAAGCTCAAAGCCTTGCTAATGCGTAAAAAACAATTAATCCTTCAGCCTGTCAATTCTGGCAGGCTTGAATATTAATTGATTTTTTGGTTAAACTTATGCAACAGTCACTATCTCTGGTGATACCAATTCTCCATGAAGATGCACTAAATTAATAGAAGTAGAAACAGGGTGTAGGGGTATGGGAAATAACTTTCGAGATCCTCACCCACCTTCTATTACTAATTGTGCTAATTGCTTAAAAATACTGAGAACTGCGTATAAATCATTCCCAGGATTAAAAATGTAGAAAAGTCGAGATAAGGCATATTTTGGAGTTTCTTGCTTGATTAATTTAACAAACAGGAAACTAGCACCATTCGTAATCAATCCATACACGGGCTTATCAGGATTAGCAATAGCCAGCATATAAGATAGAAGCTGCGGTTTACCTACCTCCACAGAAAAAGCTGCTTGCTTAGACTCGATAGCCACAACAGCTAGCCGATTAAACAAAACCAAGACATCAATATTACCTTTAACAGTCACTCCCTCGTCATCGGCAGAAATTTGTACGGATTTTTCGGATTTGATATGAAATGGAGATAGATAAAAGTCAGCTAAATCTAACAGTGGTGATAAAACCACCATTTTGACAGTGTTTTCAAGTAAAGGAGGATATTTAAGCAAATTTGAGTAACTTGCCTTAACTCTGTCAAGTCGCTGTTTTTCCACATCTGTAATTGCTGGTAAATTATCTTGCCACTCGCAGAAAAAGAAAGCATCCTCAATCATTTGGATTCTGAAATTGGTTTCCAGTTCCAGCAGAGTAATTTCCCTAGCTTGTATAGTTTGAGTCATAGTTGATATTTCTTCGATAATTGGTCGCACAACCAAAATGTTTTCATTCGCCGCTTATATTCTGCTCTTGTTGAGCGATCGCTCTTTTTGAAAACTTTTTATAAATTTTATTTTTGAGATTGAGTCAGAAAACATGATTGCAAGCATAGTCACTGTAGATGCATGAACATATATAGTTTACATTTTATGCAATTTCTGGAATTAGAGAAATATTAAACGATTTAATATCTGCCTTAGGAGCAAAAAGTGGGGGTGACTTAGTAGATGATAGTGACCCAAAGTTGCTGAAATTTTTACAGCAGCTGCATAACCGTTCACCAGAAACAAACACGGTTATATATGATTTCTTATACAAAAATATTATTTAATAATACGTACAAAGCGATGTAATACTTTAAAGGAGTAGATACGTTCGCGTAGCAGCTTACCTGAAGCATCGCTTTTCATGTGAGTCGCATTCAAAGGTAATTGAACTGTAAAAGTGCTACCTTTACCCAATTCACTTTGCACGCTCAACTTACCTTGGTGTGCTTGGACAATTGCTTGGGCGATCGCCAACCCTAAACCAGAACCGCCCATGCTGCGAGAGCGATCGCTCGAAACGCGGTAAAACCGATCAAAAATGCGAGGAAGTTCATTTTGCGGGATTCCAATCCCTGTATCCTGAACTTTAATTACAGCATAATAGTCAGTTCTATTTAAGAATACTGTGACCTCTCCACATGAAGGTGTGTATTGAATTGCATTAACAATTAAATTATAAATCAAACGATAAAGCTGGTCGGTATTGCCAATAATATTTAATGGTTGATGCACCCGCATTACAGATGTCAGCATTATTCCTGCGGCAGTTGCCATTGCTGCAAATTCTTCGATTAAATCGCTGATAATATCATTCAGGCAACATTCTTCCCGTTGTTTGATAGGTTGTTTATCTAAACGCGCCAACATTAGCAAATCAACGACTAAAGTCGTAAGTCGCTGATTTTGACGGTGTATAGTTTGCAAAATATCTCGTGTTTCCTCCTCCTCTAATTGCGGCATTAAAAGCGCTGATTCAACTGTTGCACCTGTAGCAGCTAAAGGTGTTCGTAATTCGTGTGCGGCATCGGCTGTAAACTGTTGAATTTGTCTGTAGGATTGGTAAATTGGTTTCATCGCTAATCCTGATAACCACCAGCTAGCAGCAGCAATCATTCCCATTGCAATCGGCAATCCCAATACTAAAATTAATTTCACACTATCGAGATAACCATTAAACTCTGACAAACTTCGTCCAACTTGCATATAACCCCAATCTTGATGATTTTGGGTATGCAAAACTACAGTAATTTGATGGTAATCTTTCTCCTTTGTGTCTTTGATGAATTGCCAAGTTTTTGGATTAAAAATAGTGGGTAGTCCTTGTGGGTAAGAACCAGCAGTAGCAATCAATTTTCCAGAAGTATCAAAAAAACGCATATAGTAATTTGTTTTGGTAACTATACCTAGTAAATGACGTTTAAAATCTGGTTGCTGTTGAATACAACTAACTCCACTACTACAATTACAGGACTTACGCAACTGGCACAGTGCGATCACTAACTTTTAGTACATATGTATTGCATAACTGACGCAACGGCACAGCGCGATCGCCATTTTCTCAAGCAATGGCGATGGCTGAAGGCAGCGCCTGCGCCAAACAACTAGACGATAAACATGGGAACGTCCGGACGCTTGAGTTGTTGAACTAAATAATTTGACAGCAATCCATGCTTGATTTGATAAATTGTTTGACCACTATAGTAAGCTAAATTTTTTAGTCGAAGCCAGACTAAAATAGCGCAGGCAATATGGTTTCTTTGAATACGACCCTTGCGACACTGGCATGATTCAATACCAGTCAATTGTTTTAGTTCTCTATGAAACTCCTCAACCTTCCAACGTTCGCGTTAGCGTGCCGAAGGCATACTTTACACACTTTTTGTACAACGTCCGTAGAGTCTTGAGATAAATCGTTTGTAGCGATAAAATCCGTTCTGTCGGTAGAGACAGTCACCCGGAATAGTTTCACTTTTTTTGCGCCAGGAAACTTCTTTATTT
Organism: Hassallia byssoidea VB512170; assembly: GCF_000817785.2. Lineage (GTDB taxonomy): Bacteria > Cyanobacteriota > Cyanobacteriia > Cyanobacteriales > Nostocaceae > Hassallia > Hassallia carrinoi. Next base: position 112,849 of record NZ_JTCM02000005.1, on the reverse strand, counting down.
TGACTATTTTACCTGATTTTAACTCCTGTTCATTCCAAGATAATAACTCGATTTTTTGATAACCATTTTTATCTCTTGTATCATCAACAAGTCGATTACGTTTCAGAGGACAATAATAATATTTACCTAAATCATCAATAGATAACATCAATTTATTTGTTGCATACCAACTGTCCATCAAGACAGCTTTGAACGGTAAATCTTTATGGTAGACAAGGTTTTGCAGCATCTCCGTCACATGGTCTATCTTCGTTTTTCCATCTCTAGGAGGGTCATAAATACGATAGTCAACTACCCAAAACTTCCCAATTTCGTGATTGACATACAGACAATTTACTAACCCAATCCCTTGGATGACACCATGTTCATTACCACTATACTGCCGTTTAGTTGTCTCTATTTCTATTGCATATCTTTTATCAATTACTGTGTCATCAAAAACTAGATATGCGTTCTCATTTATTTCGATGAAATCTTTGACATTATCCCAAAGTAAACGTGGTGTTAACTTTTCATTTTTAAGATAGCGGTTAATTTTGTCATGGCTAATCTCTTCTAAATGGTTTGCCAAATTTGTGAGAGTATAATTAATTTGACTACTCAGTAAATATTGGCAATAGTTAAGTTTAGTAAATATCATCGCCTGATTCTTATTTTTAATGCCCCCTTCACTAATTTTCTCATGAAATTCAGACAACTTCACACAATTGATCGCTATTACTAATTTGAGCAAGAGCCTGTTTGGACTTTCCCCCTTAATAATACATATGTACTACAAAAGAGCGATCGCACTGTGCCAGTTGCGTAAGTCCTGTTTCTATTCGCTATTTCCCACTTTGTTTCCCAGCTTTTTCATCAATCAAGGTTTAATGCCAGATGTATATTATGAAACTGCTGCTGTTGTTATTACCCTAATTCTACTGGGACGGTTGTTTGAGAATCGCGCCAAAGGACAAACCTCAGAAGCTATCCGTAAGCTGATTGGTTTGCAAGCTAAAACAGCGCGTTTGATTCGCAATGGACGAGAAATTGATGTTCCGATTGCAGAAGTGCAAATTGGAGATGTGGTACTAGTTCGCCCTGGTGAAAAAATTCCCGTTGACGGGGAAGTGGTTGAGGGGACTTCCACAATTGATGAAGCGATGGTGACAGGAGAAAGTTTACCTGTCAAAAAGCAACCAGGTGATGAAGTTATTGGAGCCACCATCAACAAAACTGGGAGTTTCAAGTTTCGAGCAACACGAGTTGGAAGTGACACCGTGCTAGCGCAGATTGTCCAATTAGTCCAGCAAGCACAAGGTTCTAAAGCCCCAATTCAAAGATTAGCAGACTCTGTAACCGGATGGTTTGTACCTGCGGTGATTGCGATCGCTCTACTCACTTTCATTATCTGGTTCAATTTCATGGGCAACATTACCCTAGCACTGCTGACTACAGTTGGAGTGTTAATTATCGCTTGCCCTTGTGCGTTAGGTTTAGCGACACCAACTTCTGTGATGGTAGGAACTGGTAAAGGTGCAGAAAATGGTATTTTAATTAAAGGTGCTGAAAGTTTGGAATTGGCACACAAAATTCAAACAATTGTGCTAGACAAAACTGGAACCATCACTCAAGGTAAACCAACAGTCACGGATTTTGTCACAGTCAACGGTACTGCCAATGGCAACGAAATCAAGTTGGTGCAACTAGCAGCATCTGTGGAACGTAATTCCGAGCATCCTTTAGCAGAAGCAGTTGTCAGATACTCGCAATCTCAAGAAGTCCAGTTAGCAGATGTTAAAGATTTTGAGGCAGTTGCAGGTAGTGGTGTACAAGGTATAGTTTCTTCTCGTCTGGTACAAATTGGTACGCAACGCTGGATGGAAGAATTGGGGATTGACACAATAGCTTTGCAGCAAGATAAAGAGCGTTTGGAGTATTTGGGCAAAACAGCGATTTGGATTGCGGTTGACGGAAAAATTCAAGGATTAATGGGTATTGCTGATGCAATTAAACCCACTTCCATCCAAGCAGTTCGCGCTTTGGAAAAACTGGGTTTAGAGGTAGTGATGCTCACAGGAGACAATCAACGCACCGCAGAAGCGATAGCGAATGAGGTTGGTATAAAGCGCGTCTTGGCAGAAGTCCGCCCTGACCAAAAGGCTGCTACAGTGCAAAAACTACAATCAAAAGGGCATATTGTGGCAATGGTTGGTGATGGTATCAATGATGCACCAGCTTTAGCACAAGCCGATGTGGGAATGGCAATTGGAACGGGGACAGATGTAGCGATCGCATCTTGTGACATCACGCTTATTTCTGGTGATTTACGAAGCATAGTTACCGCCATTCAATTAAGCCGGGCTACAATTCGCAACATCCGGCAAAATTTATTTTTCGCCTTTATTTACAATGTTGCTGGAATCCCGATTGCTGCTGGTATTCTCTTCCCATTTTTCGGTTGGTTGCTTAACCCGATTATCGCAGGTGCTGCAATGGCATTTAGTTCGGTTTCAGTGGTTACGAATGCCCTACGTCTGCGTAACTTCAAAGCCAAAGCGATCGTATAAGGAAGCAGCAAATGTTGATTAAAAAGGCAGTTATTGGCAGTTTAGTCAGTCTGGGATTTGCGTTTGCTGTCGCATCTGGAAAAGCAGATTCTCAGATGACTCATTCTATGCCAAGCAGCGAAAATTCACAAACAAACCAATTCTACCGCATAGAGCAACCTCTGTGGGTAAAAGGTGCAGTTACAGCAGGAGGTTTGGGATTAATCGGACTGGAGATATGGTGGTTTCTCCTCAGTAAACCCAAATCGCAAAAAGCAAAAACTTATCAAAGCATTCAAGAAGTTACTATTACCGTAGATGGAGGCTATGAACCAAGTAGAGTAGTGGTTAATGCCGGTCAACCAGTGCGGCTTAAGTTTTTACGTCACGACCCTAGTGGCTGTTTAGAACAAGTTGTGTTGCCTGATTTTCATATTGCTTCATATTTAGAACTCAATCAAGTCACTCCAATTGAGTTTACACCTCAACAACCCGGTCAATACACTTTTGCTTGTGGTATGAATATGTTTCGCGGTGTGGTGGAAGTGAGGTAACGCGCACTTATAGGGAGTTTCCACGCGGCGTTTGCTACAAGCAGAGTTCTGGATGCTGTTTTCTCTTGACTCTCCAGTTAGCTGAAGAGTTTAAAATAATATTAGGAGTTTTATCTAGCCAAGGAGCATCTGAGTATGTTAGTCCAAGAAAAGTCAAAACTCATTGGTTCAGTTGCGAAGGAAAGCGGCGTATCAATTAAAACTATTCGTTATTATGATGAGCTAGGTTTACTTAAAGTTTCTGGTAGAACTGAGGGCGGATTTAGGCTTTTCGACTCCGATGTTTTTGCTCGCTTGAACTTTATCAAACGCGCCCAAAATCTTGGATTAAGCTTATCAGAAATCAAAGATTTTTTGGATGTTTACGATGGGGGTGAATTACCATGCGAACACATAAAACCAAAACTGGAAGATAAGCTGATGACTATTGATGAGCAAATTCGGCAACTATTCATCCTTAGACAAGAGTTACAAGGACTACTTTCGGGTTGGGAAACAATACCTGAAAGCTCTGAACAAACAATTTGTCCTATTATTGAACGAACTTAAATAGTTAATGCTTTCGGCGTTGCTATAGTTTCAATATCCTTCTTTAGCTGCAATTAACCAGTATTTGAAAGGATAGTAAAAAAAATAGTTTCTTGTGGGTACTGTATTTTACTGATGAAGAATCTTTTGTAAATTTTGTGGAATAGACAAGTGAAAAACTTTATACACCCTATTCCAGGTAAATGTAGTACAGTTAACTGAGTCACTCTTTAAAAACCATGAAATCTTACTCAATTGACTTGCGTCAGAAAATCATTAAGGTTTATGAACAAGGTGAGATATCAATTAGACATCTCCACAATAGAAGTGTTTTGTGGTAAAAGAGTATAAAATTGTCTTTTTTAGCACAAGAACATGAGTGAAGTATTAAGTTACATTAAAAATCATCCAGAGCAAACGCAGCGATTAGTTGGTTTAAAGCATGAGCAACTAGAACAACTAATTCATCTGGCAATCACCTTACATACCCAAAAGCAACAAGAAGTCGAAGCACAGAAAATTAGAATTATAAATAAAGGTGGTGGTCGTAAGGTAAAGTTATCGCCGTCAGAGCAAATTCTATTAACATTGGTATACTTGAGGCATTTGACAACGTTTCAATTGTTAGGAATTCAGTTTGGGGTGAGCGAATCGACTGCTAACGATACATTTAATTACTGGTTTCCTCTTCTACAAGAACTCTTGCCATCAAGTTTACTTGAACAGGTAAAAAAAACGCTTCAGATTACGAGATAGTTCAAGAAGTTTTAACCGATTACGAACTCATAGTGGATAGCTCTGAACAGCCAAGAGAAAGACCAGGGGAGTATAAAGAACAGCAAATTTATTACTCTGGGAAGAAGAAAACTCATACATTTAAGAATCAGATTACTGTTCTACCTGGTGGTCAAGATATTGTTGATGTAATCGCGGGAGAACCAGGGCCAAAAAGTGACATAACTTTGTTTCGTGAAGGTCAAAAAGACTTTGACGAGAATCAAAAATTTCAAGGGGATAAAGGTTACCAAGGAGAGCTATCAATTAAGACTCCCACGAAAAAACCGAAAAAAGGAGAATTAAGCATCTCACAAAAATTGCAAAACAAAGAAATGGCTTCAGACAGAATATTTGTCGAACATTTGATTCGTATATTAAAAATATTTAGAGTAGCCTCTGAAAGATTTAGATTAGATACAAGTAAATATGAAAAAATAATTATGACGATATGCGGACTTGTAAGATTCCGAATAGGAGCATTAGTTTTACCAATATGAAATAGTGAGAATTTACAAGGGTGAAATTAACGTGTATATATACCTATTTCTACCTTGTTACCAATAGTAACTATCTCAAGCGCTAATTTTTACGTAGATAATGGCTGATGTTTGAAGTTGGCGATCGCTGATCCGAACCCAGCCACAGAGAGGTATTGGCATTTTTCGGAGATGTCTATTCGGAAAGTAGCTGCCCAATTTAATGTCAGCAAAGCTTTTGTTCAGAAACTCTTGAAACAGAAGCAAAGTGTAGGTCATGTCCGACCTCAAAAACAGGGTGGGAATCTTAAAAGTGTTTTATTCGCTTATCGAACCCAATTAACACAAATGGTAGAAGAACAACCACTAGCAACGAAGAGTGGAGTATTGTGAGTATTGGCTCGATAAGTACAATCAATCTGTAAGTCCTAGCATGATGTGTCGGGAATTGAAACAACTCGCTCTGACTCAAAAAAAAAGACAATCCGCAACAGCAACAACGATACAGAGCGAGTCCGAACTTTGAGATGCGAGTATTGGGAGAAAGTCAAAAATATTGACCCTGAACAGCTAGTATTTTTGGATGAAATGGGGGTGTTGCTAGGGTTGACTCGAACTCATGCCCGTTCACCCAAGGGAAGACGGGTCTACGATTTAACTCCCTTCTATCGAGGTGAAAAAGTGACTGTTATTGGCGCTATTACTTTAAAAAAAGTAGTGGCGGTAATGACCCTAAATGGTTCGATGGATTCCCAAGCTTTTGAAGTCTTTATTAAACAGTTTTTAGTTCCCCAATTATGGTCGGGTGCGGTGGTCGTGATGGATAGACTACCTGCCCATAAACTGTCGAGTATTGAACCGTTAATTCAATCTGTTGGAGCTAAAGTTCTCAATTTATCTGCCTATTCTCCTGACTTTAATCCCATTGAATTGTGGTGGTCACAACTGAAAGCCTTCTTACGTCAATTTTCCCCAAAAACTAGCAAGATGGTTGATGTTTTATTAGCAACTGCCATCGATTTACTTGATCCTGAGCATTTACGAAATTGGTTTACTTATTGTTGTTACTGTACTGCATGAACCTGGAATAGGCTGTATACCTTGGCTTGTTTAAGGCGAACATATTTTACTCAATAACTGTATGTACTAACTACAATTATTAGTTTGACAGGTATTGATGAAATCTAGATAAAATTTTTCGTGTTTACCGTCCAAATCCCAAAATTAAAATGTCTGGAACTGAGCTTGTCCAATGGGAATCTCAATATCACTCCCAACAACTCTAACGAAAAGGTTATAAATTGAATCAGAACTACTTGTTGGTTGTTGCACTTTATTGAGTGAAATCAATAGTTTCTTTGTAGTTGCGAAAGTGACTGTTTCCGGAAAATTTAAAGTTATTCTCCTGTCATTTACCAAAACATTGATGTTTAGCTTTTGACCATTATCATTAAGTACATCAATGTCACTGCTTACTGCTACAGTGGAAGGTGCATCGATAATTAGCTGAGAAAGAGGCTTACCATTCTTAGGAACGTGGAGTCTGAAAATATGTTTAACAAATCGCTGATTTGAGGAGAATTGAAAAGAATTATCAATTTGATGAACCCTGTTATTGTCTGTTTTTGCTGTTGCATTACCAGCGAAAATTGTAACTGTAGATGCTATAGTGAACACAGTTAGGTAAATTATTTTTTTCTTCATCTTACCTTTTAATTTTTAAGCTATCTCAATAAGAAAGGCTAGGTAGATTGCGAATTCATCGGAAGTGAATCAAGCTTTATTTAACAATTTTGGCAGGTCACGATGAAATTTGGGTGAAATTTTGCCAGTTTGATAAAATTATTTATTCATGTTACGATAGGTAGCCACGGTTGAAGGAGAGTTGCGGTTTAGATAGCGAAAAATCCAATATTTGAAATTAGCAGAGTTTTAGTGTGAGTTTTAAAAAGCATGATAATCCTCCTATTTAGCGTTTTGCAGAACAGGTTCAAGTTCTATTTATCTACCTATAATTAGTTTTACATATAGTTATAAAATTCAGATTAAATTTTAAAATTGCTATTACACATTCATGCATAAATCAGTCTTAACAATGTTACGATTACGGTTGATCTGTGGCGATAGTTTATATTTTATAGGTTGGGAAAAGTAGTCATAAAATGAACTTAACCCTTTTGAGTATTTTTCATAACATGAGCATAAATGTAGTCTGCTTCTGTCAAGGGTGATGACTGTTTGAGGAGAACTAAATGCCCTCTTTATCATAAATAAGCTTGTAAACATTAAACTAATACTGAGTAGTAATAAACCCCTTAATACGACTTTAGTTTAAGGAAATGAAATTAGGATGAAATCTATGAAATTGGCGTTCTTATCGTAGGTAAACGAACAATAAAGGTAGTACCTTTATTTAGTTGACTTTGTACCTCTATACTACCCTGGTGCGTTTGGACAATTGCTTGCGCGATCGCTAAACCTAACCCCGAACCACCAGTACTGCGAGAGCGATCGCTATGTACGCGATAAAATCGGTCAAAAATCCGCTTTACATCTGGTGCTGCTATCCCGATACCTGTATCTTGAACTTCAATCACCGCATTACCATTGATGCGTTTGAGGATAACGTTTATATAGCCACCTGCGGGAGTGTATTGAATCGCATTCGCAATTAAATTAGTAAGTACGCGCAAAAGTTGGTCTTCGTCCCCCATCACGTACAGAGGTTGATGATACTCCATTGAAGATGTCAGTTGTAAGTTTGCAGCACTAGCTAAAGCAGAAAATTCTTCAATTAGGTCATTAACTAAAACATTCAGACAGCAAAGTTCTTTTTGTGTAGCTAGGGTTTTTTGCTCTAACCGAGACAGCAGCAATAAATCCTGAACTAGTTCCGCCAACCGATTATTTTGTCGTTTAATAGATGCTAGAGTATCTCGCGCTTCCTGTTCAGAGAGATACTCCATATCAAGCATAGTTTCTACTGTAGCATTAATTGCTGCCAGTGGTGTGCGTAATTCATGGGAAGCATCAGAAGTAAACTGTTGCATTTGTTTATACGACCTATCAATTGGTCGTATCGCTAACCCTGCTAACCACCAACTCGAACCACCAACTAAAAGTATGGAAATTGGCAATCCCAATCCCACAATCAATTTTAAACTAGCAAGACGATTATCCAATTCTTTGAGACTGCGACCTACTTGTATATAGCCCCAAATTTGATTATCTTGAGTATGTAGTGCTAAAGACTTTTGACTGTAGCGATCGCCTTGTTTATCTTTAACTGTTTGCCATACATTTGTTCGCACAATTGGCGGTAATTCTTTGGGTTCAAAACCAGCAACAGCAATTAACTTTCCCGAAGCATTAATAAAACGGATGTAATACAGTTTATCTTTGTAGACATTACTAAAAATACCGTGTACCGGATGGAAAATTTGATGGTGGTTGGGTTTTATTTGGTTAGGACAGTCAGGGTCAGGCAAACAAAGATTGGGTATAACCAACTGAAAAGCAGGTGACAACCGACTAGGTTGTTTTAAACTTGGTTCAATTACATTATGTAATGTGCCAGTGACAGACTCCAGTTCTCGGTCGATAGAAACTAAGTAAGCTTGAATCATCACCTGGTAAACAACTAAACCGCAGAGAATGAGAATTAAGCCCATAACTGCTGCATACCAAGCTGCAAGTCGCCAACGAGCTTTATTAAATAATTTAATCTGCATCATCAGGATTAAAACGATAACCCATACTGGGGACAGTTTCAATTAACCCATCACAATTATATTCTGATAATTTGCGTCGCAACAGTCGTACCTGAGCCGCTACTACATTACTAACTCGTTCCGCGCTAAAACTGTAAAGATGATTCAATATTTGGTCGCGGGTAACAATTGTATTGGGACGATTCATCAAATATTCTAGTAAATGAAACTCTTTCTTTGTTAAATGAATTATCTGCTTATTACCATTAGGTTGCTGATGCGAAACAGTACAAGCAGCGTAGTCTAAAATTAGATTTCCTACTTGTAGTTGCGGTGCTTTAAAATTAGGATAACGTCGTTGTAAAGCACGCAATCTTGCTAACAATTCCACCATTCCAAACGGCTTTACTAAATAATCATCAGCCCCAGCATCCAACCCAGCAACTTTATCTTCCATGCTATCTCTTGCTGTCAGCATTAGCACTGGTAATGAATTGTTGCGAACCCGCAGACGCTTACACAAGTCTAAACCCGATAATCCTGGTAGCAACCAATCAAAAATTCCTAATGTGTATTGCGTCCAATTACTTTCTAGACAACTCCATGCTTCATCTCCATCTTGAACCCAGTCAACAATATATTTTTCTTGATGCAATTTACGCTTAATTGATGCACCTAAATCTAATTCGTCTTCAACTAGTAAAACTTTCATGGCAAGCGGATATAGTTCTATAATTTATTTATCAATTCACACGCAGTCGAACCACACCAATTGGTAATTCGGCATTTATTCCAACTAAAAATGCAGAAATATTGTACAGTTTTTCTCCAGAAGTAACTCTAGTTTTTTTGACATTATTCATCTCAATGGTAAGCATAGTTCCAGGAGCCACTGGTTCGGCAAATAATAATATAACTTTTTTATCATTAATAGTAATTTTTGTATCAATCTTTTTACCTGATTGGTCAGACACATCAATATTATTCCTGACAACTATATTCTCTGGAGCTTCGATATTTAGTTGATAAACAGCCTTACTTTGTTGGGGAATTTCTAACTTTAATGTATGTCTAAGAATTCGCCAGTGTTTTATACCTTGGGGAAATTCTGATAAGTTAACAATATGAGGAAAATTACCAGATTCTCTTGTATACTTGGCATAAGTACCTGGCATAGAAACTGCTACAGTCAAGGTAAAAGCTGCTGCACAAATTAAAGCTTTCTTCATTACTACACTCCTCTAGCTAGTTAAATAAATCAACCATCAACATCTTCTTGGCTGAACAACACATTTATTTAATAGTTTGGCAGAGCGATATGAAATTAGGATGAAATTTGATAGTATCCCCGAAAAATTATCATAAGTAAATTTGCTTTATATTTATCTTATTTTAAACAATTCTCAATTATAATCAACTTGAGCGAAAGTAATTTATTGTTACGTATTACTAATTCAAAGCTGTTAATAATAAATTAAATCATTAGCTTCTCGATATCCATTATTATTTAACCTGACAGTAAAACTACTTTTTTCTGCTAAATTTTCAAGTGCATCAATAGCATTGTGCTTAAATGCAATCGCAACTCCGAGGTTTATTCTTTATAGTAGATTTACTAAGTTTTACAGGTAGTCTTTAGAAGCCAAGTCTAAAAATAATAAATACTTAAAGCAAAAAAATTAAGTTTAAATACTCTAAACAACACCTTCATTTGCTAGAACACAAGGATAATTGGGGTTACCAAACTCTATTTGAATTGTGGTATGTTCAATACTAAAATGGTCGTGAAGCTGTTTATTCACTTCTACTAAAAAAGCATCGCCTGGATGTCCATTTGGCATTATTAAGTGAACGGTGAGTGCTGTTTCTGTGGTACTCATCCCCCAGATATGTAAGTCGTGGACACCAGTTACACCAGGAAGTTCCGTTAGATATGTGCGGACAGCCAGCGGTTCAATTCCTGCTGGTACGGCATCTGTAACCAGGTTGACAGACTCTTGCAACAATTGCCAAGTTCCGACAACAATCACGACAACAATAATTAAGCTAACAACAGGGTCAAACCATAACCAACCAGTTGTAACAATGGCAATACCAGCTAGGACTGCACCCAAAGATACCACCGCATCAGCAACTAAATGTAGAAATGCTCCCCTAATATTTAAATCGTTTTCCCGTCCAGACATAAACATCAAAGCGCTTACCGTGTTAATAATAATACCTATTGCAGCAACGCCGATAATTGTACCACCTGATACTGGGCTAGGTTCGATAAAACGGCGGATAGCTTCCCAAGCGATCGCGCCTGAAGCAACAAGTAGTAGAATAGCGTTTAACAGCGCAGCCAAAATTGAGGAACGACGCAAACCATAGGTACGACGAGGTGTTGGGAGACGACGAGCGAGAATGCTGGCTCCCCAAGCAAGTAGCAAACCTAAAACATCACTGAGATTATGACCTGCATCCGCAAGTAGAGCAAGGGAGTTTGCAACAATGCCGTAAATTGCCTCAATCAAAACAAAGCCTGTATTAAGTGCAACACTAACCACAAAGGCGCGATTGTAGTTTACAGCACTGTGATTGTGTCCGTGTCCTTCGTGGCTGTGGTTATGAGACATTACTCCCCTGCTTACTATCGTTCATATTTTCTAATTGCTTTCTAATTACTGATTAAAGCTAAACCGACCGTTTAGTTTTTCACCACCAACTTCAGCATTAATTCTCACCTGATACGGTCCCGTTGCTTTGTTTGATATTTCCCCTTTGTAATACTTACCTTCAGCATCATAAGTAAGAGGAATTGTCGTTTGTTTTCCATCTGGTGACTGAATATCAGCCGTTACTTTAGCGTTAGGTACTGTTTCATGTTTATCTCCTGTTTCTAAGTACAAATCTAAGTGAGTTCCTTTATCTTCTTTTTCGGCAACAAACTCTAAATGATATTTACCTGTTTCAACAACTTGACCGCCATGTGAATGTTCTTTACCTTCTTCATGTTTTTCGGAATGACCTTTTTTGTCATCATCTTCTTGTGATGATTCACCTGATTTTGCAGTACCAGTTTTTGAAGTATTTGCTGCTGTATTAGTAGTTTCTGTCTTGTCAGTGGAAGCATTTTCTTGACTTCCACCGCTACAAGCACCCAAGAAAAGTAATCCAGTGCTTGCTAAAATAACGAAGCCTAATTTAAAATTTTTCATTAATTTACTCCCCATCAGTTGTTAGTAATCAACGTAAGTTCGACAGAATCTCTTCCCATAAACCTTTGTTTTTCACACATCGTGAGTATGAAAAACTACCAGGGGGTATTTTAGGAAGAATTAATAAATTAAGTATCATATTGCGGAACCTTGAGTAAATTGTATGTTTTGTATTTGTGTCGTCTTTTTCGGAACCAAAAACTTACTAAATTGCATATAGCAAGCTGGAAGCACCAATAAAGTCAAAGTAGTAGATGTAAACAAACCACCTAACACTACCACTGCCAGGGGCTGGAGGATTTCTTTACCAGCACCACTGCCAATTACCAAAGGCACCATACCCAGCGCAGATGCTAAAGCTGTCATCAAAATTGCAACCAATCTTTCCATCGAACCTTCAATTAAAACCTCCCGTAAAGGTTGCCCTTCTGCTAACCGAGCATTATAGTTTTCAACTAATAGCAATCCGTTTCTGGCTGCAACTCCAAATAATGTAATAAATCCGACCATTGATGCAACTGAAATAATGCCACCAGTTAAAGCGATAGAAATAACGCCACCAATTAATGCTAGAGGCAAGTTAATTAAAATCATAATAGTAGCAGGAATAGATTTGACGGCAAAGTAAAGTATAACTGCAATAGCGAAAAATGCTAAAATTCCCGCAAATAATAAAGTTTTTGTGGCTCCTTCTTGCGCTTCAAATTGACCACCATATTCAATAAAATATCCAGGAGGTAACTGCACCTGCTGCTTTACTTTTTCTCTGATATCTTTAATCACAGAACCTAAATCTCGTCCAGCGACGTTGCTCGATACAACAATATATCTAGAGACATTTTCGCGGTTAATCGTGTTGGGACCAGTACCATAATCAATTTTGGCAACTTGAGCTAAAGGAATTTTTTGTCCGTTGGGAGTATCAACAAGCAAATTACTGATAATTTCGATATTATGGCGATATTTTTCTTGCAACCAAACTACCATATCAAAAGTTTGTTGCTGTTCTAATACTTGAGAAACAACTCGTCCATTGAGAGCAGTTTCTACCTCTTCCGATAATTCACCAATTGTCAAACCATAACGTGCTGCGGCATCGCGGTCAAATTGAATTTGCACCTGTTTCATCGGTACTTGCGGTTCAAGTTGCAAGTCAGCTAAACCCTGAATTTGACCCATTGCTGACTGTACTTGTTTGCCAAGAGTACGCAGTTGTTCCAAGTCGGAACCGAAGATTTTGACTGCGATCGCACTCCTCACCCCTGACAACACTTCATCCATCCGGTGTGAAATAAAACCACCAATATTCGGTACAACTCCGGGAATTCTCTCAAATTCCTTGCGGATTATTTCTATGGTTTTTTCCCTATCCTTTGCTCCCTCTTCGCTGAGTTGCACGTCCAATTCCGCAGCATTTACACCAGCCACCTCAGTATCTCCCTGAGCGCGTCCAGAGCGTAATTGAGCCGTTTCCACTCCAGGATTGTTCTTTAAGGCTTCCTCGATTGCCAAGCCAACTTGATTGGTAGCTGACAGCGACTCCCCAGGCATGAGAACTGCGGCAATTACTAAGGCACGGTCTTGAAATTCTGGTAAAAATACTTGCCCTAATCCCGTCATAATTACTAATACTGCTACAAAACCCGCCATTGCTGTTGTTAAAACAACTTTGGGACGACGCAGAGAAAATTTCAAAGCTGGACGGTAAAGTTTATGGGTTTGTTTCTCTAACCAAGTTTCCGTACTAGGTAATTTTGTATTTACTAACAGCAACGCACACATTGCTGGGGTTAATGTCAGTGCAACCAAGGTGGAAGCAGCAATTGATAGTAAATATGCTAGCCCCATCGGCGCAAAAATTTTCCCTTCCACCCCAGAAAGGGCGAAAATTGGTGCAAAAACGACGGCAATAATAATAGTGGCGAAAAGCACGCTTACCCGCACTTCTACCGAACCGTTAAAGACAACTTGCAACGGTGGGACGGGGTTTCCTGCAAGTTGGTTTTCTCGCAAACGACGATAGACATTTTCCATATCCACAATTGCATCATCCACCACCGAACCAATGGCTACCACCAATCCCCCTAAAGTCATGGTGTTAATACCTTGTCCCGTCCAGTTGAGAATCATCATCCCTAGCAACAAAGATACCGGAAGGGCGCTTAAACTAATAATTACCGTCCGCCAATTCATTAAAAATAAAATCAGGATGATGCAGACGATAATAGTACCATCGCGCAAAGCTTCTTCAACATTCTTAATGGAGGCTTCGATAAAGTCTTCTTGGCGGAAAGTAGTCGTAATTTTGACATCTTTGGGTAAACCAGCTTTAATCTCCTCTATTGCGGCTTCAACTGCCTTTGTCACCTTAGGTGTATCCGCATCTGGCTGTTTATTGACAGTGACAATAACTGCTTTCTTACCCCCAAAACTACCGTCACCGCGTTTGAGTGCTGCGCCAATTTGTACATCTGCAACTTGTTCTAATAAAACAGGTGTGCCATTTTTAGCTTTAATTACTGATTTTTTTAATTGTTCAATAGATTCAATCCTTCCCACCCCGCGCACCAACGTTTCTTGGTCGGGAGTTATCAAAAATCCTCCCGGTGCATTGGCATTAGCAGCTTGTGCGGCTTTGGTGACATCTGCCAGGGTGACATTAAATGCTTTGAGTTGATCTGGGTTAACCAGCACTTGGTACTGACGCTCATCCCCACCAAAGACAACAATATTACTAACACCGGGAACAGCCAAAAGACGGTTTTTTACTTGCCAGTTGACGATACGCCACACCTCCACGATCGGTGTAGTATCGGAAGTGAAAGCATATTTAACAGTCCATCCCAGAGGAGAACTGACAGGAAGAATTTCTGGCTCTTCGACACCCTGCGGAATTTGGCTGCGTGCTTGCTGCAACCGTTCGGTGACTAATTGACGAGCGCGATAAATATCTGTATCCCCACTGAAAGTTGCCCGCACAGCCGAAAGACCAACAGCTGAGGAGGAACGTAATGCTTCAAGTCCAGGGGTTCCGTTAATTGCACTTTCGATCGGACGAGTAACTAGGGACTCGACCTCCTCCGGTGCAAGTCCTTCGGCTTCGGTCATAATTTCAACTTGCGGTGGGGCAAAGTTGGGAAATACGTCTAGTGGCATTTGGGTGAGGACACGAAAGCCCCACAGGCTAATAATTATAGAAGCAATGACGACTAGCCAACGTTGAGCAATAGACCATTTAACTACAGAATTAAGCATTTTTAGACCCTTTGAGGGATATTCGTACTCTTAATGCAGCTAGTAAATTTAAATATTGGGTACTTTATCTACTTTCTCAGATGAAGATGAAATTGGGATGAAATTTCTGGGAGAGGTATGGAGTGCATAAAATTCTATTTAAGCCACGAATTTATTTAAAATGAACGACTTAAAACCATCTGAGTGAGAATAGATGTCAGCCAAAGACCGATTTCATGACGTAGTTAAAAAGGCTCTTCAAAGAGAACAGTGGGCAATTACACATGATCCATTGAGAATTGAGTACGGCGAAGAGGATGAAGTTAGAATTGATTTAGGTGCAGAGCGGCTATTGGGGGCTGAAAGAGCAGGAGAAAAAATAGCAGTCGAAATTAAAAGCTTTTTAAGTGACTCAGCCTTATTTGATTTTCATCTGGCATTGGGTCAATTTCTAAATTACCGCTTAGTTTTAGAAGCCAGTGAAAAAGAACGAATTTTATATTTAGCTGTGCCAATTGCGGCTTATGAGTCATTTTTTCAACGCGATTTAGCAAAAGCATCGATACAACAGTATCAAGTTAAATTAATAGTGTACGACCCTGTAGATGAGGTGATAGTCAGATGGATAAATTAATATTTTACCGCCAGTGCATTCAAGAACTCTTGACCGAATATAGCAAAGGAAAGCCGATACATGGCGAACTTGAGGTACAAACGATTTTTGATATCGAACGCGAGCATTATCAAATAGTCGATTTGGGGTGGGATAAACATCGCCGTATTTACAATTGCATCATGCATTTAGATATTAAAGATGGGAAAATTTGGATTCAACGCAACCAGAGCGATAAATTGATTGCTGATGAACTGGTCGCAATGGGAGTATCGAAGGAAGATATTGTGTTAGGTTTGCAGCCTGTTTATGCAAGAAAGTATACGGGGTACGGTATGGCTTAGGGACTATATATACCATTTCCAAAATAATTTTCCTACATATGCATGAAAAATTGCCCCTCTTTAGCTGACTCCACTTTCTTCGGGAACAAAAATTTACCAAACTTCGCATACAACGCAGGTAAAACCACTAAAGTTATTGCAGTAGAAGTAAACAAACCACCAAATACTACTACAGATAACGGTTGCAAAAGTTCCTGTCCTGGTCCACCTTGAATGACCATCGGTGCTAAACCTAATGCGGAAGTTAAAGCTGTCATCAAAATCGCATTTAGTCGTTCCATTGACCCTTTGGTAATAACTTCCTTTAATGGCATTCCTTCGGCATATTTACTATTATAATTATCTACCAATAACAAACCGTTGCGAGTTGCTACCCCAAACAAGGAAACAAACCCAACTAAAGACGCAACCGAAATTATCCCACCAGTTAAAGCAACAGCGATTACACCACCTACCAACGCAATTGGTAAGTTAATCATAATCATTGCGGTAGAAGGGATGGATTTAACTGAAAGGTACATTAATACTGTAATCGCAATGAATGCGATCGCGCTAAAAACGAGAATATTTTGGGTTGCGCGTTCTTCAGCTTCAAACTGACCTGCATACTGAATAAAATAACCCGCAGGTACTTGGATATTACTTTTAACTTTGCTTTCAATATCAGTGACAATCGAGCGTAAATCTCGACCTTTAGCATTTGCAGAAACCACAATTAAGCGGGAAACATTTTCACGGTTGATTGTATTTGGTCCCGTCCCTTCTTCAATTTTGGCAACGCTACCTAAAGGTACTTTCTGTCCATCGGGAGTATCAATCAACAAATTACGTATGGTTTCTAAATTTTGCCGTGCTTCGGGTTTTAACCATACAATCAAATCAAAAGACTGTTGGTTTTCTAAGACCTTAGAAACAACTTTACCATTAAGTGCAGTTTCAATTGTATCTGCCAAATCACCCACCGTATGACCGTAACGACTAGCTGCATCGCGGTCAAATTTAATTTGAATTTGCGGTACTGGAAGTTGGGGTTCGAGTTGTAAGTCAATGACACCATTAACTGTTGCCATTTGTTGCTCTACTTGCTGCCCAATTTTCCTTAATTCTGTTAAGTCGGAACCGAAAATTTTCACAGCTATGGAACTACGAACCCCTGATAAAACTTCATCCATCCGGTGCGAAAGAAATCCACCAATATTAGCTACCGAACCTGGTATTTTCTCAAATGCTTCTCGCATTACTTTTAAAGTTTTTTCCCGGTTCTTCATCCCTTCTTTGCTTAATTCAATATCAACGTGAGCAACATTGACACCTGCTGCTTCCGCATCACCAGAAGCTCTTCCCGCACGAGTTTGAACGAATTTAAATCTGCGGTCATTTTTTAATGCTTCTTCGATTACATGACCTGCTTTAGTGCTAATTTCGAGAGA
Organism: Hassallia byssoidea VB512170; assembly: GCF_000817785.2. GTDB lineage: Bacteria > Cyanobacteriota > Cyanobacteriia > Cyanobacteriales > Nostocaceae > Hassallia > Hassallia carrinoi. The sequence goes on along the minus strand of NZ_JTCM02000005.1, from coordinate 95,455 downwards.
ACTTGTTGGATAAGACGACAAAGTATTGACCATTGTTTGCTCTTGAAACTCTGGTAAAAATGCTCTCCCAAAAGAAGGAATAATCACAATTGATGCGACTGTTAAAACTGTGGCGATACCCATAATTAAGAACGAGTTTCGCATGGAAAAGCTTAAACAAGAGCTGTAAATTCCCTTACAAAATCTAGCTAGCCAAGGTTCTCGCTTTGTCACCTTTGTATTTGGTAATAAAATTGCACATAAAGCTGGAGTAACCAACAAAGATTCTAAACTAGAAACAACAACTACCACTAAATAAGAAATACCCATTGGAGTAAAAATTCGACCTTCGATACCCGGTAGGGTAAAAATTGGTGAGAAAACAATAATGCCGATAATCGTTGCACCAACGAGCGAATCACGTACTTCTTCAGAACCTTCAAAAATAATTTCTAACGGTGATAATGGATCGTCCGAAGTTTTATTTTCCCTTAGTCGGCGATAAATATTTTCACCGTATACAATTGCATCATCAATTGCAGTACCAATTGCAACTGCTAAACCACCCAAGGTCATTGTATTTAATCCAATTCCCAACCATGAAAGTGCTAGCATCCCAAACAGTAATGTTAAGAAAAAGTTTAACAAACATACTGCTAGGATGCGCCAATTCATTAAAAAAGGAATAAGAATAATTGCGGCAATAATACTACCTTGAATCAAAGATGAACGAACGTTGTCAACAGAAGATTCAATATAACTGTCTTGGCGAAATGTAGTAGTAACTTTAATATTTTTTGGCAATCCGGCTTTGACTTCTGCCATTGCTTTTTCTACCGCACGGGTAACAGTCGGAGTATCAACTATTGGCTGCTTATTCACCATGACAATAATTGCGGGTTTGCCATTAAAACTGCCATCACCCCGTTTTACTGCTGCCCCAATTTGAGCATTGGCTACATCTTGCAATCTCACGGGAATGCCATTACGCGAAATAATAGTTGATTTCTTTAAATCTTCAATTGATTCGATTCTACCGATACCCCGAATCAACTTTTCTGTATCTGACGTAATAAAAAAGCCACCAGAAGCATTGACATTTGCTTTCTGAGTCGCTTGCGTAACTTGATCTAAAGTAATATTAAAAGCTGCTAATTTTACTGGGTCAACTAGTACTTGAAATTGACGTTCGTCACCACCGAAAGTTAAAACTTGGCTGACTCCGGAGACAGCTAAAAGGCGATTTGTCACTTGCCAATCGACGATTCGACGGGCTTCCATTAAGGAGTTAGGAGTTGAGGATGTAGCTTGCTTTCCCTCCAGAGTAGGATTGGAAGAGTTTTCCCCATTTTCAACGGTAAAAGCGTACTGGACGACTAAACCTACTGGAGAAGTGGTGGGGGATATTTGCGGTGGTTCAATTCCTGGAGGTAGCTTACTAACCGCTTGTTGTAGTCGTTCGGTAACTAGCTGACGCGCTTGATAAATGTCAGTTGACGAATTAAATATCACCCTCACCGCAGAAATACCAGCCGCACTCGACGAACGGACTGCGGTTACTCCCGGTGTGCCGTTAATTGCACTCTCTATTGGTAAAGTTACTAGCGATTCGACTTCCTCCGGCGCGAGTCCAGGGGCTTCGGCTTGGATTTCCACTTGCGGCGGTGCAAAGGCTGGCAGTACATCCAACGGCATCTGAGGAATGACGTAGAATGTCCAAAACGAGACAATAATTGTAGCTAATACGACGAGCCAGCGTCGGTTAATTACCCACCTAACAATGTTTCCAAGCATTTTTGATTTTAGTGATTTGCGTTCTGCACTCTTCGTAGTTACTTTCTAGTCTTTCATGCTCAGATGAAATTAGGATGAAATATTCGATGGGACTGTGTTGGGAAATCTAGTAAAATTGAATACATTATGCAAATACTCTTATAATTTGATTGAGTTATTTCGCAAGGGTTTACAATCAAATAAATACTGAAAATTGCGTTTAATGATATAACTTGAGATTATTTTTGTTTCCCGAAACTTTTTACTCCTACTCATTATTGTTATGCTTTTCAACCTGCACCGAAGCACCTGAAAAACTTGGATGCTTATGATTATTATCCACATGAACCTCGGTTTCCAAATTTAAAGCCTCTTCGCTAGCAACACCCACTGTTGTTGCCAAACCCCGATGCATTCGACGACTCGACCAAAAACTACCAGCCGCGAAGGCACCAGCAGCAATTACAGCTCCCCCACCTGCTGCTAATAACCACGAAGGTAAAGCAAAATTATTACTTTTAACCTGTGTCTCTTCTTCGTGGTTATCTTCCTCTTCGCCGTGATTATCACCTTCTACTTTTTTACTACCACCCCGTAAGGACTGTGCGTATAATTGCGTAGCACGCTGAGTAACAATCATATCGCCATCAAATAAACCTGTTTTCACCTCCGCTATATCCCCAGAGGTTTGACCCAATGTGACTTCAGCAGCTTGGTAGGCATTACCATTTTGGACGTAGACAATTTTTTTACCATTGGCATCAACCATTGCGGAGGTGGGAATCGCCAAAGTCGGTGCAGATTGTTGACCTGTCAATACTTCCAGTTCGGCGAACATTCCGGGTTTGAGTTGTCCACCTGGGTTATCTACTGCGGCTTGTACAGGTACTACTCGTGTTTCTCCTTGTACAGATGTGCCAATTCGGGCAATTTTTCCTGTGAAAGTGCGATCGCGTAAACTCGCAACTTTCAAATTCACCCTTTCACCAATTTTTACCTTACTTAAATCTTTTTCGTAAATATTCGCTGTCGCAAACACCCGACTATCGTTAACAATAGTCATCAATCTACCACCTGCATCGTTAAAAGTTTGACCGATGGTTACTTCGCGGTCAGCTATTTTTCCAGAAATCGGAGCCGTCACTGTCACCAATCCCTTAGAATTAGGGAGGTTTCCTAATTGTTGCAGCCGAGTATTATAAGTATCTCCACTGATGCGGAGTTGTTCTTGTGCTACCTGAAGGGCAGATTGAGCGTGTTTAACTTGTGCTTCGGCTTCGATTACATCCCGTCTGCTATTGGCTGAAATGAGTTTAGCTTTCGCTTCTGCTAATTGGGTTTGAGATTCCAGAGCGTTACGACGCGGTAAAGCACCAGCGGAGGCTAACTGTGTATCTTTAGTATATTTTTCTTGAGCAAACGCGACTTGGCTTTGTGCTTGCGCTGTCTCCGCTTGGGCTATCTGTATGTATCGCTCTCTATTTTGTTGAGCTAATGTTAAATCGGCTTGTGCCTGTTGCAAAGCTGCGATCGCCGAAGCACGTTTTTCTTGAGAAGTAACGCGCAAATCAACTAAGTCGGGACTTGTGACCACGGCAAGAGGTTGACCTTTTGTGACTGTTGCACCAGGCTCTACCAATAACTCTACTACTTTCGCCCCTGTAATTGGAGTCGTGACTTCAACTTTTTGGCTGGGTAGAGTTTCAATTTGTCCGGTGGTTTTTATCCCAAGAGCGAGGGGCTGACGTTTTACGGGTTCGACTTTAATTCCTAAGCGTTGGGCTGTTTCTGCATCAACATTTACTGGACTATTTGCGTCCCCTCCAGCTTGAAACGAACTTGCACCACTGTGATCGTGTCCAGCACCAGCAAAAACGACGCCTTGAGTAGTTAACAACAGCAAGCTCAGTATTGCAGAAGAAACATGGAGGAGTGATGCAGTTTGATTTTGAGAACGGTTAAATCGCATCGCCTAGAGTTTCCTTTAATAGAGGGGAGAGTCACACCTATGTGTATTTGGCACATTTGCTACAAAATAGCTACATAGCTTTTGGAATATATTTCAAAAGCCTGCTTGAGCTTATTAGTTAACATTCTTTCACACTGAAATGAAATTAGGATGAAATATAGGATAGATGGAAGCATTCAACCTCATAAATTTATAATGCCTGAGATAGTTTAATTGGCAACAACACTGCTACTAAGAGTTTTCCTGCTTCTCAATTGATATAGGGGTGGGGGATACATTTGTTTGTTTATGGTTATCTAAATAAATCTGAGTATCTGTTTCGTAAGTTACAATTTCTTGTCCATAAGCATTTACTGTTACTAAATGGGAACCTTTACGACGAGATAATAAGTTACTAGTTGAAAATGCGATCGCAGTAATTACAGAACCTCCCCCTGCTGCAATTAACCACAAAGGTACTGGAAAATTATTCGCTTTCACCTCAGTTTTTTCTCCTTCTGCATGTCCTTCTTCTTCTGCATGTCCGTCTTCTTTTTTACTACCACCCCGCAACGACTGTGCATATAATTGTGTAGCACGTTGGGTGACAACCATATCGCCCTCAAACAAACCTGTTTTCACCTCCACCATGTCCCCAGAGGTTTGACCAAAAGTGACTTGAGTTGATTGGAAAGCATTACCATTTTGCACGTAGATTATTTTTTTACCATTGGCATCCACTACAGCAGAAGTCGGAATTGCTAGTAGAGACGAAGCCGTTTTATCTGTAATTACCTCTAATTCGGCAAACATTCCCGGTTTCAGCGAACCTCTAGAATTATTTATCTCCGCTTGTACGGGTACAACTCTTGTTTCTCCCTGTACAGATGTGCCAATTTGTGTAATTCTGCCTTCAAAAGTTTGGTTAGGAAAGGAAGCGACTTTTACTCTTATTCTTTGACCATTTTTTACTATACCTAAATCTTTCTCATAAATATTCGCCGTGGCAAATATCCGACCGTCGTTTATGATTGTCATCAGCTTACCACCTGCATCTTGCAGCGATTGACCAATACTTACTTCTCGGCTGGCAACAGTACCGGAAATGGGCGCGGTTACTGTCACAAGTCCTTTTGCGTTGGCAGTGCTTCCCAATTGTTCGAGCCGAGTTTGATAAGTAGTATTACTGAGCTTAAGTTGAGATTGTGCTACTACTACATCTGATTTAGCGCGTTTCAATTGCGCTTGTGCTTCCAAAACGTCTTTACGAGTTTCTGCGCGTTTCAATTGTGACTGCGCTTCGGCTACGCGAGATTGAGAATCCCGCAATTCTCTTAAAGGTAAGTCCACCTCCGCACGTTTAACTTCACTTTCGGCTTGGACAACTTGGGGGAGACTTTTTGCTTTCGCCAGTTCAGCTTTTGCCCTTTCCAATTTAGCTTGCGACTCTAGCATCTGCCGTCTTGGTAATGCGCCTTTTTCCACCAGTTCTTTATCTCGGTCATATTGCTCCTGGGCAACTGCAACCTCCGTAGTCGCTTGCGCAATTTCTGCGTTGGCGATTTGCTGCTGACGTTTGAGGTTTTCTTGGGCGACTTTCAAAACTCCGCGCTGATTGACTAGAGATAAATCCCGATTATATTGTGCTTGAGCAGCATTTAATTGGGTGCGGGCTTGTGCTATTTCCGCGTTATAAATTGTTTGCTGGCGGTCTAAATTTTCTTGGGCTAATTGTAAATTAACTTGTGCTTTTTGCAAAGCTCCTTGAGCATCGGCTTGTTTTTCTTGGGAACCTACGCGCAAATCAACCAACTCAGGCGAAGCAACAACGGCTACAGGTTGACCTTTTTTAACTTTACTACCTGGTTTTACTAGTAACTCAACTACTTTACTTGTCAGGGGTGCAGTCACTTCAACTTTTTGGTCGGGTAAAGTTTCAATCTGTCCGGTAGTTTTAATACCAACATCTAATTGTTGCTTTTTTACTGACTCAACTTTAATTCCCAAACGTTTTGCCGTTTCCGCGTCAACAGTTACAGAACCGGATACTTCACCTCCAGCCTGAAATGAATTTGCACCACTATGGTCATGTCCAGCACCTGCTAACACAACTTTGGGAGCATTGAGTAGTAGTAAACTCAGTATTACGACAGAAGTATATTGGAGTAGCGAAGTTTTGTGTTGATAACGGCTAGAGATTCGCATTGTTTACAATTTGCTTGGGTAAGGCAGCATTTGAGTTTTTGGCTTCTTCTCCAGTTTTTCACATGGATATGAAATTGAGATGAAATTTTATACCCAATGTATGGTAGAAATTTCCTGCTCGTCAAAAAATGCTCTCCTCACGAAAACCCTACCCTCTTTCCACGCGATCGCCTGAGTCAAAAGATAATCGGTCACAGTTTTTTACTTCTTCTAAGAAAATTATTCATATCCTTTTTACTGTCAATCAACTTTCAATGTTCGCAAGCTATCTTGAATTAAGAAAATTGCACTTAAGCCCAGCAGCATAGCCATAAACAAACTTGCTACAAATCGCTATATAACCGATACCAAAAATATATGAAAAAATCATCTTAAGTCATCATTTAGCTTATTAATACCTTTTTTTAATATTGCATAACTACAATAATTATGACTTGAATATAGGTAAATAATTAAACATTTGAGTCCTCTAAACTTTCTGCTAAAGCGCGATAAAGATTGAGAATAGTACCGTCTGCCAAACTATAGAAAATCTTTCTCCCTTCGCGGCGATATTTGACAAGACGTATCACTTTTAATAACCGCAGTTGATGACAAACTGCGGATTCGCTCATTTTTGTCAGTGCAGCTAAATCGCAAACGCACAACTCCTGCGAAGCTAAAGCCGACACCAGACGCAAGCGATTTGCATCCGACAGTACCCCAAAAACTTCCGCCATGTGCTGCGCCTTATCCATTGGCAAAAGTTGCGTCATTGAAGTACGCACATTATCTAAATGTACCAGATGGGTGTCGCACTTTGGGGGTTGGGAGTTTTTAGACGAATCTAAATTTTGCTGGGAAGCTTGTTTTTTCATAGTTTTTAACTTGAGGTCAGCAATGATAATTATTCTTATTTTAGCAATCTATAACAATAATTGAATATATTTAACAGTTGAATTATTATTCAGATGTTGTATTAGAATGTATGGCAAGGTCTTATATAAACTTTTTCATTTACTGGCTATGAGTGAAAATTCTTCTCTCAAAACTCAGCAACTACAAGTTGCAGGAATGGATTGCGGAAGTTGCGCGAAGACGATTGAAGTAGGTTTGCAGCAGTTAAAAGGAGTCACACAAGCGTCAGTGAGCTTTGCTACAGGCAAAGTTAAAGTATCCTATGACGCGGCGCTTTTGAGTGAAAAAGCTGTTCATGACCAAATTAAAGCTTTAGGTTACACCGTTGAGCAAAGTCATGAGATAAATTTTCAAGTGCAGTATAAAGTTAATGACCATGACCACAAGGATAGTCACGTTTATACTTCTGCTTGTGACAATGATCGTAACCACGACAACCATCATCAAGAAAACAACCACAACCGCGTTGACGTAATTTTTGCAAAAACTCTCCAAGCAAAAATTGGCGGGATGGATTGCGGGAGTTGTGCAAAGACTGTGGAAGTTGGTTTGCGCCAACTTGATGGTGTTGCTGACGTGTCGGTGAACTTTACAACAGAACGGCTACAATTAGCCTACAATCCGCAGCAAATCCAGGAAGAAACAATTTATGAGCGAATCAAAGCTTTAGGTTACACGGTTGACCAACTTGATGAGATTAATTCTGAACACGATCATCACGAACACGCATCAAAAGCCTCCACACTAAAGCTGAAAGCCAACCCGTCAAATTGGAAATTCTGGATTGCTAACCGTCGGGGACAAAGCGTTATTTTTGCCGGAGTTGGCTTAATTTTAGGTTTACTCGCTCAGTCTTTTAGCCTACCTATTTGGATAGGGCGGGCTTTTTACGGGATTGGAATTATTGTTGCAGGTTATCCAGTCGCACGAGCTGGTTTATTTGAGTTGCGCTTGCGTCGCGCAGACATGAATCTGTTAATGACCATTTCGGTGATTGGGGCGCTGATTTTGGGCGATTGGTTTGAAGGTGCGCTGGTTGTCTTTTTATTCTCTTTAGGAACAACGCTGCAAATTTTCAGCTTCGGTCGTACCCGCAATGCAATTCGCGCTTTGATGGATTTGACTCCACCAACTGCAACTATAAAACGCAACGGTCAGGAAGTGACAGTGGATGTCGAAAGCATTCAAATTGGGGAAATTTTGACAATTCGCCCCGGACAGCGTGTAGCTTTGGATGGTGTAGTTGTTTCTGGTAACAGCGCTATTGACCAATCTCCCATTACCGGCGAATCAATACCCGAAGATAAAGCGCCTGGTGATACCGTTTACGCAGGGACGTTGAATCAAGGGGGATTTTTGGAAGTAAAAGTTACCCATCAAGTCAGCGACACTACTGTAGCGAAGATTATTCATTTAGTTGAAGATGCTCAACAAAGTCGCGCTCCTTCACAGCAGTGGGTAGATAAATTTGCAACTATTTATACACCAATTGTAATTTTGATTGCCTTTGCGATCGCCTTAATTCCACCTTTGGTATTTGCTCAACCCTACGATGTTTGGCTGTATCGAGCGCTGGTGATGTTGGTAATTGGTTGTCCTTGCTCTTTAGTAATTTCCACTCCAGTTTCTATTGTCAGTGCCATTGGTGCAGCTACTCGTCAAGGAGTCTTATTTAAAGGCGGTCATGCGTTGGAAACAGCAGGACGTTTGAATACGCTTGCTTTTGATAAAACTGGTACAATTACACAGGGATTACCCGTTGTCCAAAAGGTTTACAACTTCGGCGAAATCAGTTCAAACCAGATTTTTCAGATTGCAGCATCTTTAGAACAGCAATCAGAACATCCTTTAGGGAAAGCGATTGTAAGTAGTGCAAAAAATAAAGGAATCGATTTACAGACACCCTCTAACTTTAAATCATTCCCAGGACAAGGAATTAAAGCAACATTAAACAATCAAACTTACATAGTTGGCAACCGTCGTTTGTTTAAGCAGGTTGGGATTTCAATATCAAAAGAAGCCGAATCTTTATTAGCCCAAATCGATCAACTCGGACAAACCCCTGTTTTGGTGGGAACCGAAAAAGAATTTTTGGGAGCAGTGGCACTGGCAGATGGTTTAAGGTTAGAAGCAACGGAAGCCATACACCGATTAAAGCAGGCTGGGTTAAAGCAGTTAGTAATGCTGACGGGAGATAGAAGTGCGATCGCACTTCAAATTGCTCAACAAGTTAATATTACTGAGTATCGTGCCGAGCTGTTGCCAGAAGATAAACTGACGGAAATTCAACAACTTCGCCGTACTGGTGTTGTCGGGATGGTGGGAGATGGTATAAATGATGCCCCAGCTTTGGCGGCGGCAGATATTAGCTTTGCGGTGGGTGGAATTGATATTGCACTGGAAACAGCAGATGTAGTGTTGGTAGGAAGTGACTTAAGACGGTTAGCCTATGCAGTTGATTTGAGTCGTCGTACTGTGTCAGTGATTCAGCAAAATGTCGTCTTTTCCCTGGTAACAAAAGGACTATTTTTATTGCTAGGGACTTTTGGTTTTGTGGGGTTAGCGGTTGCGGTATTGGCAGATACGGGAAGTTCGCTGCTGGTGACAGCTAATGGGATGCGGTTATTTCGGGTTAGGGGGAAAAAGTAAATTAGGCAACGGACTAACGGGTAAAAAGTTGGGTTAGTGGTGCTAAGACAAATTGCGATACGCTGAAAGTGGCTGACTTGCCTACTTCTTACCACTTCTTCTTGCACTTCAGGATTATTCTACTGGACTAGGTATTTAGTAGTCCAGTAGAATAATCCTGAACGAGAAATCGTCGTTTTGACGTTCACTAATTAGAATTTATCGCTTGAAATGAACTAATCTACTTTTAGTGAACCGACGCTTTAGTACCACTGCACGAAGTCAAAAATCAAAAGACTTTTATTTTAAGCCTTCTACAAGCCTCAAAGAGACAAAAGAATAACGAAATAAACTTAGAATCCTGAAGTGATTTAGTTTCGATCTTTTTGCGCCTATCATTAGACCTGTCCGAAAATTTACAAGCGAGTCTGTGCAAAGCTTTGAAAGCCAGCTTTGATATCTTCATAGAAACGGAGTAATCAGGGTTAGAGATAGTTAGCGATAGTTTAGACTAAAAAATATACACTCCCTTTATCTTGTGTAGCCGTGTAATTATCACTTTTGATTAAGTTGGTAAAACTAAACTGCCAATTCTTAATCTAACTAACCCACAAACAGTAAAAATTATTTGCTCATACACCGGAGAATGAAGTCGAAATCGTAAAGAGGCGATGCGGAAAATCTTGATAAGCCGAATTATATGTTCAATAAAAATCCGATTACTAGAGAAAACTTTATTTTCGGCTTTTTGTTCTGAGGTTAACTTGCCTTGACGTGGTTTCTTCTGAGGTGTACTAATGTTTTTACCACCTTGATAACCTTTATCACCTTTAAATGATTGTAGGCGCGAAAATCTTTGTTGTTGATTACGAAACAATGAAATGTCACTGGTTGGTCCTTTTGCTCCTACTACTATATCGACAATATCTTTCGCCTCTGGTAGTGAAACAACTTGGCTTTTAAGAGTATGGCGTTTCTGCTTACCAGAAAAGTATTCTTGTTGTACTTTTTTATCTGATGGTCTTTCTCTAGGCTGTTCGTAGCTATCCACAAGTAGTTCAAACTCCATTAACATTTCTTGTACAATTGCATAATCACTTTCTTGACTTTCTACCTGTTCTAGTAAACTAGAAGGTAAAACGAGTCGCAACACTTTTAGCCAATAATGGAATGTATCATTCGCCTCAGTCTTCGATATATTGAAGTGCATTCCTAAAATTTCAAATGTCGGCATTTGTCTTAAGTAAAAAAGACACAGGCATACTTGTTCTGCAATCGTTAGTTTTGGTTTACGTCCTCCCCCTGGTGCGTTCACTCTAATTTTTTTCCTTTCCCACAGAACTTGTCTTTCTTGATGCTTGTTTTCAGCTTGCTTTACTAGCTCTAGAAACTGTTTATAGTCAATCCCCAGTATTTGCTTGCTACGATGTTGATATTTATGAATATAATGAAGTGGATTTTTCATTATGGTAGACCCAAGGTAGACGCTCAAATCTTCCTTCTACCATTTTTTTGTACCCAAATTTATATTTCGGACAGGTCTATTAATCTCATAAAACTCTAAACAATTGATTTTCCCAACCCAATTGTAGCAATTCGAGCTTTTAAAACAGACATATTACTCTCATCAAGTCTAAAATTAAAAATTAATACTTTATCCAATTGAAGGCTATATTGAAGTACATACTCTTCAACTACTTTTGAAACGCAAACAAGCTCAAATTGTGACACAAATTGAGGACTTTGCTCAAGACTCTTTAATTCTATTGTTTGAAAATTTATATGGGAAATGCCAGCCTGCACTAGAATCCGTTTCATATCCTCGCTATCGGTTTCCGAAATACTAATAAGTAGTACTTTTGTGTTACGAGGTTTTGACGAAATTTGTGTCAGAAGTTGTATGTCAGGCTTGAGATTGATGGAAATTACTTCTTGTTCAGGAGCAGTTAATTGAATAACCTCCCATTGATGTTGCGCTGTCGTAATCACAAGGTCAGCAGTTAATATTTCTTCTAAAGTGTTTGGCTTAGTAGGATTTAGGTCTGATAAACGAAGAAATGATAAAGGAATTTTTATTTCTGATTTGATAGCTTCATATATATCTGCGCTCTGATGCGAACATCCGACAAATACTAACTTTAAGGAAGTAGAGGAATACCGATTTAACATTACTGCTTGTGCATAAGCGGCTCCAGCAAATTCAGATGGAGATAATCCAACTGTTGCCGCAGCACTAAAAGCTTGACCCAGTAAATTGTAGAACTGTTTGTTAGTAATAATATTTCGTACAACTTGGGTATTAGCGACGAAAGTTCCTTTACCTCTTTGGGCTATTAGATAGTTGGAAGATATTAAATCGTTATAGACTGCTGCAAGGGTATTGTGATTGACACCTACTTGTTTGGCTAATTGAGTAACAGTTGGTAAAGCATCACCTGGCTGTAACTCTCCCATAGCAATTAGTAGTTTAATTTGTTCAGCAATCTGAGCATTAATTGTTATTGGCGCTGAGGGATTGACAACAATGGGAAGAAAATCCGGAACAGGCATTATCATCTATCTCGATAGCCAGAAGTTATTGTACATATTTTCGGAAAATTATAATTACGTAAGTTAAACATTATAAAAAAGCATTCAAGAAAATGAGTATCTAGAAATTTACAACTATTGGATACTTACAATAATTTATTGAACTTTCGAGCAGATTATTTGCCAATCGTGATTTAGCAATACAAGAAAACATCCAGAGTCTTCCAACATATTTTTCTTCTAACCATTGCGGCTGCGAATGTCGCTCAAATATTCGACCATCCTTTAATTGAATAGTGTCATGAATCTCCAAATGCTGCTGCATGTATATCTCCTTAACCAATGAAAAAAAAGCTTTTGGGATATTCAAATTGTTTAGAAACAAACTTCAACACCTGCTCATCGTCTCGTGACATGAAAAGGTGTTTAGAGAGACTCCACAAATCTAAAAAGTTTCGATTCAGGCTCACCATCGTCCTATTACTATCGACTACGAGAATGCCAGCTGCGTTAGGTTGGATTTTACCTTTATTTAAATAATCCATAAAATTACGTATAAAACATTACTAAATATCAGACAATCTCTGCTTAGAAATGGTCACGATTCTTGTTTGATTAAGTTGTATCGCATGGCAAAACTGCAAATGGTATCTTACCATACTTGTATCCAAAGTATTCTAACCAATTATGTTGGCTGGATAGCTAATTTTAACTAACATTGACTCCCATTAAGTAGAATTGCTTATCGATTAAATAAACTACATCCTGGATTGCTGTCAATACCGACAATATCTACGTAACAACACTTAGCAGCTTTCAATCCCCCTTTATTCGTTAAGATTTTTTATACTACTTAACTAGCTTTATTATACTCAAGCAGCCTGTTTACCTTAATTCTGAAGAACTGGTAGTGTTAGAATTTTTTGAACAATATTATGCTGCTAGGAACGCTCTCCATACTCGTGATTTGCTGTTATTAGAATCACGTCAACAACCCAGCACTGACTGCCTCCGGCAGTACAGTGTGGGCTTGAGTGCGACTTAAGCTCCCGCTGTTTCTCTTTCGTACTGTTCTAGCAGTCGCCCTATACTCCGAGGTGATATGTCTGAAACAATTCCTTTACTTACTGCTTCGGTGGCAATCAGCTCATTATACGCATGCCGCGAGCGATCGCCTCTTTCTCTCCTGGTACCAATTTCAATGATTTTGTTTATTTGGGGCTGTTTACACTTTTTAGGCCTACCCATTCCTGCCCCTAGTGTTTCTTCAATTTTTTCAATGGCTTCAACCCAAGATTCCGCTACAGTAGTATGTGAATTCCACGCTTTTCTCCATTTCACTACCGAGCTGGGGCTGATCCCCATTTCTCTGCTTATTTTTGCAGTGGTTTCTTCTGCTTGCGATCTCAGCAGCACTTCTGCCTTAGTGGCAAGTAGCTTATTACCCGTTGTTAGTACGTGTACAAGGGCTTTTTTCTCTATATCTGTTATTTTTACTGAAGTAGCTTTAGGACCTGGCATCTTTTATCTACTTCCCATCCTTACAAAGTTTTGCCAAAAACTTATTTACGTGTTATAGTCTTTTCATATAAATATTCTCTCACTCCTTAAGACCTTGTTGCAGCAAGGTCTTAAGGGACAAAGCAATCCAACCTGTTACGAGCAGGCTGGACAGATGCTTCTTGAGTTTTTTCCTTGAGTCAATCATAACATGAATTTACCTCTCTATGCACGTCTATCTTTTGATAGATGTCTTTTATCCCCCAATTGGTACTTCGCAGATTCATTAATCCTACTTAAATTATTAAGTGTAATTTTATATAGATTTGTACCGAATTTTACTTATTTCCATAGGGTACATACAATAAACCTGTGGTCTTAAAAAAACTTAAGAATTTAGGCATTTGGGTCGAATTTAATTTCCTAAATGCTTTTTTGGTATGGGTTTGAGCATTTTGAGGACAAGTTATTCAAGGCAGTGAGAGTTTAGTTGTGTTCGATATATGCCTTTAAAGATGTCCGAGGGTAAATATGTACTATTCAGACCATCAGCAAGTTGTTTATCTTCCCCCAGATCAACTAGTTGTTCATCCAAGGTTAATAGAAATTTACGGTGAAAATGAGAATCGTCCTCTCTTGTCATCGAGTATCCGGCGTGAGATGAGGATTATTGTTCCTCTACAGGTTTCAGCGCGTACAGGTGTAAATGTAGTACTTTCGGGTAAGTGTCGGTTGCAGATAGCCAAACAACTTGGTTTTGCGACTGTTCCAGTATCTTTTGGTGAATATTCAAGCTCAGAAGAGGAGCTGAACGTTCTATACGATTTGAATATTCATCGAGAAGAAAAAACCCACTTCCAAAAGTTTCAGGAGGGTACTTACTGGGAACCCAAGCTTAAGCTCAAGGCCAAAGAGCGACAACAGGAAAATGCTCGTCGGCTAAACGAGCGCAAGCAATCAACGAAGTATTCAAATTTGAATACTTCGATAAATGACAATAATTATCAAAAAATAGAACTGCCAGTCATAAAAGATGTGGCGGGTAAAGTAAAGCTCAGTGTTGGTAGTTACCACAAAGGCAAAAAAGTATATGAGTTGATTTCTCAATTAACAGAACAAGGCAAACTACGTTCGGCAGAAGCGTTGCGACAGGAACTTAACCGTTCTATTGACGCGGCTTACAAATTTATATGTGACGATAGTCGGCACAAGGTATTAAATGTGATTGAGAGCAGTGAGGTAAATACTATTCGAGAAGGTTTAGGACTTGTGCGTACAGGTTCTCGTAACCCATTTAGAAAGTTTGAAGTTGGGCAGGTTTACCAATTTAAGAAGGAACAACGATCTGGTTTAGAAAGGTCTGGTCGAGTGATTAAAATTACTAACGAGTTTATTGAGTTTGGTTTTCGGAATTTTAAAACTAACGATTTGGAAACTATCAGTCTTAGACCATCAAATGTTGATGCCACATTACAAGAGGAGCCTTCGATGCAAGAGAGAGAAAGAATATTTCGGTTGTTGCACTCGTTTGGGTCAATTTACCCGGTGCAAGTCGGGCTAACTGAAATGCTTAATTTCCCTAATTTGACGCTGGAAGAGGAGCGGTATTTGACATTTCTGGAAACTGGCAAGCTTGAAGAGATGATTGACCAGCGCAAAATTGAATTTGGAATTCAAGCTAGAGATGAAAACACTGGGGATTTTCGTGCTGCATAGGATCATGATAAAATACATCCCCACCTCCCGTAATAATCCTTGTCCTGTTTGTGGCGATACTAGCAGGCGCTGCCGTCACTTAAGCGATAGTCCTGACACCGTGTTGTGCATGACCGCGACGGATGCATATTCAGCACCTCCCCCTTGGCAGTTTCTCAAACTTACCCGTGATGGGTTATGGGGAATAGTACGGCGCGATACTGTGTATGTTGATGATGCTTCGAGGCGCGAGTGGGCAGAACGTTGGCGGAGTATGCGTATTGAACGCCTGCAACAAGAAAAAGCTCACCATGCTGCCAGCCTTTGTGAAGGCGATCGCGATACGCAAATTCGAGATATTCTTGGGCAACTAGGGTTATCTTCCCACCACCGAGAGGATTTAAAGCGCCGAGGATTAAATGATGAGTTGATAGCCGCCGGTTCGTTTAAATCGGTTGAGCAATGGCAAAAACTCAATCTTGAGGTTTCGTATAGATTAGCAGGTGTTGCACTTGGGGGGCGAAGTCTTATTACTCCTCAGTCTGGTTATCTATGCCCGGTGTGGAATCCTCTTGGACAAATTGTTGGTTGGCAGTTGCGAGTTGATAACGATTCACTTGAAGATGTTCCCAAGTACTTTTGGGCGACTTCGCGCACACGTAAACGCCCTCAGGGTGCAACTGTTCACCTGAAGAACGGCGAATTGCCCCTTACGTTTTGTACTCCTGCTAACGATGTACATCCCCTGACTCAATATATCGGACTTGCCGAGGGTATTCTTAAGCCCTGGATTATCGCCCAATTGCGAAACCAAATCACTATTGGTGCGGCGGGTGGTAACTTTGCGGGTAGTCCTGAAACTCTTAAAAGGTATCTTACTGCTGCAAAGGAGAGGTTGGGTGGTACTCAAGATGTGCTTTTATGGGCGGATGCGGGTGCGATCGCTAATAAGAATGTCATGCGTCAGTACCGCCGTACTTATGAGTTAGTTACCCGCTGGGGTTACACTTTACAAGTTGCTTGGTACGGACAGCTTGATAAATCTTGTGCTGATCCCGATGAGTATACTGGTGAGTACGAGTTGCTCACTTGGGCGCAGTTTGAAAGTTTATCGCGCAATCCCCTTCGGCTTTGGGATGATGTTACTCATCAGTTAAATAAAATTAAGCGTCTGTTGCGTCCTAGGCGCGGGTTTGCGCGACGGGTGAGACGAATAGTCCAACGTTCTGCTCCAGAGGCGATACTGGTATATACCCCAACGGATTTACCTACCCCTGAACAGTATAAAAAATTGGGCTGTCCTAAGATTATTTATTTGGGTGACGAACGGGTAAGTATTTGGAAAGAAGCTGTAGAATTGGGCTGGCAGCATATCTTGGATAAATCTGCACCGGGGTTAGGGAAATCTCACACCGCCGGGAGCATGACGGCAAAAGAATTTGGGAGTCGCCAACTGTGGTATCTGGCATCTGACCATCGCAACCCGACTACTTTAACAGTAGAAACTAACTTTGTTGATTTACACCCTCGGCATAGTGGGTTTGCTCGTGATACTACTCGACTGACACCCCTTGGACAACCTTTTTTGGTTCATCCAAACGGCAAAGAAAATTTTGCTACCACTCCAGGTAACTGCCACCGTGCGAGTATGTTCCGCGTGTTCGCCGCGAAAAATATTAACTGCACTGAAGAATCATCCAACCCGATTTGTCTTAGCTGCCACAAAAATAATGCTTGCCGCAATAGTATAGGACTAGGATTTGGTTATCGTAAACAACGACACTCTGTCTTACAATACCCTCAAGTAAGAGCGCATCCAGACAGTCTTCCTTCTCCAGAAGATTACAAATTTTCTGATTGTGGAATTTTTTGGGATGAGGCTTCACAGATAATGCGATGCAAAGACAAAATCTCAGTTACCATAAGCGATTTTAATCAAACGGTGGGGGAATTATCACTCTTATCGCCATCCTTGTATGAGAAATTGAAAACAATTTTTGAGCTGTTGCGCTTAAAGTTGTGGGGTGATACTTACGGTCAAGGTTCTCTATCTAAGAGTGATACTCTCCCACCCGAGCCTACTCGTTATGGCTATAACGATACTACCATTCGCCAACTACTGGGTACGCCACCAGATGATTTAACTGATATTATCAATCAATTGGTAGTCAAACTTTCCCCCAACTTGGAGTTTTTAGCCCAAGGTGCGGATAGTGTAGATGCGAGTGTTGGTACTAAAGCAGAACGTGCTACGAGTAGGCGAATAAATAAACTATTGCGCTCTACTGCGAATTTCGAGATTAAACAAGCTCTTGAGGTAGTACCTCTTAATTGGTTAGTCCCACTGTTAGAAGTTTGGGGAAGGTATTTTCGTGGGGCAATGCATTTTGATAAAGGTGTACTGGTAATTCATCGGGAGGATACACGTCATCGGGATGTGGCTCAAGCCGCACGGTACAACATTTATTTGGACGGTACCTTAGATGTGCGGTATCTTGCTCTCAAGTTGGGTGTGGGAGCTGATGATGTTCTTGTAATTGAGCAGGTTACTCCTCAATATGAAAATTTAACGGTGGTGCAAATCACCGACATGGGTGTTTTGGGACGCTTACGCCGCGAGTCGATGCACCAACGTGTGGCTGCGCTGCGGTCTCAAATCGAAAAGTTATCACCCTCCGTAGCATTTATCGAACGCAAGAGCTACGCTCAACCGGGAGATGGATATCACTTTCGGGATGGTAGGGGAGTTAACCGTTTTGCGGGTGCGACTGCTGTTGCAAGCGTTGGCATACCATACCCAAATATTGGAGAGTTGGCTGCCGAGTATCAAGTATTGACTGGCGTCGTGCCGGATATATCAGTTGAGGAATCACCCTTAAGAGAAGAAAACCTGGCGGCGGCAAAGTTCCCTGACATCGACTTCCAAGAATTTGTTGATGGTTTAGTGAGTGCTGAAATTCTCCAAGAAGTCGGTCGTTTACGATCGCACCTGCGTCCCAAAGAGAAATTAATCTATTATTTTGTTGGGGATTTTGATGTGGGGTTCCTGCAAGAGGAATTACCAGGGTGCAAGTTTCAAAGGGTGCGGGCAATTGAGATAGATTGGCGGGCTGCCCCCTGTTGTGAACAAACCAAATTTGCTTTAATCAAGGCGATTGGCAAACATATATTATCGGGGAATGAAAAACCGACGCAGCAGGATGTCGTTGATGAAATTGCGGCGGTGTTACCGCTCGAGAAGGTAATCAAACAGCCTCGGGTAAGCCAGATTGCAGCTGGGATAATTATCGGAGGATGGGCTAAACTGCTTGGAGCGGTAGCATCCATACTCGCTCCATTGCTGGAGTCAAATTCTATTCCAGACGTTGATGACGATCAAGCTTGGGTTGCCCTAGTGTACTTACCCTTGGTAGCTCAAGAAACACCGCTTTTACCTGTTGTTAACTTAGTCCAGACTGCCTCTATCGTTGGTAATCGCTTCAAAGTGATACTCCAGCACGTTGCATTTAATGTGCGATCGGTTCTGCTGCTGCCCCAGAGGCAATCGCAATTGTTAGAACGCACCTTTAGTATCATGACACATATTATTAAGGGTATGGCGTGGATAATTGAGCAGTTTACTTCTTTATTAGATAGTTCTTAAATCAATCGCTAATCGTACTCAGTCTGAGCTTATTTTTTCAGATGCAACCTATTGGTTGAATCTGGCAATACGGATTGCATATTAACTTAAAATTTAGCTATAGTACGGTATTTTTAACCCAGCAGTTCGCATGAGAACTGAAAATTTCCTACCAAAGTTTATAAAGTTAAATTCTCCGTTTCTGCCTCCCGTATGAGAACAAGAATTTCCAAGTAAGCTGTTGTGCATTAATAATACACAACTTATCAGCGATGCTAGCGGTTCAAGTGAAATGGGTTGGGGAAGAGGTTGCTGTGGGCAGTTTTCCCTAGCCACTTTCCACGAATTGTTGGGAACTTCCGCACGAATTGTGGCTCCTTAAAGTGATGCACTTGTAAGGCGGCGCACCCGTTAAGTGGAACCACTGCGTTTGGGAGTGCTAACCATGTGGGAGAGTTAGCTCGCTCTCACGTTGACTAGTTTTAGGCAATGCCCTCCACTCTTGCAACTAGTACTGTCCGTTGAGGATGAACTTGTTGAGTTCCCTTTAGGAAGGCTTCTGCCATACAACTAACTGTTGGGAAAATAGGACATGGGGAAAGAATAATTTTTCTACTAGTTGACAATATGTAGCGTTATTAAATGTGTGACAGCCAACTAAGAATTTCATCCTTTTTCACTTAATATTTTACTCTCTAAAATTTTCAAGCTTTGTACAAATTGACATTTGAAAATACAACCATTTGTGGCTTATAATTATTAGTTTTGTATTTATATATTATTTTACTAAATTAATACATAAAGCGTTTACAGCAAAAAAAACAATAAATTATAAACTTATTTGTTATTTGTGAAATGGCAACACGAAATAGCAACTGGCAAAGTACGTGTATTTTTTCTAGATGAATGCCATTTTCTTTGGGGTAATATTTGTAGTTATGTCTTTTGTTGTTGATTACTTAAAATAAAAGCCAGTGTGCAAACACTGGCGTACACCAATTTCTATTTATGAATGTTTGCATGATTTTGAAATGTCAAGTTCCCGTATACTTTGTTAATGCTCTGGTCTTTTTAGTCTCAACTCCAGATAGTTTTCAAGCGGTGGTAAATAACTTGAAGAATTATCTTGCTTTAGAAATATAACTTGAGTTATTAATTTAATCAGAATTTTGTTAGTTTTCATATCTTGTCTAGTTGTGCATACTGGAGATTGATTCTAATAAAACCAAATGCACTAATGATTAAAAGATGGATAATTTATGGTCGTTACAGGTAGTTAAATTTGAGCAAAACTCAATTAGGCTGCTGAACATTGATACTGGAGTTGAGTTTTTTGCAGAAGACATATTCGTGCTTGTTTGTCCTGTGGCAAGTGTTTCAGATATAGCTACCTATATTGCAGACTTGCCCCCAAAACTTCGGCGAAGGCGATACGTACAATCTGAAAATAATGAAATACGGGAAGTTGATACTTTATGCTGGTTGGCTCTTAAGTATATTTTTAATATATTTGCTTATCAGCGTCAACGTGAATTTGTTCGCTGGTTGCGTAAGGATATTGCTAAGAAGTTTGGTGATAGACAAAAGTGTAATCTAGTTAAATCAAAGTCTGCTACACACTCCTCGGGCTTAGAATTAGTAGTAACCAAACTTAATTCTTTACACTGGTTTAATTCAGTTAATAATACTCAGCTTGATGCGCTTTCTACAATGTATTTGCAGTCTGAGTTTTCATTTTTTAGCGCACCGCCTATGTTATTACCAGCTATTAAGATGTATTCAGACAATACAAATTTAAGCAGTAACTCTGATAAGTCGATTACACAAACTACTTATTTGAATTTTTTGTATAAAAAAGTTGACATACCGCAATTGACAGCAACTGTTGAAGTTAATTTGTTCAACCAATTATCGCGTAAATGTTATTTAAGCTGTTGTCAACTAATTCTGGAAAATGAAAATATCTCATATTACGATTTGTATCAATCCTTCGTAAGAAATGCTAATGATTTGCTTTTAGCTCAGGAACTCGATGTAACGATAGTTTTTCATTATTCAGCCAAAGCTTTACCATTTTCTATTTGTAATGTCTTAAAAGGAGGGATTTTTTTACAAGCTTTAGAGTTGTGTGGTACACATCAAATTTTTGATATTCAAGCAGTTCTTAATTTTAAATTAGCTTATCTTACTTGGTTGATGAAATTGGCAAATAAAATACTTGTGTTGGTTTAACTTATAAACAACTAACATAAAACCAAAGTTCTTATCTGGCTTTTTTGAGGATAGTTATGTCTGTTAGTAGAAATAAAACTGATAAAAGGAATAAAAAAATGTCTGAGGCAAATAATACAAATAATAATCCAGATAATCAAAATAATCATGATAGCACTTTTCCGAATCGATTGGCAATTGTTACTGGTGATAAGGGTGGGGTAGGTAAAAGTACATTTTCTAGAGGATTGTTACAGTTATACCTTAATAAAAATCTTCCCTGCATTGCTTATGATGCCGATAAGAGGAATCCTCAATTAAATCGTTACTTTAAGACTTCATATGAGGGTAGAGTTCGGTTCTTAGACATTTTTACACGCGGCGGAACCGATCTACTCTTAACTGATTTAGAATCTAATCCTTTTCCAATTGTCCTTTTAGACTTGCCTGCTCAATCTGGTGAGTTCATGGAGAATTTTTTCAAAGAAATAGCATTTTTTGAAATGCTAGCAGATTTAGATTATCGGGCGACAATGGTATCTGTGATTAGCCGTGTACTTGACTCTGTTAATGTTTTAGAAAAACTGTACAAATTGTGTAAAAACCAAGTTGATTATGTGGTAGTCAAAAATCTATTTCATGGTGAAGAAAAAAGCTTTGAGCGTTATAATGATTGGTCTTTACGTAAAAAAATGCTTTCTGAAGGGTTAGTTGAAATTGCTATGCCCGATCTATTTTACAAGCCGTATGATTTTATGGATCGCTATAGTTTGGCTTTTAGTGATGTGTATACCCATCCTAAATCAAATATTGTTTTTAAGGGAAGAGTTAAATCTTGGAGCGAAGATTTTGAGAAACGTGTAAAACCAGCAGCTAACCTTTTAGCCCTTGATAAATTACCATTAGATGCAAATGAAGTAAAAGAACTAGAAAAATCTACTATAGAGATCCTAAATGATTCGTAAACATGACTGTTTTGACCACTGACTGCTGAACGCCCTTATCGCGGAGATGCTGCGCGTTGGCGAAGCCTGCGCTTTGCGCTTACGGCTTGGTGCAGTTGCAAAGCGAGCCACCTGGAGTATCCCCCCGGCAGACTTTGCGCTCCCGGCATGGGTTTCCCGCCTGCAACGCTGCTCCGTCACACCGTGAGAGTGGGATCGCCGTCATTCGTGCTGGCTCCCGTTGACTGTCAACTGTTAACAGTTAACGGAACAAACGATATGTTCATAACTCAAATAGGACTGCTATAGTTAAATGAATTATGCTTAGAAAGCGAGTTGTAATTACAATTGGTGATGCTCGTGTTGGCAAATCTACAACTTCTAGATTACTGGTTGAATTGTATCTCAAGCACAATTTAAATATGCGAGTTTATTATCATGGTCATCGTAATAAATTGGATATTTACGCACAAAAAAATTTGAAGATTTGTTATTTAGGTTTTTCCCAAGGAGATTCAGATCAATTGTTGGTAGACTTGGAAATATTCTGTAACACAACAGATGTTCTTTTAACTGATATGCCAGGGCAAAATTTTCCCGAATTCAAGGTATTTGAAAAAAGTGTGTTTTTCTTAGAAAATTTAAATGGTTTGGGGTATCGTGTTACTTTTTTACATCCCTTGTCAAATCGAAAGGATTGTGTTGAATATTTACGAGAGTTGTATCAGTATTTTGGCAATCAAGCGGATTACGTTGTTTTAAAAAATTACTATTTCGGTAAGAATTTTAAGTATTATGACGGTGGTGAAGTGCAGGAGGAAATTAATGCTCTTAAGGGAATAGAGTTAGTTTTGGGTAAACTAAGCGATAATATTTATCAAGAATTAGAAGATAGTAAATTACCTTATAGTGAAGCTATTCAACCAACTTATTCTATTAATGTTATTTACCGTTCAATTATATTTAACTGGATGAATAAGTTTCACTCCCTTGTTTCTACTAATGAAACGGCTGCTAGTTATTTGGGATTGACTATGAGTCGCGTGGAGTTATCACCCGAACAAAAAGTTTTTTAAACTACTAAAGTATAGGTATTAAATTATGGTAGATGTGCGATCGGCACTCCAACAGCGTACTGAAGAAGAAAGAAAACAAATTGCTGACTGGATAGCTCAATCGGGTATAAACCAAGAAGATCCTTTGTTTAACTTGTACGCAGAAATAGGGCAAACACAAGCTCTTCTGCTGGCTTTGCCTGACAAGCTAAAGTCGGTAGTAGTAGGCTGGACTAACATGATAGATGATAAGTTAAACAACACTGCTGATGTGGCGTTGCAGCAACAAAAAACTGCGATCGCCCTCGCTGCTCAAGAATTGATTAGCAAGCGTTCTGCCACGGTTAGTTCTTCTCCCATTGGTAATTGGAAGCTAGCACAATTAGGTGCACTACTGGGGAGTGTGTTAGCATTAGGAACTTTTTTAGGTGTGTTCACTTACATAACAGTTGCCAGAACCTATGTTACTAGTAATGCTAATAAGGTTCCCCCGATACCCCCGATAACTGAGCAGGATAGGAAGCTGCTTCAATGGTTAAAATCTCCTGAGGGCAAATCAGCGCGGGATATATATATTAAGAATGCGGCAATTATCAAAACTTGTCGTTCTTCCAAAAAATATACTGGTGCTTGTATAATTGATGTTCAGTAGCTTGTCACACTGGTTTTGTCAAGGTGATTAAAATTGCATATTCAGCTTGAGCGCAAACTTTTTTCCGTTATAGCTCTCATCATTCTACTTAATCTTTCTTTACATACATTGAAATTTTTTTACTAACCTACTTAGCCGTTATACCATTTTGTTAAATACCTGCTACAGATATTGCTTGGATAATGTAATCCCAAGCTGCCAAAGAAGTGATGACATCAACAGTCAGCGCTTCGATAATTTTCACTACCCTAGTTTTTAACTCGTTGAGACTGTCAAAAAGCGGACTCGGTAGCTGGCGCTTGATATATCCCCAAAGTCTTTCAATTGGATTGAGTTCTGGACAGTTAGGAGGCTGAAATAGCAAAATAATATTATTAGGAATTTGTAAATGTTTGGCTTTATGGAAAGACCCATTGTCTAATTGTATGATATGTAAGTCTTGGGGAAAAGCCTGAGAAAACTGGTTCAAAAATCTCCCAAAACACTCAGTATCTAAGTGAGAAAATTCATAAAAGAAACTTTCTCCTTTCAATGGTTCTATGACACCATACAAATAATAGGCTTGCCGCTCCCACGCTCTCTAACCCTAAAGGTTTAACTCCCTGAAGCGTAATTTTTCGCTTTTCAATTGTTTTAAGTCCCAAACGAGTTTCGTCTTGACACCAGTATCGAATCGAATCAAACTCTCCTGAACTTAAACGAGTCTTTTCACTGGCTTTTATCGACTGCAACTCTTCTAAGAGTTTTTTTTAAAACTCTCTAATTCTTGCAAGTCTTGCACATAACTTTTTGGTAAGCGTGACTTTGAGTTTAGACTTTAGCTTATAACGTACTAGATTGTGAACTACATGATAATTTGCTTTGATTCCTAATTCCGCATAAAGCCAAGTTTGTACCTCCCCATAGCTAGAGAACCCTTCTGGATCTTTTAGCTCTTTTTCCAAGCAGGCGATCGCCTGCTTAGGAATCACCATAGGTCTACCCTGGCTCTTACGTACTTCTAATAGTTTAGGTAATCCGCCAACACGGTATTGACGCAACCAACGTTGAACAGTCACGCGATTGCGTCCCAGAATTACAGCTAAGTGTTGTACTGTTTCTGCTTGTCTACTTTTTAGCAAATATAATGCCTGTATTCTTTCCTTCCCAAAAGCTGTTTTCTGTTGTATTAATAATGTTTTTAGAGTTTCAGCGGATTCTGTAATATCTATTTTAACTACCCCAGACATTGTTAATCTCCTCAACATAGATGCTTCTTTACCATCTGTAGCATATTTAAAATAAAATAGTATTAGTAAAGCGATCGCCAGTACATTTCGGTATTTTTGCTACGGCAAGTGATGTGTCACCTGCCGTTTTTACTTGTCTAATGTTGATTTTGAGGAGGCGATCGCATCACTACTGTGACCCTTAACGAATGCCTTTTTCTTAAAACTAGCTTCATGCTGCAACGACGTTAATCTGGTTATTTAACACATTTTCTGTTGTGCAATCAGCTTTCAAGTCTTCGTAGTTGATAACCTTGTGCCTTATGGCTTCGCGGACGGCATTGAGCCTGTCTTTTACCCCTAGCTTGGTAAATATGTTGTGCATATGAGAGCGTATTGTGCCTTCTGATAAACAAAGCTTGTTGGCAATCTGCTCGTTTTTCATGCCGGCGGCTGCTAGCTTAAGGACGCTAATTTCCCGGACACTGAATTCGCACTGGTTTTTTTCTGTCAAAATTTCCTTACTTGTGGCTTTATCTATTAGCATCCGGGTTATCACTGGATCTATCCAAGACTCGCCGTTATAAGCAGTAAATACTGCTTCTATTAGTTTGTCTTTTTTGCTAGTTTTGCAGTAGTAGCAGTCTGCACCCTTATTGAGAGCAGCACTTACAGTTTCTTTGTTGTTGTTTCTTGTTACTACAACGACTTTAATGCGGTTTTCGTACCTGCATTTGATACTACCGATTACTTCTATACCGCTAATGTCGGGTAAGTTGATATCAACAATTACGATGTCTGGCTGCTCGTCATTGATAAGGTTTAATCCTTCTTTTCCGTATTTTGCTTCACCACATATCTGAATTTTTTGGGTTTCGGATAGTACTGTTGCTGTACCAATTCTAAATATATCTTCATCTTCGATAATAGTTACTCTTATCATACTCATTTGCTCTGATCCCTACTACCTTACGTAAGATCCCTTATAACATTGGTTTTTGCTGAATAGGTTTTATTTGCATAATTTATACATAAGCTTTGCACTCTTTACAATGTTTCGGTATATGAATAATTTCAATTATGGTTTTTTTTATGGTTATGATTAGTACTTATAACAAGGTATGATTTGTTGGGGGATCGCTTTAATGTACTTGTAGCTTTACATCTAAAGTAGTGTCTTACGAAGTACTAATTGTTAGCAAATAGAAAAGTTGTTGTGGGAATATTACTTCCTGCAAATTAAGCCATACAAGCACGCTGTGCGTTGGTGAAACCTGTGTCTGCTTACAACAAAGACGTAATGCAGCTGCTGTTGGCTTGGAAATATTACAGAGATTCGGTTAAAATGTGCTTCTATTTAATATTGAATCTGGGAATGTTTCTTAGATAATAGATGCAGATTTAATTATTGATGCGACATACTTAACTACAAATAACTTATTTTTTCTTCTTCCAGTCATTAAACTTATATTATCTATACAAAATGTAATCTTAATTATGATAATTTTGCTAATTTTATAGTTGTTAGTTTTGAGTAAAAAGAGTTAATGTTGAGGGTAAATTTATATTTAAATAGCTCTAGTGAATATAATAATATAGCAGTCCTAAATCATTCGTGAGAAACAAGACCCTAAACTTCTCCAAAAAGTCGGGGGTCTGAGTCTTGCAATTCTCATAAATCAGATAGGATTGCTATATTAAGCAATCCAACATAAGGATTTAGGTCAGACAAAAGAGGAGGAGGCAATACAGTTCGGTTAAGGAATTTATTCGTTGAGGCTGGCATCGGGGAAGGGTAGTAGAATTGCAGGGGGGGAAGAACTGCTTGTGATCAACTATGAACCTCAAGAGCCTCAAGAGCCGTCATGTGCTTATCCGAACCGTATTGGGGGAGGAAAGAGGGATACATATTAGTGTGCTCGACATGGGCGGATAACGCAGACGCAAAGAAGTTGATGACAGACCGTTGTTGACTTCGATAAGTCTGCACCACAGTTAAAAGACTCGCAGTATCCTCAAATCTTGTTAGCGATGTTTGGTGACAAGCCTTTCCCTTGTCTTGGCAACCAACCGCTGACCGCTTAGCCAAATTATTATCTGGAGGAACCTTTGGATAGTCAAGAAAATACCATCACTGGTCAAACTTGTCCCGTGCTAACAAAGGTTTGGTATGTTTTCCTTTGCTACTGGCAGGTTTGCACTTCTTTTTTCTTACTGGTAACGGCACCGGTATTGGTATTGGTTCTGCAAACGATGAAGTTAATAGCTGATAATTTTCAAGCGAAAGTATCTTTTGTTCAATCCGAGTTGGGCGTGGGTTCTGTCTTTCTGGTAAAATTTGATTTAAGGGAAAACCACAAGCGCCAAGCTACTGGGAGATTTCCTGACTTTTACCCCTTAGTTTTATGAAACCTAATAATAATAAAAAAATATTGGATATAGCTGATACTGTGGTTGCTTGGTTTATCACAGGGTTATTGTTTTTTTTAGGAGTTGGTACTTTACCTGTTGCGGCTTCTAATTCTACAGGTTTAGCTAATTATAGTCCACAGTTTTATTATTTTTTACTTGCTGCTATTATTTGTCCAAAAACGCCACTGCCCGAATATCAAAAGCTATTATTCGTATTTGTAGCTTTTTTGTTTGGTATTTGGACAGGGCTACTTTAGTAGGGTTATTTTTTAACTTTCTATCTCGTAGTTAGATTTTATTTGCACGGGAAACTCAGCCTGCTGTTTTTCCTCCTTGCGTACTTGTTCCTCTTTAAATAAAACTTTAAAGCGCTCGAATTCCTCTTGAGTTAAGTTGTTGATGACAATACTATACTCCTGCTCATTAGAGTTTTTAGAGGCTAAAAGCGCTTCCCTAGCTTCTTCGTTCGTAGGAGAGTTACGGTCAAGGCTGAGAGTTTGATAATCTTTTTCCAGACGTAGAGAGGCAGTGTAATCCTGCCCCTCGTATACTATATTTTCTTTATCAGCTCTACCTAACTGAGCAAGGCGTTGTACTATTACAGGGATAACAAATTGTTGCACATTTACTGCATTTATAACAGCAACTTTCTTGCTTTCTTCTTTTAATTTTTCCCCATTATTGTTGCTATTATCGTATTTTTTCTCATCATCAAAAGTTGTACTATTTTGCTCTATCAGCTTCTCTGGTTGTTGATTGTGTAGTTGATCATCCTTCAATTCTCCTAATGCTAATTTATCTAACTCTTGAACTTGTTCGCTAATTTCCTTGCTAAATATAGTAAAGTTTTTTGCAGCATCTCTTTGTTCTTCGGCTGTAGGAGGATTGCGTCTTGCTGACTCAAAATTCTCTTTGGATATGTTTAACTCTTTAATGGCTTCGCGTGCTATGTATGCAATCATTGCCAACGAAACTTTTTCTTCTCTAGCTGCTTCTATCAAGGCGTTCATATTATTTCTCCACAAGTTCTTTTTTGACGTTATTTAGACTATTTTCAATGCGATAATTCATGAATCTAAAGTCCAGTAATGTTTCATTACTGATATTATTTCTCTGAGTTTTACCCCCTTTAACGTATAGTACTACATTATCATCTTTGTCTTTAATTAAATAAGTCTGCTCCTGAGCCTTAGTAGCTATCTGATAGTTTTTATAATTTTCCGTCTTTACACTCATGATGCCATTGATATCTTCAGTACCAACTGTTTTAACTATCCGTTGGGCAAGACTAGTTACCTCATTGATTTTTTCTAACTCTTTAATGTCTCTTGACATTGCCTTAAAGGCGTTTTCAAGGCTAACTCCCTCATTTATATACTCGCTTTTTACTGACTGAATTCTGTTAAGATATTTTTGTGATTTACCAAGCTTTTGAGCAGCTTCATACCAGTCATTAAGATTTTGGACGGTATTTTGTTTGATGCGTTCAAGTGTTGCATCCATAACTCCAACTTGTGACTTTGGTATTTTGGAAGTAAATGCTTGTTCGATATCCGTTTTTTGGGTAACCTCTTTGAGTGCTGCGGTAGTTGGTAATTTTTCCTTGGTTTCTATTTTTTCTTGAATGTTAATGTATGCTTGAGTTAGCGCTCTAATAAAGGGTGATTCTTGACCTTTGCCTTCCCAATAGTTGTTACCATTAGAGACGTAGTAGCTGCATTGGTCTAGCCATTGAGTACCTCCTCGTTCGGTTATTGCTTCAACAAGTTTGGGGTGTTGTTCAAGCTTTGCTTGTTGAATTTCTGCCATTAGCTGTATCCTGGGTTCTCCTAAAGGGACAGTTTCTTTGTAGGCGTAGAAAACTTGTTCGGCACAGAGGAAAGGTTCTCCTTGTGCTTTAGGTTGTGTGTAGGTTTCCGGACCGTATGTTCCGGCGGGCATTGCTTTATTGTCGCGGAACGACACAGGGTAATCGTTGACAATGGCGTTTACTTGTTTGGATTTGACAGTTGTGCTGGTAAGTGCAGCCCCTAGTGGGTCTTGACTGCGAGAGTTGAGGTTGATTCCTAGGGCTACTTCAGTTAAGCTTTTTGTCTTATTGGTCAAAGAAGAACTTGCACTTTGGTTATTTGTTTGTGCCGATCGCTCACGTTCGTATGCGAGTCCCATTTCTACGATTTGGGCGACGGCGACTTGCAGCCCTGGTGCTTTGCTTTCTCGGTTTCCGGCAACATTGAGGACTTGGATATTATTGAACTCAACAAAGTTACGGAGTTGTTCTGCGGCTTGTTGTGGTTGATTGAGAGTGGTTTGGAGGGTGACGTGTAGTATTGGCTTGCCCGTGGACTGAGCAACTTTTGCTGTAAGCCGGGAGCCTGGGCTGTTGACATCTCCAAAGATGGCTGTACCATCCGAATTTCTAATATTTTCGATGGTACGCTTATCGTATGTTTCGGCTGCGGTATTTCCTGGTTCTCCTTCTTTTAGACCATATTTTTGCAGTTCTTCTTTTTTAGAACCAGCTTCAGTTATGTAACCAGCAGCAGCGGTGCCTCCAGTGGGCAGTCCTAAAGAAGCTGCACCAATAAGTCCTCCCATGTCTGCCCCGGTTTGTCCACCACTAATAACTGTAATTTGCCTAAAAGCAATATTGCTAGATGAAGTTTCTTTTCGCTCCGCTTTTTGTTGTTCGGTAGGTGTAACTGTTTCCGACTCTGAAGGTTGCACTTGCGTCGTCAAACTCTTGGGGTTGTGTTGTTGAAAGGTTACGTCGGCTTCTTGTTTTGCTTCAACTACATTGCTGTACGCTTCGGTGAGGGCACGGATGAATGCTGATTCTTTACCCTTACCTTCCCACTGTTTATCTTGGGCGTTGGTAATATTGGTGAGGCAGTGCGTTGCTCTGGTCGAGAGAGTTGTAGCAACTGCCGTGCAGTTTTCTAGCCATTCGACTCCACCCCTTTTGGCGATCGCATCAATTAGCCGGGGGTGCTGTTCGAGTTTAGCCTGCAATACCTCTACCATCAGTTTGTACTCATCAGCTGAGGGATTTAACTGCTTCTGGTGATTGAATGCGTGTTCGGCAGATGCGTATGCTACACATAACGGCTTCTGCAAGTGGGTTTCTACCCCATAGCGTCCGGCTACAGCTTCTGGGTTGTTATTGATTGAAACTTGATAATCGTTTTGTAGCTTGCCTTGTTTTTTGGCGAGTGCAGTGGCATTGGCGAGTGCTGCTAAGAGTCCATCGTTGGAGTCGGGGCTGATATGGAGAGACGCGGCAGTTTGTTTTTGTACGGGTGGGAACGGCACAATCTTGCCGTTGACGTAATCGCCCAGCGGCTCCATGAATAACCCATATACCTTACTCTTGCTTGCCTGGGTTTGGGTAAGTTCTTTTGCTGAATGCTTCTCCCAATTTGCCCAAGCTTGTTGGTAGTCGGGATTTTGAATCATCTGGGAGGTAATCTCATACTGCTTGCCCACCCGGAAAGCTACTTGTGAGCCATTTTTACCAAGAGCTACCGCAATATCTCCCTCTTTAATGCCATAAGTTTTTTGGTAGTCTACCCCCCTAGTCGTGTGTATTCTACCCTGTCCACGCATGGCATCGATGGTCGTGCTTACTGGTACTTTATCAGGTTCGCCGTGCATGTGTAACGAGTAAACCATTGGTACTGGTTTTCCAGATATAGTGGGGTTTTCTGGAATCTGAGGATTGGCAGCGCGCGCTGTAGTTTGATTCCCAATGGCGATAAGTTCTTCTACACTTGGCTGCTTTGCAGAGGATGCGGGTGTGTTTTGAGTCGCTTCTTTTAGGGAGTTATAACTACGTTCTACTTTAATCACTCCCCCTGGTGTCCATTCGTTACCCTTGATAGTGAGGTCATTGTTACTTTGGACTACTGCACGGGGAGGTTGGTTGGAGGCGAGGAAGTTTTCAAATTTGGCGCGAACGCTATTTTCTTTGCTATGGTCGTTTTTAATTGACCATATGTTGATTGACCATCTCCCGGCTTCGGTGTTGATAGCAGCGTGTTCGTTTTTGCAGTTAAACCGTGTTACTGTACCCGATTCGAGTTTAAATTCTTGGTAAGTCGCGGCTGTATTTTCCTCCTTAGTCCATGCCATTTGTTCCTTAACAGCGCGATACCCCCACTCTGAATTTCCAATATTAATGCTGCGCGCTTCGACGGCGGCGTAGGAGTCATCGCGGTGGTAGCTGATCCCAGTTCCTGGTTGTTGTGAGTAGGTGACGAGTGCGATGTTGGCATCAGGGTATACCTGCTTGACGAGCTGCATTAGCGCATCGTCTTGTACTCCTGGTTTAAAGTCTTTGTCTTTTAAATCCCACTTTGCGCCTACCCATGCAACCTGTCGTCCGGGCGCGTAGTTCGATTTATCTTCCTCAAGTAAGGGTTTGAGGTGGCTTTCCAGGTGGTATTTGAGTGTTTCGACTTTTTCTGGACTAATTTTACCCAGGATTTCGATAGCTTTTGTTTGATCAGCTTGGTTTGAAGAAGGCAAGCTTATTAATTGATTTCCGTTTCCTGGTGTTTCTATAGTATTACCTAGTGGTTTACTGTTAGTTTGTCCCTGGGGTTGCTCACCGAAACTGAGATTCCGGGAAGTAGGCGCTTTCAGTGTAGCCTTAGCTTGTTGAAGTTTTAACGCTTCAACTTCCCGTTCGCGTTCAGCATTAAGAACGAACACTTGCTCTTTAAACCGGGTCATTGCGACATAGCGCAGTTGGTTGTGTTCTTTGATACCTCGTGTGCGCTCTTCTGGGTCTTGTTCTTGGAGAGCTAGTTTTAGGCGGTAGTTGATGTTAGTTTCATCAACTAGTCCTTTTTTGATAGTTTTACCTTGAGAGTTGTGAACTGTTATTGCGTAGGCTGGACGAATATCGCTATATTGTTTTTGAAAACTGACTGGAATGCTGAAATTTCTATCGCTTACGGGTTTTGCAAATTCTTGCTTCCATAAACGGTCTGCATCTTTCTTAAAATCTTCTTTACTTTCTTGGGCAATTACCTTAAATTCTACAACAAGGTTTTCTTCGTTATTACCCTGAAGCTTCCATACTTTATATTTTCCTTCTTGAATTTGTTCGGCTTCAGTGATTGTCATTTCTTCCGAGTTATGTAGGAGAACTTCTACAGTTTCCCCATTGTCTTTGGTCACTGATTCACGGGCAATAATCCGCATTCCTGATACATATTCCGGGCTATCTTTACCAAATAATTGTTCTTTGACTAAAGCGTTAATTTGATCTACACGATTGTTGGTGTAGGCGATAACTTTGATGCTGCTGTTATCTTGTTTAAACTCTTCAGAGGAGAATAGCTCGGTAACTTTATTTTTGAATTCTTCTTTAGAAACAGCAACAATAGTACCGTCGCTACAAGTGCGAATGGGTTCGGGATTGTCGGTATCGAGGTTGTTGCGGATTGTTTCGGCGGTTTTACCGATATCGCCACCGTAGCGCATAACTTCAGTTAAGTCAGCACAGTTTTCGATTTGGAATATTGGGCTTTCAGGTTCGCCGACTGGAGGAAGCTGGGCTTTGTCGCCCATGTAAATAACCTTTACGCCCTGTTTTGCGACTTCTTCAAGTTTTTCGTACAGCGCTTTATTGACCATCGACCCCTCATCAACGACGATGATGTCATACTTGAGGTGCTGGTTACTTCTTTCTTTTTTATCACAGTCGTAGTATACTTCGCCTGTGAGTTCGTTGTATTTTTCCTTGAGTCCAAGGAGCGAGTGCGTAGTTTTGGTTTCGGCTTGAATTCCTTGAGATTCAGCCATTTCACGCAATACTTTTACCGCGCTGTTGGTAGGTGCGGTGAAGCAAATTCTTGTCTGGTGTCCGCTTTGTTCGAGTGTTTTGAGCAGCTGTTGAATTACGTAGGTTTTTCCGGTTCCGGCGTAACCTGTTAACAGGAACTCATTGTCTTTGACATGACCGCTAACAGGTTGCTGAGAAAACGCAACCATTTTTACAAGCGCTGCTTTTTGTCCTGAGTTAAGTGAGTCAGTGCTATTTTGAAGTACTGTTTCAACCTGCTTTCTAGTTTCTGCTGCTTTGGCTTGGGATGCACTATTCTCCGCAAGTTTTTTCGTTGCGCTGCTAGCTTGTACAGCAATATCAGGTTGAGTTGATTTGACTTCTTCTTCAATTGGTTTTGCAGGAACAATTGGTATTGGTGTTTCTGACTGACTGAGTTCTTTTGGACGGTTAGGTAGTGCTTTGAGCGCTTGAAAGTATTCGCTGTCTGGTGAAGTTTGGTTTGATGGAAGGAGACTGTCTTGAGTTTCAAGTTTCTGATTGAGTTCTGCACTTAGTTGTTTGTAACGGTCAAAGCCATCAATTTCGCCAATGTTAATAACTTCCCCAATTAAAGCATTTAATTCTTGGCTTAGTTCTTCATTAGTTTCAGTTTTAGTGATAATAAATGTAGCTGTATTATTTTCAAGAAAGTAATTATTTTCAGCACTTTTGGATTCTAACCAATTAGTTACAGCAATCGCATCTTGTGCGGGTACGACTATTCCTATAGCCTCTTTAGTCTCTACTTGTGACCCATCTGCGGAACTATACTGTTGGTTTTGGTTGTAAAAATATACAGTTTGTTCGGGAATAATCGGGCTGGGTTGTGAGGGAGTAACTGCACTTTTGATATTTCCACCAGCGCGTTCAATAAACGTTTGTTTTAGCTCATCACTGATAG
The DNA here is from genome assembly GCF_000817785.2 of Hassallia byssoidea VB512170. Taxonomy (GTDB): domain Bacteria; phylum Cyanobacteriota; class Cyanobacteriia; order Cyanobacteriales; family Nostocaceae; genus Hassallia; species Hassallia carrinoi. Next base: position 61,463 of record NZ_JTCM02000005.1, on the reverse strand, counting down.
TACTTTCATCTAACATGAATACAGTCATGCCTTTTTTGGCTTCTAGCCTTGCTTGTGTTGCGGGAAGCTGTTCGTATGATACTCCTACTTTGTCTAAATACTTTTTTGTTCTTTCGGCTAATTTTTTATCAACTGCTAGTCCTACTAATCCTACTAATTTTTGTTCTTCATCTTGGAACATTATTGTAGGACGTTCGTTAATTTTACTAAGTATATGGTTACTTTTATCCTGCTGTTCGCTTCTGATAGGTTGCTCGTTACTTATAAGCTGACTGCGCTTAATCCACTGATCAGGATACTGTACTTTTTCCGGATTGATAGTTATCTTACAGGTACTTTCATTGCTAGTAATCTGTACGGGAATAGTTACTTTCGTCTGGTCTTCTCTAAGATATCCTCTATCAATTAGCTGTTGTATAACGCTGCTAGATGAATCCTGGCGATTGTATTGGCTGTAGCGTGAGTTATTATTAAAAGCGCGTTCTAAACGTTCCTTATGCTGCCCGATAATTCCCAGAGGTTGTTCTCCGATTTTAGCAATATAAACGTATTTTTTATCAAAAGCTTTAACGGATATATTTCTATATTCTTGATCGTTAATCTCTTTTTTTTTATACTTTTGATTGGTAAGATTTATCCGTAGCAGTTTTCCTTCAGGTGTTTTGCCGATAGCGTATGCGTTTTGACCTGTAGTAATAGATTGAATTTTAAGTTGTAATTGTTGACCTTCGCCTGGTTTTTCTTTTAACCACCCTTGATTAATAGCTTCTTTCAGGGAATCTTTATCGATGTTTCCTAGTTTTTCCTGCTTATTTCCTTCTTGAATGTATATAGTATAATCTTCACGAGTTAAGTTGACTCGTTCAATAGTTAAAGCAGCAACTTCATTATGAAATCTCCTATCCTTGAGTTCAAATCGGTTGGCTTCTCCCACTTTAAATGTAAATTCAGGTAATCCAGGGATTTTGGTAGTGACAGAATTAGTGTATATTTCTCCCTTCTCTATAATGGCGCTAGCAGTGGTATCGATAGGTAATCTTCCGCTATTACCTTCTATATTTCCAAAAGTCTGGTACTCTCCGTCCTCATTCTTGATTTCCACAACGCTTTTTCCAGCTTCTGTAATGTTGAAGCGAATTTCTTGCGTTTGATTTTGATTTTCTTCATAAAATACTTTACTATTCCGTTCAAATCCGGTAATTTTTACTTCAGTAAATTGTAAATTCTCAAGTTGATTAATAATTTCTTTAGGAAAAGTAGCAAAAGCAAAGTTCGATACTTTTTTCTGAGTGGTATCATTATTGCTACTTTCCCGAGTAGTTGATACTGCCCATGTGGCAGCCGCCATTGCTAATTTTTGGTCTGAGGGAATCGAATTATAAAACTCTTCTGCTGCTTGGTAAGCTTTTTGGTAGAGAAGTTTAATCTGTCCTTCACTTAGTTCAGGTTGGAAGGATATTTTGTTAGAGGTTACTTCTTGTCTAGGCGTAATTCCTATCTCTTCCAGTTTGTTTTCCTGCTCTTTAGCAAGCGTTCCTAATGCTCTAAACTTGGGTTTGCCATTCTCAGTTTCATCGTTGATTTGAGCATAGACAACATACTTATGCGGGCGGCTGCTGTTACGCTTTTCTTCTGATGTTTCTGATAGCTTGAACGTAATTTTATTAGCATTCCAGATGGACTCGCTATCATACTGTAGAAGGTTAGTAACACTTACTTGGTTGCCATTAGCAAGGGTAATTTTTGCAGAGGGTCCCTTTTCTGTTTCTTTTTGTCTAGATATTTGATTAGCAAGGGAGAACGATTCATCAAATTCTTTCTTTGCTACGCTGCATTGTAAGCGCTGTGAATTAGAAAATTCAACCCCTTTAAATAAATCTTGAAACTGGACGAGTTCGCGTGATTCGAGTCGAGCTTTCTCAAAATATTGATTAGTTTTAGCAATTAGTAACTCAACAGGTGAGTATCCAGTTGGTTTGATGGTTTCATCGACATAAACATCTTTTTTTTTATCTTTAATGTAGTTGACCTCCCGGTGGAGAATCCGACTGTTACTGCGGATAATCTCCATTTCGGGTTTTTTAGCACTTTTGAAGAGGTCAACCGCAATTTGGTTTTGAAATGCTGCTTCGGCAATCATTTCCCGGTACATTTTCGTGTTGACGCTCATTGCCTTCAAGGCATTGTCCTGAGTGAGGGGTTCCTGTAGGGCGTTTTGGACAAACTCTTCCATGTAGCCGCGATACTTTTCGGGAACCTCCTTACCTTCGATCCCCTTAGATTTTGCCCAGGCTTCTGTTTTGAATAAATCTTCGTAGTGTTTAGCTACAAGCTGTACGTACTCTACTTGGTCTTTCTCACTACCAAAGTTTTTCAGTATGGGAATTTCTGATTCTAACGCCTCGATTGAAGTAAGGTGATTGTTGATAACACCGACGCTCATGCCATCGCTCATGTGGATGGCGATTTCTTCAAACTCAGGCTGGCTACCGTCTTCCTGGTAGAAAGATTGTTTCTTGAGTTTAACAGTTGGGTCGTAAGCGTTCTGGGGTAGGTTGCGCTCAAGAGCCTCGGCTGTGAGGTTGGGATACTTGCAAGCTTGCTCGAACCCGATGCAGTCACCATCGTAATCGCGGGCTTGGCGTTCCTGTTCGGACTCTTGGGGAAGAATTTCTAGTTCGTATCCAGCAGACTGAAGTTCTGTAATATACTCATTAAACTTGTTGGTAAACTCTATTTTGTCCCTAGTTTCAAGCTTACCGATATTTTGGTCTAAGTAATTTTCAATACCTTTTAGTTGAAGACTTTTCCCTTGGGCTTCGGGAAGAATAGATTTAATTTGTGAGTTTAAGCGATTGTAAATGCGATCGCTTGTTTCATCCGAGACAGCGATAACACCCGCGAGGGGTTTCCCATCTGGTCCAAGTATGTCATCTACAACTTTGTTGGTTGAGACGCACAAACCATTTGAGTTGAGAAAGGGGGAGCGGAAGTTAAGGACTTGTTCTCCATCCTGGTAATGGGGGATGGAGATTTCGCCGTTTTGCAGGTGTTTGGAGGGAATGACCATTGCCCGCGAAAACGTGAGTGTTTTACCGATGGCAATTTCCTTCCACTCGTTTTGGACGAACCTAGCAAGTTCCCGCTGTACCTTCTCGGTTTCGAGAAGTTGTCCAACTCCAAGCAGATCAGCTTTGATGAGTTTGTAAATGAACGAGTCATTAGTAAGGCGATCGCCTACGGCGGGCGCTCCCGCGCCATCGCGCAGTGTTTCTAATTCTTCTGCTACTGTTGAATCGCTTTCGGCTTGTTCCTCAAGTGTGGTAGCTTGTTCCTCTAGAAAGGCTTTCCGCTTCTCGTACTTTTCGCAATAAAGTTGGGCAAGTTGTCGGGGATCGTCCTGTGCTTCTTTAAGTTTTTTAGCTTCAAGTTCTAACTGTTCGGTAAAGTCTTTTACTCCATTTGGGAAGGAGGCAAGCAGCTGCGAGATAGCTGTTTTCCCGAGTTCAGACTGGGATTTTTCCCCTAACCAAATATTTTGCTGATATAGCCCTGGTTGAATTTGAGGTTTGGTTGGGCCATTGGGGTTATCTTTATCGGTTCCTTTGAAAGCAGATATAGGAAGAATTAAGTCAACTTTAGTTTGGTTATTGGGGTTTTGATAGTTAAGGATTTGGTCAAGATTAGCTGGGCGTAGTGTACCCTTACCGAAGCGGTATTTTGTGTCATTTCCATCAAGGTCAGTCCAGCCGAAGCGGTGCTGGATGACGCGGTATTTATCACCTTCAAAGTGGTTGGTAAGTTCGTAATATAATTCTGTAGAGATTTGCCCGTAACAGTCGCCAGTTAGTCGATATGCCTGGTCATTGTTAATGATGCCGCCATTTTCACCATTACTGTCATCAACAATTAAGATGTTTAATTCTCGGTTGACGGCATTTTTGCACGCGCCAAGGAAGATAGAACCATAAGCGCCTCTATCTTTATTGTCTGGGCATAATTGTCTAATTGTGTCTAGACATTCCTCTGGTCCATATAATAACCGAGTTTTTGATGATAGTAATAATTTGTGTCTTTCAGGATGCTGTTCTAGCTGAAGAGCAGTAGACTTTTCGTCCATATGTCCGAACGAAAAGTTTACTCCTGGAAAGAAATGTTCTAGTAGGGTATTGTTAAGTTCTTCTTTTAAGAGTGAATTTGGGTTATTAGTATTACCATCGGTATGGATCCATTGATTTAATCTAGTATCAAAATGTTTAGCTTGAATAGTCATTTTTGAAATTATCAGTTAATTTAAATAAAAATTTATTAGTAAAATTATTAGTTAATTTAAATAAAAATCTATTAGCAGGATTTTACTTCTTATATTCTCAAAATACATCTAATAATTTTCTGATTTATGTATTTAAATTGTTTATTATAAAAGATACAGATTAAACCAGTATAAACGCTTAGAAGAGCAAATTTACGTCTTGACTATTTCTGGAATAAAGTAAAAATATACACCTGCTTTGGCAAAGGACTTAGTTTGGGCTGAAGCATTATTTTTTTCAAGTTGTTTGACGTGCGAATACTAATGGATATACAAGAGTTTGACTGTTGCGGTGCGGCAGGCTTTTGCCGATCAAGAGGGTTTATTTTAGTTAGTATCGGGCGTGTTGCGTTTTATTTTTCCACAGCAGCCCTTGGATTCTAGCTTGCGAAGGATTTAGGTTTTATCGACTAAGATGCGTAAAACCCGTGTTTATAGACACACTAGTGGTTTTTTATGCTATGATTATTGTTTTACTACTGATGCGCTGCGTGTTTGGTTGCGGGGCTACATGATTTTGGATACAGCACAGCTATTACTTCTATCGCTTTGATGGGGAAATCTGCTTGCGGGATGACCAAACTCAAAGTTCCATCCTTGCTTGGGATTGTGACTTGACTTGCGCTTGTTGGATATATCTTTTAAGGCTTTCAATCTGCTTGATTTCACTCTCAGTAAGTCGGGTGGGTATTTCTTCATACCACTTGCCATCACTTTTTCGGGTTTGCATCACAGGCGTATCATCAGAGTGTCGCCAAACAGTTAGGATATCCCCATCCTGGCTTGCACTCAATTCCTTACCTCTAATTCGGGGACTATTTGCTGCAAGCATGTACTCAGTGATGACTGAAGATAAGGTAGAAGCGATCTTTTCTTCTTTAGGAAGTGACCCAGTAGAAGCAAGGGTAAGGGAAGCGAGGTGCGGTTGTTGCAACTGTGTAGGGGGATATTCTTCTGTTTCTTTGGACACTTCACTTTCGGTCGTGATGCCCTCTTCTGAAACGTAAGAGTGTGCCAGTGCTAGTTCATCAAGACTAATTATTGGTTGTTCTTCTAGCGAGTGAGAGGGTACAAGGGTTTGGGAAGTTTTAATAGGCTCCTCCCTTTGGGGAAATTTCTTATGTTTCTGTTGATTCTCAACTTTAAAAAGTTCTTTGACTGGGTTTGGCTGTACCACTTCTTCCTGTTGTAACAGAGTCGGCAGTTGTTCCACTATCGCTTCAACTTCAACTGGTGTGGGAGGATTTTGGTTTACTATCGGCTCCAATTGAGACTGTTCTTCCGGTTTTGGTGATTGTACCGAGGTTTGTGGTTTCTTCCTTTTACCTAGTGTCTCCTGCCCTATGCCTTCTTCTACAACTAGTGTAATTATTAAATCTTGGTTTGGAGCCGCACTATCAATACTCAAGGAAGGTAAATGAGTTGTGTTACTATCTGTATTACCACTGCTGCCGCTTGTATTGCTATTGGTTGGTTTGTGGGCAGTATATTCTGGTTCACGCGATGAGGAATTATTGATATAGGCGATCGCTCGCTTGGTGCTAGATTGCAGTATGCTACTATCCCGCCCTTGGTCGTAAGATAGCCCATATTCAGATTGCAGTTTGTTCCAACTGTAGGGTTTGTATACTTGATAACCAGCTATTTTGACATCATTGTGGATGTAGGTAAAGCCGAGTAGCTCGTCTCCCCTCATTTTGGGTAATACCCCAATGTTGTTTTCCTCCAGTCGTTGGATGAAAGTAGATATGGTAGGGCTATCCTTAATCGCGTCCCCTATTGCTTCACGGATAATTTCCTTACTGGTCGGGGTTTTGTGCTTGCTGTTGATTGCCCTTATACTTTTCGAGCGCTTGGGACTGGTGGGAACGGTAATCTCGTACTCTTGTTTTAACCTAGAGGCGACAGCTTCATTCGTTGTTGGTGTTACCTCCAGCCCCAATTGAGCCGCAATGCGTCTGGTTGAAACCTGGGAGTTGAAATAGTCGTAGGAATCATCAACTAAGCTACCATCTAACCGAATCCGGGAGGCAATTATGTGCAAGTGTTCGTGGGATCGGTCATGGTGGCGCACTGCTACAAATTGACTCGTAGCATGGGATGCTTCGTCCTTGGGCAAATACCCCATGTCTCTTAGGAATTCCCTCGCCACATAACTATACTGACTATTGGACAAATGCTCGTGGTAGTCGGGACGGTGTGCGATTGAGATGATGAGGTGGGCGCACTGCCGTTTGACTGCCTTGTTGGTGTATTTAGTACTGAGGAACTGTTCGTTAAAAAAGTGCGGACTTGTTCCCATCATGTTGGTATCAACAATCGCAGCATCCTCCTTCCCCAAGACATACTTGAGTGTGTCGAGAAAATCGGATTTTTTGTAGATGACGGGAATCAAGGAGTAGGGGGTAGGGGGTAGGGAATGTCTAGGTTAAACGCAGCAGCGATGGTTTTATCTACGAGCGCGATCGCATTCTCGACAGTGTTGATAATTTGCTGGTTGTTTGTCTCAACACCGAGGTGCATTAGCAGCATCAGTTCGCTTTTGAGGGTTCCTGCTATCGCACGCACGGTTATCAAATCGGCGGGTGGCTTGGCTACTAGTACCCGCCTCAACCCACACGAGCGCAAGTACTCTGATGCAGTTACCCCCGTCGCGGCGGCTTTCTCCTCGATGGTGGCTTTCTCGTCATCGAACAAGTAAACCTTGATAGACTTAGTTCTGGTGGAGTTATTTACCATGCCTTGTTTAGGTGAGAAAGCAGGGGTAGTTGGGCTATTCGGGGATATTCAGTCCTTACAATTGTTATAACCTATACTAATGCCGTATATCTCCAGTGATGGTACTGCAACTACTACGCTCTACTGCTACAAGTATTGTAACTCAATGCAACCAATGTGTGCTGCGTTTCAATTTACCCACATTAATACTTAAGAAACAGTATTATTTACTGCTTAATATGTAACCGGAGTTTGAAGCGGTTTTATTGTAGTGGGGTGCTTCGCCCGGAGTGCGATCGTACTCTTGGCGCTAGGTACTTTCAAGCGCATAAAGTGCTTTTTTACAGAAGTATCGCATTCTTGGGTAGGTGTGCTTGTGGTTTGCACTACCACCTGATTGCCCTTATTTATAGTTTTTAGCTAACGGTCATTGGTTGGAGAATAATAACCGACCGGGCGGGTTAAAACAACGCAAAACTCAAAATTATCCTTTGCGTGAATGCGAATTTTAGTGGGCGATCGCGCTCTATATGACAATTGTCGTAAATTGTATTATTTAACGAGACGCACAGTAGGAAAATTATTATCAATTAATTATAGTTATTGACAATGGAATGAAGATACTACTGACCCTACTCTCCATACCTTGTTCAAAGAGGTCAGTTAAGCGATTGCAGTCAATGTGCAGCGGAGGTTTGTTCATAACTGCGGGCTAGACACAGAGAGGGCTGTGGGGTTTTTTAGGGTCTGGATGTCACTCTCGCTTTGCTCGTTTTGAGTAGGGGAGTATACCGGGAGTAAGAAGGGAATATACCAGGATTGTAGCAATTTGGTTGAGCCTTGATTTGAATTAAAAGATAAAGTGATATATAAATTGAACTGGCAATTAGATAATTATTCCCTTAGTGAGTAGGGACTACTAGGGGAATTAGGGGGGAATACTGAGGGAATAACCAGGGGCGTACAGCTATAGTAAAACACAATACAACCATTATACTGATAATCTTGAGTTAGTCTATCGACTATTAGAAGATATTCACTCCTATGTTGATAGGGATAGCGAGGATAAATTCTCCTATGCTTCGTGACTATCTTACTCCAAGTCGCATTTAGAAAAGTGACGAGCGAGTGCTGCTAACGGTTGACGGTAGAAAAGTAAGTACGGCGATCGCCCTTTAGGGTACTGCGCTCCGCGCAATCGCCATGTTTAGACTGCCTGCTAAAACTGGATTTCTTCATGCGGAAAGGATTGCTTAAGAGTCTGCCTTACGTAGGGGTAGTTGATACTTTCATGCATTGGATCTGGCAAGGGTGCTTTGTGTAAGTACTGTGTTCTCACTCGTGCAATCGATAAAAAAATTTAAGGGATTTAGGATTTGGGATTGGGACAAGGCGCTTTTTATTTTTGTTTTTAGTTTGATTAATTTGGAATTGGAGGAGTGGGGCATATGCCGAGGAAGAAGGTATTAGAAGAATTTGTGGAATTATCGATAGTTAGGAAGCGTACCTCAACTGAGGGGAGGTTGATTACACACTTGAAGGAGAGTGAGAAAGGGGCATCCGAGATGGTAATGCAGGCAGCTAATGCGTTTTACCTGCCATTTTTCTTGTACTCGGAGGGGGCGCGGGGAGAGGAATTACACTTTGCGCTGAGCGAATCAATTACCCAACTGGAGGCGCAGATAGTCAAGATAAAACGGGCTTTTGGGATGGAGGGGATATCGCAGGTAGTGCTGGTGCAGCCAACATTGGGAGAGAATAGCCCTTGGGGATACTCCAAAGCGCAAATTTCGGGTCACTCGAAAGGTGCGGGTGATTCTACGATTGGTACGGCGGTTATGTCACCCCTAGTAGAATCCGTAGTGGAACAAAAAGAAGAATTACTCCCAGTAGGGGATATTCAAGAGGAAGAGGAAGATGATTTTTTTAATGATGATTCTGATGTGATACCCGAGGGGTTAATAGAGGGAGATGCGGGATTTCAGGTGTAGGAAAGAGGAAATATGTGCTAAAGATATTTTTAAAGATTAATAACGCCAGTTGCGGCAGATTGCGGGAAGTTGTACATTTCTTGTTTACGTTCCTGATGCTTCCGAAATACAGCATCTGTGCCTTTTTTCTTGGTTAAGCAACAGGAATACTATCCCAGTGGTGAACGATAGCACTATCGATTTTCTCTTTTAGTTCAGTATTAATTGAATTTTCAATAATTTGTTTTTCTATCGAGCTTGAAGTTAGATACGCGGCGGCTAGAGCTTTGGGTTTATCTTTGAGGCTGTAGAGTATTTCTATCTTTGCTTTCGCTTTTTGTGTTACATCAAGGTAATATTTTAAGCCTTCATCATATGCTAAATTAAGTAGAGCCAATAAGTCGTGAGCGAATGTTTGATATTGGTAGTATTCGACTTTTAATTTGTAGCAATCGTCCATTTCTTCCTTACTATTAAAAGGTTTATCCTCCTGAAAAATTTCCCACCATCGTTTTAACTGGCAATCAACGCGCTCTCCAAACTCTAGTTGCATCATCTCGACTGTCCATGCTGTAACCTTACCGTTAATTGACTGCGGTTGTCGTAGTAGATAGCGTAAGTATATTTGTTGGTTGTAGTTTATTAACCTGGATTGGTTGTTGAAAACAGCATACTGCGCCCACTCTGGCGGTGCATTGTAGTTATATTTCTCCGTAAATTTTTCTTCTACAACCAACCGGGGTTTCTCTTCCTTGAAAGCCCAAACTATCAACTTGCGATAGTATTTAGCTTGTCTTTTTTGTCCCAATGAGAAGATTTCGCCAAAAGGAGGCAGTTCTTCTGGTTCAATGTCGGAGTTTTCACTTAGAGGAAAGACATATCCGCAATTGGGGCAGATTCTACTTGGTTTGGGGACAATGGCGTGACAATTGGGGCATTCTTTAAACCAATCGTCAAGTTCTTCCGAACGCTTGAAGGTTGGACACAGTGGCGTAGGATATCGATTAGTGGGAAATCCCATCCGGCTGATATTTTCGCAAAAATCAACCAACCAGCAATCTTCCTTACTAGGGTGCAATCGTAACCCTCGACCGCACATTTGTACAAGTAACGCCCTGCTTCGAGTAGGACGTGCCAAAATTACCGCTTCAACGGAGGGTTCATCAAAACCCTCGCAAAGTACGCAAACAGAAGTGATGATTTGAATTTCGCCAGAAGCAAATTTCTCGAAAATCGTAACTCTTTCTTCTTCAGGAGTGTCTGCAACTATGTAAGCTGAAGTGATACCAAGAGCGCTAAATTTAGCAGCCAAATCCTGCGATTGATTCACGCTAGCGCAGAATGCGATCGCCTTCCTTTGGGGACAAAGTTCTAAGTATTTTTCCACAACTTCATCGTTAAGTTGTGGCGTGCATACCCGTTGCATTGATTTTAGGGTATAGTCCCCAAGAGACGAGACATCGAGCTTGCTATAGTCAATTAGTCCGTTATAGCCAAATTGTCTTGCACGACACAGATAACCGGATTCGATTAGTTGTTGGGGATAGGGGGCGCGGGCGATCGCACCAAAGAATTGGCAAAATCCCTCAGTTGTCTTACTACGCCAAGGGGAAGCACTCAACCCAACAAAAAAGCATTTAGATAGTGCCCAGATCCCACCAGAATAGGTATCAAATATTGAGCGACAAATCTTGTAATATGCGCTCGTGTGTGCTTCGTCTACAATTACCAAACCAATATCTGGCGGTAGTTCCCGATGCTGGAGGGTTTGCAGCATTGCTATCTGGACGGGCTTCTCGTAATCTATCGGATAGTCCGCCCAAATGATGCCCGACTCGATTCCAAAATGCTTCAATAAGGTTTTTTGAGTTTGCTTGACCAAGCGTACCCTATGGACGCAGAACAAGACCCGCCGTCCTTTTGATATTGCGTCTGCTATAAACTTGGACGCAATCGCAGTTTTGCCAGCACCAGTAGGGGCATATACAAGTACTGATTTGATGCCGCATCTGTAGTAGTCATAAACCTGAGATCGTACATCAATTTGGTAGTCTCTCAAGCTAAACTTTTTCGCCTCTACTGGTAATAGCATTACTGTGTAAACTTTTTACATAAAGATTAAGTTATGTTTAAGGGTAATGGTATCTATAATGATACTTACAGCAGTACTTTGATGGCAATCTGCCGTATCTGGGTAATTACTGTAGGCAAGTAACTAATAATTTATATTTATAACCTATCAACTAGCGATCGCCTAGATGATCTTGGAGGGTTATTGGTTTGAGTGCGTGATTTTAGTTTGATGACTTCGGCAAGCAGTTTTTTCACGGGTTTGTACAGGTTGTATGAACTCATACCAGTTTTAACCCAACTATTTTGGATAGTAGGGATTCAAGATTGATGGATTTGAGCACTTCGTTCCCCATTTTCTTCGTAGGCGATGCCCTACGGGCATGCCGCTTCGCGGCATCGCACTCTTTAATAAAAAACAAACTCTACCTGAAGTAGGGTTTGTTTAAAGTAGATTGTGGATTTAGTCTTGTGGCGGCGTTATTTCGATGATTCGGAACCGGATTTCGCCCTCATCGGAATACCAGCTTATCGTGGTCTTTTGCTCCCCACTGATGGGGGCTGACTCAATTTGGAAGCAACCAGATTCCAACCAAACACCCCGACTGTCCACAACATTGGGTATGACTTGCCGGAATGCTGGACTGTCGGGACACCTGCCTTCTAGCAAGTTGTAGCGGATACGCCACTCAATTGAATTGAGTACGGATGTTACGAGGGAGTCGGTTGCGCCGTCGAAGAACATAGCCATAAGGTTTTTCTCTCTATATGTGTTTCCTGTAAAAACAGCGTTAGCTGCTGTAAAGAAACTGTTTAATAACGGTGTGCTTATTTCGGTTCGGTTAAATTGGGAACAATAGGAAAGATTAATAAAACTAAAGATATGGCAAAAACTAAAGAGAAAGCAGACTTAAAGAAAATTGCGTTAACGATCGATATGGGTGGCAGTAAGACAAAGGCTATTGTTCAAGAGTATCCAGAAGGGGAGCCTTTTGTCTTGCTCGTGGATTCAGAGGTGGCAGACGTGAGTAAGCCCTCGGTTGAGACTGTTGAAGCAGAAGGGCTACCCGAATCTCGTGCTTGGGTGGGAATAGGCGGAGAATACTACGCGCTGGGAGAGTTAGCACGCCGTCGGTTTGGGGGTATATTGCAGCTAAGAGAGCTTAAGTACGAACTAGCGGTTCCTAAGGTGTGCGGTGCAATTTGGCTGGCAAAGCAGAAGTTGAACCTTGATAACGATGTTGCAGCTTACTTGAGTATCCTGCTGCCGCCTGGGGAAGTGCAAGATAAAGAACAACTACAAACCCGCTTGAAGGATGCATTTCGCTCTTTCGATACGCCAACGGGTAGGATGCGGGTAAAAACGCTGCATTGCAACATAGCTTCAGAAGGAAGTGGTGTGTTTTTCCAACGCAAGAGAGTGTTTGGCGAGAATATGCTGGCTGAGATGTACGTGATGCTTGGTTATCGCAATGCGAGTATTTTCATTGTTCGAGGTGGCTCAAGTGGTGCCGGAACAACCAGTAATTTTGGGATGTCCTGGTTAGTAGATAATTTTGTCTCCAAGGCATCGGGACTAAGCCCTGATAATCCCAACATTGTCGAGGTATTGGTCGAAGCTGGCGCTAGTTGCGACCCCCTGGTGATGCAAAAACTCTCGCGTAAACGCAAACGCGAGGAAATTAAACTTGATGGCGAGCTGATGTCGAAGGCACTATTGCTTGCCAGAAATGAGTATTGGCGTGCTATTGTGAGGTGGCTGCGCTCAAAGATGGATGAAGATATTGAAGAACTAGTATTTTGCGGAGGGACTGCCGATTACATTCGCCCGGAGATAGACGCTTACTTCCAAAAAGAGGGGATTAAAGTGTCTTGGCACGCTGATATTTTTATACCCGATAAGATATCTTCTGGCATGGGTAATCGAATGGCGGATGTTTACGCATTGCACCAACATATGATTACTCAGCTTGATAAGATAACTGGCTATGTGCGTATTCAGGAGGAACAAGCTCGACCTTCGCAGCCTGATAATGTTAGATTGCTGCATAAGTCTCGGAAATTCGTTCCAGATTATACTCCCCGTCAAGCTCCTGAAGGTTTTTTGACTATAGATGATAATGTCTAGGAAAAATCAACCAGCCATCTTGAAAGGCTGGTTACGAATTTGTTAGAAGAAGGTATATTCCTTTTTGAATACGAGGTCGTATTCATTGATTTCATTTTGTTTCCATGTGATGGTTTTTACTTGCCCATCTTCTTCATGCGCAAGGATACCTTTGTCAATATAGTTACTTACCCAATAGTACAATTCTTCCATACTAAGAGTGCATGTATATAACATTATGTTGCGTTTATCTTGTTGCCAAAATAGTTCTTTAATGAGTTTAAAGATTAGCTCCCTTTCTTCAAAAGAAGCTATAACTTGTGGTTGGTACTGCTCCCAACGGGCTAATTCTTCCTCAACTTCATTATTGGATAAGAAATTTATGCATCCTTTTTCACTTGCATCAACTGATAGATGCAAAAGGCTACAATACTGTATTGAAAAAGCAGCACAATTTCCGCAACGAATTTCTTTACTAAAATCGTGTTCGTATTCCTTGCACGCCTGAGTCCATCCTCCTTTACAGTGCGTGGGGTTAACTGTACAACTTAAATTTTGGTTGACTGTAAAGAAACTACATGTAGAGCAATTCATGTTCCTATTTCCCTATATTTAATCGTTAAATAGTGCGTAGCAAGTGGGTTTGGAGGTGATACTAGATAGCGTTAGAACTTACGCATTGACAGAAAGTTGAGCATGTGGATTCAAGCCCACCTTTTGTTGAAGATGTTCCAGAATGAAATCACAAGCAATCAATAATGTCCTAACCTATGTGACGACGGCTATACTTGCTCAGATGTCTGGCAGTTAGACAAAAAATTTCAAATAACTGTCCTATAGATGACCTTGTAGTGACTTAACGCTCTCACACAACCGATGCCCTTAAAGTACCGTCTCAACCAGAGTTTTGCGCTTCTTAGGTACTGTTAGACCGTGTTCGCTTGCTCCAGTAGTCGTGCTACGCATGTGAACCATGTTACCGATTGAGCCAACGTGATAGCTTTCTTGCCAAAAATGGCATGACCCAGTAGCTCTTGATGACAACAACGCGCCGCCGTTGTACTATCCCCAACTCGCGACCCTGCTCCCATTGCACTGACAATGCCTCCAATCGTAAATGCAAAGACAACAGTTGCCAACCAGCTAATCAACGTCTGCTTATGTGGATTGGCTTTAGGGACACGCACAACAGTCCACAATGCTTGTTCGACCTACACTGGCTCATAAGATGGTATGCTATCAGTAAGCGGATCGAGTTGGGCGAGACAATCGCGACGCTCAGGCGAGTTGAACCATCTTTCTAGAGATTCTTGATCGGCAAACCGAAACACATAGCGCCTGTTACCCAGATTATCAGGTTCAACCCTTGGTCGTTCCGAGATAGCCTCTAAAGGTTGCTGATCGCAGAATCAGTTCAGAAATACGCTGCTCGAATAGGTCGCTTCTTTCCCCGGTTTGGGGGGAGCGAGTATGAATATAGGTTGCTCCGAATAGGTCGCGATGCCATAGAAAGGGTTACGGGGGTAAATCATAATACTGAGGAAATGCTGTGGTTATTTATAAAATTGCTACTACATTACCTTCAAGATGGAGTTGTACCTGTGCCAGTTTAAATCATCCCGCACTCTCTGCAACGCCGCAATTCTTGCTACCACGGAGCCGGAACTTGTCACAGTCGGTGCAGCGCTCAGTAGTTTGGTAATCTATAGTCATTCACAATTCCCAATCAAGCGTAAAAGTTTCCTCACCATCAACGGATTCAACTTGGGGGTCAACTGGGGTATGAGTTGACTCATCTACAGTAGGCTGATTTTGTTCTATGGGGGTTGTATGGGTGTTAACTACCGCAGACTGTATTGGTAACACGCCCTGCTTAAACGCAAAGTAGCAATCAACAATAAAGTATAGCGTCTC
This sequence comes from Hassallia byssoidea VB512170, assembly GCF_000817785.2. GTDB lineage: Bacteria > Cyanobacteriota > Cyanobacteriia > Cyanobacteriales > Nostocaceae > Hassallia > Hassallia carrinoi. The sequence goes on along the minus strand of NZ_JTCM02000005.1, from coordinate 46,372 downwards.
AAGGTAACTTTTACCCAATCGTTGCGATTCTGCTTTGATGCGATCGCGATAGCTGTCTTTGATTCGGACTTTTTCTGGAGTTTTATCTTGCTGAGAAACCATAATAAATATAATTCGTAATTCGTAATTGCTAAGCTTCGTTGGTAGAAGAAGAGTTGACAATGGTTTTAGCCATTTGCAATAGTCCACAAGAATTAGCCTCTACTGGGTTGTCTAGAATTTCAAACCCGTTCTGCACGAGCAGTTTTTTAAAACCAGGAAGCAAGCAACCGCCACCGATCGCCCAAATGTCATCCCCTTGGTGTTTGGCATCAAGAGCGAGATTGACTGGTTTTTTCAAATAGCTTTCATACCATTCCTTTAAGCAAACACTGTAAACATCTTTGATATCAATATCGCGGCTGTATTTGGTGTGTCCCATTTCTAAACAAAAGCGAATTTTCGATAAGTCCCCAAGCTTACCACCGTTGAGAGGTTTCATCTTCTTGGCAATCTCACCAATGAGAACTTCCACTCCTGCAGCGTAGGGGGTATGGACTTCTCTTTTACCTTGGTTGTAACGAGAATAAAGTGTTGTCCCATTCCCAAAATCTACAACAGTTAACTTTTTGGGGAGTTTTCTCCCCACCAGAGCACCCATACCTTCAGGTACGACTTTGAGAACTTCTACTTTGATATCAGATAGCTTGCCAGCCAATAAAGGTTGATATTCACCATTAAGCACTTTCAGCAAGTCATCAGTTAGAGCCACGTCATGCAAGCTAACAACGAGCTTTAAGTGCCAAGCCTTACGATATGGCAAGTGAGCTAACGCACCCAATAAAGTGATAAGGGCGTTATTTACTTTGTTAATGTTGTTGTCCGTATTCCGTTCAAAGTAGTATCCAGTGCGGAAAGCCGACTCACCAATAGTGTAGGCGTTGCCGTTATAAACCACCCGACCGGGTACATCCTCCATGTCTTCTCGTGAGATGTAACTGGGAATTCTCACCACATCAAAACCATCGACCAACAGTTTGACGCTTCCATAGCCATTATCAAAACCTGCACAAAAAATTTTTTGATTCGCGTGAATGTTCTTCATAGGGGTCAAATGGGGTATAATAACTTTAGATATTAAATATACCCTAAGAATAACCTATATATACCCGGTATAGGGGTTAATTTTCCAAAATTGCGATTAGGGTACGCATAGCCCCCACTCATACCCCATATGCTATTGAACAACTCAATCTACGGTTGTTCTCATAAATTAACATAACTTTGGTGGTAGATTTTGATAACCTTCAGGTTAAAAGAAAAGCAGAAGAACTGCATTGGTGCTTATCATCTGACACAATAAATTTAGTTGCGGCGACTCAACTTTTGAACCGCAGCATGCGATCGCCATTGCAAAAAAAGCTGGTTGGCATCTAAAAATGGCAGGAAAAATTAAAGCAATAGACTCTGAGTTCTTTGAACAAGAGGTTGCCCCACATATTGATGGTGAGATTGCGGGATGACAAAGAGGCTACAATGCTCCATCGATAGGAGTTGTAACACGTACAACTCTCGGAAAATCGGGTAGTTGTTGAGGCTTGAGACGTAGGGTGCGTTACGCGATTGCGCAGAGCGCAGTGCCCAAAGGGCAATCGCACTCTTGTATGCACCTACCTAAAAATCATTAAGCTGACTGTGCATTTGCTATAAATATTGACAAAATGCTGGTGTTATAAATGAAAATGCTTTGGAAAAGAATGCTTTATGAGACGTTGCAGAACTGGCGTTCAACAACTTGAAAAATTCCGCAACAACAGATTGGGAAAATTGTTTACTTCTTTATCTAATTCCAATTAGATGCGTAATATTACCGAACTGGATATGATAAGTGCATCTCTCAAGATTGTTTTAAGGCTATGGACGCATCTACACTTGTGCTTAATAAATTTTTCCGAGTAGGAAATTTGTTTTACAAGTGTAACTGTGCGTTCCTGGTAATAGAACAAGGGCTAACTACTTTTATTTAACTAATTTTTAAACCATTAGATTAAAAATTTGCGGTAAGCGAGAATGTACGAAAATCAATACGATGAGATAGCCACTCCACGAGCGTTTAAACATGCCACTTCCGGTATGATTCGGGGAATGCTTGAAAGGTCATTTGTCGATGTTGCTTTATTTCCTTGTCCTACCTATGGTACAGGAGCAATTTGGGATCTGGGAATTTGTGTAGGCTACTTTGTCTATGCCTTACCAGAACACATTGGCTATTTAAAAAATTGCGAAGATATCTTATCTCAGCTTGGGCATACTTTATCTCGGCTCTATTATACTTCAGATGATTTACGTCCTTATGGGATGGTTCGTGTTGTTTCGGATGTTCGCCTCTTTAATGCTTCCCTGGAATACAAAGCTTACTTCCTTGAATGCTGCTGGACTAAAACAGAAGTAGGAAAACAGTAGTTCTATTCTCTTACTAGTTCTTCTAGTTGAGCAAGTAACAGTGTAATTATTCCGTAAGAATATTTTTTTATCAGCCCTTCGGGCGGCTGTGGCACGCAAGTAAGGCAGAAGGGAAGAAAAAGTTTCAAGGTATGCCCTAATGCTAAAGCCCAAACCGCGTTTAAGATTAAGTAGCCAATATCTTTGATTTGTTGCACAGTGAGATTGGGTGGGGTCTGAATCCCCATCCAATTGCCGTGACTCATAGCTGCCTTCTCCTTCTCCTGCGCGAACGTCGCGAAGGTCGTCGCTGCGCGAACGTACTTCTGCCTTCTGAAATCAATTCAACACAATTAACCCCTAAGAATTACTCATAACTTTTTTCGGTTAATACAAGTGGTAGACAACCAATCAGTGTAGAATAAACTAACGTTAGTTTTGCTTGAGTTCATGAAACTAACGTTAGTTTTACTACTATTAGTAGTAAAACACAGCATTTTGGGCTAAACCTTGCTCAAAATGGAGCAACCTCAACTTTGGGTTATAGGTTCCGATTGACCGGGGAGAGTGGCAAAGTCTCCTAAAACCAGAAAATTAACTAAAAAATCTGACCAATAAGTGGAACATTTTGCCGAAGTTGACTTTTGCTTAAAAAACAGTTATGAAACTCCAATTCATTACGAGAAGTGGGGTTTTTAAGTTGGTCAGAAAAATTTATGATCTAACAATTTTCCACTCAGGTTCACTCACTCCTTACCATAGCCATTGGCTATAGCCAATAAGTCCATGAGTCTTAGGCATCGACCTGAAAAATGCCCAGATGTTGCCTTCTACCCAAAAGGCAGTTAGCGACACAACGAATACTCCAGGAGCCATTTCGATAACTGAATACTGTTGAGCATTTTAATAATTGCTTCCCTCTTAGAAGGTATTTCTATGAAAAAGAAACCTGCTCGAACCCAGGTTCGATTAACAATCGCCAGCAATGCGGGCGGATCGGGTAAAACCACAATGGCAACTCATTTAGCGTATGCTGTTGGTGCCAAAGGGTATAAAGTCACCCTGATAGAACTCGATCAAAATGGGTCATTGTGCATTTTTGCAAGACTTGCACCTGCGTCTATGGAGCAATCTCTTGCTACTGTCCTTAAAAAAACATTTAAAGGGGATTATCCCCTTGTTCCACTTTGGTCTGAACATCTTTCCACAGTAACGGCTATACAAGGTGGTAAATTTTTAGAAGAAAGCATCGGAGAAATATACAACTACAGTCGCCGTCACTACACTTTCAAAGATAAATTGGAAGACTTCCCCTTAAAGAGCGACTTGATTATTTTTGATACTCCTGCCTCTTTAGAGCCAATGGGGTTAATGGCACTAGCAGCAAGCACGCATGTACTGGTTCCCATCAAACCAGAATACAAAGATACGGGAGCTTTCGCGGGCTTTTTGGATTGGTTCTACAGCAAAGTGGATGACTTAAGACTCAAACCCAAACCCGAAATTCTGGGGTTTGTACCTACGCGGGTGGATTTGTACGACGTAGGGGCACACCGGGATATTCTGGGGTTAGACAAAAAAGGGAAACCAAGAACTGACATTGACCCAGCCAAAACTCTCCCCTTCCTGATTCAACAGATGGGTATTCATTGCTTCCCTTACATTAGAGAATCTAATTACCACCTCAAAGCTAGTGGTGCAGGACTACCTCTACACTTGTACCGACCTGGATGTGATGCCAGTGAAGACTTTAACCCAATAGTGGAGCGCCTAATCAAGTTAATGACGGAGGAATTTTAATGGCAAGCAAAAAACCCGTGGATATGACTCAATTATTCGGGCAAGCAGGGCAAACACAGCAAATCCACCAACTTAAAAGTCAGGTAGAGGAACTCGAAGCAGAAATTACACAACTGCGAGCAAATGCATTCAGTTCTGAAGAAAAAACTGCATTAGAGCAACAAATTGAGTCACTCACCAATCAACTAGCTAACCAAGGCGGAATACACGACATTGCGATCGACCTCATCGATCCCGACCCTACTCAACCTAGACAAACTTTCCCAGAATTAATAATTCAAGAACGAGTGGAGAGTCTACGTCGGCAGGGGCAAAAAAACCCAATTGTGCTAATTCCACAACTTGATGGACGGTACAAACTATTTGACGGAGAACTTAGGTGGCGATCAGCTCCATTAGCTGGAATGACAACCCTAAAAGCTGTGTTTCTGCTTAAAGAAGATGCTCAGGACGAAGCAGCAGTGTTTGAAGGTCAACTAGTAACCAGTATTCACTCCGAAAAACTTCATGACCTTGACTTAGCAACTGCTCTGATTCGATTAACCATTCATAAATACCCCAACTTCAAAGACCGAGAAAACGAGATTCCAAAGCTTCTTAATGCTTTCATTAACCGACTAATTCGTAGCAAGACCCTTGAGGAGCTTGCACTGATTAAGGATGCCGACCTGACAACTCAAGAGCAGTGGCTAGAAACGGCTGACTTCAAAGACGAGGAGGAACAAGATATTGTCTCAGTTTTGCTGGGGCTACAACTAAATCCAGTATCCATCAACAACAATATCTTTCCCCTACTCAAACTGGCAGAAGATCTCAAATGTGTCATTCGCTCTGTTGGACTGGAAAGCAGCAAAGCGAGAGAACTCAACAAACTCTCCTCTCTCGCACTGAATGTTGATGAAAATGAAGCTGTGGCAATCCGCACTCAGGTAACTCAGCAAGTTGTTCAAGAGAAACTATCACTCTCGCAGACTAGAACACTAGTCAAGCAAAAGCTTTTGGTGTACAATGCCCCAGATTCCAAAACCAAGCAGGACAAACAGATGGACAAAACCATCAAAACCGTCCAATCGATTGATCCCAAAGAATTGGGGCGAACCCGACTTGCCGAACTGCGCCAAGCCCTTCAAGAAAAGCTACAGGAGGTTGAAACCCTGATTTAGATATGCAGTCGAGTAAGAAGAGTTGACATCAACAGGTATTGTCAGGAAAACTTTTGCTGCTTAAAAAAATAATGCCAGTATGAACGTGTGCGTCCATACTGGCATTATTTTCTGATTTTCAGCTAACTACTATTTTCAAATTGAACACTAACAAAAGGTTCTTTTGCTAGAACGGGATCTCATCAGCTTGGTCTTTGTTTTCGTCTGCTACACTGTCATCTACTTCTACTAACTCCTTGGCGAAATCAGGAGTTTCAGGCTTTTGAACCTTAGGGTTGAACCTTTCGGATGGATTAGCTGAAGAAGGTGCAAATTGTCTTATGACGAATGTGGCAATTTTTTCCTTGTATGTTCCTCTGTCGTCTGTTTGTAAATCTATAAATCCTATTGCCGTTCCCAGAGTGGCTTCTCCAAGTTCGTTGATGATAACAGCAGGTGCACCTTTACTGCGATAAGGGATTTCGTCTGCTGTAGGTCCTTCTTTAGACCGATAGTGGAATTCCATGACTCCAAACACTATTAAACTTCCAGAGGAGTCGTGAGTTTGGTTGATTGTTTTGATGGTTGTGGTGCAAATGCTGTTAATCATAATTTTGACCTATGTAGATAAATGATGTTTGTTGCCCCAGGCGACCACATTCGCCTGGGGGTTGCTTTTGTTAAAAATTGGCGTTAGCAATCGCTGTTTCGGTGTTGCTGGGTTGTTCTTCTTTGCGTCCTCCCAGTAGTTCAATGGCATTGACTGTAATTACCGGTCGTTGTCTTGTGACGCCGGAGTTTCTATCAGCCCAGCGGTCGAACCCAAACTCGCCTGTAATCGCAATTTGAGTTCCTTTGCGAACGTAATTTCCAATAATTTCTGCTTGATTACCCCATGCGACTAAATCGAACCAGAGGGCTTGTTCGCTTCTGTAGGGAGGTCTGACAGCGAGGCTGATGCTTGCTTTTACCGCGCCCGACTCGAAATACTTCAGTTCGGGATCTTGTCCGCATCTGCCAACTAGCATGACCATGTTGAGGAAGTTGCTCATAGGAGTACTTGTTAATGTTTCCGCTCTTATTTGCGTAAGCATGAGTCTTCCTTCTGTGGTTATTAACTGATTATGTGTAATTTTTACTTTGACGTAAGCCACATCTGTAGGGGAGTTTGGTGTGCAGATGCGGACTCTCAAACGGAAGTGTTTACTTAATTAGGATGGTATTTCTTCCCTGGTTGCTTTTCCTTCTAGTTTTGCTGCTAACTTTTGTTTCCCCATCCTTTTATAGTTGCGTATTTTGTGGATTTCCCCCAGATGTTGTAATTGCTCGATTTCTAGGTTATCTAAATCTTCTTTTGTAAGCAGTCTTGGTACTTCTTGAGATGGTGTACCACCTATGATTGTTGCTATATCGACTGTTGGTTGACGCTTAAGGATAATTATTCGTTGATTGTTTGTTCCTTTTTTTACAATTACTATTGCACCATGTTGCCTAAGCAGGCTAGAAATTTTATCTAGTTGATTAAACTGTATAGAGATAGTATTCATGTGTGTAATATTTGTGACTTTTTGTTTCAAGTGCTTGGCACTTGATGTGGTTTGTATTTCTATGGGCATTTTGATGATATCTAATGCCTAAATAGTGATTATTGGAGAAGTTTATGACTAAACTGGAACGTCGGTTGCGGCGGAATATGGCTGTCTGTAAGCTAACCTTGCTTGCTCTTATGTGGTTGCAGCAGGATGAAGACAGTTATCTGCGATCTCAGGGTGAGATGCCCGCTTTGCCCGCTGATTATAGTAGCCATCTAGAAGTAACAAATGAGGCTTGGTTAGAAAATACCGATGGAATTGGGATTCGTCATTTTGGAGATATATCTAATACCCAGAGAATTGGTGTGCTACGAGAAGTCCTCGATTTATTGCTTACTCAACCTTTTGGGCAATTACCTACTTGCGTGCATGATGCGGCTTATTTTTCTTTGAGTGCGATCGCCCTCATTGCGGTTGAAAAAGAACTAAGTGGGCAACCGATAAATAAGGGTAACGAGTATTTTGCCCGTCAGCTTGTACTTGAATGTTTACAGGACTTGGCAGATCCTTATATATTGATGGGACATCCCTATTTAGACTATCCCTTGAGTTTGGATGAGGTAAGGTGTTTGTTGCCACCTCATATCAAAGATGAACTAGAGATTTCCTTACAGCAATATATTGCTGCTGAACCGGATTTAGTGGAACTAATAGCAGCGGGAAAAACTGATTGTCCGGGATACTACTTTAAAGATTTTTTTGAAAAATCAACTTGGAAAGATAACTTAAATTCAGAAGCTGTGGCGGCGCTACAGCAAAAGTACGGTCGGCATCATTCAGAGGTAGCAGTCGATATATTGGAAAAAGATGGCAAACGTTGGGGAATGACGCTTGTTTATTTAAGAAGAGAGTTGGGAGCAAATACTTTATTTACTATTTCGGATAGTGATTTAACTTTATCTGAAACAGAATTACTGGATATGGAATCGAGTAATATCTATGAAGATGAGGGTATTCCCACTGGCTATTTTCGTATTAAGCTACATTTTACTAAATGGTCAGACCGCTTGTTGTTACTTCCTTCTTTAGTACAGATGATTGTATTTTACTTCCTTACTGGGAAAAATAACAATAGTCACTTAGAGGCTTTGATGAGTGTTCCGATGCAAGTTACTAGGATTACTACTGGCTTCCCAATTAACATGAGTGTTGCTGCTTATAAAAGTGGGTATTACATGACGCTTAATTGTATTGAAGAGTGGGAGGTTGGTAGCAATTGGCTGTTTAAAACTTTTTCCTCTTTACGTTCCTACTACGAACGTGGTTGTCAGGATTGCCACAACCACTAATTATATAGCAGGTTAATAGGCTAACCTGTTACTAGAAGATAAAAAAGGGTTTAGTCTTTTTTGAAAAAAAACTTGCAATAGGCTTCGTTATTTTGTACCCATTGCTTACGAAATCCATTATTGACAGTATCCTGGGCGTGATGATTTAATCAACTCTCCACCGAATGGGTTTGGTGGAGAGTTGATTAAAGCCCATCCTTTTGAAAACTGTCTATTACGTCAGTTCCTTATTGCCGGATGTGGTAGAGTTTGCTTGTGAGACGCGATCGCTTGGGAATTAAGAACTGGCTGCATTGAATAAAGCTTAAAGGCAACTATTTGCTTTGCTTGTTCTTTGTTACTCAAACAATGTTAATTGCCGTGCAATATTTGTGGTCTGAGATTCGTTTGTAGTTAACTTTTCAGGTGATTTATGCCTTTTTCCCCATCCTTGTTTAGCGGCATGGCTGACTACACGAGACCGAATATCGGCTGCTAGAGACTTATAGTTATGCTGGATTTGTTTATAATTGATAGGCGACGTACCTATCTTTGCCCAGAGGTTTTCATAATCGTAATTGGGGAATGGTTTGTGCTTGACTAGTGTTGTGTGAGATGCCCAAAAATAGACATTTACCCAATCAGAATGCAAAGGTGCTTCAAGACTAATAGGCATCATGACGGTAAGTACCTCGCTGGGTGTTGCAAGTTCTCCAATACTGCCTTTTTCTATTTCCTCTAGTACTGTGTCTAGCCTATCAATGGTAACTGCTTTATATACCCACTGGGGAATGCATGATTGCCAGCAGTTAGTTGAAGTAATTACAGGACCGGCGATATATTGAACTAGCTGTTTATCGACTTCGGCTATTTCTAATAAACTGGCAGTAGCTGCTGAATTTATTTCTAATTCAGCTACCATTAGTCTTAATAGCTTCTGAGTTGATTGACTGAGTAAAGTTGATTTATTACCGCAAATTTTTTCAACCTCAAATAGAGTAAGATTTTTATTTGAATCTGAATAACCTTTTTTTCTTTTTGTCATCTTCCGTCACTTAAAATAGTTTAGATTGTAGGTTTTTAGGAATTGTTTATCCTAAAAACCCAATGCATGATTAAGGTATCAACGCTGTATCCCAAACAGCACGAGTTTGCACTTGCTGTAGTAGCTTTTGCTTTGATAAATGCAGTTTTGCTCTTTTTTCTTGCCAAAGGTACTGCAAATACTCGATTAGCCATAGCTGGGTAGGAAATTCTAGAGAAGAGATTTCATTACTGAGGCTGATGGCTGTGGTAATGCTTCTGGGCGGTGTTTGGAGACGGTTGACAATAGAAGGTATAGATTGCAGATATTTGATATGCTTTATTGCTACACCTGGGCTACCATTGACGAGTGCTATTATCTCCTGGCTGACTTGTTTGTACTCTGGCAATGAATCCAGAACTTTTGCTACTTCATCTGGTGTTAGACGTGTAAATGGGACAACAAACGAGCGGCTTGTAATAGTGGCGCTTATCTTATCTGGATGAGACGAAATGAGAATGAAGACGCAATTAGACGATTCTTCTAGGGTTTTGAGTAGTGCGTTTGAGCTTTTTTCTTGTAGTGTTTCTGCTTCATGGAGGATTACCACCTTGCGTTTGGCGGCGACAGCAGTAGTGCTGGTAAATTTGATGATAGTTCGTACTTCTTCAATACGAATAGATGCTGGCGTATGGAAGGTTTTTCCTTCTGGGGGATAACTTGGTTTTATCACCAATACATCTGGATGATTGGTAATATTTTCGTCCTCTACTAATGCAGCGGTAAAGGCAAAAGCTGTTTTTGCTTTTCCTATACCATCAATATTGCTCCAAAAGAGGTAGACTGGAGCAATTTTGTTACTGGAAATTGCATTTTTTAAGATTACTTTGGCAGTATGCTGTCCAATGATGCTATTAAAAGTGGGGTTTTTCATAATTCTTAAATGCTGCAAATTTTGATAATTTGTGCTTCAAGGTTATTTATTCCTTGTTTTAGTTCATGTTCTATAGAGCAAATAAACTCTAGGCTTTGCTTGAGTTTTTCAACGCTAGCAAACTGTATTTCTGCTTTGAGGAAATATAGTCTTTTGGGATTTTTTAAGTTAGCCAGCCTAACTATTTCTTCATCCTTGAGTTTTTCTATCATCCCAGCTTTGACAATTAGCCAAGTGCGGAAGCAACTGTACAGTGTAGCTGCAATTATAAGGGGATGTTCGTTACTTAACATTGAATTGCTGAGTAACTCCAGGGCAACTTTTACCTTTCCTGTAAGACAAGCATGAGCAAGTTCTATGCATTTAGAGGTGTTGTTGTTAACAAGTGGGATTATTGTTTCCTTATTTAAAATTTCTCCGGCTGCATAGATTGATAGCTTTTTCAACTCGCTATCAAGTCGTGTTGTATTGTTGGCAATAGCCTCAACTAAATAATCTATTGCATTTGACGTAAGTGATAGTTTGTATGAAGAAACACTGTGATTGATAAGATTCCTAATTTCCTTTTTATTCCAACTGGGAATGAGAGGAAATTCCTCTATATTTCCGTATTTGGAAAGTAGTTTTATTGCTTTGCCTCTACAGTCTATTTTAGTAGAAGTGACTAATAAGACGTTTCCATTTGTAGTACTAATAGCTTTTAAATTTTCTTCCATAAACTGAATGATTTCATCTGCACAGTTGTTGAATATTGACGCTTGGTTTATGTGAACTACTTTTGCTCCCTCTCCAAAAGGGATAGTGCGGATTTCAGTGATGGCGTCTGCAATAGTATCTTGATTAGTAGAATTTAACTTGATATAGTTGAATGTGCGCCATTGAGGATGAGTATGTTCCTCGACGATTTGGTTGATTCTATTGTTTAAGGATACGGTATCCTCGCCACTTAGTATATGTATTAGCATCGCTTGTTTAATTAACAGAACTTCGATTTGAAATTGTGTTAGCGATGAGTGGTGATTTAAATTGGGACGATTATCCACTTACCAGTTTATGTGGTAACTGGTAAATGAGAGCGAGTGCAATCTAGTAGCATTCGGAATACTATTTCTCCTTTTGGATTGATAACTTCTAATTGGTTATCTAGTTTAATTATGATTTGCCATTCTTTGCGTTCCATCCACTGGATATAGTTTCGGGTAAGTGGTGTTATGCTTTGGTTAAACTTTGAAAGGGCGGGTAGGAACAATATTGGTAGTCTTTCTTTTTCTAATTAGAAGGCGTAAACCAAAAGGGTGGGATAAAAAAACAATACCCAGACAAATCAGGGTACTGTTCTTTTGACATTACAAACTATCTACTGCTAGAAAAGCTTGAAAATGTTCTTCAATTCGGTTTTTAATTCTTTGGCTGCAACTGCCGCGCCACAATGCAGTTTTTTCACCTCCGACGCAGGTTAACATACAACTGAAGCCATTTCCCTGGTAAATTAGAGGTAGTAATATTTCTCCTCTAGCTGTTTGCCTCGGTCTTATGTCTATGCCGAAGCTTCTTAGAATGCGTTCTAGTTTATTTAAATTTTTGATTTGTGAAGGCATAAAACCTGTTCCCCTATTATTTATAGGAGTTGCGCGTAGCGTCGGTAATATAGCCTTTGGGCGCTTTTGAACCATTTTGAATGGCTTTTTTTAGTGCTTGAGAGACTGCCACAAACTGAAAAATAGTCGGTGGCAATCCAATTTATTTATTTTTGGTAGTGTGGCTTTCTACTGGTAGGTGCTTAAATATTTGCGCCAAGAGTCTAGCTGTTGTAGATACTCTAAAACGCAAGTTGGTCCCGCTACTTGATAAAGTGATATGGCAGTCTCAGATTCTTTTAGGCTTGCTTTCTTCTCTTTGAGGATTTTGATGATGGCTGCTGGAAGTTTAACTTCTTGAACTGTGTTCAAGTCCGGATGTGAGATTGTCTCTAGCAGCAGTTCCTGTTCTGATAGGGCTACTCCTCCCTCCTGAAGGTTTATGGCGTTGAGTTGGGCGGTAATTCCCGATAAAGGAAGAGTTTGCTGGACAAACTTCTTAACTTTTTTAGCGGTTTTGGCTTTTTGTTTGGGTTTGACAATGACAGGGTTAGTCGGCTCCATAACCCTGTAAAATTGAGGAAGTTCCAAGCAGAGTTGACCAGTTAAGCGGTAAGATACCGTTTGTTTCTCCGGTGGGGTAATGCGGTACGAGAATTCTGCCGTTTTCCTGACGTCTCCAAACTTTCGTAGTTTGACTCGTATTTGATAGGATATTCTTCCTCGTATATGGGTGTGCTCATCTAGTATCACCGGGTTTGTGTTTTCCCACCACTCGATTTCAACTACGCGATCGCCATCCAAACTGTCGTAGATATTTCTAACTCTAGCGTTTGGATGGGACGAAACGAACGAGTTTACCCAAGCTCGCTGTTTTTTGTTGAGCCTGGGCTTACGATCTGATGATTTATTTTTCATTTAATTGTCTTTACATTAATGAGTAATAACCCCACCAATCAGTTAATTAATGATTGATAGGGGTTTGGTTCTTTAGAACAGAGATAATTGACGCTTGTTGGTTTCTAGTATTTCGGGAGCAGCTATCTTGAGGATTTCTGACCGCGAGTGCTCGATCAGGTTAAGATAGTGTAGAGGTGAATATTTATCATTACTAGTGATATTTGTTATACCTCTGATACCGTAATAGGAAGTTACGACATCTCCGGGTTTTCCTAGTTTGAGAAGTTCCTTTTCACCCTCACGAATCTTGCGAGTGATGGCGAGTTTTTCTACAGGGTATTTTCCCGATAAAATCTGTGATTTTACTTCTTTGAAATATGACTCTGCTGTGAATTGGTTTTGGATTAAGTAAGTTAAGTATTCAACAGGGAATTCTTTCTCTAGATTTGAGCGAGAACGGCTTCTCCAACTACCTTTGCGGATAATCCTGTTATCTTTCAGCCATAACAAATAGTTCTTAGTTCCCCTCTGGGGAATGAACATCGCTTCTGCAATAAACTCTAGCTTGACGATTATCCCTCTGGGTAATTGAGATTGAAGTGTGGTGTATACTTTTTCTGGGTTGGGGTGAGTAAAGAACACCCCGTCAGTATCGACTTCTACAGGGGTTGCACCAGCTTGATTGATTACCTCAATCATGAATTGTAGGATGCGCCTACCGTAAGCTGTTACCAGGGCGGCTGCTTCCATATCGTTGAAGGCAAGTTCAGATGTTCCGAAGAATCCAAACTGAGAATTAGCCAAAACTTTAGTGGATTCTCTTTTTTCCTTGGCAACGATATCTCCGGCTGCGGCAAGTTTTTCCAACCGAGATTTCTCATTTACCAAATATTGCAAGATGCTCAAGCCGATTCGCTTTGTATCTTTACGAGAGACAATCCCTTTCGACAATATGGTTCTGGGGTACATGGAACTGATATCGATGTATCCAACCTTTTTATAGAGTCCTGGAATGGAGTAAGCACAACCTCCTTGAAATTTGTACTTGCGATCAGGTTTGGGTTTATATCCAGGATAGTAATGCTCAAAAATTCTTTCCCACTTTGTACCGTTACCCGCGAGAGCTAACTGCTGGAGGTTCATGCCCGGTACAATCATTGTTTCATAGTAATATGAGGGCACAAGCCTGTTGGCTATAAGTTGAGTATCTTGTAGGTCGTAGGTAAGATACTCCTTAATTTTCTGCCATCCCCTACTACCGGAACCTGCTTTCCAGCAAGCGAGAATTTCCTCGTAGGGGAGAACCAGTCGCCCAAGGGAACGCAATCTCATTTCTAGTACCACTTGTTTAAGCGATCGCCCGTTAGTAAGTTGTTTAGCGACAAAATCCCACCTAAGAACGCAGATAAAGATATCTACGTGCTGGCAGTTGCGGATGAATACCTCTCGAATCTCCAGTGGTTCGCCGCGTACAAGGGCAGTTCGGATGATTCGTGTCTTAGATGCAATTCTAAATGGATGAGGAATGCCGTGTAACTCGCAGCGGGTGATAATAAACGGTAGGTCAAATTCTGTTCCGTTGTAGGTGTAAATTACTTCTGGTTTGCTTGCTTCTAGGTGGAGGAGAAACTGCTGGAGGATTTTGCTTTCGGCTTGATCCATAAAGATGACAATTTCCCCTATCTCGCTCAGGCAGCCAATTGCATAGATCCGATTTTCTCTTGGGTTTATCCCTGCCGTCTCAATATCGACTACCAGAGTTTTGAGGCTAGAGTACGGGGCAATATTTACCGTGGGATGCCACTCAGGTATTGGGGTGGTATCTGGCCAGAATATGTCGAGCCTTTCCTCATCAACGATGATTTTATTACCTGATTTGGTAATAAAATCTCGGTGGTTGTAATTCATAATTTACTAAACTTTACAGAATTACTTACTTTTCTTTGGCATGAATCCTTGTGGTTTAGTATGGAGTTTTTTTGTTGGTAAAAATACCTCAAAAATGATGTCCAGATTATTAGGAAGTGCGAAGATTGAAAGCGGCTGAACTAACGGTTCTTTTTCTTCTAATAGTGCAGTCATAATCCTGTACCAGGGTACTGCTGCTAATATTGATGTTGTTGCTGTTAGCAGCCATACTGGAAATTCGCATACTTTTAATTGATTGTAAGTGTTTTTAAGCTTTGAATTGTATTCCAGCCAAGCAAAGGCTACTAATTCTTTGAGGAGGTCTTGCCTACCATTACTGAATATATATTTGCACGCTTCATCTACACAACGCTCATGAGTTTGTTTGTAAGCAATTGTTATTTCTAGCATTTGGATTTTTTCTGCTTCTGGTACTTCCCAAGAGTTAATTGAGTCATTGCTGTATAAATTTTTGGCACAGCTAGAGGCAACTACTAGAATACAGTCAAGGTTTTTTCTAAATCTGTCAATTTCTAGCAGACAGTCGTTAAAATGCGCTATTCCATTACTGCATTGAACTGAACTTCCCTTAACCTGTTCTGATAATTGTCTACTGGCGAATGGTCCATCAATAGTCAGTGTGCCATTAATTGCTATATCTAAAATTTCGAGAAAACGTTTTTTAAATAGTGCAAGGGTTTGCTTGCGGTCTAATGTTTTAGGTTTGTGATAAATAACTCCGCTAATTTCTGATTTATCCGGACATTCATTTCCTACGCCTGGAAAATGTCTCCAGTAAGGCGGCATTTTTTCACCCTTGGCAAGGCATAACTCGCCGAAACATTTGGAGCATCGTGGTAATTCGTCAATATACGTATCGAAATCTGCGATTGCTGCTGGTAATAAAAGTCCTGTACGAAGGCTAATTGCTTTAACTGACATAATTTTAATCAGATACTTCCAGAATGCCAGTTGTTAAACTCTGTTGTAGTCAGGCTTGATTTCAGCGCAGTTGCCGCTACCCAATAGTGATTATGGGTAGACAGCATTCTTAAATATTAAGTTGACGTGCGGAAAATTATGCCAGTGTTGCACCCTCGACCCGAATCCCAATACCACCAGCTTTTGGATGATTTAGATACAATGTGCAGAGCGTGATAGTTACTCCATCGTAATTTCGCTATTGCTCAATCCATTCGATTGGGGGTATAGTTTCCTTCTTAGCGGCAAGTATTCTAACTTCATAACCGTAGAGAATTAATTCGTGTAGAATATCTGATAGTTTGTTGGGTGAAATACTGTCCCAAAGGTTGCAGTTAAAGATATGCTTTAATACATGTAGTGGAGCATCAGTTAACCAAAGGCTGTGAATTTTTCTGTTACTAAATCCTCCATATAATTGAACAATCGATTGTAGTTCGATTATTGTTTTTTGTACCTGTACTATTGCTGAACTTTTAGCAATTGTTGGTTGTACTTCCTGGTTTATGGGTATAAAGTGGGGATCGCTATACCATTGTCCATCGATTTGGTATGCAATCATCTGATGTGGTAATGGTTTGATGGAAGTTACAATCCCTTCTCTTTCTGTTTGTCCAGCACAAAACCAGACATAAGAGCCGTTACGTATTATCATGGCTATTTTCTAGTATTTACTATTTAATAAGGCGCGTAGCGCAGCTTAGTTGTTAATAATCTTTTCTTTTTTTATGCAAATTTTAGTATTTAGCCCTTGCTGGTTATGCTTTTAGGCGATCGCCTACTTCCAGCAATTGAAGCCAAAACCTGCTACCACAGTCAACTACCCCGTCGAACTCACGTTGTTTATATGTAATCTTATACATTGACTAGGATTTTTTTTATTTAATAAAAATTTTTCCCCAAAGTTTTTATTTGGGGAAAGTGAGTGTCTTTATAAAGTGATGAACATTTGAACTAGGCGGTTTGTAATCGAGATTCTATCTGAAGCTTTTGCACCAGTTGTACCCATGCAGGTGCTTTTTTACCATTAATGGGAGTAAGATTGTTCCAGTGTACTTCGAGTTCAGATTGGGATAAATGTGGGAGTTGTTCCTTACTCCAATTTATCGCGTCTTGGATTGTTTTCCAATTAGCCCAGGGTTGTTCTTTTGTCTTTGTTTCCATGATTTGAGCAAGTTCTATCAGTGTAGTTTCTAGCCACAGGTGAGCGAGGTTATCTCGCATAAGCGTATATTTTGAACTAACTAAGCTGATTGCTGACTGGATGTGTTTAATCTCCCAAGTGCAAGCAATATTTACTAGTTCTTTCCAAGTATCATCTTCTCTTTCAGTGAGGTTTTCGCCCCCACTAGCTTTGGCAATTAGTAAATCTTTGAATATCCTAACTAAGTCAGTGTAGATATTGAAGGGGCTTTTTCCAAATTCATAATTGCTTTTAAGGATTTTGATACTGTTGATTGCGTTACCTCGACCAAGGTTTTCTAGAATTGTTAATAAATCGTATTCTGGAATTAAACCTGTAATTTCCCAAACCCAGTTGGCGGTAATTTCAGTGTCGAGGTTACTAAGTTGATCGAGTAGGGTTTGACAGTCACGCATATGTTTGTTTTTACTCCGTGCAATAGTACGGAGGGCGCTTTCTGTAACCTTGATTCCTTCTTTTTCGGCAATTAGTGCCAGATGGAAGACAATAGTTTGGATACTGGGTGTATGAAAATCGAACCAGTGACTGCGAGAGCTAATTGTATCTGGAACTTTGTGCGCCTCCGTAGTGCAAAGGATGAATACTACGTGTGCTGGGGGTTGTTCGATTGTTTTGAGCAAGCTTTGCCACGCAGCAGATGATAGAGCATGGCATTCGTCGATTATGACAATTTTGTACCTGCTTTCGACAGTCGCAAACCCTAGTTTTTCAATGATGTCCCTCGTCGAGTCCACACCAGACTTACTGGCGGCGTCTAGTTCGGTTACATCAAGTGAATTTGAGAGTGCGATCGCACGGCAAGAGTTGCATTTACCGCAAGGTTGGGTAGTGGGAGAATTTGCGGAATGGCAATTGAGAGATTTGGCGAGGATGCGGGCAGTGCTGGTTTTGCCAGTACCTCTAGCACCGGCAAATAGGTATGCAGGAGCAATTTTATTTTGAGCGATCGCATTGTGTAGGGTACGGACGATGTGTTCTTGTCCGATGAGATCTGCTAGGGTTTCAGGACGGTATTTTAGGTGTATGGGTTGATACATATGTTGATGTGGGTGGTAGTTTTTGAGCAAAGTGATTTTTCCACGGGTTTTTTGTAAGGGAGGGTTACTTCCTCCCTCAGCAGATTTCTAAACGGCTGCTACTGGTTTTTGATTACGCTTGCGTGACTTAGAACTGGTATTTAGCGTCGGTGTTTCTGGTTCTGTTGCAGTATCATTTAGAGCTTCCTCCACAGGTGGCGAGTGTTCTTCTATTTCTTGAGCATTTGTTAAATCAGGTAGTTCAGGAGACTGTGCGCGGTGTTCTTCCTTTTCCTGAATGCCCTTTGGTTCTGACGATTCAGAAAACTTGTCTGTGTCATTTTCTTGGGTTTGTTTACTAGTAGTAGGAATTGAACTGAATTCCTGTTTGATTTCTACAGGCATAATTAGTGATAGCTGGTTGAGTAGTCCTCCTACGGGACAAATAACTACTGGCTGAAGGGAATTGTTGCACTGAATAATTACCTCATCGGTAAGGATGTGTCGTAACGCCTCTTGCAAGTACTGAATATTCAACCCGATATTGATATCAACAGTGCTACTGGAGTATGGCTTCATTAGCAGTGAATCTACCGCATCGCCAATATCACTAGCTTCAGTAAATAAGGTTGCTTGCCCGTTGCTGACTTCCCAAACGATTTTGACTATTTTCTGTTTTCTTTCGGTGAAGTGAGCAATGCGTTTGAGGGACATTTCAAATGCTTTGCGTTCTAGGGTAAATTTGTGTGCGAATGATTTGGGGATTAAATTATTGATGTGAGGATAGTCACCTTCGAGCAGTCGGGAAGTGATTTTGGCATTAGCTAGGACAAATCTGACGGTTTTCTCCTCTACCAGGATGTCGCAAGTACTATTTTCTGCTGTTTGGGCAAGTATTTTATTTAACTCTACCAAACTCTTGGCTGGTACGGTAAATTCAATTGGAGTTGGATAGTCGGTATCTAACGATCCTGATACTAGCGCTAGTCTGTGTCCATCGGTAGTCGCAGCCTGCCAAGAGGTATTGTGAAACTGGAAGTTGACACCAGTCAAAACCAGTTTTGTTTCGTCGCTACTACTACAGTAGAGAGTAGCATCCATTGCTGCTTGTAATTTCTTACAAGGAATGGTAATTATTATTGCGTTACTACTTTCTGGTAGCGAGGGAAATTCCTCTGGATTGCCACCTTGAATTCTACATTTACCCGTAGAGTGATGTATTACGCAGGTACGGTTGTTTACTTCAATAGTAAGTTGCCCTTTAAGGTTGCTAACCGTATCGACTAGTAATTTTGCGGGAAGGGCTGCACTGCCGGCATTTTCAATGCTTGCTTCAATTGTAGATTCTATCGAAAGATTAAGGTTAGTGCCAATCGCCGTTAGCTTCCTTTCAGCGGATGCTGTTATTAATAGGTTGCCAAGAATTACATCAGTTGGTTTGGCAGCAACGGCATTCTTGGTGGTTTCGATTAGTTCTTGTAGCGTGCTTTGTTCGATTGTCAGTTTCATATGCAAATGTGGGTATGAATGGTTGAAAGGGTGCTGAATATTAGCACCCTAGCTGTTTTTTAGTAAGGCAAATCTTCCATCTTGCTGTTGGTGGTAACTAGTGCAGCAGTATGATGTACAGGTGCGCTTGGTAATGCATTCATCTCGTGACTAACCCCTACTAGGCGGTGGTGTTCGGCGACGACAGCAGAGGTTTTGCCAATTCTGTGAGAGAATTCAGGATTAGCCTGTATAAGCGTCTCGAACTCGGCTTCTTTCTCCTCTGAGAAGAATTCTAGAAAATCGCTACCATCTGGTTTTGGTGACTTGTAAGAATCGACTACAGCAACCCAGGATTTGTCCTTTGGATTAGGTGCATCCTTTGGTTCGTGGGATGGAATAAATGTTGGCTGGAAGATTCCTAAGCGGTGGAATTCTGTACATTTCTCCGCAACAGACGATCCCATGTATTTGGCAAATGCAACTTCTAACTCGCGCTGGAATTGTTTGTATGCTTCGCCGAATTTGCTAGAAGCGATTCCTTTAATAGAAAGGACGATAGGCTTTGCGTGCAGGTTTTGATTCTTCTCATCAACTAGATAGATGAAGTAAAACCGTCTTAATACTACTTTGTCCTTACCGAGGGTTTGGTACATGTCGTACCCGTTAGGCGATTCGTAGATGCCAATGATTTCTCCTTCATCTCGTGTCTCAATATATCTAGGAGATATGTCAAGGATGTGCAGGCGAGGAGATTGCAGCAGTACTCCCATTTCTGGTGTGCCTGAAGAGAAAGTATGCTTGTGGGTAGGTTCGCTTCCTTTCCAATCTATTCCTATTAGCTGCTTGTCCTTGATAAATAAGCCAACCTTTTCAGCCTCCATGTGGTTAATTACCTGACAAATGCAGATATTGCTGATGGGAGCGTTATATTCAGGGCTGGCGAATTTAGAGAGTGCAGATTTTCTTTGTTCGCTGTTATCTTGACTGGGATTTTGAGTTTCTTGTGTTTGTTCGCTGTTATCTTGACTGGGATTTTGAGTTTCTTGTGTTTGTTCTTGAAGGGCAGTTGTTTTACCTTGGTTTCTGATAGCCATAACTTACACGATTGATTTAACGTCAATGCAGAAATTGCGTTTAGCATTGAGCCGTGGTAAAAAACTAAAGTCGCCTAGTGTTTTTAGGCGACTTACGTGTTGATAAACTTTAAAGGTCAATCTTCACTATCTGTTAGTAATTTTTAAAATTCTTGATTGCATTCCTCTTGAATAATTTCGGGAGTGGTATAGGCGAGTGTCTGGTATACTTCTGCTAAGTTTTTAATCAGTTGCTTGACTACCGAGGTACTTTCAGTTGTAAATGTTAGAGATACATAAGTACTGCTACTATTATGAATAGCAACTGTCTGTTCATCTGGACTACCGTAAGTAGTAATTTTGCTTTCTTTTCAGGGATAAACCTATACGAAGTGATTATTTGAATAGCCATATTTTCCTTAACTTCTAGATTTAAATGGTACTGGTTCTAGCATTTTATTGACTAAATTAGTAGCATTGATGACTTTCCATCCGGCTTTATTGCATTGAAAAATAGCTGTTTTTATCTCCGATGGGTTGAGAATTTTGTACCTAATATGCCCTCCCGATACAGGAAATATATATGTAACGAACTTGTCTTCTAATTGGCAATATGCCATGCGTTTGTAGTACATATTTGATGCCTCAGTTATATAACAAAAGGCAGTCAGAATAATCTTACTGCCTTTTTTTCTTTTATGGCTTGATAATTTTGATGATTCTAGTAGCTACACCAGTTGGATTATTTGACTGGAGAAATGCTTCTTTCTCCAATTTCTCATCGTAAGTATTTCTTGAATATAACCACTCCTTAAAAACTTTATACTTTCGGTTAAAGAAGACTGATTCTGGTACGATTGAGATGAGAATACCTTTACGACATATCAACTTCCAAGCGTGATAGATGTGTTCTTCAATTTCACAAAATGGGGGATTCATGATGCAGGCATTGTATAAATGGTTAGGGTTAAACTCTAGAAAGTTTTTTCCTACCAGATTAAACCCTTTTAGTTCAAGAAGTTGTCGCAATGTCGGGTTAATTTCAACTACTTCTAGTTGAACATTTGGGTAATTAGTAATACAAGAAGCTATGCTTCCGCTACCAGCATTGGGCTCCAAAATGCGCCAGTTTGGTTGAATATCCGCAAGTTCAATAAGGCGCTGACAAACTGATTCAGGAGTAGAGAAGAAATCTCCAGATTTCATTCCAATGATTTCCAACTCAAGCTTGTTAAGTTGTTGTTTGGTGGTATCAATTTCTTCAGGTTTTACTATCTGCTGAATCTCTTCTATTGCAGATACAATTTCGCTTGCTGTGTGTAAACCTGCACGACTGAGTGATTTTAGCCAACTCTGATAATTCTCTTCATTGAAAATTGCTTGTATATCCTGGGGTGTGTTTTTTCTCTGAGAAATTCTATACAGTGCTTCTACCTGTGATTTTTGGTAGAAGCCGCGCAGCACAGGTGGAATATTTCCTACTTCCCACATTTGTGCGATCGCCTTTATCCAAGATTGGATAGTCTCTAGTTCGATGCCTTCTTGGATAATTCCTTGGGCAATGGTTTTCCGGCGGTGTGTCGCCCTTTGATTCCCGATAGCTGGGTTTTTCTTTTGATCAATAATTGATTGCATCTGGGCTGCAAGTTCCCGTAGCTTTTCGGCTTTTTTGGTGTCGGGAATGTTGAAAATGTCGAAGCTGAAATTATCTTGTTGTGGTAGACTGAATAAGGATAGTTGCATTAGTCTGTTCCTTTAAATCTTTGAGGGCGCACTCAATAATTAGTTCAGTTGGTACATTCCAGGCTTTTACCTCAAATAAAGTTTTGAGGCGTTCTGATGGGCGAATAACGGCATCACTGCATTTATTTTTCCTCTTCAGCCATTGTTGAAATTTTTGCGCTTGATTTTCATCATCAAAACCAAAATAAGTGGTTTTGCGAACGCCTAAAGGATTAGTGATTGTTCCTACCCGACGGGAGAGGATATTAAATGTCCAACCGTCGGGGGTAAGTTCGATTTTGGTAATTTCTAATGCTTTGTTCATATTTCAACTTCTGGGATAGTGGCAAGATATTCTTCACCAGTTATTTCTTGCCTGAATAGTTTCTGGAGGTTTTCATTATGTTTTTCTAGGAGTGTTTTATCACTTACGGTTTCTTTCCCTGCTTGTTCTGTAAATGGGGCAAGAGTTCTTTCTAATCTTTCTTTAAAAGCAGTATGTCTGGCTTTAGAGTAAGTAAACTGATAAATAGGAAAGTCATCGCTATTGACAAATAGGTAGATGAGTGAGATTGCATCGTAGCTGAAAGTTGTTTTCTGCTGTAGGAGGAATAACCTAAGTTGCGTTTGGTATCTCTCCTCTAGCATTTCAAATTTTGTAGGTTTTTGGATAGTCCAGTCGAATCCAATTACCTGATTTTCCGCGTAAATTACTAGGTCATATTGACTGTAAATTATGTTAGACTGGTAGTAGTATTGTAATTCTGCGTTCCATTGTTTGCTACCATAAAGATTGAGAAATGGTTTGACTTTATCTACCCAGTTAGCAATCTGAGGATATGCTTTTAAGAAAGGTTCTACTGGAAGTCCTAATCCAATCTGCTGCATGATTAGATTAAATTGACTTCCAGCTATTTCCGAATCTCCCCTGATATAAGGTGAGTATGTAGCTTCGGCAAACTCTGGGTTTTCCTCAATAATTTCCAATAGTTGATGGTTAAACCGATTCATACAAACTGTCCAAACTTTTAGGACAGTTTGCGTTAGCTTAAAGTGGTGGTTTCTTTATCAGGTGATATTTTTTAAGGTTGTCGATACTGGTGTATAGGCTGCGGGTTGACATTGCTTTCAAGTCAAAGTAGCTGGCGAACTTTTTTAATCCTCCAGTTAGGGTTAACTCTAGCAGGTATTGAGCAGCGATCGCACTTGTCATGCGGTTGATGAATAGGGATTGGTAGTTTCGTGCTTGGATTTCGGCACATGATAGGTTGTTGCTGGTAAGTTCTTCTGGTAAGGGGACTAACAATTCGGGATGAACTAGCGTTGGTTGGGGAAGATGCAACCAGAATTTAGGATTATCTGGGTTATCACAAGCCCGCAGGATATCAAAATCGGAGTGGGTTCCAACTACTATTTGTCCGGAGTGAGTGGTATTACCACAATCTAGCCAAAATAGTAATGCTGGTTCTTTAGCGTTGTTTAGTTTGAGAACCGAATGTATTTTGCCCCTGGCGGCGGCGTTATCGACACAACCAATAATTACTGTTAGGCTGTTCCACGAACTGGTGGCGTGGACAATCTCTTCTTCAAACCAGTCGCAAATAGCTGTAATTTCAATCCCATACTTGGCGCTGCATTTTAAGGCAAGTGCATCTGCCTTGAATAGTCCAACCTCTGCTGGTTGGTAATTTTGGCGGATAGTGTTTTCGGTTGAGACGATATCGCCATCAACGACGGTAAAACTAACTTCTTTTCCGGTTTGTTGAAGTTGTAGGATAATCCGGCACAAATCTTCTGCGAGATACTTTCCTGTACCCCCTGCTCCGACTAAGATGAAGTTGATACGAGTGTGGCGCTGGGGTAGAACTGGTAAAGCCTGTTGGTAAGCAGTTAGTTCAAGCATATGATGTGAGACGGTAGTTCAAATATTAAATTGGGGTCGATTGGAAAGAAGTGATTGTAGAGCCCAATACGGGTATAGATTGTGGGAGTGGCATCAAGCGTACCGATGATGGCGAACACTCGAAATTTCCCTCTTTCCTCTTCATTATCAGTACTTGAAGGGTAAGCTACTAGATTTCCGTGACTGTGTATTTCTACTAGCGCTTCTGTATAGGTTTGTGAAAGTGAACTTTCTAGGGATGCGACTTGGGTTGAGGAAGCTGTCTGCAACGGGGTATGGAACCACCATTGGTTATTTGCCACACCCAGGTAGAAAAGGATTTCCTGCTCTTGGTTGATAGTAGCAGTGTTAATGATGTCCGTAATTATCTGGCTCTTGACTTTTGGGACTGTCAGGCGGAAATACGGTTCAATGGGTTGTAGTCCGGCAACTTGAGTTTGGGCAATTTGCAGACAAACCTCTAACTCGCGGCGGTGCGATCGCACAAAAAGTCCGTTTGATGCAAGCCAGTATTCTTGGAGTTTTTGACTGTAGGCAGGGAGATTATTGCTTGTAGCGAGGTGATAATCGATAAAAGGATTCATGGGCTAACTGAACAGTTGCTTGATAATGTCTTCTGGGGTTTTGAATTTCCAGCTTTGAACGGGAACTAAGTCGCTTGAAGGGTAAGATTTGGCTTTTGACTCGTGTAAACTGACTAAGGAACAGCAGATATCGTTGCTATGGGTTTTTGACTTTCCTTGAGCCAAATCCCTGTTAAAAGGCGATTTCCAGAACAACTCCCAGGTTTGGAGTATGGTGCTAGCACTGCACGCACCAGGAGAGTTTTCTCCAAAGCAGATGCTAGAGTCGTCGCGGACGTTAGGTAGGGGTGGCTTGTACAGTTGAGCATCTGGTTTGAACGTCTTTCCTTTAACCGCCCACAGGTAATATTTGCCACCACATCCTGCAAATAGGAATGCAGGCATTGGGACGTTGATTATCTTTGCTTCCTCAACGGACACTTGCCTCAAGTCGGGTTCCCCGCCCACGGCAGTGTCCTCTCCTACAAGTTGGATTTGGTACTTTTGGGTCGGGTAAAACTGAATAATTGCTTCCCCAGCAGGAGTTCTCCCCCACCAAACCGTGTTGCTAGTCAGCCACCCAGATGTAGCAGTTTTACTCGTAAAAGCTTTTTCTACCGCTTCAGGGGAAAGGAACTTGTAACTGCATTTTTTACCGAGGCGTTCGACTAAGATAAATTGCCCCTTGAGAATAATTAATTGCGCGAGTAACTCGGACTGGGGAATACTTGCAATAAGACTTTGAGAGATATTTTCTAAGTCGATTATTGGCAATATATTGATATCAGTATTCATAGTTATGATGCTTGATTCCAGAGTTTAACTATTGTTTTTCGGGTAGTCAGAGATGTTTCTATAAGATGGGCAAGTGCATTTGAGTTTTCCATCATTAATACAGCTTCAAGCCACTTATGAGCGAGAAACATGACATTTTCGTAAGTCCATTCCAGCCAGTCGCTTGTTTCACACGTAACATCTAGCCAGATATTCTCAGTTGAGTAATCGATAATTCGTATGGCTGTAACTAGATGTTGAAGTGGGCTTTTGTAGCGACGGCATAGTTTAGTAAGCGAGTCGGGATAGATATCTTCTGCTGGTGTGATATACTCAGGAGTAAAA
The DNA here is from genome assembly GCF_000817785.2 of Hassallia byssoidea VB512170. Taxonomy (GTDB): domain Bacteria; phylum Cyanobacteriota; class Cyanobacteriia; order Cyanobacteriales; family Nostocaceae; genus Hassallia; species Hassallia carrinoi. Next base: position 20,734 of record NZ_JTCM02000005.1, on the reverse strand, counting down.
CCAAAATGTAGTTCCCATTCGCCGAGATTGTACCCTTGTCCCATAAGTGAGAGGAGGAACTTTTCGGAGTATTCTAGATCCTCAAAGTCTTCGTACCACCACTCAGGTTTTTGTGGTGATATTGGGATATTACTACGATCGGGACTAAACTCTATATCGTCGATGTACTCTATTGGAAATAGATGTTCATTAACGAGTCGAATAAACTCAATTTCTCTATCAAGGTAAGCACTTTCTTGATGTGAGTGTTTATCAATAGTCATGGATGATTCTAACCACTGCTCTGGGAAGATTTTTTGGTACAGACTTAAGATATTTACTCGTTGGGAGAGATTTTCAAGGTAGATAGTCGCTGTTAAACAAGTGATTGGTAGTTTGAATGAGTGTATGTTGGTAAGCATAATTAGTAAGCCGCTACGGGTAATAGCGGCTATGCAAATGTTATTACAGTACGGGATATTTACTTGTGGCTGCGGGTTGCTGCTTAAGGCTTTGGGTTACTTTTTCTGTGTAAGTCTCCCAGCTTTGAGCCGATTTTATTGCCTTATCTATTTCAGGTTGTATTGCGATTAAACCTGAGAGAGTAATTTGATTTTTCATCTCTAGAAGTTTTAACTGCCACCCTAACTTTAGTGCAGGATTTACTTCCAAAGGGGATTCTTGCAATTGCTGTATTAAGACTTTTTGACCTAAATTACCCTTAGTACCTGCTTTCTTTACTAACCGAATTGAAACCGTGTCATCAGTTATTTGTCGTTCAATTTCGGCATTAGCATAGTCTGGAAAGTAAACGCTAATAGCTGTTTTGAGTGTATTATCGTCAGAGGCAATTGCTTCATCCAGTGGGATTTGCTGTCCTTCAATGTGGGCAATATATTTCATAATAGTTGTTAAAACAGTGACAGTTGGTTACTAGAGTTTGATGCTTTATTTTTGCTTTCGGGTAGTTCGCGCTTTTGTACTGATGGAGGCGACTGCTGATGATTGTGATGTACGATCTGATTTTCCTTTTGCTTGCATATAGCTAACATTTCTGGTAGCGACTTTTCTAATTCCACTAAACAGTCATTTATGATAGGATGAGATGTTAACTCAGCGGAGCTAATTGTCTTGATAATCGGAGTCGCATTCTTGATTCCAATTGAAATAATTGCTGTTGATGAATTTTGTAGGATTTGAATGGTAATTAGGACAGGATTTATGCTCTGGTTATCTAGACTTATCTCGTTAGATGAATCTTGATTTATGGCTTCAGCGTTTGTAGATTCATCTGATGCTTCATCTTTATTATTGCTATCCTGGGTATCTGAATTAAAATCTCTGTAACTAGCCTCTGGGTTAGTTACATTTTCGTTAGGTGGTTGACTGTTCATAACTAAGAAAGGTTGGCGAATCTGAATAAGGTACGGATAGTGATGCCAGTTTTACGGAACGACTGCCATTTGTAGACGCATTCACCTGGTTTGTACTTAGGGGAAAGTTCGCTCCAAGCGTCCCATGCTTTCAAAAGGATAGGGCTAACACTATGAAGTGCCATCCCTACTTGAATCCATGAATCGTAATCATCGGCAAATCGGGGGTGGATAACTTCGAGAAGTGCAAGCGCGGTTTGAATGTTTTTCTCGATTTGGGGGTATAAACAAGCATAAGTATCTACTCCGGAACGGCGGTCGTATTTTTCCTGGGGTAAGTTGAACTTTCTTGCTTTCTCCTGTTTGACAAGCATCTGGGCAATTACCCAATCGGGAGCTATCTCTAATTGGCGATCGCACGGGCTGCAACCGGGGAGCCATTTGTACGTTCTCCCGAATGGGTGATAGGAGGGAGGGAGTATTGACGCAAGGTTTTTGCCCCGAAACTCCAGGTGTTCGTCAAACCCAGTTTTGACTTTACGAGATTTTACCTCCCAAGTTCTCAAACCAGGAATAAGGTACAAATGCTGGCTTCGGTATTTCCTGCCAGAGGTAAATGCAACTGTGGGAGGAAGGTATTTTTGAGCGCGTTCCCGTGAATCGGCAGGTGTTATTTGCTCAAGTTTCTCTGGCTTTAACCCGTTTATTTCCAGGATTTTTCGCCATGAGGTTTCCCCGTCGCAGTCGATAGCTACCAGATACCCTTGGGGGTGATTGGGTCCGCATACCAAGGCGATGCCGGTGGGGACGATGTATCTGTCATTGATCCAGATTTTAAAGCGGCGGCGGCTAAGTTCGGCTTGTAGTTTTCTGGGAGAGTAGGTGTTTTTTTGCCATTCTTTTCCCAAAGGACGTTTACCGATCGTGGGGACAACTTGCCATTCTTCGGGTAAAGTGTCTAGGGAAGATACCAACTGTCGAATTTGAGCGTGTGCGTGCATGAGTTCATATATTTATCTGTTTAAGTGACTCATGCACGGTTTGCGTAAGTACCTGTGGTGGTTTACAATTGCGCTGATGAATGACCAGCTTCAACTAGCTTGGCAAGGGTATTTTGGTCAAACGCTTTGATACCCGATACTAGCTGTTGCCACTGTTGCCATTTTTCGAGGGAGTAGGCGTGGTTGGGATCGAAGTTGCAGATTGAGCAGAATTTATAAAAGTCTGCGTTCCAATAGAAGGTACAGATGCCTTCTAGCAAATATTTGACTTCTTGTTCCATAGGGATAATTCCTTCCTTTTTTTCAAGAATTGGTGTGTTAGTTATTGTGGTGATATGTTTAAGTTATTGGTAGTAAAGTTGGTTAGATGTCACTAGTTCTCGAACGATGTTCCGGCGGAGTTGTGCGCTTTATGTATCATTTGGACTGCCGATATCTTGGCTTGATATTTCTGAGCCAGTTATACAATATTCATCTGTGAGCTTATCGAATTCAAACTCAATTTTGATGCCGTGCCACAACAGCCATGCCATACAGGTTGCAAGACTCATTGATGCGCGGAATGTTAAAATTAGTGCCAGTGTAAGCAACCACCGGAATCAATGATTCTGGTTTTTCAGATTCGTATTTTTGTATTTGACATCCGATGTTGTCTTTATTTCTGAACCACTCCAGCACTAATCCCATGCGATGCTCCAACGGAGCCGCTACGCGATCGCATTCTTCAAGTAGAATATTCGTATCACGACCTAAGGAACTAAAATAGGGTGCGCCTCCATTTTCGTACCAGTCTTCGTGTTCATAAGTCCATTCTGACTCACCGCCTGCATTTACTACCTCTTCGGGGAAAAGTAATTTTACTTTTATGGCATAATAATCTCCTCCATAAATCCATGTTGCCCCTGGAGTAAACTGACTGCATTCTTCTTCTATTTCCGATTCAACCCAACCTAACAAGAGTGCAATAATATTGTCTATTTCTGCAAGTGAATTTATCTTGACAATGTTCATATTTATGGTGGCTTGGATTTTATTGACTGAAGGGGAGTTTGAGGGGCTATGGAAAAAGGCAGTTTGACTGTGAAGTGTTGTCATTCCTGTTATTAAGCAATTGGTTTGTTGTTATTCATGACAAAAATTTTGGTTTGGACTCAAAAGTAGCCGAGAGTAAAGAATATCTACACCAAATAAGTAACTAATATTTGGGATTTTTAAACTTAAATGGTGTCGGCGCAATTAAGCTAATCTTTGATTTAGAGCATTTTCGACTTGGTAAGTCCCAAGAGTACAATTTTGATTGAGGGGCAAGATGGGAAATTCAGAATATTTGTCCAATGTTTTGGTTACTCGGCACAGCACCATTACTCCCTCTCTACCCTTTTTATTGTAGTCATAGTAATAGTTGATAATTTCAAACTCATTGTTACCTGCTTCAAATCTTTCTCCTGCATATTGAGAAATAGCTTTTTTCCAATTTGGTTGCCAAACCATTAGCGTATCTAATGCCATTGACCTAATAGTTGAATGGTCAAGTTTGCTAAGAATATCTGGTAGATATTCGCATTGATTGGCGATAACTTCGCGTGCATAATTTACTAACCAATATTCAGCTTCTTTAAGAAGTTTTCTTGATTCGATATTTTGACATACCTCATGATGAACCTTTGCCATTAGATATGCCCGCTGCTCGAAAACCATCCCGTTAGTCCGCATTTTTAAATCTGACGGGTAATCAATCATCAAATCAGTAAGTTCATCGCTGATAGCTGGTAAGGGATATTTCTTGTCAGTCTGGTTTTCCGGATATGATATTTTGATTTCATATCCCTGGTTAGTAGCATAATTGATGATATAATCGATGCGACTATATTCAACAAAATCACCTAATTTTAGGTTGGTTTCTAGCAGGAGATATGTCGGTGCATGAAGAATTTGAAACCTGCTAGGGCTTTGACTTGAATCGACTAATAATTCAACGTACATAGCTGCTATTTACGAACTGCGGAAACTCGTGCGTGAGCAATGTACGTGGTTTCTCCCTTGCTACTAATAAAAAATAGTCCCACCATTACTAGGTAGGACTATCTTTAGACTTTACTGATTAAAGGTGATTGTTTCCGATGATTTGGTTATTTCATCAAGTAGGAATAATCCAATTGGTTTAAACAACGCTTTGTTATCTTCAGGACAGCGATGAATAGTTGTACAAGAGGAACATCCGTACTTACAGGGACAGTTTTCCACTAGAAACTTAGCTTTCATAAAAGCTGTTTCTAAGTATTTGATGAGGGTATCACACATTCCCGTGCCATGTTCACAGGTGTCGAAGAAGTAGCCTATAGTATAGGGTTTATTAGCTGTTTTTACTAGCATGAAATCTAAATCTCGACTGTTTGCGCCATGTTCGACAAGTGGTAAGCTCAGAATTAGTTGATGTGCCAGAGTATGAATACAGGTGTCGTTTTCATTATTGTCGAATAGTTCTTTCTCTTCTTGAGGGATGTATTTCTGTTTTTTGAGAATTTCTTTTCTAAAATTACTAACTACATCTGCAAAGTGTTTCTTTGCTTCTGGATTAACTTCAACTCTGATGCAGAAAGTATTGTAGCTTATAGCGAGTATTTCCTTATACTTATTTTCCTCCATGAGTTCGATAGTTTCTTTTTCAAAGAGTTGGTTATTGCACGTAGGACAAGTTTGTAAATGTACGTGCAAGTTTGAATTATAATTTTTGCATTTGTTGTTAATGCAAGTCCATTTTAGTTCTCGTCTGTACAAGTTATAGCCGTAAATCTCTTGCTTGATTAGGGCAACAACTGGCGTAAACCTAATTGCACCTTGAGGGAACCTGACAATTTTATTCTCAAGAGCAAGCTTGATTTCTTCAAACTCCAGGACACCCAAAGCGCGGGTAAACTGGCTAGTAGTGCCAATTGGCTTGAGACAAGCTTTCCCTTCGCTAAGGTTTAGTTCAATGGATTTGTACCATACAGGATTACCATCGAAGTCTTGAGCAGGATAAATCGCGCCTGGATAGACTTCTCGCAATGCTGTAGAGGTACTGCTTACCTCGAATTCTTCCCCACTGTCAAGGTTCACATACCCGACGTTTCTGTCAGTATTACCCCTGACTTTGATATTTGAGTGTACGTAACCCTGACTGCGATTGGTAGCTATTTTCTGGTTATAGCTGAAACTTATTTTGTTTTCCCCAATCAACTGTTTTGCGATCGCTTCACCAAGACTACCAAAATGACGGCTAATTTGAGCTAGCGTCGGTTTATTTTCCTTGCAGCAGGCGAGAATGTGCTGTGAGAGGATGGTTTCGTAGTTGTGGTTGAAATTGATTATTTCTGGAGGATCAGATAACAGCCTTTCCGGGTGCAAGGCATAATATCCATCCATAATTGACCTTTTGGATGGTATAAATATCAACAATCCTTCTTTTTGCCTGCCAGATCTTCCTGCCCGTTGGCGAAAGGCTAGAATTGAACCGGGATAGCTGTGTACGACGGTTGCGTCAATGGAGCCGATATCCAAACCAGCTTCAAGGGCGGAGGTTGAGACTATGAATTTAACCTTTCCTAATTGTATATCTGTAACAATTTTGTTCCTCTGGTTTGGCTTCATACTTCCATAAAATGCAGAAATGGTTTCTCCAAGGTGGGCTAGTTGCATCTCGGTTAGGGCTTTACGGATACTATTGGTTAAAACTTTGACCAGAGCGCGGTTATCGCAGAAGCAAATTCCAACGATGCCTCTGCTTACAAGCAATGCTGCTATCTGGGCAGTTTGGTATACGGTATTGTTTCGTGGTTTGAGGCTAAGGAAGGTGATTTCTGAGCGGTTCGCCCCACTTTGGTCAATAATAGTAAAGTTGTTTTGTCCTACTCGATTGGATAGCTTTTGGGCTATTTCCCTGCTGTTACTAATTGTTGCTGAAGCAAAGATATACTTCAAATTTGATAGTTCATTTCCAGCAATTTCCATCATTAGTTGGGTGCGGCGATTAAGCAATGCAAAATGCGCCCCAAAGATGCCCGAATAAAAGTGCATTTCGTCACAGACAATAATTGAGATATTTCTGATTGTTTCTCTAAATCCCCAATTTGAGTCGTATTGGAAATTGTTTAACTCGTGGTTCCAAACATCAGGTGTGACGCATACAATTGACGGTTTATTGCTGTAAAGTTGTTTGCGTTCTTGAGGCGGTATATCCCCATTGATGTTAATAACTTGCGGACGAACTTCTTCATTTAAATAGCTAACAAACAAGCGAATTTTATCCTCCTGGTCTTTTGCAAGCGCTTTGAGGTTAAAGAACACCAAAGCCGATTTACCTTTAAGGCATTCGTGCATAACTGGAATCAGGAAAGATATGCTTTTACCACTGCTTGTAGGAGTTTGGAGGATGATATCTGAAGATTGCTTGTAAGCTGACCACGCTTCGATTTGATGGGAATATAACTGAGTGATTCCTGATTTAACTAGAGCATCTTTAACCGCTCTGTGAATATCATCTGGTATAGGATAAATTTGTGCTTCTTTTGCTGGTATTATATCACAGCTTTGTAGTTTTCCAGCTCCATCAAGGATAGCTGCTATCTCTTGATAGAGGATACTTTTACCGCATGGTGCTTCGTTAATGGGTAAGAGTTTCCCATCTTGGACTTCTTGTTGCCAGTTAAAGATAATTTGGCTAACATTGCCTTTCTTGAAGTAAAGGTTTTCATCAATGATGGCTGCGATGTGAATAACACCGTGTTGTTTGGAATAAACTAATTGATTGGGAGCAAGCCATTTAGGTTGATTTGGTTTCATGTGAATAATGCTTGTTCTATGTTTAATCAGAAAGGCATTAGCTTGTGTTGTGGTTATTACTACGACGGCTTGTACTAATATTGAATTAAAAAAATCATCGTCCTCTAAATAGGAGACGATGATTGATGGGTTATGCCGTCAGGAGTGCAAGCGTAGCTTTATGCAGTGATTAAGGATGTAAAAAATAGCTTCTATAGCTATATTTGACTCTGGTGATCTCCGCCAATCCCGGACATGAGAGCGCCTCATCTTAATGCAGGGACACTGTGATTTAAAACGAGTGAGAAAATTTTCTGACGGGCGTGCTGATGTCTTCAATCTTTCAGCTTAAGCAAGCGTGAGCTTTCTTACGATAGCCCCCCACTTTTAAAACATTTTCTTAGAAAGGAACGATATGGGAGATCGTTCCTCGGTATACCGTCGTAGAGGGTCATCAAAGTGACCCTTTAAACTAAATCTCCGAGCCGCCGCGCACCGTGAACAATACGTTCGATGCGAACCGAGCGTTCCTGCACGCGGAAGAGAATGAGGTAGTTTCCATGAACGGCCATTTGAAGTCCTGGGGCAAGGTCTTCCCGCCTGGGAAAAGCGTTCGGCATCTGGGCGACCCGATAACAGTACGCTTCGATCTCCGCCAAGAACGAAAGTGCTCTCTCGGGATTATCGCGTGCGATGTAATCCCCTATCTCTTCAAGGTCGAGTGCTGCTTGAGGTGAAAAGGAAAGCTGCATTACACCTCTTCAAGATTCGGCATTGCCGCGTATTTTGCTCTCAAGCGGGAGAACACAAGCTCGGCGTCTATGCTCGGTCCGCTTGAGATGCCCTCATGAACGAGCTGCCGAAGCTCTGAAAGCTCAAGTGCCTCTACCTTACGTTTGAACTTCCAAGCTCGGAGTGCCTCGCGGATGACCTCGCTTGCACTCGAATACTCTCCGCTCTCGACCGCCTCCCGAACCAGGGCGACCATCTCAGGCGGTAGCGCCACGCTAATTTTCTCTACCGTTGCCACAGAAAACCTCCATGAAAGGCTCCTTTTATGGTAGCAATTATTCCTACCGCCAGCAAGATCTGAAGAGAGAACAGTCCATCTCCATGAAACGTTGGAAGGAACGACACGGGGACTTGTTCGCCTCACTTCCCTTAAAACAGCCACGAAATCGTTCTCTACACTGTAATATTAAGTAACGACAAACGTAATTCATTCTTCAATTCAGCAACGTCCTCCTAGCAGAAATAGTTAAAACCGCTGCACCCGATTGGTGTACAGCGGTTGGTGTTTACTGCAAGTAAAGGATCTTGCTGCGTTCAACCTGGTGGATTTAGTCAAGGGAGGAGGATTAGTTGACTACTCTCTAGCTACTGTTGTTAGTTGGTTAGCGATCTTTTACTGACCCCATCAGAAGGTTAAGTAAAAATAATTCTTAACTAGATAGAACTTTATCAGGAACTAAAAGGTTTAGCAATCAATATTTTATAGAGAATATTTATCAATAATATTGAAAGTATTAGATTTGAATATCAGAAGGATAATTCTGCTTTTCTGCTTAGATTCAATAATGAGCTATATATTAAGAAATACTGATACTATGAGCAGTGCCACCAAAATAGATGTAAATTATTCTCATTTACTATTTCCTGCGCGTCGGATTAGATGCAAATAGATAACCCCTGCAAAATCATCGTTGCTTTATACCGCACCACCCATTCCAACGCCTGCGCCTGCGGTAGCGCCAAAAAACGCATAACTCATTCGGCAGTAGATTCTACCCCAAACATGATTGTAAAGAAATGCTTAACATCCCGGTCATAAGCTTTACGAGTCGAAATACTGCGTTTCGAGAGACAACAACAGCGCCAAAACATCTGGCAATGTCCACTAATAAACTACTGCTGGTAGAGTATTATTAGCTACTTTAACGATTGACATATTGTTATTAATATAGTACGAGAAGATTAATCACTTCAGCCGTGCTTACTCCGTATTGTGCTGCTAGCTTGCTGACGTTAGCTTCCCCGGATGCATGAGCTTTTTGGATATCTTTGATTAAAGAAGCTTGCTTTGCTTTTTGTGGCTGTGGTATTTCCTTGTTCTTTTGTGGGAAGAAGATTTTTCTAACTGCCATTTGATGGATATGTTGCTGATGGGTTTTTCGTTCTATCCACTGGCAGTTACCAGGGGCAAAATCCCCTTCTAGGTCGATGCGATACAAAACAGTACCTGGGGGTGCTAGTCCCATGTCGCGCTCAAACTGTTCAAAGTTATTTTGCCATTCTGGTGCTACTTTGATGCCGCAACCGCCATATATCTTGTAGTAAGGGTGGTTCAAGTCATAGCAGACTCGTTTGATGTATATCCAAGCTCGGTATTCATGGCTGGGGATTTTGCCTTTACCATGCTTTCTTCTGCTCTCTTTCTGCAAGCAACCGCAGCTTCGAGTGAGTCCATTCAAAAGACAGTTGTTATTTACGTACTTCTGAATGCCGCAACTACACTGAACTAATACTTGGTATTGACCATCTTTTCCTTTTGTCTCAATTCCATCTACCACTGTTAGCCTATCAAATTGTGTTCCAGCTGCAATTGGTTCGTTTCTCCTCTGGCAACCACAACTAGTTGACTTTCCGTTTTTGAGTGAGCTTTTATATATTAACTTTTCTGTTCCACAGCCGTGACAAAGGCAGGGAATTCTTTTACCTCGGTTGTTCAATACTTCCCAACAACCGAACCTTTCTCCTATGTCAATTGTACTGCTCATAAAAAAAATTACCGTATGTTTGTTCATACAGCACTTGGTTTTTACAACTATCTTATTCCGTATAAATTATTTTTCCTTAATCAGGTAATAAAGATAGCGTGTATTTTTGGTGAAGGTTTTAAGTTTATAAATTATAAATTGAGCGTCTGTTGTCTGTTTACTAATATCTGTGCTTTGAGCCAAGCTAGCTTTTGTCCAATTCCCAGGTTATTTGCTATCGTCCTTGTTTTGTAACCATGCGATCGCGTTTGAAAAATTACCTTCTCCCGATACAATCTGCCTGTGAGGAATACAAATTCTGTATCTTCATCCGCTGCGATTTGTACAAGCTGTTGGGTGACAGTCGTAGCCCAGGCGCTACGTTCATCCTCTGACATAGAGTGAGGAGACTTGTCGTAAGGTTGGATTAATTGATTGGGGTGAATAGTATGGTGGAGAGGTGACAGGATAAACCATTTAGCATTGAGATTTTGGACATAATCTCGGCTAGCTTGGAACAGCTGCGAGCAATATAGTTCGCGTGCAGGGGCTGGGTGATATAACTGCTTACCACAACCGGATATCAGGTAAATTCTTTCGTGGTTGCTGATATTATCGATTGTAACTAATAACTGATTTAAATTATGAGCCATCCTTGCTGAATCGTGATTGCGTCCTTTGCCCCAGTAATGGGGGTTTATCCCATATTTTTTAACCATTTGGCATACTCGACACAGACATCTGGGCGCATGAGAAAGGGGATATCTAACTATATCTTTCCCGCTGTTGATAAGGAAGATGCCTTCTGTAAATGCTGTGCGTGCATGGGTTGAACCATCAAAGCTTAAATTCATTTCCTGGAATGCCGAGGCGTACTTGGGAGCGCATAACCCAAAAACGTGCAAGTGGACACTAGAATCAACAGAACGTAGTTTTTCGACTATAGCCCGGATGATTTGCAAGTTGCCCGAATAGTCGCTAGCCGATCGCACTAACCCCCCTATCCCCAGGTGACGATAGCCCATCGTATATAGTGCGATCGCGTTAGATAATTTCTCTTGCAATGATAACCCGTGGATGGTCGCCATTGGGATTCTGTCAGGAAGGGAATCTGCTGCTTTGATAAAATTAGTAGCATTTTCTAGATTGAATTGCCGTCGCCAGTTGATATTATCCCCCATGAGTAAATTGTCCGGACTGACTATAATATCACCTGCTTTACTACGAAGACGATACTTATGAATTACATAATATGCGTCTACATACCTGCCGTTTATAGTGGGATAATCTTGTTCTCTATAGCTATATGCACCACAGTCCCATATAATTGGTGTGTTTTCTGGGATTACTTCAGGTCTGGTTTGCAGCGAACACAACCAGCCTGTAGGCTGATGCTCTAATAACTCCCAAATAGGAACTTTTCGGTTATTTATCTTAATATAATCGCTATTACCTATAACGGCATAAAATCCTGGTTTCATGGTTTAATATCTTCTTGTTAACAAAATTACCTGCACAGCAGATGTAGTGATTTAAATGCTGTATTTTGTTAAATATCTTGTAGAGTTATTGTACTAATGTAGTGATATTTAACCAATAGTGAGTGTCAGTTACACTGATCGGGCTACGCGCAAGTACCAACGTTCATGCTGAGGATTTTAGAGAATGTTATCAGCTTTTGGTTTTCGTATTGCTGAGAGAACATCAACGGCGATCGCGTCCGATTTGCACAGTCTTCCGCTCGGGCATTTTTGCTCAATATCTTAACATAAGATTTGAATAAATATAAGTGCTGTGGGTGCGTTCAATATATCCACAGCGACTATTGACTATAATTTTTTGTCACCTAATGTAGGTGTACGCACTTTTCTAAATGTGACCTCACTTTTTTGAAAACTCTATCAGTTCCTCGCCCCCAGTTTCTATCAATTCGTTATGCCAATTGCTACCCGGACTGAATTTGGCGAGTAAGCCTCTTAGCATAATGCTTAACTTTACTTGTTCCCAATCAGGACGAAGTGCCACCTTTAAGGCATATTTTTTGGCGGCATCGGGGGGAAGTAATGCAATATGCATCTTCTCTTTTACGTCCAAACTTTTAGATGCAGCATAGAAATTTTCTACTGACCAGTAATCTATCCCATCTACTACTATAGGATTTTGCAAAACCTCTAAATTAGAGAACCAGTTTTTTATCCAGCTTTTCATATGTTTTTTGAACAACACACATTGAGTTTTTGACTAATTTATTAGTCGTTCCTCCACTGCGTTAGCAAATGCCGGGAATACCTTTTTTGTTCTATTATTTTTAGAAAAACGCCGCCATCATTTTTTTATTAGGGAATAAATCCACAAACTATAGGTATCAAGAGGAATTGAGTCTCTAGCTATGTCGAATGCTTGTACTATTTTACAACGAAGAAAGTAGTGTGGGAAAAATAAAAATCCCTCTAAGAGAGATTTTTCGAGGATTATTGATACAACTTTTCGATTTTTTTTTTTATTTTGGGTGATTTGAAGTAGATGCGGAACGAGCCATCTGAGTAGTATTTGATATCTCGTTCGTCGAAAGAGATATCATCTTGACTGAGCCAACTTTTGATGAAGTCTTGGTTTTCTGCCACAAACATGGCTGGAAAGTAGACTCTACCTGTTTGTTTGCTCGTTACTTGATGTGTAAGGATTTGGGCTTGGGGTAGGGTGAGTATATCGGACATGGGTGATTGCGACTTATGAAGTGTCACCCGTTTTCCGCGTTAAGCGGCTGTTATGGATGTGGAGGGCGCAAGTCATTAGGCTCGATTAAACTGTTTGGTTTCATTCATAGGAGCAGGTGGTGTGCGACTGCCGTTCGCCCTTTTAACCAAAGCGTTATCTTTTAAGATATTTAACCAGATCCTTCTAGCAGCGCTTGCTATATAGTTTTGCCCATTTTCCAGCAAGTATTTTTCTAATTTTGCACGCCAATTTCTCTCTCTATACCAACTTGGGGGTGAAAATGTGCAAACTCTTACAAAGTATTGTGGATTATTATGCGGGTATGCCGCATACCATTCACCATTAGCGCAGGGAAATATTAGTAGTTCGAGAGTTGGACATATTTCTCCTGATTTCCAAGTTTGTTCCAAGCTGCATAAAGTAATTGTATTGCTATCAAGATGGTTCAGCCATATTTCTAATTCATTTACTGACCAATACTGAAAGCACGTTGTAGATTGATAAGGCGATTGGGTTGTAGGAGAAACAATAATACAATCATCAACGTATTCTCCAGTTTGAGCGGAGATGATATTATATTGACACAACCATCTATTAATGCTCCAAAAATCTTTGAAATCTTTCATACTGTAACTTGTTTTTGAATAAATATTTTTGAGCTATTAAGTGAGTACATTGATGTAGAAAGTACTATGGTGTATACTACTTTCTGTTTATGAATACATTTCTTGCACCACTTTATAATTACGATGCGTAGCATTTGCTAGTGCTGGTATTTTTTTGTTTGACTAGGATAAATTCCTCACATATTGTCAGGGCAAACGCATCTTAATTGGGTTAGAAAATGAAGTAAGATTAAGGGTAGGCATTTTTGCTGGCACTCCAGGCGTTCGGTGCATCCCCTAGTTATAATCCCAAGCATTTGAGCAATGCTTTCGTGACTTAAGTTACGTCAATTACAGAGGCTATAGGTGTATTCGTTTAACTGCTTCGGATATTACTCGTCTTAGATACTTAACTCTTTCTTAAATACTAAGACTTCGCTTCGGCTTCGTAAATGCGAGCGCGGTAGTTTTACACTTATCTCCTGTTTTGTGAGAGAATCGTTTAACCAATATGACTGTATACCCTTGATATTATCAATATTTAAATGCCTGTGTTTGTACTTTATAAAATTGTTGATTGTTACCGATTAACTAGGATAAAATATTAATTGTGATGGAAATAAATCCATCACGTAAAACTAAAAAAGGAGGTAAAAAGTCTGAGTAACAATGGTAACGGTCGTCTGCACTATGAATGATTTAGACGCATATATTGTTGCACCCGTTTATTACCGCGTTGTGCGCCGTTGCGGTACTCAATGGCATTTTATCAAAGGTGAGTCTTTTTACAACCCGCTTAACTTACCATCTATGTCACTGGATGATTTGTTTAGCTCTTTTGGTATAAGTATGCGTGAAGCTGCAAGCCAACTCCGCAAAATTAATGGTGGCGAAGAAGGATTTTATCTTGTTGATATTATGCACAAACATTATTATTACTGCGGTACTCTTCCGAATGGTGTTAGAGATAAATTAATTGAGCTTGGAATTGGGCGGAGAGAACCAATAACAGGACATTAGTATAATCAGAATGACTCAAATAATGGCAGTTTAATTACTTGAGATGTTTGAACATTATCGGATATTATTCATATTCCCCCCTCCGCTGATTTTCAATTTTTACCCCTTGCTGTGAACTACAAAATATATTCAAACACGTTATCTATATAGTGACACTATTATGACGATTTTGAAATCGTTTTAATACCTAGTAGGTAAATATGAAGCACGATGAACTGCTTTATCCATAGAGCTTCATAAGAACCAAGGTGTTTTTTCTAGTACCTTATTAAGGCGAAACGTTGGACTTTGACGTAGAAAAGCATCTGTTAAATAAGCGATATTACCTGCATACTTAGTAGTGATAGGTTCCGCACATAATGAGTCAGTGGAAGCCCAATTGAGTTTAGTTAAGCTGAGAATCTGCACCGCTAATGCTTTCAAATCGGGTGGTGAATTTGGGGCATTTTCTGGATATCCTGTCCAAGCATTGAGTTCAAGTACTTGCGGTGTACCCAGTGCTTTACGGTATGAGTTGTACCCCGTTGTTGAAAGGTAAATTTGATTGGGAGAAGTAATTACGTAGCTACCACGACTCAAACTTCCATCTGTTTCTACGCGACTGTCATAAAGTCGGACATTGTGGTGTGTGTTGATCCAAATAAATGAATAAGTTCCTTGCGGACGAACGCTACGGGCAGCTTCTAAAATAGCGTCACGGTCTGACCGCGAAAACTTTGCCGAATAGTGAAAATAAATGTGCGGGGTTTCTTGAAGATTTAGACGTTCCAAAGTCTGCTGAATCAGCACCTTAAAGTACTTTGTACGCTCATCGTAGGCAAATGTCTCTGTGTTTCCAGAATAAAATACCCACCTTCCGTAACTATTGAAAACATTCGCATAACCCATAAGCCGCTGAGAACCATTTCGTCTACTTTGTGTGTAGGAAAGACCTACAAAAAAATCTGCATCGGGCAGCGCATCGGGAAGAACCCAAGGAGTAACGCCGCATTTAGCAATTATATTCAAGCCTAAATTCAAGTCTTTCCAATCTGGATTTTGTAGCGTTGATGTATCAACCATCTGGCAAGGAATTCCATTCTCAAGCAAAAATCGCTTTATTCTGTAATAGGGCGAAGTTTCATCATCCAATGCATAGCCCTTCTCAGGAGTATGGACTAAAAATAAGCGATTGAGAAGTTTGTTGTCAATCCAGTTGGAATGCTCGTTCAGTAGTCGCTGACATTCGTCAAGAGCTAAGTTAATTGTTGGGATAGTAATAATCGAGTTATAAGTAAAACGGGTGCTAAAAGTTCGCTCAGAGCCACGATATTTGTACTTGCCAATCTTCAAGCGTTCGATCAAGCTAGCCATGCTTGAGCGTAAATCAGATGTACAAATTGGTACAAGCTCGATTGTCTTTGGTGAGTTTTCAAAGGCACCAAATCTGGTGATGCCATCACGAATATCTGGACATGCCCGTCCCTGATTGAACTCAACATTGGGTTCCTGTATACTTCGGAGAATGAGTCCTGTACCAACTGTTCCTTGGCGAGATAGCGCTGTAGGAGTTGGTTGAAGTCCCACTTTTACTCCATGCACTAACAGTGGAAAGATAGTCTGTACCAGTTCTCCGGCTACAGCTTGGGTTTTATCAGCGCGTGTACGCGCTGCATTTGGTTCTAGCGATAGGCTATGTTTCTTAATAGCTTGCGACAAATCGAAATTAATGTTACGCGCACGTAAAACTTGCTGAATTAAAGTTCTAGAAAGGCTGGGAATAACTTTAGTGCTGATGATTTGCTCTTCTTTATCAAACTCAAAAAGATACATACGACTCCACTCTGCATCTATAGAGGTAATCCGCCCCATGTACCATCCATTCCACTGCGCTACAGCAAGCTTACCAACTAACTCACTTGGTTTTAATAGACTTAATAAAGCTGCGACTGAGCAAACATTCTTAACTTGTAATGTATAATCAACACATAAATAATAGCTACCCCAGTAGCGACGTAGTTGAAATTCATAGGCAGGATAAAACCTCATAACACTATCCACTTCTTTAGACAGTGGAAGGTGAGATTTTTGGCGATGAGCCGTCAATTTGCTAAATTTCAAATTATCGATATACCACCCACGAGCAACTAGAGCATCTTTCAACGAGGACATGATACCTCGTTCAAATTGTCTCAGATATTCAGTATTTGATTTCTGTTCCTCCTTAAGCACAAACGTTAGAGGAAACAAATTGGCAAATTCTGTTACCTTTACCACCGCATCTGCTTGGAGTGCAGCCTCTCGCTCGGCTGCTCTACTAAACAGCGTTACTTGAGTTTGGTTAGGACTCACCCTATAGTCTGGAGCTGGTAGTTCTAACTTAACCATCTCCTTGTACATCTGCTTAGTTCCTTCACTGAGCGCTCGTACAAAAGCCTTGCCACGCTGGTCTTTCATCTGTTTGAGCCACTCAATTAATTTGGGATTGCGTGGCGTTGAAACTAGGACAGTGTTATCGAGCGAGAAGTGTTCGGGGACATCTCCATCCCTTTGAATAATTCGTCCCGAATTACGCACAACAAAAGCGTCTTTATAATACTCACACTCAATTGGAAGAGTAATTTCATAATCTCTATGAGCTACCGCATTGACTATCGCTTCGTCAACTGCAATTTGTGGATATTCTGGTTCGTCAATAAACCCACCACCAGCAGGATTTCTTCTAGAGTAGGTTTTGAAAAAACCAGACTCCTGAAAGAAAGTCCGAATATCTCGAATTTGCTTGGTAATTGAGCCGCTAAAGTTGCGCTCAAATGTTGGTAAGGCTCGCTCTTCACCAAAATTTGTTGCAAATCGTAATAGCCGAATATAAGACCAAGAAAGAATTCGTTGCGGGTTCGCTACAAAGAAGAGAAAACCTACTTTGGTGAAAAAGTAGTTACCTGAATCATCTTTACCCAAAGCACCAACGTTGTAGAGTAACTCTTCATTTGTGAGTTCAGAAACAAAATCTTCTGCGTCAACTTGACGAAATGCTTCTAATACTCCCCGATCCAAATATTCTAGATTGTAAGGACAGCAATATGCTTGCTCGTGGTCAACAATTTTCTGATATTGCTGAACCCATTGCCTTAGTTGTTCAAGTTCTTGAGTTCGCTCAAAAGCTCCAGGCTTAATCACACTACTGGAACGAATGTTTTCATAGGGCTTTGCATTTGTAAGAGATAAACCAAACGCCTGTTTCTCCTGTTGAATTTTGTCTTGTTCCTCACGAGAAGCCTCGTAAATCTCCTCGCCGTCCCCGCGACGAATCAAAACCGTATGCGGGGAGAATTCCTTTTTGGGAGTCCTCAACTGCTTGGATAATTTATGTAAATAAGGACTTGGCGGAATGGAGATCACCAAAAGCCGTTTGCTATCCAATTCGACTCTTTCACAATAAATATCTGGAAGACGAGGGTCGCAGTATGAATTGACCTTTTCGTATATTTCCTTACGACTTGGTGTTACATCTCCTACATCACGCAAGTTGGGTGTGCCATTTGACTTCAACTTATCATCAGCACCAATAATGAGATATGCTGTTTGGTCAGCTGTACCGATATTCCCATTAGTTAGTGCCAAAATATCCTTAACTAACTCTGCCCACTGCTGCTCCTTTGCATCCGCCCATTTTTGAACTTCAGCGGGAATAGTTGGTTTTTGCTCGTTAATTTTGTATAGTTCAATTTTAAAATCCAGCTTGGCACTTTCACATGGTTGGCTAACGAGTTGTTGGAGTTGTTCGCTGTCCATAAGCTGTACACTCAGCTAAAAGTTCCCCAATCACGCGGTAGAAACCAGGGAGATTTCTTAGTATCCCATATAATAAACTCCACCGGATTAAAAGAGTCTTCAGTAGCTTTAATCTGAATTACCTGCTCTGGTAGCAAGCTGAGAGTATGGCTTTTAGTATCGCTGTCGTAATCCCAAAAATGATAGCGATTTGACGTGTCTTTTGCACGTCGGCTAGGTCCGAAGTCCATAGGAGCGCACGTTCTAACTAGCGGCACTCCATCTTCTTTACTAAAGAATGTTAATTTCAGTTTACTCTTGAAATGAATTGCTTGGACAAAAATTTGATGTTCTGAATGCATTTTTTATCTACTCTATCTTCAAATTTACAATTACTTATAATGGCTAATAGCGCTGAGAATACATCCGTCAAATGCTTAATTTATCAAATACTTATTCAGTAATTCCTCACCCTGTTCTCCCATTTCATATAGCTTCTGTTCAATTTTTTGCATACCTAATGGTGAAGGTTTAGCACGTCCATTCTCCCACCTATTAACCGTAGGATAAGTAACACCCAGAACAGCTGCAAACTGTTCCTGTGTCAGTCCCGTCAAAAGTCGAAGTTCACGAATGAGCTTGCCTACCTTCGGCTGGTCAATTACCAAAGGTTTTTTTATACTCATCTGGCTTTGGAACTAAAAAGTACACATGATATAGCAGGCAATATATCATCTGTTACAGGCTAGCTAGATTCATATGAAAATGACATTAGTAAAAATACGGAAAAAATTTTTATTTAACGCAGTTAAAACCTTTTCAAAAAAAGTACCAGAGCAACTACCACAGTCTTTACTCTGAGTTTGATAAGGTAATTCCTGTATATTTCGCGGACTAATTGAAAATTTCTGACATGAGAGGAAGATTTCAGCCTGAAATCTTCTTGTATCTTACAATAAAACCATTTAAGCAGGTAGATTTTCCCTCTTTCTGTTACTAAGCAAGTATAAAACTACGCTACAAACACGACGAACTGCGCTCGCCTGTTGGGAAACTCAATAACCTTTTGGCAGGCGACATATGTGTGTTTTCACACCTTCAAAATCTACTCTTAAGCTTCCTTATAATTTTCAAATAGTCCGCAACAAATTTTCAAATAGTCTGCGACGATTTTCAAATAGTCTGCGACGGTTTTCAATTAGTCTGCGAACCTACAAATGTCACTGTAAGGATATTTTGAGCAACTCTTAAGGCATAAGTTGAGCAATAGATTCCTTGAAACCCTATTAAACACGTAAAAGCGTAAAAGTAGAAATAGAAGTTTTGAAAGCATAATTTGAGCAAATGTTATAATGAGAAACTATAAGTTTAGCAAATATTTTAACCACGAGCGTTCATAAATATATAGCGTTGTGCTAGCATAAACAGTAGTCGAGACTTGCACACTCGTCTAGAGCGTTATATTTTCCAATATTATTTTTGTAAGCATAAGCCCAAGCAAGTCTTTTTGTAAGCATATAAGCAAGTTGCTCATCTTATACTTACAGTTACAACTTTAGAGCATGATTTGAAGTAAGCATCCCTAAAGCTGTAAACTGTCTACACCAAGTACAGAAACTAGTGTAGATGGCAAAAGTTGAACGGGAATCGATTAAGTTTAAGCTGCCCAAGACATTGGCAGCTGCACTCCGTACCGCTGCACGCGATCTGCCGTAGGCGGCAGCGCTTCCGCAGAGCGGACGCTTACGCGGTTTTCATGCGCGGAGCGCTGTACGCTATCGCAATATCACCGCAACAGATTTAGTCATCCAGGGTTTACATCACGTTCTCGGGCAGGTGACAGGTACAGAAAACAGTGTAGAAACTCGTCTACACCAAATTGAAGAAGAATTGGGACATCTCGCTAGTAGTATAGAAAAGCGTATGGAAAGCAGTGCAGAAAAAACTGACGCTCGCCTGAGCAATTTGGAACAGAAGCTAGAAGCAGTAACAACGAAGTTAGCGCAACTGGAAGGGGCAATCATGGTTCTTGGACGTAACAACTCTTCAGGGCAAAGACCAAAGAACAGGTCTTACTCCAATCAGTACTATCCTAGAGTTCCTCCCCAGCTTCAGCCCTTCCAAGCGGAAAATTTGGCTCTGCGGCTAGTTACTGATGTCGCAACTTTACGCGACAAACGCGAGACTCTGACGGACCAAGAGTTTGTGAGGTGGTGCAAGGATCGCGATCAAGCGCGGTATGGGCTGGCGCTATGAGGAGGGGGATAAACTTTATCATCCTGTGAAATAAAAATTTAGTTTCAATAGCTTCATGTTAAGCTAGAAGCAGGCTTTAGGGTAAAATCCTCGAATAATGTCGGAAATTTTCAATTAGTCCGCGAATAGAAGAGGTATTTTTCACTTACTCCGCGACAAATTTTCATCTTATTCGCGACAAGGAAAGCCAGAATTATTCCACCCTTGAAAATTTCAATAAGTCCGCGAACCGATACCCCTGTTATGGGCTGTACCATCCTGCGCCGCAACAGGTGTCTTGAGCACATCTAATCAATCATATCTGCCAATAAATTCGTCAAAACTTCCTGACCTTTTTTGCGGTTGTCGTCGTACTGGTAAAGCACATCCAGTTTAGCATGGCGGCTGACTTTTTGCGCCTTTCTCACATCCCCTGATGTTGCTTCCAAAAGTGTTGTAATACCGCTGTGGCGGATGCGGTGTGGTGACATTAA
>NZ_JTCM02000057.1 GCF_000817785.2 Hassallia byssoidea VB512170 | reverse complement strand
CTAGACAAATGTGGACAGCCTTCAATCAAAAATGTCGTGGGGGATCGAGGATCTACAAAACAAGGCTGTCCACATTTGTCGTGGGTTGTTGCAGGGGTGTGTTATGCCGTAGGAAGATCGCACCATCGATTATGTTTTGGTGCGATCTTACGTTCCGTCTAACACACCCTACAAATACCTTTTTGACGACATGAGTGCGTAAGTCCTATATACATAAAAAAATCTCACAACTGATGAGCATTATGATTTAAACGCATCATAATTTTTTCT
Source organism: Hassallia byssoidea VB512170 (assembly GCF_000817785.2). Taxonomy (GTDB): domain Bacteria; phylum Cyanobacteriota; class Cyanobacteriia; order Cyanobacteriales; family Nostocaceae; genus Hassallia; species Hassallia carrinoi. Next base: position 40,288 of record NZ_JTCM02000057.1, on the reverse strand, counting down.
GGTTCTGTCAAATTTTTAAAACCGTAACGACGATAAAGCCCGTGGGCATCTTTTGTTCCTAATAACCACCTTTGAACATCTTGTAATTCTGGATATTCCAAAATATAGTTGACAAACCATTTACCTAAACCTTGTCCTCGATAAGGCTCAAGAATAAAAACATCTTTTAACAACGCAGAAGTTGCATAATCAGTGATTACTCTAGCAAAGCCAACTTGTGTATCACCTTCATAAAGTCCAAAGCATAAAGAATTTTTGATTGACTTTTCGACAATTCTTAATGGAATATTCTCAGTCCAATAGCAACTTTGTAAAAAATCATGAATTGCTTTTATATCTAATTTAGATTTATCCGTACTGATATAAAACTTATGTTTTAATTCTTCGTTCATCAGACTACATTGATTATTTATAGTGTTTAGATATGGTAATTAATTTTAATTCATCTGTGCGGTCAGCGCATTAAAGTCGTTAAAACCCCTCTTCCTTCACTCGTCTTTCAGCCATATTTTTCCTTAGTCAAAAGGAAAATTAAATATTTTATACAAATTAATGTAGAAAATACTGAACCCTTAACTTCATAGCCAAGGTTATATTAAGACACACGTCATGTAAATGAAGTGTGCAAGGAGAAGGGTGCATCTACCTACCATCAATTATGAATCAACATCAACCCCCAGCTTGGAAAGATGTCCGTGCTGCTTTTCAAAAAATTTGGGGTTATGATGATTTTCGTCCGCCACAAGGAGAAATCATCAGCTGTTTGTTGGCAGAAAAAGACGCATTAATTATTATGCCCACAGGTGGCGGAAAGTCAATATGCTTTCAGTTGCCGGCACTGCTACAAACAGGATTAACGCTAGTAGTTTCCCCCTTGGTAGCGTTGATGGAAAATCAAGTGCAGGAACTACGTCAGCGCAACTTGAGTGCAGCGCTTTTGCATAGTGAATTGCCTTCTAGCCAACGACGTGCGGTTTTGCAAGCTTTGGAACGACAACAGCTAAGATTGCTGTATTTATCGCCAGAAACTTTACTGAGTGCGCCAGTTTGGGAAAGATTGTGTCAGCCGCAGTTAAAAATTAACGGATTGATATTAGATGAGGCACATTGTCTGGTACAATGGGGCGATACATTTCGACCAGCTTATCGAAGATTGGGGGCGGTGCGACCAGCGCTGCTCAAATTCAAACCACAGGGAACACACATCAGCGTAGCCGCTTTTACCGCCACCGCCGATCCTCTGGCTCAAAAAACTATTAAAGAAGTCTTAAGATTAGAGCAACCGGCGTTTTTTCGTGTTAATCCGTACCGTTCTAATCTTAACCCCAGTGTTCGCATTGTTTGGACACCACGCGGAAGAAAGCAACATTTATTAAAGTTTATTCAAGAACGGAAACAAGAACCTGGGTTAGTTTATGTACGTACTCGGCGAGATAGCGAGAATTTAGCTGAGTGGTTGAGAGAAAAAGGTTATTCTACAACTTCTTATCATGCGGGATTGGGTGCAGAAGAACGCCGTGCAGTAGAAGCGAGTTGGCTAAGTGGAAAAATCCCTTTTGTTGTTTGTACTTGTGCGTTTGGGATGGGGATAAATAAGCCAGATGTGCGTTGGGTGATTCACTTCCACGCACCGCATTTGCTTTCGGAGTATGTGCAAGAAATTGGACGCGCTGGAAGAGATGGAAAACCAGCGCAAGCGTTGATGTTGATTAGTGAACCTACGGGATGGTTAGATCCAGAGGATAAGCAAAGACAAAGGTTTTTTGAGGATCGGATGCGTAAGCAACAACTGGACGCACAGCAACTGATGAAAAAACTGCCTAAAAAGGGAGAAGTCAATGCAGTAGCCAAACAATTTCCCGATAGTGCTGTTGCTCTTTCTCTTCTCCACAGCAGCGGTCAGTTAAACTGGCTTAACCCTTTCGAGTACATTATTGAAGAAAGCAGACCAAAGCAGTTAACGACGCAACTTAATGCCGCAAAGCAGATGAATCAATATCTGACAACAAAGCAATGCCGCTGGCAGTTTTTGTTAAATGCTTTTGGTTTTGACAAAGAAGCGGCAAACTGGCGGTGTGGGCATTGCGATAATTGCAGGAAGTAGTTAGTTGTTAGTTGATGGTTGTTAGTTGATAGTTGTTGGTTGATAGTTGTTGGTTGTTAGTTGTTGGTTGATGGTTGATGGTTGTTGGTTGAGGGTTAACAGTCAACAGTTAACCACCAACTCCTAACTCCTAACTCCTAACTCCTAACTCCTAACTCCTAACCACTAACCACCAACCTGCCTAAAACTGCCGTAAAAAGCGCAAATCGCTATTGTATAATCTGCGAATATCGTCCATTTGGTGTAAAACCATCGCAAAGCGTTCGACACCAAAACCGGCGGCAAATCCAGTATAAACTTCTGGATCGTAACCCACAGCTTTCAACACATTAGGATCGACCATACCGCAGCCCATAACTTCTAACCAGCGACCATTCCACTGCAAATCGACTTCCGCAGAAGGTTCTGTAAACGGGAAATAACTGGCACGGAAGCGAATTGGTAATTCGCCAAACATTGCTTCTAAAAACAACTTAATAGTGCCTTTAAGGTCTGTAAAAGTTAGTCCCTCGTCAATTGCTAAAAGTTCTATTTGATGAAAAACTGCTGAGTGGGTAGCGTCTACATCATCTTTCCGATAAACTCGTCCTGGGGCTACAATCCGAATCGGTGGTTCTTCGGCTTCCATGTAACGAATTTGTACACACGAGGTTTGAGTACGTAGGAGATTTCCATCTGGGAGGTAGAAAGTATCCTGCATATCACGCGCTGGGTGGTCGGGGGGGGTATTCAGAGCCTCGAAATTGTAGTAATCTGTTTCCATCTCTGGACCTTGAGCCACGGTGTAGCCCATACCGACAAAGATATCTAGCGCTTGGTCGATAATACCATTCAGGGGATGGATACGTCCTTGGGGGCTGTAAATTCCCGGCATTGTCACATCTAGAGTTTCTGCTTCTAGCTGTGCGTGAATTTGAGCAGCTTCTAAAGAGGCGCGTTGTTTGTCTAAACTGGTTTGAAGGCTTTCTTTAACTGTATTGCCGATCGCCCCAATTGAGGGTCGTTCTTCGGCACTTAATTGTCCCATACTTCGCAACAGTGTGGACAATTCCCCTTTTTTACCAAGGTAGCCGACTCTTAGTTCTTCTAGGCGTTCTAAGCTATCGGCAGCTGCGATCGCTTTTTCTCCTTCAATTCGCAGTGCTAAAAGTTGAGCCTCTAAATTGCTGGGCTGATTCGTCATTTCTTACAGTTGTGAATTAGTCAACAGTCAAGAGTCAAGAGTCAAAAGACTAATGACCTTAGTCATATGCCATTGATGAGTCAAAGGTAAGGGTTAAAGCAAACCTCTTTTTACCAGTTTAAAGGCGATCGCGTGTGTAAGTATGTTTTTTTTGCCTGATACATGTGACGCCTGACATTGACAATTGTCTCTTAACTATTGACTATTGACTATTGACTATTGACTCTTGACTTATGAAATTACTAATTAGCAATGATGACGGGATTGCGGCTTTAGGGATTCGGACTTTAGCCAATTGTTTGGCACAAGCCGGTCATGATGTGACTGTAGTTTGCCCGGATCGCGAGCGATCGGCAACCGGACACGGACTAACTTTACACCAACCAATTCGCGCCGAAATCATTGAATCGGTGTTTCATCCTGCTGTCAATGCTTGGGCTTGCGATGGTACTCCTTCCGATTGTGTTAAATTAGCGTTGTGGGCTTTGCTAGACTCTCCCCCTGATTTGGTTGTTTCTGGCATTAATCAAGGTGCTAATTTGGGAACCGAAATTCTTTATTCCGGAACTGTTTCCGCCGCAATGGAGGGTATAATTGAAGGCATTCCCAGTGTAGCACTGAGTCTTACCAGCCACACTTGCAAAGATTTTCAACCTGCTGCTGACTTTGCCAAAATTCTCCTAGACCAAATAGCAGCAAAACCCATACCAGAATTGATGTTGCTTAACGTCAATATTCCTGCCGTCAAGTGGTCAGAAATTGCTGGAGTGACTATTACCCGTCAGGGAGTGCGACGCTACGTAGATGTTTTTGACAAGCGCATCGATCCGCGTGGAAAAACATACTACTGGTTAACCGGAGAAGTTCTAGAAGATGTGGAACCGCCATCCGATTTAAATTTGCCTGAAAATGTACCTACTGACGTGCATGTTATCCGTAAAAACTACATCAGTATAACCCCATTGCAATATAATCTCACCTATGCAGGTGGCGTTAATCAATTGTCTGAGTGGGAATTTAAGTTGACTTGAATAATTTTATGTACAAGGGAGCTAGTAAAGCTTGTTAAATGCATTACAAGAAAATTTAGGCTATAAAGTAGGAGCACTCTTGAAAACAACTCATACATATACGCCTGGAAAAGTCAAGGAATTTGCCTTGCAGTCTTTAATAATAAGCAAGAGCAAGATAACCAAATTAAGCCTGCACTAGCATTGAAAAGGGTATGCTGTTTTACCTTTGAAATTCCCCGTCTCACAAAGCGCACAAGATACAGCATAAACTGGACAAACAGGAGTAACAATTTCTTTTATCGATCGCCCGCTCAGTATCCAGCAAAGCAACACCCATGTCTAGGATAGATAATCAATTTACCGTACAATTTTGGGGCGTTCGCGGCAGCATCCCCAGTCCAGGACTACATACCGTTCGTTACGGCGGTAATACCCCTTGCGTTGAGATGCAAGCGGGCGGTAAACGCTTAATTTTCGATGGTGGTACGGGACTGCATGTTTTGGGGCAATCATTATTGCGCCAAATGCCGATAGAAGCTCATATATTTTTCACGCACTCCCACTGGGATCATGTGCAAGGATTTCCTTTTTTTACGCCAGGTTTTGTCAGGGGAAATAACTTTCATATTTATGGGGCGATCGCTCCTGATGGTTCCACCGTCGAACAGCGGCTGAATGACCAAATGCTGCATCCAAATTTTCCCGTACCCTTGCAAATCATGCAAGCAAATTTGGATTTTTACAATGTCAAAGCCGGAGAGCCAATCAAAATTAATGATATTACCGTCGAAACGGCACCTCTGAACCATCCCGGTGAAGCGGTAGGATACCGAGTTAATTGGCGGGATGGTGCGGCTGTTTATATTACTGATACTGAGCATTTTCCCGACAGGTTGGATGAAAATGTGATGTGGCTAGCTCGTAATGCCGATATCCTCATTTATGACTCCACTTATACCGACGATGAATATCATTCGCCAAAGTCGCCGAAAATCGGTTGGGGACATTCCACATGGCAAGAAGCTGTGAAAATAGCCAAAGCAGCTAACGTCAAAACTTTGGTAATTTTCCACCACGATCCGGCACACGACGATGAATTTTTGGATCGTGTAGGGCAAGAAGCAGCGGTGCAATTTCCTGGTGCGATTATGGCACGGGAAGGAATGGTACTTCAGGTTCCCATATCCATGCCCTTATCAGAATCTATTCCTGTTAGTGAGTTTTCTGCTTAAAGGTTGTAGTCGAAGCGATGGGAAATTTTAGTTTAGATTGGTGATAAACAGCTTTATCGCCACATACCCCAACGGGTATGCCGCTTGAACTACATTCAATGCGGGTTCTTCCGCACGAGCGATCGCTCAAACAGCGGATGAATGGCAGTTAGCTGAACGGCAGCAGCGAAAAGTTAGTTCTTTCTTGAATTCATTCTCGCGAAAACTAGCAAACGAAAAATAAATTTTTTCTGAACTGCTTCAAAAACCTAAAATCCCCGAATCGACGTGGTAAATCTGTCTCCAAATGGGTGTGCTGTGTGGGTTGCTTCTTCCACCAAATTGGCTTTAACGCCTACTGCTGTTGCGCTGGGCAAATTTGATGGTGTCCATCGCGGGCATCAAAGAGTAATTGCACCAATTTTGCAACAAGCCAACAGAGAAAATAGAGAGAAAGAAAGTAATACTAATTACATTTACTCAACAGTTGTCACCTTTTATCCGCATCCACAAGAATTTTTTACAGGGATACCTCATGCTTTGTTGACACCAGTGGATGAAAAAGTGCAACAGCTGCGATCGCTTGGCATCGAACAACTGGTACTATTACCCTTTGGCAAAGAATTATCAGCTTTGACTCCCGAAGAATTCGTAGAACAAATTCTCGTGCAACAATTGCAATGTCAGCAAATTAGCGTCGGGGAAGATTTTTGTTTTGGTAAAAAGCGCAGCGGCACCGCCAAGCATTTACAATTTCTCGCCGCCAAATACGGCATTCCCGTTACCATCGTTCCCATCCAAACTCATGCAGGTGAGAGTGTCACTTCCACCGAGGAGGCTCGTATTAGCACTTCACTGATTCGCCAACATTTGGCAAACGGCAACGTCGAACTAGCTAACCAACTTTTAGGGCGTCCTTATACCCTAATTGGTGTTGTTGTCCAAGGTCAACAAATTGGCAGAACTATAGGCTTTCCCACCGCCAATTTGCAATTACCTAAAGAAAAATTTTTGCCCCGTCAAGGTGTTTACGCAGTTCGCGTTTTTATCGAAGAAAACCAAAATTCTGCCATTAAAGGTGTAATGAATATAGGCGATCGCCCGACTGTAAACGGCACTCATCCAACCGTAGAAGTGCATCTGTTAGATTGGGTTGGCGATTTGTACGGCAAAAACCTGACAGTGCAACTCGCCAAATTTTTACGCCCAGAACAAAAATTTTCTTCTCTAGAAGACCTGAAAACACAAATTCAACTTGACTGCATTGCTGCTAAAGAAGTTCTTGGTAATGAGTTTTGAATGCTGAGTGGGAACACTATACAAAGGGTAATGGGTAATGGGTAATGGGTAATGGGTAATGGGTAATGGGTAATGGGTATGGAAAGAATCTCTTATTACCAATTCGCAATTCGCAATTCGCAATTCGCAATTCGCAATTCGCAATTACCAATTCGCAATTCCCCATTCCCCATTCCCCATTCCCAATTCCCCATTCCCCACAGTGCATGAGAAAAAAAATTGACGCGCTAACACAAAATCTCGCTCTGACCATCGTTGGCAAAAGTGAGGCAATACGCTTAGTGCTAGTTGCTTTGTTAGGTGGTGGTCACGCTTTGCTAGAAGATGTCCCTGGAGTTGGTAAAACCCTGCTGGCAAAGTCTCTAGCTCGTTCTATTGATGGCAAATTTCAACGCCTGCAATGCACCCCAGATTTACTACCTACTGACATTACTGGTATCAATATTTGGAATCCAAAAAGCGGCGAATTTAGCTTTCTCCCTGGTCCAATATTTGCCAATGTGCTGCTAGCTGATGAAATCAATCGGGCTACACCCCGCACTCAGTCAGCTTTGCTGGAAGTGATGGAAGAACAACAAGTAACAGTAGATGGTGTTTCTCGTGCGGTTCCGACACCGTTCTTTGTGATTGCCACTCAAAACCCCATCGAATATCAAGGTACTTTTCCCTTGCCAGAAGCGCAGATGGATCGGTTTATGCTTTCCTTGAGTTTGGGCTATCCTTCTCAAGCTGAAGAATTACAGATGCTGCAAACTGTCGATAAGAATATCAAAGTTGCTGATTTGCAACCTTGTATTACTTTGGCAGAGGTGCAGGAATTGCGCCAAATTTGCGCTCAAGTAAGAGTGGAAAGCTCATTGCAACAGTATATTTTGGAATTGGTGCGGGCGACGCGCCAAGATGAAGAAATTTCTCTGGGTGTCAGTCCTCGCGGTACAATGGCTCTACAACGAGCTACGCAGGCGTTAGCTTTTCTGTTAGGACGTGATTACGCGATTCCTGATGATGTGAAATTTCTTGCTCCTCATGTTCTTTGTCATCGTCTGATTCCAGGGGGAGGGCGTCGGGCAAGAACTGTTATGGAGCGGTTATTGAGAATTGTTCCTATTCCCTAACTCTCGCACTCTCGTTCCCAGGTTCCACCTGGGAATGCCTTCTGTGGGCTGCTGCCTCCAATTATATCAAGTTCGGTTAATCGCTTATGATTACCGGATCTGTGCAAAAATCGGAAAAGCCTCTTTCCCCCTGCTAGAGTGCCCCGATTCACTAAAAAATAACCACAAGCGTGGCGCATCATGTGACAATGAACTTTGATATCAAGTTTCGCCTGTACCGCAATTCGCCAAAGTCTTATTATTTAAGGATTTTATCTAAGGTTGTAGTAGCTTACTTCTCAAATCCTCAAGTAACCGCTTAACGGTAAATCAAGGGTTTTAACGTCTACAAACTTTTGTAGTATTCATGTAATGCTGCTTAGTGCTAATACAAACTTGTCTAACTGCATTAGCATATATTCCTCAAAATTACTCTCTATAAACTTAGTAATGAGTAATTGAGATAATTACTCATTACTAATTACTAATTATGAATTCCTGCGCTACCCTGCTAGAGTTGACAAAAACACGACTTTATGATATTAGGTCAGTTCTACAAACACACCGCTGCGGGAAAACTCTTCTTCTTCAGGAGTGAAGTAGGGAGTTTTATCCACAAGGTTAGGATCAAAACAGTATGTTTCTTGTAAAAATTGTCCGCTCTGGACAGCCGACTCCAAATCATTGATGTAATCTTGTGCAACCAGACATGCTTCCTTGATGCCTTCCCAATCACCCTTTTGCAAGAGCTTTTGCAATGTGGTTCTTGCCCCGGAGAGCCGCGATGCCGGCTTTAGCATACCATAAAGGCGGTAGATGCGATCGCTTGCAATGCTGATATGTTTGAGTGCTTTGGCTCGTGCCAGCTCGGTGTCAAGACTGGGCCAATAGCGGGTGGTGTAGAAGGCTTTCTCATCTTTGTGATACCACTCCTCTGAGCGAGCGATCGAAGAGGAGACGGTGTTGTGCAGCTTCCAAAAGAATAAGCGCAGGGAGGAGCCATCGACTACAGTGGAGAGTTTTGCCTCCATTGACACCTCAAAGTTAGTCAATTGGGCATCACGTCCGAGCAAAAGGTACTCCATCGGATACATTTCCACCTCTTTGTTCTGCACCACATACATATTTAGGTGATGGCGGCAATAGGGGCAGGGGTACATGGTGGCAAATAGTTTAAAGAAATCCTTAAAAACTGCCACCAGAGCTTTCTGCTGTACGTCGGTCTTGGTAGATACAATTTCAGCAGTGGTGTGGAAAAAGCGCCATACTGCTGGTCCAATATAGTATGGGAAGCTCACCCGCATTTGCGAGTCCTTGACATCACTCCGACCTACATATATGTCAATGAATGCTACATACTGAGAAAGTGCGCCCGACTCGCGTCCAAATTCCTGACGTTCGCGCCGTTTCTGCACTCCATTCAAGTAATGGTCTGTGAGACGCCATGCTTGCTTGAGCATCAGCTTTTGTTTTGGGGTGCATTTGAGAAAGTTCTCTGCAACATCTGCCCCATAAAAGCCAAACTTCCCCGATGCCTTAGTTGCCTCGTACCACTTGTCCAAAGCTGCCTCATCAGGTACTGTGTTGCTCTGAATGTCTGCGGCAGTGCTGACGCTGAATGCAGCCAGCAGCTTTGGCATGAAATCTTCATACCAATAGTTTACTGGCATCATCGCACCATCCACTTCCTCTGATGCTTGGGAGAGGATGACACGGTTCCACTTGTTCAGGTACTCTTTTGGATGTTCCTCTGATTTGGCTGGTGGTGGAGCCATTTCTTGATTGAGCTCCATCTTCCGCAGTCGGTTGAGTTCGTTGATGGCAAGCACACCTTCCGCGATGTCGCGCAAGCTGAAATGCTTTTTCTTCAGCGTGATTGCAAACTCGACTCCTGCCGCAAATTTGTCTTTGACATTGGCTGATTTGCGACGCGCTTCTACCATCGCTTTTTCTTCTGCCAACATCTCTGTTGTCTTTTCTATTGTCTTCCAGTTCTTGATGCGCTCTTCTAGTCGGGCATATTCATCTGTAAGGGATTCAACTACTGCATCAAGTACTGGATGACAAGCCGCTTCTACTATACCTAACCCTTTGTAGAGGGCGATCGCCGTCTTTACAAACTCCACGAAGTCAGTAATTCTATAAGGTAGGTTTCTCACCCGCAGGTGGGTTTCGTGATTGGCAGAGAAACTTTCGCGGAAGCAACGGTAGGCTGCTCCTTGAATCAAACGAAACAAACCAATCTGCATTTGCAAGCGGGACGTTCCGCGCTTTTGCTCGCTTTGTGGGTGTTGTGCCAGTTGTTCTTTTAGCCGCGCTATCTCCGGTTCGAGCTTTGTGGTTGCTTCTTGTGGAGTGTCTTCGGTGGTGGGGGCAACTCCACCGTCTGTTGCGGTTGTTTTTTTTGTGACGAGAGGAATTGGTGAATCTTTGTAGCCGATCGCAGTTTCTGATTCTGGCATCAGCTTACAGAATTCCTCAAAGTCAATTGAAGCATCGCCATCATGATCGACTTCTTTGATAATCTCATCTAGTTCTTGATCTGTCAGCCCAAATTGGCTCATCACATTCCGCATCTCATCAGCGGTAATTTCACCGGTGCCGTTCTCGTCAAACACGCTGAATGCCAGTGCCAAACGGCTCTTGCGATCGCCTTGCTGAGACACCATCAGCGCTTTGAACTCTTCAAAATCGATAGCACCCGACAAGTCAACGTCTACCTCTTTAATCATATCCCGCAGCTCTGTGTCGCTGGGGTTCTGTCCTAAAGAACGCATTACCTGCCCCAGTTCTTCTGCTGAGATGGTACTGTTACCGTCCTCGTCAAACATTTGGAAAGCTTCCCACAACTTAGCCACCTCTTGGGAGGTCATTACCTTGTTTTCATGCTCCACAGGCATCTTCAATCAATCCTCGATAATTGTTGAACTTTGCTATATATCAATCGATTTTGACACGGAAGCGAACGAAGCCGTAATTGTTGCCAGTTGTGTTGTCAAGATTGCCAAAATTAGCGATCGCTGCTCCTTTAAGATTATTCTGATTAGAACAAACGTTATTAGCTGGTAATGGCGCTAAGGGCGAGAAAAAGCTAGCATTATCGCTATCTGCGGTATTCGTTTGGGGTGTAGCTTTGTTCAGAATATTTACCAAAATGCCACTACCTGAACCAAAACTGTCAGGAATGAACTTTGTCCCGTTGGGGATAGAGTCACAAAATTTGGCATTTTGCACCGGCTGATTGCCATCGGAAAGAAAATAGACGGTATATTCTACTTCATCGCCACTTTGCAAACGTATTTGCGGGCTAATGATGGGAACTCCTACTGGTTTGAGTTTTGACCATCCGGCAGCATTGTCAGTATCATCATTTTGGTCATCGATAAACGTATGAAAGTTGACATTATTTATTGATGCGCCGTTTCTAATTACATTGGTAATTCGCTTGACTCCACGTAGTTGCGGTAATTGAGGTGGGTTGATAAAGTTAATGATTGTGGGGTCAGGATTAATACCGTCGCCGGTGGGTTGGTTGACATTGCCGTTTGCATCTGGGTTGCCAGAATTGACACCGGAACCAGGTAGATTGGGGTTAATTGTGTCACTGGCATCAGAAACGATCGCCTTCCCGTTATCTCCTGTAAAATTAATACTGGCTATGTTGCTGATTCTCGTTTCAGAATTAGGCAGAATGCGGGCGTTATAAGTAACTGTAACAGTGCTGTTTGGCGGCACAGTGCCAGGATTAGAAAAGATAATCGAATTGCCAGTACCGTTAAAACTGTTGTTGGGTAAGGTAGAAGCAACGTTGAAACCGGAAGAAAATTCAATTGCGTTCTCACTATCTTGTAAAATTTGTAGTTGTGCGGGAACGCGATCGCTAATCACTAAATTATCTACAGAACTAGCTGGATTCGGATTGGTAACGATAATCGTATATTGGACATCATCACCAACTGTGACAGTTTTTGTTCCGTCATTATCTCGCAAAAAGCGCACTGACTTGCGAATTGTCGGAGTTAAAGAAGCTACAGTTACATCTTCACCTGGATTTGCCGCATCATAACTTGTACTTGTTGTACCGTTGGCTGTGGTGCGGGTTGGGTCGAGATAAGTTGCTGTCGCGGAGTTTTGATAAACACCATCGGCTACGGTTGCAGAAATGTCAGTTGTAAAGGTAATTTCTACAGTAGCGCCGCCGGGAATATCGAATGTGCCAAAATTAACAGTAGTTGCGCCAGCAGTTGCATTGTTAATTGCGTTACGAGTTGCCCCACCAGTTACATTGATAGTGGGAGTGCTTGAGCCATCAAAAGTAAAACCAGCTGGCAAAGTATCGGTAATATTAACGTTAAGCGCTGTACCTCGGTTGACAGTATTAGAAACGGTGATAGTATAACTTGCTTTACTCGGCTTGTTAAGTGGACCGGGCGTGCTGGTAGTTTTATTAACAGTTAATATCGGCAAGCATTCAGCACCGGAATTTGCACCGGGAATACTGCCGGCGGCTGCACTAACTCCACTAGAACCTGTAGTAGAACCGAAGTTTTGCGTAGGGTCAATTGGGTCGCCAGTACCGCCAGGAGTGCCACCGCTAACATTGACAACCGCACCAGAACTGCTAAAAACAACACCACCACCGCCACCACCACCAGGACCGTGCGGTGAAACAAATCTGACATCACCGCCTCTACCACCATTGGCATTTACAGTCAAACCTGTAAGGTTATTATTGGCAGCGGTAACTACCACACTACCACCAGCACCGCCGCCACCACCACCATCGTTTTCCACATTGTAAGCATTGTCACCATTCGCAGCGATCGCACCATTACCACTGACGCTACCAGTTCTAATTAATACCATACCTCCACCAGGAGCGCCGCTGCTAGCAAGACCATCAGGAAGAATACCTCTGATAATCGAGGTACGATTATTACTTGAGCCTGAACCACCACCACCACCCAAGACAACGCGGGCAACATCAGCCCCAAAAGCTGTACCGCCAAAACCGCCGATAAAACGTTGAGAATTCCAAGATTCGCCCCCCAAACCGCCAAAACCACCGTTACCACCACCACCTCCACCGGAGTTTTCATTGTTTGTACCGCCGGGATTTCCATCAGTCGCACCACCGCCGGCGGTACCGGGTGCCCCTCTACCGTAGCTGCCATTTGGGTAACCTTCATTGATATTATCTATTAGTTGAGGAGTGACAAGGGAATTTCCAGTAGTGTTGTTAAATTTTTGAATGAGAAAGCGGGGTGTACCTGCAATACCTTCACCTTTGGAACCATTAGCATTTTGGGTTGAAAGGGTGCGGTAGTCATTGAATGATAATCCAGGTTCGCCGTTAAAAAATCTTCCACCGCCACCACGGAAACCTTTACCGGTGACATCTACAGTAGCGTTGTTCAGATTGAGGTTCCCCGCAACATCATATACTAAAACCCCGCCTGTAGAGCCGTTCCACGGGGCAGCGGTCAAAGTTGAATTTACACTAGCGCTAGAGTATTGCGGGACGCGAATTACTTGATATCTTCTTTGTCCTTGAGTGCCAAAGTCAGCATTACTATAAGAATTCCTCAACCCACCACCGGAACCTGTACCTTTAATAGATATCGAATTTCCGGAAACGGAACTTGTAGCAACCACATATTCATAATTCCCAGCAGTCGAGTTGGTGTAACCACTAGCACCGGTTGCTCCCCCGGATGGAGCGACTTTAGTATTTGCACTGTTACCACCCCCCGCAATACCATCACCGTAAGCATCGGTGTTACTGGAATTAATATCTGCTGCTTGCATTTGGATGACTAATAATAAGTCACCTGGTTGAATTAACGCTCCGTTGGTGGGTGTTCCGACTGGAATTGACGTTGCACCGGGCGATATGGTAGTATTTGCCTGACTTGGGTAATAGGTATTAATTATCCCACTTAAAGGTATCGGACTATCTCTGCCAGGAATGGCGCATAATTGCGGTGTAACTTGAGCGAATACCGGGGAAGCGGTAAATAAAAGCAGACTTTGATAACTAAATGTAGTTGTCAGTAAAATTGCAGGAATTTTCATCTATTTACACCACACTTTTTTTCATTAGGACTTACGCACTGGTTATGGAAAAACGAACCGCAGAGTACGCAGAGTTCACAGAGGAATGAGGAAGAGAGAGAATTTTTGCGTAAGTCCTGTTCATTTCTTCCTTTGCGTCTCTGCGCGGCAGTCGCTACAACGGGGGGAACCCCCGCAACGCGCTGCCTTGGCTTTGCGTGAGATAAAAATAATAAGGATTTAACGGAATGGTTCTATCTGTAAGTCGTTTTCTTGTTCTTCGATGATGATTTCTACACCCCTGATATCTTTGAAAATCAATTCCGCACGTCTATCTCGTGCAGTATCAATACGGCTATTACCTTGAGAACGTGGCTTAGTTTCCCCTAATGAGCGAATGGTCATGCGTTCTGGCGCGATCGCACTTTTTAAGAGATAATTTCTCACAGACGAAGCACGTCGTTTACCCAACGCTAAGTTGTATTCATCACTTGCACGCGGGTCTGTATGTCCTTCAATTTCCACTACAATGAAAGGATATTGCCGCAATACTTCGACAACGCGATTTAGCACCGTTGCACTTTCAGAACTAATATTAGATTTATCTAAAGCAAAGTGAATAATACGCGGTACTTTCAAACGTATCGGTTCTGGTTTTGGTTGTGGTTCTGGTATCGGTTGTGGAAGCGGTTCTGGTTTTGGTGATGGTGCTGCGCTGACACATTGGGGATTTTGGATTTTAGATTTGCGATTTTGGATTACTTGCGAAGCATTAACAGAACGGATAATCGCGTTGTATGCTGGTTCGGAAGTGCCATATTTAGGAACAGTAGCGATCGCACTAATTTTGTCTCCCGCCTGCAACTGAGTTAAACTAGCATTAAACTTGCCTTTTTCATCTACACTTACCGTTGCCAAAGGCTGACTCAAAGGACCATAATCATTGTCTTGCTCGTCAACTCGGTAAATTTCGACTTGAGAACCAGCATCAGCAGTACCATTAATTAAAGCCTTACCATTGACAATAAATAACTCCGAACTAGCAAACTCTGGTGCATTCACCGCTCCATTGCCTGTATCTATGCGTCGGTTTGAAGTGTTACGCTTAGGGTTGAAACCATCACCGCGTTGAAAATCGCTGACATCCAGATTTTGCTGAGTGTTCAAATCAATGCTCAAACCTTCTAACTCACCAAATCTGTTATTTTGAATTACATTACCCAACGCTGAACCAAAACCATAAGCTTTACTGCTAGGAAACGCAGTCACCACCACCCCAGGTCCAGTTTGATGACTGATTTCATTATCAATAACTTGATGTTCATTGCCCATCAAATAGACCGCAGCGCGTCGCAAACGCTTACCATTGAAAGCGATGCGGTTATCGCGAATTTGTACTTTCCCTGATGGTTTGAATAAATAAACACCAGCACCATCGTTACCGCAAATCAAATTGCCTTGAAGTTGTGAGTTAGAAATTACCCCTTCTAAACGCACTGCATCAGGCATTCCCGCAAGACCATTACCGACGATGATGTTTTCTATCATCAAAGTATTTTCCGCACGCTGCGAGGTAATAATGCCACTGCCATCATGGTAAGAAATACGGTTGCGTCTAATCGTCGTACCCCTACTGTTGAAAACGTAAACCCCAAAAGCAGATGTTTTTTCTGGCATTTTTTCATCTGGGGTAATACCCAACCAGTTATTTTCCAGCACCACATTTTTCCTGCTGTTGTCAATAAAGATATCCGCTGGTGGTATAGTTAAAGTTGCGCCTCGGTTCGACGAACTGAAACCGTAAATACTTAAACCGCGAATTTGCACGTTATCAGCAACGACACTTAAACCGCGAATTATCTCTTTGTTGAGTGCAGGAGTTATTGCCACCATCGGTTTAGGGATAGCAATTTGGGCAGTAGCCGATCGCAAAGCGTTGTAACCTGGTTGAGTAGTACCATCAATTACCACCGACTTTGTTAAAGCTGGTAATTCCTGCTGTAATTGGATAGTGATTTCACTAGATGGTAAGCTAAATTCTATACGTGAGTCCGGCGTATTTTGCCGTACCAAAGCTTTTTCAGCACCGCTTAATTGCTGTAGTGGTAAGCTGTTATTTATTAAGGCGATCGCTTCTCGTAAAGTCAACTTATCATCAGCTTTGACAGCATCTTCCCCACTATTCACCACAACCCGCAAGGAAGAGGAGGGGGAAACCGGAGATTGACTAACTGCTATTTCTGGTGAGATAAGCAATAGAAAGCACGTAGTAAGCACTTTAGTGCTTATTTGAGCGCTGAAGCGCTCACTACGTCGTATAATTCCACTCATATGCACTCCTCATTGAGAAAATACTTCTAAAGTTGTATTGACTTTTGGCATCTCTGTTACAGTTTTAACCTCAGATTCCTGCTGTTGTCTCGGTACTACCTTCTGTCGTCCAAAACCACCGAAAAGCTCATTTACCTTAAAGCTGATGTTCAAATAAGGACCACCATTCGAGCGATAACCTGTAAAATCTCGGTCATCGACACCACCAAAAGCGTAACCTAAACCAATTCGCAAATCTGGTGTGAAATAATACCCACCTTCCAGCGCTACAGCAAATTCGTTGTATCCTTGGTCGGGTTGACCGATCCAACGTCCTTCCACTGCTAAATCGCTGCGGTATCCTAGTTGATAACTTGCGCGTAACTGCGCTAAATGCAAACTGCTACTGTTAGTAAAGTTATTCGCTAAGTAACCTGTGCTGTTACGATATGCGTATTTACCGTAGAATTCCCACTGCCAATTAGGTGCGTAAATAGCTTCGGCAGCGAAGAGGTGATCTATTGAATTGTTACCGCTACCGTTTAACAAATTGTCGGGAATCGTCGAGGGATTTTGGCGATACTCGTAACGCAGTAAAGCGTTAAAATTATCGTTATTCGGATCGCGGTAAGCTAAACCTACCTTCAGATTTGCGGTGTCTCCCAATCCTTCTAAAAGTTGATTTGCACCACCGGCTTGGTGATAGCGGACTAATGCTGTGACAGCAGGTGTAATTTTCCCAGCAAGATTTGCGGAAATTACCGTATTGCTGCCGCCGCTACCGTTGCGATACTCAAATTGGGCACCTGCTTGAAGGTTGGGATTATCAGTGTATTCCAATCCGACGCTGTAAGCATCACCGGAAAACAGTCCCAAAGATGAAGCACTTTGTCCAACTGCATAAGGTTGAGCAAATCTAGCACCTGCTGCTGTGGGAGTAAATAAATTGTTGAATATGTGTTCGTAACCTAAATTAAGTTTTAAACCTGGTGCTAAACGGATGCGATGATTTAACCCTACCGCTCCTCGATCGCTCAAGCCTTCAACACCTGATAAAATCGAGTAACGTCCGGTGATGTTGGTATTTTCCGAGAGTTTGCGCTCAAGAATTGTATCTAAGCTGGTGATGCTGTTGCCTTTGAGCAAACCACCATCATAAAATTGGTGTGCTAGTCGCATGGTTACGCCAGGATACAATGCCCAATCTAAACCAAGAGTGGTACGGTTAGGATATAAAACGTCGCTTTCACCTAGGTTAAGTTCATTTTGAGCGCGAAAAGTTAAAGCATTGCTTAAAGGAACGTTGAGATGAGATACTAATTGACTGGCGTTACCGTCAAACTGATTGCTGATTTTATCTATGCGGGAACGGTTTACGTACTCTATACCTAAGTCTGACGCACCCAGCTTTTGCTGAATACCTGCGCGAATGGTGGTAAGTTTGTTATCAACTCGACTTCCTGGGGTGGGTTGCGGTTGCGGGTTGAATAAGTCAAAAAACTGCGATCGCGTTGCGGGAGTGATACCAAAGTTGTCTTCGCGATCGTATCCCAAGTTAAAGCTGGTAGAATCAGTTAGAAGAGCGATCGCTGATGCACCATAACGAGTTTGTCCGGGTGTAAAACTTGATGTCGCATTATTGGCAAAGTTTTCTGTCAGAGAACGATAGTAAGCTTTAGCTTGAATGCGATCGCTAAAATTGCCAAATGCTTCTAAACGATAAGCAGAACCGCTAACATCCCCAAAGCTGATAGAATTATGATTGGAGTGAGCATACTCGCCGATAATTTGACCGTTTTTACCCAAAGGTGCGAAAAAGTCAAAGCCGTATAATTGAAAGTTTTGCGCTCCTTGATTTTCTCGCAGATAACTACCTGCAATAAATGAATTTGTATTTCCCGCTTCTCCTCTAAAGTTATATTGCAGTCTGCCTGCGTAAAGATTTGTATCTTCACCTCCATCATTTTGGTAAGTTACAACAATCCGCTTGACAAGAGTGCTACCAAAAAAATTTAATTCTGTAGCGAACATGGGACGGTGAAAATTCAGCGTTCCCCGGTCATAATCAATATCGTAGTCTGCACCACGCGATAACGGTTTGCGTTCAACTACTGTACCGGGACGATTGATTTCTTCTGATTCTAAGAAGACGTTTTCACTACCTGGAATAACTAAGCGACGGGATAAAAAGTATGTTCCACTTAAACCAGTGGGAGTGATAGTATCTCTTTGGAAGCCTTCAATATTGTTTGCATATAAAGCTGTTAATTGCAGGTTGCCAAAATTGTAGTTTCCTTTAAACCCGTGCAGTTGTCTGGTGGTTGCGGTGTAAAGTTGCGAAGTTCTGGCAAATTCAGTTGTATTGTAATCTCCCCACATAAAGTAGTCGGGTTCCGCTCCGGGTACGGGAGATGTCCGCTCAAAACGAGCATAAACACTGTCTATAGAAGGTGCGGTAGAAGTAACTGTAGAACTATCACCGTAGACAGGATATTGTTTTTCACACGATTGAATACTACCAAAAAGGCGATTATCATTATTACAATCTTGATTGAGAGAGCGATCGCTATTAAATGCACCTGTAAATAACCAATCCCCAACTTTACCCGTTGCAAACACAGCAGCATTTAAATCTACTTCAGTTCCTTGTTTTTTCGGGTTGAGAAAATCGCGATAACTACCCCAATAATTTGTTCCTCCCGCACCAATCCGCAGATTTACAGAACCGGTTGCCAAAGAAGGACGTAAGTAAGTGATGAATTCTACATCTGTATACGCTTCCAGGGGAGAGGGAGAGGACAAGGGAGACAAGGGAGACAAGGGAGACAAGGGAGAAAATTCACTTCCAAGTCCCCCAAGTCCTCCTTGTCCCCCAAGTCCCCCAAGTCCTCCTTGTCCCCCAAGTCCTCCTTGTCCTCCTTGTCCCCTTGTTCCCTTGTCTTCTAATGCATCAACTGCGGCGCGAATTTGTACTCTTTGCGCTTCTAAAGTAGATTGCAGGGTTGCAGTGAATATACCATTACGCGCAAGTACTTGAAACCCGCTTGCGTCTTTGTCTTGATCTGCACCGACAAACTTACCTGCACTAGCGGTTAAAGTAACGGTGACATTTTTGGGTATGATTTCCCCATCTTCATCAATGATTTTACCATTTAACTCGATAGTTGAACGTCCATCAGCCGGAATTGTTCTATTACCTGTAGGTGCAATACTGATTTTTGCCTTTGTTTGTTTAACTGTTATTTTGACGCTTACAGCTTTACCATTTGCAAGTGCAGTTATAGTATTTTCACCCTCCTCCAAAGGAACGTTATACCAAACTTGAGTATTCAATTGTTGTGTAGCATCTTTTTCTACCTGCGTAACTATACTTGCGTCAATCAACTTACCATTCACTTTTACCGTCACTTCAGCGCTGGAGTGATATTCAACTACTAAATTAGTAAATTTATCAGTAATAACACTATCTTGCGGACTAACAATCCTGACTTCATCAGCAGCAATACTTGCATTACTTTTTATTTGAGTCTCAACTGCATTCATTGAAGGTATATGTATTTCCTCGGTTACGTCTTGGGTAGAGACGTTCCGGTGGAACGTCTTTGAGACGTTCCGCTGGAACGTCTTTGAGACGTTCCGGTGGAACGTCTCTACGGGAATAATTTGTTCTTTAACCTCGATATCTCCTGACAATTCATCAGGTTGAACGCTGGGCGAAAAAACCGCAGCGCTATCTTGTTCAACTGGTGCAATTAAGTGAGATAATTTAGAAGGATTTGCGCTTTCTTGATTTTGAGGATTTGTATTTGCCGTTGCGCTTGCAGCCGGCAAAATTGGCAGCGCACTACAAATTGTCAGTAAAGTTATATCAATTCTCGAACTTGCCTGCGTCATCTTATTGTCGTCCCTCCCTAAAAGCGGGTGTAACGGCAAAGTTCATTCGTGCCATACCCCCAGGTGCGAGTCGCACAAGTCGAGATTGACTATTTTTCTGGATGCTGCGAAAGTTGGGAGCGATCGCGTAACCTGGTAAAGTAGTTAAATCTAAAGTGCCGGTGCGATCGCCTGAAATTACATTCGCCAAAGAAAACAATCCATTGGCATCGGTGACAATGCGATTACCGTCATCCATGTAAACCACAGCATTGGGTATTCCCGGTTCTCCGGGTTGTTGTTCACCGTCAAAGTTTTTATCGACAAAGACACGTCCAATCAAAGTTGCACAATCGGAAATTATGCCTGGACGAATTTTTAGCAAATAGCTAGCTGTATTACTTTTGATGTTGCCAGCATTCGCAACTGCTAAATTTCTCCCAGTTCCCCGCACTGCATCAGGTGTGACTGTGGCAGCGTAAACTACATTCAAAGTTGCTTGTGCGGGGATGCTAGCGGCATTGATGGTGAATGTGCGATTCTGTGGTGGTGTGGTTGATATTGTGACTGGGGTTGTTGTACCGCTATTTGTTAAAGTTGCTTGCGGCGATCGCGTAATTAATTGCAGCCCTAATGGTAAAATATCTGTAAGAGTGAGATTATTCGCACTCACGCCGCCAGTGTTGCGGATGGAAACACGGTAAATTACTGTATCTCCAGGTTCAGCTGCGGCGCGATCGCCACTTTTGATAATCTGCAAAGCTGCAACATCTGTGGTTAGTGATGTGCGATTGGTGTTGACATTTTGGATATTGTCACCCCCAAAGACTGCTGTATTTACAATTTCATCGGCAACAGCAGACTTTGCTTCCCAAGTAAGCATTCCCGGAAGCAGCAAAAATAGGAGAAGGTGACTACACCTCCACCGTTTGATTATCAATCTCATTTGAATACCCGAATCGTTAAAAATCAGCGTTTGTCTTGGAAAGTTCTGATGCCTTCGGCAACCCCTTCGGGGAACGGAGGAAACCTCCGCTCAGACTTTCCGCTTTTGTGCAGATTGGCAAAAAGAAACTACTTACCGATTACAATCATCAGCAGAGTGGAAATACGCTCATTTTTTGCGTACAAGAGTCCGGAAAACTTTTCCCATACTCAACACGAAATGCCACCGATACTCAATATTGGAATTATCGGTTTATAGATGAATTATTTAAATGTGATAAATGCCCTAATTATTTATTGAGGTAGATGCTGCAATTCCCTTACATATGCAGCAAACAGATTTATCTGCAAACTCAATATAACTAGAGATGTATCAATTGGCAATAGCTTTGCATAGGCTTTACAAATTACTGTGTTGAATAACTTAATTTGTATAAATAAACAAGGTAAATATCGCTTATTTATAAAAAGATATTTTTTACCAAAACTTATTTAGAATAATATTTAAGTACTGAAAAAATACTTAGATGTGCAGAATAAATAGAGCGATCTGCTGAAAGCAGCAGCGCTTCGGTATCGCGCTTAAAAAAACAAGTTCTCACCAACTATCAGACACGCTATTTTGAATCAAAGAGAGACTGATGTTTTGAACCATCAGGCATAATCGCACCTTCAATAAAAGCAGCACTCAGTTCATAATTGCTGACTTTAGCACCTTTTAAATTTGCACCAGTTAGGTAAGTACCTTCTAAGTTAGCACCGCTCAAAGTAGCATTTTTCAAATTCGCACCGCTCATATTCGCATTACTCAAGTCGGCACAAATTAGGTTTGCGCTACTGAGGTTGGCACTACTGAGATTAGCCTTATTTAAGTGAGCAAAACTCAGCTTGGCATGACTGAGATTAGCACCAGAAAGTTTAGCCTGACTCAGGTTAGCATTATCGAGGTTAGCGTTGCTCAGATTAGCATTACTGAGGTCGCTTTCACTTAAATTTGCTGCACTCAGATTAGCTTTGGGGAGATTAATATCTACTAACTCTGCACCCACAGCATCCAAACCTCTAAGAGAAACATTATCCTCATTTAAATCTTGGAGTGCTAGAATTCTGGCATAGCTAACTTTTACACCGTGCGCTGCGTCGATGATACTCCAAGCTTGGTAGTGAAATTGTTTTCTGCGATCGGGAGCTTCTTTAATCACTAGAACTAAGGCAACTACGAGACTAATAGTATCAGCAGCACCCAGAGCCTTTCCCAGCACAGAATTTTCATCGATGCTCACAAAAAATATTGTGAAGATGACGGCTGAAACAGTAGCGACTAACCATGCTGGTGATATCCAGAAAGTATCGATCGCTTTACGCGGAATTTGTTTGAGGATTTCAGCCCACTGCCCAACTGATAATTTTGGTTGAAATTGCTGATATTTGTCGCTGATTTTCGCTCTGATTTTTTGGAGAATTTCACCATCTAACTGAATCGATATTAAAGGCTTTTTCTGTTGCTCTACTTCCGGCTTAAATGGCTTAGATTCCTTTAATTGTCTTGGCTTTTCTTTGGTTGCTGCTTTTTCATCTGAGATAACTTTTGGTGAAGATTCTGCACTAGCACCTTTTAACATCAAAGCAGTAATCGCTGTGTAAGCATCTTTCCACGCTTTGCTTACTTGAGGAGTCCAATCTTCTTGGAGATACTGCTCAAAAGACATCAGCAGTGCTTCTCCAACTGGGCGGTAATTTTTGGCAGTTGCTCCATATCCGATGTGTCTTTTTCCTAAAGCGTTGAGAACAGACTCTAAAGCCTCCGGATTGCGGAGATTTTCTACTACTAAAACCAGAGCATTAAGCAGCTTTTTCTCTTGCTTTGCCATATCAGTTGTGGCAAACAGCGGTTTCAGCTCTGGGTAAAGTGTAAACAGGTGTTCGTAGAAGCTAGCTGCAAATTCATCAGCGCGAGGTTTAATTTTATCGAAACTGCTTTCGAGTAACTCTACGGGTAACTCCTGAGGCTCTTTTTCTGGGACTGACTCTAGTTGAGATTCTACTTTTTTCTCTGGTATTTTCGATAATTGAACTTCTTTTGGTACAGATTCTGCACCAGCACCTTTTAACATCAAAGCGGTAATCGCTCTGTAAGCATCTACCCACGCTTGCTTTACTTCGGGTGTCCAATCTTGTTGGAGATACTGCTCAAAAGACATCAGCAGTGCTTCTCCAACTGGTCCATAATATTTGGCAATTGCTCCATATCCAACGTGTCTTGCTCCTAGAGCGTTGAGAACAGGCTCTAAAGCCTCGGCATTGCGGAGATTTTCTACTACTAAAACCAGAGCATTAAGCAGCTTTTTCTGTTGCTTTGCCATATCGGTTGTGGCAAACAGCGGTTTCAGCTCTGGGTAAAGTGTAAACAGGTGTTCGTAAAAACTAGCTGTAAATTCATCAGCGCGGGGTTTAATTTTCTCGAAACTTTGCTCTAAAAGTTCAATATTTAAAGACATATTTCTTGCCTGACTTAAAAGCTGAAACTACCCTGTATAAACACAGGGCTTTCTGGATTTACCAGCGCTTACTAATGCTTTTTACACAGTTAAGAGTGCATAATCTTCTCCTGCACCTTTTAACATCAAAGCAGTAATTGCTGTTAAGGCATCGACCCAGGCTTGCTTTACCTCAGGAGTCCAATCTTGATGGAGATACTGCTCAAAAGTCGTCAACAATGCTTCTCCAACTGCGGGGTAATGTTCGGGAATTGTCCCATATCCAACGTGTTTGGCTCCTAAAGTTTTGAGAGCTGACCCTAAAACCTCTGGTTTACGGAGATTTTGTATCACTAAGACCAGAGCAGCTATGAGATGTTTCCGTTGTTCTACCATGTTAGTGTGGGCAAACAGCGGTTTTACTTCCGGGTGAGTTGCAAACAGGTTTTCGTAGAAGCTAGCTACGAAATCATTAGCGCGAGGTTTGATTTGCTCGAAACTTTGTTCTAAAAGTTCAACATTTAAAGACATAATTTTGTTCCTCTGTTGAAAGTTGACGATCGCTTGTCTAAAGACAGGGTTTTTTAACTATCCGGTGATGATGAATGCTTTCGATATGTTTTGAAACTGAGAGTTTCTTTGCTTCAGCCACAGCTTGATATTACAAATTCAAAGAATCCAATTCTTGCCCGATCTTAGCCATAAATTCTGCTGCATCTTTTATACCCATCTCTCCCAAAGCTTTCCACTCCTCACTACTGTAATCTAAATCAAGTCCCATCACGTCTTGAGTCCAATAAGGCAAATTTGATGGGTTTTCCATTAGTTCACAGGTTATCTTCAAGATTTCTGTTCCTGAAGTATTAACTCTTGCCTTTGTCGCCAAACAAAAGGAAAGTAATTTTGCTAAATTGCTTTCTGGTGGAATCGATATCAGAAAAGCCATATTTTGTGCCAGGACGAATTTATCTAACTTCATTGGTATCCCTTCCTCACAAGTTCTTTATTAGTTAACTGGACAATACTTTCAATGTTACGCATATTTCAATCTTTTTAATATGGGGTTCCCTTTCTTCTGACTTCATTTGATATCAATTTACTTCCAATTCCTAATAGTTTCAACCTCAGCATTGGACGAAACATCTGTTTGTTGAGCCATACTTACCGCTTTGCTTCGCGCTTCGATAATTTTACCTATCTCACGTCCCAAGCTTGGTTGACGTGAAATCATCGTATTTACAGAATCTGAGTACATGACAAGAACTTGCAAATCGTCAACTGCTTTGATTGATACCGGACTTGGTTCCCCAGTAAACAGTGCCATCTCGCCAAAGAACTCACCACGCAAGATAGTCATTACCTCCAATTCCTTGCCAAACTCGTTGGTGACGGTGACTAGAGCCTGACCCGCAATGATAATATACAAAGCATTACCAGGCTCGCCCTGCCGGATAACTTTCTCGCCCGCACCGAACTGTTGTACAATAGTTCCCTTCGCTAAGTCATCCAAATTTTTCTGCTCTCTAGTTAAAGGCATAAATCCGGGAATTGAGTGCAACTGACTTAACTTACTTGCAGCGCTATCTGCCTTATCAGCAGTTTCCACAGCATACTCGTATCGGTAGCGATATAGCGTCAGGTTGTTTCGCTGCGCTGCGTACCAGATTCGCGTCATAAATCTATCAAGTATCTGCTCCATATCCTCAAAATTTTCGATAAAGAACTCCACTTCATAGATAATTGCCGTCTCATCATAGGATGTGGTTTTGCTCTCTGGTTCGGGTTGAGCTAATATGCCCTGTGTAGCCAAAGCTGTACTTTGTAGTACCTGCTTCACGACGTTAGGGGGGCTATCGTAGGAGAAGCCAATATTGATGCGTTGGTTATAAATGCGTTCTGGTTGGCTGTAATTATGGATTATTTCTTTGCCAATGAATTGATGGGGAACGATAATTATCTGGCGCTGGAGAGTTAGCAAGCGAACAGATCGCCAATTAATATCAATTACTTGCCCTTCAATGATTTGGTCTTCGCTATTGCCAACGCGCAACCAATCACCCACGCTGAAGGGGCGTTCCAGAAGCAGCGCAATCCCAGACATGATGCTACCCAATGTGTCCTGAAGCGCCAAACCAATCACAATCGAGCTAACGCCCAATCCCGTAGCCAGACCCGCCAAATCTGCACCCCACACCGCCGCCAGCACGATCGCACTACCTACTAGCACCAAAAACAACCTCGAAAGGTCGATCAGCAGTTTGGGCATCCTTGCCCGCCATGTATTCGCCTCCGCTTCTTCAAACAAAATTACATTAAATAGCGAGAGAGAAGCGTAGATAACAGATATCCAAAACAGCGTTTCAACGAGCTTGGCAAAATTCCCGTTTACGTCAACTTTTAAGACATTCCTGATTAAAAGCATCAGCATTAACACGGGCAAAACGAGGTTTTTCACAACCCGCAGAGTAGCCGCCAGCGGTCTACCGCGCCTTTTTAGATGATAAATAATTTCTCCTAGTAAAACTACCAGGAGTGGGAACCCTAATCCGACAATTACCGCCCAAGTATGCCAGTTGTTTGAAAAGCTGAAATTATTCATATTCTTCTTCTTGAACACTTACTTGAAGCTGAGAACTTTTGAGTTGCCAACCCACTAGCTTTTCTTTTCCAGGTTCTTGAATTTCACCAAAGAATTCAAAATCGTAGATATCGCGCAGGCGATCGCATATATTTTGAGAAACTAAAATTCCTCCTACCGGACAAGCAGACTTCAACCGATTGGCAATATTTACAGTATCCCCCCAAACGTCGTAGAGCAATTTATTTTTGCCAATCACACCTGCAACCACATCTCCGGAATTGATGCCGATTTCCACATCTAAATGCAAGCCTTTTTCATAATTAAATCGGCGGACAAACGCCTGCATTTCCAAAGCAAAATCTACCGTGCGTTTATCATGATCCAAACGCGGCACACTCAACCCGCATACAGCCATGTAACCGTCACCAATAGTTTTAATTTTCTCCAAACCGTATTTATCTGTCATTTCATCGAAGTTAGTTACTAGTTCATTCAGCAGGGCAACAACTTCTTGAGCAGACATCGTTTGAGAAAGCCTGGTGAATCGGTGGAGGTCGGAAAACAAAACCGAGACATTAGAAATCTGATCGGCAATTTCTCTCTCTCCGTCTTTAAGGCGTTTAGCGATCGCGGGACTAAATATACTTAAGACTAATGCTTCATTAGAGCGATTTTGGCGATCGATGAGTTGAGTTTCGGCGCGAAGGCTGTCTATCGTTTGGTTAAATGATTTAGCCAACTCTCCAAATTCATCTTGCGAACCGGATTTCACAACCGCGTCAAATTCTCCGGCTCCCACCTTGCGAGCGCTTTTGATTAAAGTATTGATTGGTTTGACAAAAATTGCGGTCAGCCACATGGCAACAAGCGTGATTAGGGCAATGATTAAAGTAGCCCCAATCAAAACTGTTTTTTCAAACGAATGAATTGGGGCATAAGCTTCAGAAACATCTATCTCCGCCAAGATAGCCCACCTCAATCCTTCAATATCTAGTGGAGCATAAGAACTTAAAACTGGAATATTACGATAATCATCGATTACCTGCGTGCCCTGTTTGCCAAACAACGCTTCTTTTACTGCTTTTGTTTGTACTTGTTGTAAAAGAATTGTAGTATTAAACTCTTTGATTTTGTTGATGGTCTTTTCATCAGTACCGATAGAACGGAGAGTTTTTGCATGACCTTTTGGGTCTTCAATTTGGAAACGAGACGCAGAACGCATGAGATAATCTGACCCGACTAGATAAGTTTCTCCTGAATTGCCCAGACCATTTTGTTTCCACTGTTTGTTACCAGTCATCACATTGTTAATTTTGTCAACCGGAAGCTGGAACGCCAAAATACCAATGAATTGGGAGTTGTTAAAGATTGGGGTAGCGATAAAAGCGGCAGGCGCACTCCCAGAAGGGCTGTACGGTTTAAAATCTACTATTTTCACGTAGCCTTTTCCGTTTGCTTGTCGTGCGGCGGCGATCGCTTCTGCTAAGTTACTCTCTTTGTAGGGTCCGTTAGTGAAGTTTGTGGTAAAATCGGTTTCTTTAAAAACTGTGTAGACAACGGTTCCTGCGGGTTCGATTAAAAACATATCGTAGTAACCGTATTTTTGCACTATATTGCGAAAAATCGGGTGGTAGCGGGCGTGAACGCGGCTGTAGTCACTGCGATCGCCTGGGTCGTCAAGGAGAAGTTTTTTACCAACGGGGTTGGGGTTAGCGACGGTGTAGTAGTATTGTAGGTAACGGGCAGGAACTGTTTTTGGCGTGTAAGATGCGACAACGGGCGAACCCTCGCTAGTTCGCGCCAGTTTGGGGAGAAATTGTGTTTGGTAGTAGGTATCAATTTTTTTGTCAAAATCCGCTGGTACTGTTGATTTTTCCAGTTCGCGGTAAGTTGTCTGAAACTCCTGCATCGCGCCAAGCACTGTCAGGTCTTCGCTTAAAGTTTGGCTATGGATGTAAAGGTTTTCAAAATAATCTTCGATTTGATAAGTTTTGGCGGAACGCAGGCTGGTTAATTGATTGAAGACCCTTTCCGTCAGAAGAGACCTACCAGCAGTAGAGCATGTAAAGGTGCTTGCCAGCATAGTGCAAAGGCTGATTACCAGCAACATGACTATAAGTTTTGTTTTTATACTTAATTGATTAAGTATTTGCATATAAATTTTATTGATATTCTTTGTGTTATTTCTGGACTTTAGACATTTGGATATATTGTATTTGGTTAAAAAGAAAAGACTGTTCTTAGCGTCCCTGTCATAATAGTGCCGTTAGTATTTTGATTGGCAGCATTGGTAATCACTTGAATTAGAGGTGTCACCCGAATACGATCGTTAATCGGGAGGTTATAAAATGCTTCAAAGTTAGTTTGAGTAGCGTTGCCAATATTACCTTCAATAAAGGGCTGACCGGCTGCAATACCGGCTATTGCTCCCGGCTTCAATAAGTCTCGGAATGCAACACCCGCCATCCAGTATTGAGGATTGAGATCGCCGAAGGTAGTGTTACTGTAATCACCGTAGCCATAACGACCAAAAACCGCCAACTTATCTGAAAGTGCCAATTCAAAATTAACCCCAAATACATCAAAGCGGTTACTCAACATTTGCCCCCCAGTGTACTGGAGGCGTAGAGCAAAAGCTTTGTCAGGAGCATATTCAAATTCAACTATACCTTGGTAAGTATCACCGAATAAACCGCGATCGCCTGCATTGTTAGAGTAAAGCAGTGGAATAAACGTGGATAAACCTCTAATTTGCCCTTGATTGCGAGGATTTTGTGCATCTGCTGCTGCGTAAACAGCACGTATCCTAAAAGGTGTGGCTTTAGGTTTCCAATCAAGTGCTGCTCCAGTACTCGGTCCATTGATAGGCAAGAGAATAAAGTTGTTGATAAATGCTTGGGTGGCAAAGTCTCGGAAATTGAGATTGGCGTGACTGTTGCGATCCACATAGTCTGTAGTACGAATATTAGAACCAAAAGAGACTGTAAAATCTTGAATTGGATGGAAAGTGTAATACAGCCTACCTACGCCAATATTGCCATCGCTAGGTGGTTTCACTGAAAAGTCTAAAACACTGCCAAAAAAAGGCTCTAAAACCCCAGCCGCGTTATCACGACTACCGTTGCTGCCAGTCTCAAGACGAATTTTTAGGCGATCGCTACCATGAAAACTGGTGTCTAAATCCAAGACAACACGGTAAAGGCTGGCAATATTTGGGTCGTTAAGAGCGATCTCTGCACCTGTGGGGCTGACAATGCGATCGCCCTTGGCGGCTCCTAAAGGAGCATCGCGAAGCGGGCGCCCTGCGCCATCGCCCTCAAATGCTCCTCCATTTACTGCAAAGATGACTTGACCTGATAGCTTTGTAGTTGTAGAAAACTGATTGGCTTCTAGCTGAGTAGTGCGAGCTTCCAGAGTATCTATTCTGACTCGCAAAGTTGTCAATTCTTCAGCGAACTCTTCTTGTAGTTTTTGTACTATAAATAAATCCTCTTGAGTTAGTTGGTCGGCAAGTTTAGTTGCCATCAGTTCGTTGAGGCGATTCAAGCAAGAATTTAAAATATCTGTAAATTCATAACGAGTTAAAGCACGGCTACCACGAAAAGTGCTATCTGAATAACCTGTAATACACCTATGTCGCTCAATTAAAGATTGCAGTGCTTGAAATGCCCAATCTGTTGGTTGCACATCAGTCAATTGATCAACACTGGTTACTTGGTTGAGAGTAGGCATTTCAGCAATAGTAGAATCTGGGAATTGATCTGATAGCGTCAACTGCTCGGCAAGTACGGGAGTAACTTGGAAGAAGTGGAAAAGGTATAAGCTGATGACAATCTGCCAAGGTCTGCTGAAACTCATATTTATGTTGTGTGCAGAAAAGCGAAAATACTTGAGAAAAGTTAGATTCAAGGCAGGTTTTGGATTGAAAGTGGGCGTTGCTGCAAAAGGTAAAAGAAAGAAGGCTCTTCACTTTTTACCTATTAATGGGAGCGTAATCATAAATATTTTGAGCTTCTCCAAGGTTAGTTTGGAGTTGCACCGGATAATAAGAGAATTGATTAATCTGCTCTTTCTCCAGTAAAGTCAGTATCGCTAGGTTTACTTTTTCGATGGTATCAAAGTATAATTGGGAATTACCATTAGTATTAGCAAAAACCCGAATTTTAATCACACGAGAATTTTGATTTAGTTCGCTAAACTAAATAAAAAACTTTTCCGTCAAGATATCAATTGACTTGGGAATTTCTCGAAGACCAATACAAAATTTTTCGGTTTTTTCTGCTGAAATACCATCAATTTTTAGGGTTAAGTTGATACCTATTGAATTATCATTTCCTATCGGTTGGAACCAATTTTCCACTACTCCATTAATCATTTTAGAATTCGGCACTTTTTGGATAGTGTTTCTGGTCAGTATACGAAGGGTTGTACTTCGCAGTCCAACATTTTCCACTTTAATTAAACCCTCTACTCCATGCATCGTCACTTGGTCGCCGGGTCGAAACAGATTATCTACGTAGATAATGATGGTACAACACAAGTCATAGAACAGGTCTTTCAATAACAAACCGATCGCAACACCCGCTCCACCAATCAACCCGATGAGTGCGCCTGCTGATGCACCCAAAAACACCTCACTTGCTTTGAGCAAGATAATAGCGATCGCCAGCACCTGAAACAATTTCGGCAGATAAGGCACGAGCAAATCGTCTAACTCGGTTTCACTTTTCAGCGCCAATTGTTTCAGCACCTCTCCCAACACAGGAGCGGCACGGTAAACTATAAAGGCGAAGGTAGCGTAAGCACCAAACCTAAGAATCCCTTCTACTTTTTCGTTCAATTCTGTTCCGAAATTTTCTGCCAGAATTAGCTGCACTATCCACAGTCCACCGATAACAATCAGCCAGTTTAAAGGTTGCTTGATAATCTCGACTAACTCATCGTCAAAGGTGGTTTGCGTTTTGCTAGTCAGACGCTCGATTCTACGAATGATAATTTCGGAGAAAACTTGTTTTAACGCTAGGGTAAGTGTGAGGACAATGACGACAAAAACTATTTTGAACAGCGGTATCGGTGTGTTGACGATAGAGATGTCTGCACTAAAAATGAGCTTCCAAAAATCAGAACCAGTAAGAGCTGCTATGAATGATATTGCAAAAATTTTCATGGTTATCTAATTTGATACTTACACAACGTTGCAGTTTATTCTCTTTCAACTCCCTTGACTTGCTTGTTAGAAATCGGGGATTGTTTCGTCGCTTGGTGTAGGGACAATTCATGAATTGTCCCTACAAATACGTTTATTCTCTTTCAACTACCTTGACTTGCTTCTTAAAAATCGGGTCTTCAAGAACGCAATACAAAGCGATTGTTTAGCGGTTGCACAGGTCTGGCATCAATAGATATTAAGTCGGCAAATCGCTGAATCTGATTTTGTGAGATTTCGATAGGCTGCTGCATCACAATCCAGTTCACTCCTTGGGAGCAGGGTGGCGTCGTCAGAGAGCCAAAGTAGCGGTAAATTTTTCGGTCTTTTGGTAAAAATTGCTCTGCATTTACCTTCACTGTCTTCACTACTTGCTCTGGTTGATTGCTACTTGGGAATGCGTCCCAGATCGGTTGCAGGGCAGCATTGTGTTGTCCCTGCTTCAATAACACTCCAATCACAGCTAGCGCACCAGCCTCGCTGCGATGCACTAGATGCAATTCCATGTCAAATAATTTTTTATCAATGGTGTGTTCGCTGGGGTCGTGGAAGTGAAATTGCACCAGGTTAAAGGTCTGACCGTCTAGCTTAATTGAGCTTCCCGGTTCATAGTTCACTTGGATGGTATGACCGTTATTGACGATGCGTAGAGGACTTTCCTTATAATCAATTTCAATTGGTGACAGTTGGGCTGGGACTGCTCCGTGCAAATCAATTGGCGATTGCCGGATTCCCGTTTTGCACAGTTGAAATTCGGGAGACAGGTTCCCCCAATTCTGGGCACCGCTTTCTCCGATATAGCCCCAGTGAACTTGTCCAACAGCAGACACTCTTGATGGGAAACTGACACCCAACGAAATTTCCAGCGTCCCAAATCCAAAGAGTTTAAGTAAGGTTCGTCTATCCATTATTGTTTGCAGTTCGCGTTTTGTGATGGGAGAAAAAGTTGGAGGATGAGGGCAGGGCAAAACGATAAGTTATGATTCCGTGGATGCACTAACCAAGGGTTTTGTCAAGACTAATTAAGATGCGTTTACTCTGCCTCGCTTGATTATGTTGTTACTGGGGATGCAGCAGCAGAGACAACGTTAAGGTTAGCAACTAACCCGTAGGTTGATACATACTCTTCTAACTCTTGCAAATCAACCGTCCCATTTTTATCGGAGTCAAGAGTGGCAAAAAGATAATCAGTTACGTACCTCCTAACATCTTCAGAGGAGCGTTCACCTGTTGTCATATCTTCTATTCGCCCTAAAAGCTCCATAATTTCGTCTTTATCGAGTGCATTGCTTCCATCTGTATCCAATTGATGAAAAAGTTTTCTCACATCTTCTGTTGCCATTCTCGAAGAACGCAGTGTTTCGCGCAATAATTCATTACCAAATGAATTCATAAACAATATCTGCTCGACCAGTGGTATGCAGAAAAATCCTAATGCTGCCCAAAAAATTGCATAACTTACAGCTTCTGGATTTGCAGTTGCACTAACTCCGAGGAAAAGAGCTGCCCAAAGGAAAAAGTTTGGATTAACAAGCAGGATATAAGCATCCCTCGCTTCTGCCTTGATCAGCTTGTCTTTTGTAAACACTGAAGTTAATACAGCAAAGACGCGCATTAAGATAAAGACTAATGTTGCCACTGCCAATTGTTGCAGACAAGCTAGAGAGCGGTTTGCATCTGTTGAGTAAAATAAGTCTGAGATAAATGTTGATGGAGTAAACTGAAAGCCAGTTGCTAAAGCCATGAATGCAACCGCCAGCACTCCAATAAATTTCCAATTCTTACTGTGGTGATTTGATTCAACAGGAGATTTGTCACGCCAAAACTGGGCTAAAGCTCCCGGTATTGCCAAACCAACAATTAGAATGACACCGAAAAATATCAGGCTCGAAGAGTTAATTGGTAATTGTTTTGCCAAGCCAAATGTCACAATCAGTGCCACTGGA
Organism: Hassallia byssoidea VB512170; assembly: GCF_000817785.2. Lineage (GTDB taxonomy): Bacteria > Cyanobacteriota > Cyanobacteriia > Cyanobacteriales > Nostocaceae > Hassallia > Hassallia carrinoi. The sequence continues at coordinate 6,992 of NZ_JTCM02000057.1, read as the reverse complement.
GCGATAATTGATAATGTCCTTGATAAGATAGCCGACGGATAAAGATTACCGCCCCAAAGTACCGATAAAACTGGGGAAGTAAGGGCGGGTGGCACCATCCAAAAAAGCACCCACATAACTTTGTACAAATCGCCGGGACTTTGATACAAAATTCCCGAAAATATTAAAGCTAGCCCAACTACCCATCTCGCCAACATCCACGCATAAACTATATACTTCACAGTTGGAGTTACTTTGCGTTTACTGGCTGCAAAGTCAATGTCTAGGTAAGTATAAAACGTTGAAGCCGCCAGACAGACAACGATTATCGCTCGAAATAATTCTGAGGGAATTCCGACCGCAGAAGCGCTGACTGCCCTTACCAAGCTTCCCAGTAAGAAAGCAGCAGCATACAGCAAAATTGCCCACATAATTGACAGATCGTTGATCTGTTTACGCACCGAAGCTGCACCGCCAGATTCTTTGCCGCGAAACTTGACTAACTCCTCACCGCTGAGAGCTTTACCATTGGGGAGTTTCAGATGTTTATAATCAGTCGGTGGTAAATCGCTTAAATAAAGTGCTAAAGGCTCTAATACATATTGGTGGCAGACTACTAAAACAGTTTCGCCCCGTTTTAAGTGCGGTACAACCCGCTCTTCGTAGAAAGAAGCAGCGCGTCCGTAAACTTGGGCAATCTTCTCGCCTGCTGGAGGTGCTTCGTTATGGGAATGCAACATTTCCTCGAAACCTTCGTAGCCCAAAGCAAGACGCAGCAAATTCAGGTTACGTCCCGCAAAAATGCCAAAGGATTTCTCGCTAATTCGATGGTCGATTTGAACAGGGATATCGGGCGACTTCAGCGCTTGACTTTCAGCAAGAGCGATTTCACAAGTTTGTCGCGCCCGTCTCATGTGAGAAACATATACTGCATCAAACTTCACGCCTTTTTTCTTAATATCAACACCTGCACGGCGTGCCTGCAACCTCCCAAATGCGGTCAGGTCAACATCTAATACCCCGGCAAAAATGTTACGTTCGTTACTGGTGCTTTCACCATGCCGAATAAAGTATGCACGTCCGGGATAATCATCCTTCTGTGCAGCAGACACGCTGGTATTATCAGTTTTTACCACGATTGTTAATAGATAGTTTGAAATCTGACTCTGTTAAAGTACAATAATACTAAGTAACCAATTTATCAATAGGTTTTTCAGTAAAGTTTTGAGAAGTTTAATTTAAAAGTTTCTTAAAATTGCCGCTTCAACATAGTAGTAAAAACTGTCTGCACCTGCATCACAATCAGCTTTGGAAAGTATTGCATAATAACTGACTGCGACCCTGGCAATATAAGTCGCAAGTGCGATGTATCATACATATTTTTTGGCTCGGCAAGTGCTTGAAGTTGGTATATTATCCACACAAAAGCACCCGCTCCAATTAGCATCATTGGATTAATTGTAATTCGTACCAGTCCCGGAGAAATTTGACCTAATAATTCATAATTCATTGGTATTTGCAAACACGCTGTTTTTTAATTGGGCGGTCAGGCAATTTTGGATTTTAGATTTTGGATTTTGGATTAACCCCACGGATAAATTCGGGGGCTTGGGAATTTTAGATTTTGCAACCATCGATTAATTCCACGGATAAACTGTTCGGTTGTACCATCAAGGAGAAATCAGTCAACAATTACCTGGATTCAAGCTCCCACTGATTGAAATTACCAATTATTTTGACTTTTTCTGCAATCATTTAAAAACATAAGATGTATGTTAGAGAATTTACTATGCTTTGTCAAATGCATGATATGAATGATACATATGCATAAAATAGATTTATTAACATTGGATTTTAATCTGCTACTGGTGTTATCTGCCTTGCTCGAAGAGCGTAACGTCACGAATGCTGGAGAAAAAATTGGTTTGAGTCAATCCGCTACCAGTCATGCGCTTGGGCGATTGCGTCAAGTGTTCAACGATCCACTGCTAGTGCGCTCTGCCAAAGGCATGACTCCTACACCACGCGCTCTTGAGTTACTAGAGCCATTACAAAAAATTTTGTTAAATATTGAGCAGTTAATTCAACCAACCGTTTTTGATCCAAAAACAGCACAAGGCACGATTCGATTAGGTGCGTCAGATTATGCAACCGCCGTGATTCTTCCTTCAGTTTTAAATCAAATTTCCAGGGCAGCTCCTCAACTGAATTTAGAATGCAATAATTGGCGTTCTGACATATTAGATGACTTGCGAAATGGAGTGATCGATCTAGGTTTAGGAGTTCTAAATCTACCGGAAACTGAGGAATTTAAATCCCAAAAGTTACTTGTAGAAGATTATCTGTGCGTCATTCGCGCCGATCATCCGATCGCTCAAACAAATTTTACACTTGAATCTTACATTGCTTTGCCACACGGGTTCATCACGCCTGCAAACATAGTTCCGAGTCCAACTAAAACCCATGTGGATAATGTGTTGTCAAATTTAGGCGTAAAACGTCGAGTGATGTTGAAGATACCGCATTTTCTCTCGGTTCCTCTGATTGTGCAACAGACCGATCTGATTTTTACCTTGCCTCGTCGAATTGCCATGCTGTTTGCTAAATATACAAACCTGGCTGTGCTTGAACCACCGATTGAACTTGGTAATTACAACTATATACAGGTTTGGCATGAGCGTTGCCATTACGATCCGCAACACATTTGGCTACGTGAGTTAGTCGCGTCTCAAACTCAGCAACTGTGAAAACAAGAAGCAAAAATCTTTAACAAGATTAATTTGATAAGTAATTCAACCTAAATAAACTAAAAATAGGGGGGGACCCCCCTATAATGGCATTTTATGTTTAATTTAGTTGACTTATTTAACCAGATTAATTTGATAACACGACAAATAAATTGTTATCCGGCAATATTTAAGCAAAGTCAGAAACACCACAAGCGCAGCATAAGTCCTATGATTAGCTCAAGCGCCACATTCAAATATCTGTGAGTCAGAGCAATGTCAAATCTCGTGAAGCGCAAATCCCGCCCAACAAAACGAAAAACTATCGGTTTAATGGTGATAATTTTAGCGTGGAGTCTGGCTATGGGCTGGCTTCTTTTTTTGGCAACTAACGTCCAAGGTGCTACAAACACGTCAGAAGTGGGCACGGTTGACGTAGTGCCAGCACAATATCAGTTAGGACAACAACTATATTTAGAAAACTGCTCTACTTGTCACATTGCCCTTTCCCCGGCTGTTTTTCCCACCCAAACCTGGAAAAACCTTCTGCAAGATTCGCAGCACTACGGCGTACAACTCAAACCTTTAGTCGATCCACCGCGCATCCTGGTATGGAGATATTTGTCAACTTTTTCCCGTTCCCACCTCAAAGAAGAACCAACACCGTATCGCCTCAGCGATTCGCGCTATTTTAAAGCTTTGCATCCCAAAGTGCAACTACCACGCCCAGTGCAAGTAGGTAGCTGTGTCAGCTGTCATCCCAGCGCTAGTGACTTCAACTTTCGCAGCCTGACTTCAGAGTGGAAGTAGGAGGAGTGGGGGAGTGGGGAGTGGGGAGTGGGGAGTGGGGGACAAGGGGGACAAAAAGACAAGGAGACAAGGAGACAAGGGGGACAAGGGGAGCCAGCGCGTTGCGGAGGTCTCCTCCGTTGTAGCGACTGGCGTGGACAAGGGGGACAAGGAGACAAAAAGACAAGGAGAATAATTCTTCTTTCCCCCCATCTCCCCATCTCCCCATCTCCCCATCCCCCCATCTCCCCATCCCCCCATCCCCCCCTCTCCCCATCCCCCCCTCCCCCCATCCCCCCCTCCTCCACTCCGCAAGTAGGGCGATCGCTACAGTCGCATGGTTGGCTATAACCTTCGAGTGCTGAAGGCAAAATGATACTATGAAATAAGTTTCAAATTATAAGATATGAGTTAAACCAATCGTTAAGTAGACTGATTGGCTCGACAAGCGACTAGGTTTTTGAGTTAATTCTCCTGCTTCAACCGATCGACCTTGCGCTCTCACGGCTCGGTTGGGTTAAATGCTTATAATAAATGCCAAACCTTTAATCTCCATCCCCTCTTGATTTAGTTGAAAACAAACGCCATGCTAAAAACTTTGTTGGGCGATCCCAACGCTCGTAAGCTGAAAAAATACCAACCTTACATTACTGAAGTTAACCTTCTAGAAGAAGAAGTTAAAGCTCTTTCTGATGAACAGTTAAAGGGTAAAACAGCAGAGTTTCAACAACGACTCGCTAAAGGTGAAACTACAGATGATATTTTGCCCGAAGCTTATGCTGTTGTCCGGGAAGCAGCAAGACGTGTTTTAGGGTTGCGACATTTTGATGTGCAACTCTTAGGTGGTGCTATCCTGCATTCAGGGCAAATTGCCGAAATGAAAACCGGGGAGGGCAAAACCCTGGTTGCGACTTTGCCAAGTTATTTAAATGCTTTAAGCGGTAAAGGTGTACATGTTATCACCGTAAACGATTACCTGGCTCGTCGAGACGCAGAATGGATGGGACAGGTGCATCGCTTTTTGGGGTTGAGTGTGGGGCTAATTCAAGCAAATATGACTCCCGCCGAACGTCAAAAAAACTACAACTGCGATATCACTTATGTGACTAACAGCGAGGTAGGTTTTGACTATCTGCGTGATAACATGGCAACATCAATGGCAGATGTTGTGCAACGTCCCTTTAATTACTGCGTAATTGACGAAGTAGACTCAATTCTAATTGATGAAGCGCGGACACCGCTAATTATTTCCGGGCAGGTAGAAAGACCTACAGAAAAATATTTGCAAGCTGCGGAAATTTCACTTACTCTGAAAAAAGATGAGCATTACGAGGTCGATGAAAAAGCGCGTAACGTGCTGTTGACCGATGAAGGCTTTGCTCAAGCGGAAAATCTTTTGGAAGTAAGAGATTTATTCGACCCGGAAGATCCGTGGGCACACTTTGTTTTCAATGCGATTAAAGCGAAAGAACTTTTCCTCAAGGATGTAAATTATATCGTCCGCAATGGGGAAGTGGTAATTGTCGATGAATTTACCGGTCGGGTGTTACCAGGACGACGTTGGAGTGACGGACTACACCAAGCAATTGAAGCTAAAGAACACGTAGAAATTCAGCCGGAAACGCAAACTTTGGCGACGATTACTTATCAAAATTTGTTTTTGTTGTATCCCAAGTTGGGAGGAATGACCGGAACAGCAAAGACAGAAGAACCTGAGTTTGAAAAAATTTACAAACTGGAAGTAACGGTAACTCCGACCAACAGGAAAAGGCTGCGTCAAGACTTGTCTGATATGGTCTTTAAAACTGAGCCGGGTAAATGGCGGGCGATCGCTAACGAATGCGCCGAAATGCACCAAATCGGCAGACCTGTGCTGGTAGGAACCACAAGCGTAGAAAAATCAGAATATCTCAGCGGGCTTCTCAAGCAACAAAATATTCCCCACGAATTGCTCAACGCAAGACCAGAAAACGTCGAACGAGAGTCAGAAATTGTCGCCCAAGCCGGACGGAAAGGTGCTGTGACTATCGCCACCAACATGGCTGGTAGAGGTACTGACATTATTTTGGGTGGTAACTCTGAATATATGGCGCGTCTGAAGCTGCGGGAATACTTTATGCCCCGCATCGTCCAACCCGAAGACGAAGATACTTTTGGTGTCCACAGAGACGCGGGTTTGCCTACAGGCACTGGTGGTGGACAAGGTTTTGTCCCTGGTAAGAAGGTGAAAACTTGGAAGGCTTCGCCACAAGTATTCCCCATCCAACTGTCAAAAGAAACAGAACAACTGCTGAAACAAGCTGTACAAGTCGCGGTGCGGGAGTATGGTGAGCGCAGTTTACCCGAATTAGAAGCAGAAGAGAAAGTAGCTGTGGCGGCAGAAAAAGCGCCAATTGACGACGTAGTAATTCAAACTCTGCGCGAAGCTTATAACCGCGTCAAACACGAATACGAACAGTTTACAAGTCGCGAACACGAAGAAGTAGTGCAGTTAGGCGGTTTGCACGTAATTGGTACAGAACGCCACGAATCGCGACGAGTAGATAATCAGTTGCGCGGACGTGCAGGACGTCAAGGGGACCCTGGTTCGACAAGATTCTTCTTAAGTTTAGAAGATAACTTGATGCGGATTTTTGGAGGCGATCGCGTAGCCCGCTTAATGGAAGCCTTCAATGTTGAAGAGGATATGCCTATTGAGTCGAAGATGCTCACCAACAGTTTAGAAGGCGCTCAGAAAAAAGTCGAAACCTATTACTACGACATCCGCAAACAGGTGTTTGAGTACGACGAAGTGATGAACAATCAACGTCGTGCTATTTATGCCGAACGTCGTCGGGTGCTAGAAGGGCAAGACTTGAAAGAACAGGTAATCAAGTACGCCGAAAAAACGATGGATGAGATCGTTGACTATTATATCAACCCAGACTTGCCCTCAGAAGAGTGGGAATTAGAAAAGCTGGCTGAGAAAGTCAAAGAATTCGTCTATCTGCTGGAAGATTTGCAGCCAAATCAATTAGAGGAAATGACAATTGGCGAAATTAAATTTTTCCTTCACGAACAGGTGCGAATTGCCTACGACAACAAGGAAGCTCAAGTTGACCAAGTGCAGCCCGGACTAATGCGACAAGCTGAAAGGTTCTTTATCTTACAGCGAATTGATACCCTCTGGCGGGAACACTTACAACAAATGGATGCCTTGCGAGAATCTGTGGGACTGCGCGGCTACGGTCAAAAAGACCCGCTGATTGAGTACAAGAGCGAGGGATATGAACTTTTCTTGGATATGATGGTGAATATCCGCCGAGATGTGGTATACTCACTGTTCATGTTTCAACCGCAACCGCAACCAGTAGTTCAGACTCCATCAGAGATGGTTTGAAGTTAAGCGGTGAACTACCTACATTGTAGGGGAGCCAGTGCGTTGCGGTGAGTCAAGGCAGCGCGGTTGCCTGTACCGTCTATTCGTAGTGGCGAGGAGCGTTCGCGGAGCGTCTGGTG
>NZ_JTCM02000208.1 GCF_000817785.2 Hassallia byssoidea VB512170 | reverse complement strand
GATCCGCAACCACCCACGAGTATTTTTTATGTTCGCGCTTCGCGTCTCCCCGAATCGAGAAGCCTGTCCACATTTGTCTAGGGAAGACCTCGCCCCCTTGAGAAGGGGGGTTAGGGGGGATCTTCGCGTAATGTAACTCAAATTTTAGATCCCCCAACCCCCTTAATAAGGGGGCTTAAGAAGCGTTAATGACTAATGATTAATTACTTAAAATACTTCTAATGGTGCTGCAAAATTCGAGGTAGGATGAGAACGAGCGATCGCTGCTTCCATAAATCCTGCAAATAATGGATGAGGTGCCGAAGGACGCGAAAGAAATTCTGGATGAAATTGGCAAGCTATAAAGAACGGATGATGCGGTAATTCAATCATTTCTACTAAGCGTCCATCAAGAGATGTGCCGCTTATCACATACCCAGATTCTAAAAATAGCTGGCGATAAGCGTTGTTAAATTCGTAGCGATGGCGATGACGTTCGTAAACTACATCTTGTTGATATAGGTGAAAAGCCATTGTATTCGGTAGAACTCGGCAAGTATACAAACCTAAACGCATTGTACCGCCTAAATCAACTACATCCTGCTGTTCTGGCAAAAGGTTAATTACAGGATTTGTAGTAATAGGGTTAAATTCGGCACTATTAGCATCTGTAAATCCCGCAACGTTCCTTGCCCATTCAATTACAGAACATTGCATTCCTAGACACAAACCTAAGAAGGGAATGTGCCTTTCGCGTGCATAATTAATCGCGGCAATCTTACCATCTACGCCTCTAGTACCGAAACCTCCGGGTACAATTATTCCATCGACACCTTCAAGATGCTTTTCGACATCTTCAACTTCTAGCGTCTCGGAATTTACCCAGCGTAAAACTAATTCTCCATTAGTGGCGATCGCTCCATGTCTCAATGCTTCGACAACCGACAAATAAGCGTCACTTAACCTGACATACTTCCCGACAATCGCAATTTCAACTTGATATTTAGGACTGTACAACCTTTCAACCATAGTTTGCCACTCCACTAAGTCGGGAATGCGTTGTTCCATTTGCAGCAAATCAAGTACTTGCTCTGCCAGCCCTTCTTGTTCTACAATGAGCGGTACTTCATAAATACTCTTGGCATCTTGAGCCGTGATGACGCATTCGGCAGGTACATCACAGAATTCTGACAACTTCTGTTTTAAGCCGTTTGGTAAAGGGCGATCGCACCGACATACTAAAATATCCGGTTGAATGCCAATAGAACGCAATTCTTTCACAGAATGCTGTGTTGGCTTCGTTTTCATCTCACCCGCTGAAGCAATCCACGGTATCAAGGTAACGTGCATGTACAATACATTTTGCCGCCCTACTTCTTTGCGAAACTGGCGAATTGCTTCTAAAAACGGCAATGATTCAATATCCCCCACCGTTCCGCCTATTTCCGTAATTACCACATCAGGAGTAGTATCACGAGCAACCCTCATAATCCGCTCTTTAATTTCGTTGGTAATATGAGGAATTACCTGCACCGTGCCGCCATTATAATCTCCGCGCCGCTCTTTGTTAATTACGGCTTGGTAAATCGAACCAGTGGTAACACTGTTAAGACGCGACATTGATGTATCAGTAAAGCGTTCGTAATGTCCTAAATCTAAATCCGTCTCAGCACCATCTTGGGTAACAAACACCTCCCCATGCTGAAAAGGACTCATTGTCCCCGGATCGACGTTAATATAAGGATCTAGTTTGAGAATTGACACCGAATAATTGCGCGATTTGAGCAATCGTCCCAGACTAGCTGCGACAATTCCCTTACCAATACTGGAAACTACGCCCCCAGTAACAAAGACAAACTTAGTCATAGTATTTACATTTTCTAGCAACTTCTAAAAATACATGCCGTCATTGTGCCACAGTAATTGTGTTATTCAATTTTCTTCAATTTGGCTGTGAAAAGTGTTTTCGGCTTGGTATTATTAAGCTCTATAGTCATATCCTCCCCAACTTTGGCTCAAGAGCAATCTCTCAATATAGTTTTTCCAAGAGCAGACTACCAAACCAGTGCAGAAAAAATTTTCTTTCTGGGTACAGCACCTGCAAATGGAGAAGTTCTCATCAATGGTAAACCGATAACTCGCAGCAAAGCAGGACATTTTGCCCCAAGTTTGCCTTTACAGTTAGGAGAAAATCTCTTTACTGTGCGCTATCAAAATCAAGAGCGTCAAATTAAGGTTACAAGAATATCTTCTCTACCTGAGATACCAAAAGGGTTAGCTTTTGCCAAAGATTCTCTGACTCCAGCGGCAGATATTGCTAAACTAGCGGGGGAACTCATTTGTTTTAGCGCGATCGCACCCAAAGATGCCACAGTATCTGTCAAAGTGGCAAATCAAAATATTCCCCTTTTACCTCAACCAACTCAAGCGCAACTGCCAAGCAATTTAGCCGCGCTAACCGGAAATAATCAGCCAAACACCCAATCTAACGTTGGGAAGTACGAGGCTTGCACTACAATAGATGCTGCTGCCGATTTGGGACAACCTCAATTTCAACTAACGCTGAATGGTAAAACCATAACTCAGCTCGGTGCTGGAAAAATTCAAATTCTCTCACCCGCGCAATTACAAGTTGCTGAGGTGACGGTAGATGCTGGAGTTGCTCGTACTGGTCCTTCTACAGATTATTCTAGATTAACACCGTTACCCAAACAAACACGCGCCACAGTCACGGGTAAAGAGGGTGAATGGTTGCGCTTGGATTATGGTGCTTGGATTAATAGTAAGGAAACTCGCATTTTATCAGGTGCAGTTCCACCCCGGACAATTATTCGCAGTGTGGGATATCGTCAACTTGCGAATGCGACGGAAATAGTTTTTCCGTTGCAAGTTCCTGTGCCGGTTAGCGTACAGCAAGGCGATCGCTTTCTCACCCTGACGCTTCACAATACTACGGCGCAAACAGACATTATCAGGAGCGTTGATAATGCCTTAATTTCTCGCCTAGATTGGCAGCAGTTGCCTCAATCCGGCGTGCAATATACTTTTAACCTCAAAAGAAACCAACAGTGGGGATATAAGCTGAGATACGACGGAACAAGTTTAGTTTTGTCTTTGCGTCAACCCCCAGAAATCCGCAAAAATGACAAGCCGCTATCTGGCATCAAGATTTTACTCGATCCGGGACACGGCGGTAAAGAATCTGGGGCAAGCGGTCCGACTGGGTATTTAGAAAAAGACTTAAATTTGGTTGTGTCGAAGTTGCTGCGGGATGAGTTGGTAAAACGAGGGGCAACGGTGGTGATGACGCGGGAAGATGATAAGGAAGTTTCTTTAGGCGATCGCCAAGCAATCATTGATAAAGAAGAACCAGCAATTTCTATTTCCATTCATCACAATTCTTTACCTGATGATGGTGATGCGGAGAAAATCAAGGGTTTTGCTGCTTTTTGGTATCATCCCCAAGCTCACAGTTTAGCTCTATTTTTGCATAATTATGTAGTTAAGAAGTTAAAGCGTCCTGCTTATGGTGTATTTTGGGATAACTTGGCGTTGACACGTCCAGCAAGTACGCCGTCGGTGTTGTTGGAATTGGGTTTTATGAGTAATCCGGATGAATTTGAATTGGTGACGAATCCGGAAGAACAAAAGAAGGAAGCGAGCGCGATCGCTCAAGGTATTGTCGAGTGGTTTAAAAGCGATCGTTAAAAGCCCTTCCTACTAAAAGCACTTTCTCTTTTTCGGTGGTAATGGGGAATGGGTAATGGGGAATGGGTAATGGGGAATGGGGAATGGGTCGGGGATAAGAGGGGAAAAGGGGAAAGGAAAAAAGGGGCGCATGGTAAGAAATAAAATGCGCGAATTATTTTGAATCACTCTTTATTTTCTACACCTTTCACGGCAGGTGCTACAAACTCCTCCACCCCCGCAACGCACTGCCTCCCCTTTTCCCTTTACCCTTTCCCCCTCAACAAAATTGCCCATTGCCCTATGCCCAATGACGGCAGGTGCAGATAGCGCTAGGGCAGTCGCTACAAACTCCTCCACCCCCGCAACGCGCTGCCGTATGTGTACCCGCGCAACG
>NZ_JTCM02000207.1 GCF_000817785.2 Hassallia byssoidea VB512170 | reverse complement strand
ATCAGACTTTTTCAAGACAGGGGAAATGTTGAAATTATTTTAGATACGCATAAAATTTTTTCTTTTCTTTTCCCCAATACGGGTTTAAAGCCCCCTCTTTCTAAGTGGTTTTATTTGGGGGGAGGTCACAATACCCAAACATATTCTTTCCCCTTTCCCCTTTCCCCTTCTTTGTGAACTTTGCACCATATATGTAAGAGGATTAATAAAGCTGTTTGTAAAGTAGAATGAAAATATTTTGCTTGTACCTTCGCTACTGCATAACCATCAACAAACTCATAGTTTACATCTCCTTCAGGAAGCACCATAAATTCTTCTAAAGTAAGTTGTTTTTCTCTGCTTACCTTAACCATGATATGCATCCTCCTAAGTGCAAAATTGCACAAATTCGTCACCAATTAAATAAACTAAAAACTCTGCGTTCCTTTGCGCTGACTCAGCGTTCCTCTGCGTTTCAAAACGCTACAATTTTACGCAAAGTACCTTAAGTTGTTCCAGCCGAATTTAAACTTTCTTCCGCTTCTACTTCCACCTTCTGCCCAATTTTTGGTTCAGTACCAGCAAACAAACGCTCAATATTAGCGCGATGTCGCAAAATCACATACAATCCACCCGCGACACCAAACAAAATGTAGGGTAAAGGTTGATGCAAAAGTGTCATGAAAATTGGAACAGCTACAGCACCCACAATTGAACTTAAAGACACAATCCGCGATATCGCAATTACAACCGCAAATACCCCCGCTGTAGCCAAACCAATCTGCCAATTCATCGCCAATAAAATACCTAAGCTGATAGCAACTGACTTACCACCAGTAAACCCTAAAAAAATCGATTTACTGTGTCCTAATATCGCTGCTAACCCAACTAAAATTACTATCCACGGTTCCCACAAATTCGCATCTACCGTTGGAGGGATAAAGTTTTGTAAAGGTGCGTAGCTAAATAATGAGTAAGCCAGAGCGATCGCTAATACTCCCTTTAAAGCATCAATCAGTAAAACGATCGCTCCCGGTACTTTACCTAAAGTTCTTAACACATTAGTTGCCCCAGTTGAACCAGAACCAACTTCACGAATATCAATACCTTTCAACTGCTTGACTGCGATGTAACCCGTGGGAAACGAACCCAGCAGATAAGCTACAACCACAATCCCTCCGCACAAAGTCAACCAAATAGCCATAAACAATTCAAAATTCAAAATTCAAAATTCAAAATTAGGAGTTAATTGTTAGTTGTCAAAAATTACTCCTAACTCCTAACTCCTAACTCCTAACTCTTAATAGTCATCATCATAATTTCGCATCATTTTCGGGTCAGGAGCAAAGGCTAACCAAAGAGGAAATTGTAATAATCCTAAACTGATTTGCTCCTCAGAATCGTCAATTATGATTAAGGGTAGTTGATTTGCTTTTGTCAAGCGATCGGCTTTTTGCGCTAACGCTTCGGCTGTTTCAAACAATACCACGCCTCTGTCGGGTCCAAAATCTGGACGACCGATTCCTAGGCAGTCTTGCAAGCCGCGCCGCCAGTCACCTAAGCGTTCTGGTGTATTTGCTAATACCAAAGTCCGGAGGCGATCGCCATACAATTTGTGCAATATCGAAATCACCGCTGAGGAAATCAGAATATTTTGCAAGCGACTATTCATCGTCCGCAAAGCACCGCGTCCCCCTTGGCTGAAAAACCAGTTAGAAACTCGTTCTGCGTGTACCGGCTCAAAAGTGCGGCGCAGTTGCCAAGCCGGTCCATAATAATCTGGTTTGGTACGGTATTGGTCAATTAAGCGGCGAATTTGCTTTGTGGTATCTTGAAACTGCTGTTGGGCAAATTGAGGCGTTCCTGGGTCAATATCTACTGATTTAGCTTCTTTTACAGGTACTTTTTCCCGTTCTCTAACAGTCGGCATTAATTGCAACTGCTCTGCTGCTGATGCCAAATCTTGTAAACTACCAGTGAGATAATCTTTAAAACCCTGTACGCGGATTGCCAAGTCTTGAGAAGCACCTGCAAAAGTGGTTCGCATTTCGTTGCGGATGCGTTCTTGACGCCTTTCCAATTGTTCTACAGAAATTTGTAGCGTTTGTTTGCGCTGTTCTAATTGCGTCAAAGCTTCTTGCACTACTTTTCCCATAGTTATTTGGGTATCACTCACTTGCGCTTGAAGAGTTTTGTAAGAAGTTTGCAAGTTAGCTATTTCTTCTTTGAGCGCTTGTTCAGTACGTTGTAACTCTGCTACTCGTTGCGCTGCTGACTCTATAAGTGAATTATCTTTTGATGCTTCTATTTCTGACTTGAGAAAGGTAGCTGCGGATGAATTTTCTGTTGGTTCAACAGTCAGATTTTGCGCTTGCGGTGCAGGCAAATCAAAATTTGAGTTTGATTGTGTTTGGGTTATCTGACTTTGTGTTTGAATTTCAACCACAGACTCAACAGATGGGTTTTCTGTTGGGTCAACTACTGGGCTTTGTTCTTGTTTTTCCATTAATGACTCATTAATAGGTTCTGGAGTTTGAGATTCCTCTGGGTTCATAAACAATAGTGCAATATATAGATAGCTAAAAGTGAAATATTACAATTCACTTGCGATCGCAGTCATGAGTTAAAAGTCAATAGTCTTGAGTCAAGAATCAAAATATTGACTTTTTCACTATAATGACAAAAGCAGAATTCACCACTAAATACGTGGACAACGTTCTTCTAAACAAGTTTTCAGGGTGTTGGGGTCAAATATAATCGGCAAAAAGTGAATACTTTTGACTTCTTTAAAGTAAAACAATATAGGAACCCCATTCCAGAAGATACGCCAATTTTGCCATTCCTGGTAAGGAAAGCGGCGAATTAATTTTTCACCTCTGTAAATATCTAAGTCTGTAGCGGTAAATTGCAAACGCAGAGTTACTGCTTGAAACATGAGAAACAAGCCAAAAAGGGCGATCGCACCTCCGACTATTGGTTGCACCAAAATCAGAGGAATGGCAGCAATAACCAACACTACAGGTATATTGTAACTAGGCTTGAGTTCTACGGTTGATGCCGCGTTAGAAGCATAGGTTCTGGTCATAGTCTCAAATCCTGCTTGACTCAATGTAGATATTATTCCTATTTTAGAGCGGGCAGACCCCGCCTCTACTACAATCCTTGTACCGATGCACTGCCGGTTCCCTGAAACATTAACCAAGAAAGAAAGAAGTTGCAGACAAATATCATCAACAAAGCTGTAACAACCGCAGTTGTGGTTGATTGTCCCACACCTTTGGCTCCGCCGGTTGTCGTCATCCCCCAACTGCAACCAATAACGGCGATTAAAACTCCAAAGAAACCGGCTTTAATCAAGGCACTACAAATATCCCAAATGCCGAGAAAGTTACGAGCGGAATCTAAAAATGCCGTTTCCGAGAGGTTGTATATACTCGTGACAATTATCAATCCTCCCAACATGCCTGTGACTAAAGACAAAAGAGTTAAAATTGGCAGCATCAAGCCGCAAGCAATTACGCGGGGAATAACTAGATAATCAATCGGATCGGTTTTTAACATTAGCAGGGCATCAATTTGTTCTGTGACGCGCATAGTGCCGATTTCCGCTGCAAATGCCGAACCGACTCGTCCCGCCAAAATCACCGCTGTCAGCACCGGTGAGAGTTCTCTTGTTAAGGCGATCGCCAACACTCCGCCAACGACGTTTCCTGCCCCAAAATTGATAAACTCCCGCGCTACCTGGATGGTAAACACCGCACCTACAAAAACAGCCGTCAATAAAGCAATGAAGAGCGAATCGGGTCCAACCGCTGCCATTTGCTCTAGAGTGTTGTGGCGATGGATTTTGCCCCTAATTAGGTGAACTAATACTTGCCCACCTAAAAGAATTGCCGCCAGCAATCGCTGACTCCATATTCCTAAGCTGAATTTGGATGTAGTCTTGCTCAAAGTTTACAAGTTAACTCGGTAACTGCCTTAAGAATAGCGAAAGTCAGTTATTTGTTGTTAGTGGTTGGGCATTGGGCATTGGGGAGCCAGTGCCGTGGACGGGTTTCCCGACTTGAGGCAACTGGCGTCATTGGGCATTGGGGAGCCAGTGCCGTGGGCGGGTTTCCCGACTTGAGGCAACTGGCGTCATTGGGCA
>NZ_JTCM02000206.1 GCF_000817785.2 Hassallia byssoidea VB512170 | reverse complement strand
CAAAGACGCGAAGCGCGAACATCCTTTGTGACTCGCTATCGTGTTGAGGATCTTTAAAACAAGCCTGTCCATTTTTGTCTACATGAGTGTGAAACCCCCTTCCCCCTTCCCCTTTCCCCCTCTTGTTTCCCCGTTTTATCTAATGACTAAATTTTTGGCAAGCAGGCTCATCTTTATGCCTGCTCTTATTTTGCCAGTGTTACTCAACTTTCAGGCACTAGCCGCCGAACTGGTAGGACGTGCAGTTTTACCTGCCGATACTTTTGCTTTTGGTTCAACCACAGGTCAATTCAAGAAAACAAATCGCACCGTTCCTTTTATCAATGCACAACCCGTGCAGGGATTTTCCGCTGTCATACCAGGACCAAAAGTCGGCACTTATCTAGTAATTTCCGATAACGGTTTCGGTTCAAAAGCGAATTCACCTGACAACGTGCTGCGTATTTACGCACTAGAACCGGATTTTACCACGGGTCAAGTTTTCCCAGTTAATTTCCAAACTGGTGAAAGACTTAAAAGCTTTAACCGCGAAAGTTTTCTAGAACTAAATGATAAAAGAAATTTAGCTAACTTCCCGATAATCGCTTCACAGAAACTTTATCCAGGTAGTAGCATTCCCGTCAGTCGCGAAATAGCTAAAAATCGCTTGCTGACAGGAGGAGATTTTGATACAGAATCCTTCCGCCGAGTCAGTGATGGCACATACTGGATAGGAGATGAGTTTGGTCCGTTTTTGCTACACGTAGGACAAAATGGTGAATTGCTGGATTCTCCGATTCCTTTACCGAACTTAAGAGCGATCGGTAAGTTAAATTTTGTTAAATCTCCAGATAATCCAGAATTCGCCAATTTACCTGATGATACTGCCCGAATTGCAGCCGCTAATCTTGGCGGTTCTAAGGGGTTTGAAGGCTTGGCGCTTAACGGCAGCGGCACAAAGCTTTATGCGATGCTGGAAGGGGCATTAAAGGATGATATTGTGCGATCGCGATCGCGCTTGTTAATTAATGAATTTGATTTAGCAACCAAACAGTACACAGGTAAAGTTTTTTCCTATAAGTTAGAAAACCCCAATTACGCAATTGGTGATTTAACTGCGATTAACGACAACGAATTTATTGTCATCGAACGCGATAATAAGCAAGGCGACCCTAATAATCCAGCTTTTAAAACACCTGCTCAATTCAAACGCCTTTATAAAATTAATATCACCAATCTAGATAAACAGGGTTTTGTTCAAAAAGAATTACTAGTAGATTTGCTGAAAATATCCGACAAAAAAGGTATTGCTGGGAACCTTACCCAAAATAGTATATTTGCATTTCCTTTTGTGACAATCGAAAACGTTTTGCCTATAGATGCCAGAACATTGCTGGCGGTCAACGATAACAATTATGCTGATACCATTGGTCGTTATCCAGGGCAAGCCGATAATACTGAATTCATAAAAATTAGATTAGATAAACCCTTAAATTTACTTAAAAGTCAAGAATATTAAGTTTCATTATCAAATTTGGGGAAAAATACAGATATTAAGTCTTTGAAAATATAGATAAATTATCTATATTTTTATTTTGAGAAAATTGACTTGGCAATATTGATAAAGTATTTTACAATATTTACACATAATTTTCACAGACAATATTCGTATTGGACAATCTATTTTCTTATTTTCTAGCCTTGAGGACAATATTTTTATCTTCAAGAGAATGTTATTAATTTTGATTACAGTTTGATTGAATTCAATGTACCAATCTGCTAGGCGCAAGTAGTGTAAGTGGTAATAAACCCAATTTTTGAGTGTCGCATCCGGACTGATTGCCATGAACATGAAGCCAGTAGCAATTAGTGCCTAACAATTCGTTATCTTTAGGCAAAATTTACGGTTAATTTATGTCAACCTACTTATAAACTATAAAAATACCAGCATTATCTGCCTTTTGCTGATGAGATAATTCATCAAAAGCAAACAGCATGTTCTGGTGGGGTTATGATTTGGTAACAGGTCTGTTGTTAATCGATGCTTTGGTGACAAAGAGTAACAGAGCAGAGAAGCTATGATCGGGCTGTAGGGTTTACATAGGAGCATGTTAGTTGGGAAAGTTGATAAAGTTGATAAATAACTATTAGCACCTGCTGGCTGCCGCGCTGGCAAAGGATGATTCATTCATTCCTATAAGTCAAGTTAAAACATGAGCGGTCTAGACTGCCGCTGTCACTGCTGTTGTGTGGAAATTGCTAATCGCTGATCGGTGCGAAAATTATGGAAAATGACGCGGCAAGGCTGTATTGCCCAAATGAACTTTGTCAGACGCCCAACCCCTTAACCCATAAGTTTTGTCAGCAATGCCGGACACCCTTACCGAAGCGTTACCTCTGGGTGGTGGGAGATGGGGAAAGTGTGGGTAACTCCGGAGAAATATTAGCCGATCGCTATTTAGTCATCAGCCAATCAGTTCTTTTAGATACTAAACCCGCTTTTGCACATGAAACTGCAGGGTTAGAAAATTTACAGTCAATCAGACCTTATCTGCGACTAATTCCCTACCGGTTACACGTTCCGCAGGTATATGGACTGCTACAGCTAGCTAATAACCAGCAAGCGCGGGAAATAATACTTTTAGAAAAACCGCCGCTCTTCACCAATAACAGCACCAACCAAGTACAACTCTACAACGATTTAATTACTGCTTGGAGTCATGCCACATCGATGAAGCAACTCAATTGGCTGTGGCAAATCGCTCAACTTTGGCAACCTCTAGCGAGTGAGGGTGTTGCCTCTAGCTTACTCGATCCTAATTTATTACGGGTAGAAGGCTCGTTAGTGCGTTTGTTGGAATTGAAAGTAGATTCAACAACACCAGAGTTATCTGAATTGGGTGAATTTTGGCAGCAGTTATGCCTTGAGGCAAAAAGTGCGATCGCCGAATTAATAAATCAAATTTGTCGTTCTTTGATTTCAGGAGAAATAAACTCCTCTGAACATTTAATAGAAGTTTTAGATAAAGGACTGGCAGACGTAGGCAAAACACAAACACCTACGATTAACATTATCACCAAAACCGAAACAGGTCCCAGCCGCCAACGCAACGAAGATGCGTGTTATCCGGACGCAGGAACTCTTTTAAGCAAACCCCCTCACTCCACAGCTTTAGCTATTGTCTGTGATGGTATCGGCGGACACGAAGGTGGTAATGTCGCATCACATTTAGCAATTGAAACGATTCAGCAGCAAGTACAGCATCTCACCAAACTTCCTCCCGACCACATAGTAGCGGCAAATCTGCTGACAGACTTAGAACAGGCAGCAGCAGTAGCTAATGATAAAATTAGTCAGCGCAACGACAGCGAAAATCGCCAAGGGCGTCAGCGCATGGGTACAACTCTGGTGATGGCGTTGCCTATTGCCCATGAAATGTATATTACCCACGTTGGTGACAGCCGCGCCTACTGGATTACACGCCACGGCTGTTATCAAGTTACCCTTGATGATGATGTCGCCTCGCGTGAAGTGCGGCTAGGCTATGCTATTTACCGTGAGGCTGTGCAACAAAGTTCCTCTGGTTCTCTGGTGCAGGCTTTAGGAATGAGTCCCAGTATTTCATTGCATCCTACGGCACAGCGGTTTATCCTGGACGAAGATTCGATTTTCCTGCTGTGTTCTGATGGTTTAAGCGACTTTGACCGAGTTGATGAATATTGGGAAACAGAAATCTTGCCGATTCTCACTGGCGAGACAGATGTTGTCAAAGTCGCTAATAGGCTAGTCGAAATTGCTAACACCAAAAATGGACACGATAATGTAACCATAGCTTTAGTACATTGTCAAGTCAAATATTCTGAACCAAAGTCAAACTTGACAGCAGTCATTCCAGAACCTTCACCAATTAAAGCTTCTGATTACGCGCCCACAATAATTCAAAACACTGCCTCAAGCAGTCCCAACCAAAAAACGCAAGTAATTCCAGAAACAAAGCCAGCGACACCCTTAAAAGTGCCGTTACAGTTGGGAATTCTCTTATTATTAATTACGGGAGTCGGTTTTTTGGGCTACTGGGCGATGCGATCGCAATTGCCATTAACTCCAAATATTGGCACTCCTCCAACTCAGCCAGAAGGCACAGATCCGAGTGTTGTCACTGTACCTGGGCAAGTATCGCTTTCTAATTTAGAT
>NZ_JTCM02000205.1 GCF_000817785.2 Hassallia byssoidea VB512170 | reverse complement strand
ATAATTTCAACATTTCCCCTGTCTTGAAAAAGTCTGATGCCTGCGGCAACCCCTGCGGGGAACGGAGGAAACCTCCGCTCAGATTTTCCGCTTTTTTCCTTTCCCCTTTTCCCCTCCCTTCGGTAAAGGTAGAGTCGGATCAGAATGGGCTATTTTGTTAAAGCGTCGGGGTAAAGATTGGGTACCTTTACCAGATGTGACGTATATTTCTTATGAACGATTACCTAAAAGCTGGAAACGTAATGAAGCTTGTCCAGCAATTCCGGAATTGGTAATTGAAATTATCTCTCCAGACCAAACATTGAAGGAATTTGAAGACAAAGCAAAAGATTATTTTGCGGCTGGAGTTTCACGAGTTTGGATTGTAGATCCGGATGCGATAAATATTAAAGTGTTTTTCTCGGCTGATTCAAGTCAAGTTTATACAGATACTACACCGATTGTTGATGCGCTGCTTCCTGGTTTGGAGTTAACAGTCAGGCAAATTTTTGAAGAGGCAGAATTGATTTGAAAGACTCAGATCCCCGACTTCTCGCGAGAAGTCGGGGCAAATCGTTTCTCCAAAGGTCATTTCACGTCTTCTTGTCTCAAAAGTTCTGTATATTCGTCTAATCCTTCTTCAGCTAGTTGCCTATCTTCTTCAGCAAATTCACTTCTGAATTTCGGGAAAAAAGCGATATTAAGCATTAATCACTAATTGGCTGAGACGTTTAAGTATTCTGAAAACATCATATAAATCATTTCCTGGGTTGCGAATTGCAAACAACTTAGATGTCGCATACTGTATAATTTCGCCTTTAACTAATTTGACGAAAATGAAGCTACCACCTGTAGTAATCATACCAAAGCTAGGTTTCTCCGGATGAGGATTTGCTAGCATATAAGCGATAATTTGCGCTAATCCTTCTTCAATAGAATAAGATGCTCTTTTGGATTCAATCACCATCACCCAAAATTGGTCTTTTAAAACTAAGGTGTCAATTCTTCCTTTGATAATTACACCTTCATCTTCTGTGACAATATCAACAGATTCCTCTGATTTGACATAAAAAGGGTGTAAGTAGAAGTCGGCGATAAACAGAATTGGATCGAGTACCGCCATTCTGACGATATCTTCTAGCATTGGTGGGTAATTAAGAAGATTGATAAAACCCGCTTTTACTTTGTCTAAAAGTTGTTTATCTAAATCAGTTATTTCTGGTAAATCGTCTTCCCACTCGCGGAAGAATTGGTCATTGTCAACTAGCTGAATACCAAATCTATCGATTAAGTAGCGTAAGTTTATATCTTTTGCTTGGATTGTTTGCGTCATAGTATTAAGTTTCAAGAAGGTACAATGTTACTCTAACTCGCTACAATAAAGATTTGCAGTATTCTGCATCCTATACATGAAGTTACCTATTGTTGCAATTATCGGACGCCCGAATGTGGGCAAATCCACCCTGGTGAATCGTCTTGCCGGACAACAGTCAGCGATTGTTCACGATGAACCCGGAGTGACACGCGATCGCACTTACTTACCAGCTTACTGGGGCGATCGCGAATATCTCGTAGTCGATACTGGTGGTTTAGTATTTAATGATGAAACGGAATTTTTACCACTAATTCGTCAACAAGCTTCTTTGGCACTAAAAGAAGCAAGTGCCGCTATATTTGTTGTCGATGGGCAATTAGGATTAACCTCTGCTGATGAGGAAATCGCTGAGTGGTTGCGTCAACAAACTGTACCCGTTTTGCTTGCCGTAAATAAATGTGAATCCCCAGAACAAGGTTTAGTTCAAGCTGCGGAATTTTGGCAATTGGGATTAGGTGAACCGTTCGCGGTATCTGGTATTCATGGTAACGGTACAGGTGAGTTACTCGACGAGTTAATTAACCACCTACCCATTGTCGAAAATATACCAGAAAATAATGAAATCAATGTAGCAATTATCGGTCGCCCAAATGTCGGTAAATCAAGCTTATTGAATGCTTTCGTCGGTGAAGAAAGAGCGATTGTCAGCCCGATTTCTGGTACAACTCGCGATGCAATTGATACCGTCGTTGAACGCGATGGACAAATTTACCGCTTAATTGACACTGCCGGAATTAGAAAAAAGAAACACATTGAATACGGTACAGAATTCTTTAGCATCAACCGCGCATTTAAAGCGATTCGCCGCGCCGATGTGGTTTTATTAGTATTAGATGCTGTAGATGGTGTCACCGAACAAGACCAAAAATTAGCTGGGCGAATTATCGAAGAAGGTCGAGCTTGTGTTGTTGTCGTTAATAAGTGGGATGCTGTCGAAAAAGACTCTTACACAATTTACGACTACGAAAAAATCTTAACTGAAAAGCTGCATTTCACCGATTGGGCAGAAACGATTTTTGTCAGTGCCGTCACCGGACAACGGGTAGAAAAGATTTTAGAATTGGTGAATACCGCTTCTGAAGCACATAAACGTCGAGTCAGCACATCGGTAATTAACGAAGTCTTGGAAGAAGCAGTTAGCTGGCATTCGCCCCCAGCGACACGCGGCGGACGCCAAGGTAAGATTTATTATGGTACGCAAGTCACCAGCCAACCACCAACAATAGCGCTGTTTGTCAATGAAGCAAAACGCTTCAATGAAAACTATCGTCGCTACATTGAGCGCCAATTCCGGCAACAATTAGGATTTAAAGGCACACCGATTCGTTTACTGTGGCGGAGTAAGAAAGTGCGTGACATGGAAAGTGGTAATGTCAATAGAGCAACTCGCGTCAAATGAAGTTATGAGTTATGAATTATGAGGAGCCAGTTGCGTGCGGGGGTGGAGGAGTTTGAGCAATCTGGCGTTGATGAGTTAAACTCCGCTCCTCCTAACTTTTAACTCCTAACTTCTAACTTTATAATGGATTTACTGCGATCGCTTCCACTTGGTCTTTACCTCGAACAACCGATAACTTGGCTGCATAAACTCGATCCGCGTGTCAAGTTTTTCTGGTTGATGAGTTTTTTAACTACCTATATATACGCTCTTAACGAGTGGCGGGTATTATTGGTATTAATTTTAATTGTCGCTACCCTCATAGCCAAAATTCCTGTGCGAGTATGGCAACAGCAGATGGGTTGGCTGTTAACAGTCTCGTTTCTTGTACTTTTAATTGCCGCTATCAGTCCGGATGGATTGGGTATAAATTATCAACCGCGCCTGACCACATCTGAAAGTTCACAGTTAAACAAAGCGAACTCAGAACAAGCACAAAGCTCAAAAAATCAAGTTAAGAACCCCAAACAATATACTTACGTAGTTTTTGAAGCTGGAGCCATAAAAGTCACGCGCCGCTCTTTAGATTTGGCAGTCAGCTTGAGTGCAATGTTGTTTACTTTAATTTACAGCACCAACCTCTATCTGCTGACAACCGCACCCGAAGAAATCACCGCTGCTATAGAAAACTTAATGCAACCGCTACGACGGTTGAAAGTACCTGTCACCGAATTGACTTTAACTTTAACTTTGTCGTTGCGGTTTATTCCCCTAGTTTTAGAAGAAGTGCAAAATTTAATTCGCTCTGTGATGACAAGAGCAATAAATTGGAAAAAGCTAGGATTGAAAGGAAGCGTTAAAGTTTGGCTGCTGGTAGCAGAAAGACTGTTAGAAAATTTGCTACTACGGGCAGAACAAATGGCTAGCGCAATGATGGTGCGCGGCTTTACCAGTCCTAACGAACATCGCGTACAATGGCACGAATTACGGTTTACAACTCGTGATTGGGTAGCGATCGCGTTGCTTATTTTATTTTGGGGAGTGCGGCTAGCTGTAGGAAGTGAGGTTTCTTAAACGATACGATCAAGCCTTGGTATTGGCGATCGCTTCCCCGTGGAAAAAAAGAGAGTAATTGAGCGCAACCTTTTTGCACCTTCTAGCTACAACTTTTGGATCTTGGCTCCATACCGAGCGGGTCGAAATTGCCGTAAGAAACAGGTTTAGAACGAAGGCTTGAAAAATCGGTCGAGCCTTCAATCGAAATAGTCGTGGGGACAGGCAAGTTAGGTAGATCCGCTTTTTCCCCACGACAAATGAGTGATGTTCGCGCTTCGCGTCTCCCCGAACCCTTGAAGCCTGTCCCCATTAGGCTCGCGGGAAGGACTCGCCCTTGGACGCTCACCCGGACAAAAATGGACAGGCTTCTCCTTCAAAGACGCGAAGCGCGAACATCCTTTGTGACTCGCTATCGTGTTGAGGATCTT
>NZ_JTCM02000204.1 GCF_000817785.2 Hassallia byssoidea VB512170 | reverse complement strand
TGAGAGCGCCAAATGGTTACGAGCTAATTCGGTACAAATTGATGATCACAGAATTTGCCACGGCGCTATGCGTGGATAACTTTATGAAAGCCCCAGTGAAAATTGCTACAAACAGCACGCTTTGAGCTAAAATACCGGGAGTCATAAAGTCTAAATAAGATAAGTTCCCTGTAGGAATAGCGCGAGTTCGGGTAAAAACCTGTCCAAAGACTAATAGCCATAATGCAGGCTGTACGCTTCGGATAATCAAATCGCTGGGATCGTGGCAAAGTTTTCGCACTTCTAGTTCAGCTAAGACAAGAGTTTTGCTGACTAGTTGGGCGATCGCATAGATAAAATTTTCTCGACGAGTAGATCGTGGTTCAACCCAACCGTCGAGCGTTACGTCTGATTTTTGCTGTGTCACGATAACTAACTTAGGTACGCTAATTCGTCCCCTGTATAGTGAATAAAGACATCATCTAAGGTAGCGTTTGTACCTAAAGCTGCTTTGAAATCGCTGGGTGAACCTGTCGCAATCGCTTTACCGCGATTCATAATTGCTACCCGATTACACAAACTATCAGCTTCTTCTAAAAAGTGGGTAGTTAAAAATATGGTTGTGCCGTAATCTGCACGAAGTTCCTGCACAAGATTCCAAACTTGGCTGCGAGCAACTGGATCGAGTCCGACTGTTGGCTCATCGAGAAACATAATCTGCGGTCGATGCAAGATGGATTGGGCAATTTCAAGAAAAGCGAATCATCCCACCAGAGTAAGTTCTGACTAAGCGATCGCTTGCTTCTTCCAAACCCATAAACGCCAACACATCATGGATGCGCTCTCTGTGTTATTTAGAGGGAATGTCATACAGCTTGGCAAAAATCAAGAGATTTTCATAGCCTGTAAGACTGCCATCAGCAGAAAGAGCTTGAGGTACATAGCCGATGACTTTTCTTACAGCACCTTGCTGATGAGTTACATCATAGCCAGCGATGGTTGCCTTTCCAGTAGTAGGAGGTAGCAAAGTTGTCAACATCTTGATGACTGTACTCTTACCTGCCCCATTCGGACCGAGCAAGCCAAATACTTCTCCTGCTTCTACAGAGATATTCACCGAATCAACAGCGGTAAACTTGTCAAAACGGCGCGTAAGTTCCTGAGTGTCTAATATAACCGCTCTTTTCGGAAAGTCGGCAGGCATTTCCAAGCGATCGGTTCTTCCCGTTAGTTTCGTCACGAGTAGGATGCACTTCCAAAGGTGGTATATTTAGGTTATCTAATTATTAGCTTCTCATATATTCTGTGGAAGTCAAGAGCCTGTTTTGAGAAAAAGTCAGCTTTTTATCTGGTCATAAAGAGATAGACGGTAATTTTCCGTTGTCAGACAATAACAAATCTAAGTGCGCTTTTTTAGTTCGAGCCTATGAGTACACTATATGTGGAGTGAAACCAATTGCGCGATAGAACTTATCAGCCACATTACTATGGGTGCGTAGATGAAGGCGATCGCGTAAAATTGCAAAATAGTCTGATGAGAAGTTGTTGCCGTTTAAGATTGATACATCGTTCATTGAATAGCGGTCATATCAATTCGCCTCAATGTTAAAACGGATAGTTAAGTTACTCATAAATTTTATTTATCGTTTGAAAAATAAATAATATTTGCTCTTATTAAGTAAAAACGAATAATATTCATTTAAAATAAAGCCAAGGTATTTTGCAGCAAAAAATCACTTCTTTCATTGAAGCGCGATCGCCTCCCAAATTTCTGAACAAGATTTGTCTGCTGATACTAACCCAAGTTGCGGGTTATCAATTACAGAGTTGTCACAATGATGAGATGGTTCACAGCAAAGCAGTGGTTGAGCTACGCTCAACCACTGCTTTGCTGCGAATCAAACATTAGAGTTATGGAACAATAGTATAATAGATTACTTAAGTCAGAAAAGCTTGTTTGAGAGTAAATGCAAAAATAAATGCTTCTAGCTTAAGTATAAATCCTTGATATGTAACTACGTGGATTGATTTTGGAAACACACAAGTGATGCTACTAAACACTGTTTCAATGTAATGCCGGTGGATGTTGCTTGATATACTGATTCCACGGTTCATCTTGACGCTTGGAATTCTTTTTCCGCATGACTTTCAAGAATATTTTGCTAGTTTCTTCGAGGTCATCTTCGGCAGTATAATCGGTGTATGCAGCATCAGTATATACTTCGCTGCCTGGTGGTAAATTTAACGCTAAGGCGTTTAATGCACGCACATCAGAAGCACTGCCAGGCATAAACACAAATTCCACTGCAATACCAGTTTTGGTGGTTAATAACTGGACTCTAACTCCATAAAAATAACGTTTTTTCGATGCGATATAACCCCTATACTCTTCAGATTTGATTAACTTGACATTAAAAATCCGAATATTATCACAGATTGGTACGGGGAAAGAGTCTAAAAGATATTCAGTACCATCACTAATCTCTTTCAGTATCATTCCCACTTGATGAAACAGATCATTCATCAACATTGATATACCGTGCAACCGTCGATTAAATCGTGATTTTTCGCTTTATATGCGGTATCAAGTTGTGGTCTTTCATATAACCGCAAGCAATACTCATGATTACCGTTAAAGAACATCGCGGCGATTATTACCGTTGTGATAACTTCTGCATCACTCATATTTCGACGGCAGTCTTCGTCATGCCCAATCGCCTTTAATAAGTCATCAATGATAGCATAGACAGCAATTGTTTCCTAAACGCATATACCCCTCCCACATTTCTCTCTGGAGGGGATTTTATTGCTTAAAGTGCTTTTAGCGATCGCTTGTCTGAATAACTAGCAACTTGGGTTACTAGGCAAAACAAGCAAAACAATCTCAATCATGTGCCTTCACCTGA
Source organism: Hassallia byssoidea VB512170 (assembly GCF_000817785.2). Lineage (GTDB taxonomy): Bacteria > Cyanobacteriota > Cyanobacteriia > Cyanobacteriales > Nostocaceae > Hassallia > Hassallia carrinoi. Next base: position 1,334 of record NZ_JTCM02000204.1, on the reverse strand, counting down.
AAAAACGGGGAGGGACTAGGACGAACACACATTGAATTATTGAGAGCAACAAATATGAGTTGGTTAATTGGAACTTCACTTATCGGGATTTCTGCTGCTTTTGCAACTACTTTTGATGATAATTTGTATTTGACGGCTTTCTTTGGCAAAGTCAATCGTTCGTTTCGTCCCAAGCATGTTATTGTCGGTGAATTTGTGGGATTCACTGCCTTAGTATTTGCTAGTCTCCCTGGTTTCTTAGGTGGTCTAGTTCTTCGGTGAAGCGTGGATTGGATTGCTAGGTTTGCTTCCAATTGCAATTGGGATCAGTCATCTCATGAGTCGAGAAAATCAGGAAGAACTAGTGCAAGATGTGTCAGTTAACTTAGATGCTGGCAAACCTCAGCGTCAGAAAAAATCGCTATTTCCAATTTTGCGCGATCGCCAAACTTACCGCGTCTCTGCTGTCACCATTGCCAATGGAGGAAACAATATTGGAATCTATGTACCATTATTTGCTAGTAGTAATCTTCCCAGTTTGGGCCTAATATTATGTGTTTGCTATTTTACGGTTGGATTGTGCTGTTTTATGTCTTACCACATGACTCGTAATCCTCTCATGGCTCCAGTTCTTGCCCGCTATGGTCGGAAAATCTTTCCCTTTGTATTAATCTGGTTGGGACTCTCTATCTTAATGAAAAGTGGAACCTTTCAACTTATACCTAGTTTTTCATCGGTTTACAATTAAGCATGACAAGCGATACTGCTGGGGAGTCGTTGCGCGATCGCACAAAGTGCCCGCTTGAGAGCGATCGCACTTCAAAATGAAAACTTTCCCGACATCTTGCAGTACTTTTACAGAGAGTTTATTTATTATTTAGTATAACATTTTGCTAAAAAATCCAATTTAGAACGATGACCATTGGTAAGGCTAATATCATATCCGGTTAATTAACACCAATAAAAACATCGTAACCCTCGTAGAGACGTTCCAGCGGAACGTCTCTTTATTAACAATTATTGAGAAAAGTAGCAAATGGGGAGGAATAACCCATCTGCTACTTGCAACCGGGAGAAGAAACATTAAGCGCTAACCAGCATGAGCGACTTCTTTCGTGACAGGAGAAATATTGACGGCTTTTACCAAATCGCGTACAACATCCTGTAACCTCTGCTCAACTTCTGCATCTAGCTGGATATTTCCATCAGGCTGTATTTGAATTTGCTTATCTACAGTGTAAATAGTGCTTAGTATGTGCCTTGGAATGAACCTGGACAAAAATGGACAGCCTTGTTTTATAGATCCGCGATACCCCACGATATCCTCGGATGAAGGCTGTCCATTTTTGTCTATT
>NZ_JTCM02000056.1 GCF_000817785.2 Hassallia byssoidea VB512170 | reverse complement strand
AAGGGGAGACGCGAAGCGCGAACATAAAAAATACTCGTGGGTGGTTGCGGATCTACCTAACTTGCCTGTCCACATTTGTCGTGGGTTATTGCAGGGGGTTGCAGTGTCGGGTTGCAGTGTCGAAATAGCCCCAACAACCAGCAACAAACTTGCCCCGTCCTTTCAGGACGATTGCATTGGAAGAGGTACGAAGCCCCGACCAATGCCGTCGGACACGCAACCCCACACCCTAACCATGCAACCCTGTTTATGACTGGGAATGCTTGCTTCGTAGTCAGCGATTCATCGCTCAATTTTGTCAACAGTCCGAAAGCTTTTCCGACAAGTTTTCAAAATTAATTTGATAGACCGCTAGATTATACTGAAGCTTTTATTCTTTTATTATGTCTGACACGCAATCGACCAATCTACCCCCTGACCTTGCAGCCTTTGGTGATAGCTACGCCGAATTATTTGGTGAAGTGCCACCATTACCGAAAGCAAAATTCGAGTTTAGTAGTGAAATAGACCCGGAGGGATTGCGACTCGCGGAGAAATTTCGCGCTCACGCTTTCTACAACAAAACTTTCGACACCAAGACAACGCAATTAATGCTGTTTGGGATGCTGTTAGTTATGGGTGTCCCAGCCGCACACCACCATGCGATCGCCGCTCGTCGCGCCGGCGCCAGTTGGCAAGAACTGCATCAAGTCACCGAACTCGCATCAGCTGTCGTCGCTTTAGGTCCCTTCAACAATGGTAGCGCCATTTTAAACGAACTCCGCCACCAGGAAGGCGAACACAACCAACAAAGCAACAAGTAGTCAACGAAGAGGCAGAGGGGCAGGGAGCGGGGAACAGGGGAGAAGATCCAGGGGCGGGGTTTCCCCGCCCTTCACCTTATAAAAACATACCTACGCTCGTAGAGACGTTCCAGACCGAACGTCTCTACAATATTCCAGACCGAACGTCTCTACAATAAAGGTAAGGATTTCCCACCATTACACAAGTTTCGAGTTCAAAGGCTCATCCTTCGAGTTCAGAACATCAAGTTTCGAGTTCCGAACACGAATGTTGAGCCTCAGAACATCAAGTTTCGAGTTCCGAACACGAATGTTGAGCCTCAGAATATCAAGTTTCGAGTTCCGAACACGAATGTTGAGCCTCAGAACATCAAGTTTCGAGTTCCGAACACGAATGTTGAGCCTCAGAACATCAAGTTTCGAGTTCCGAACATGAAAGTTGAAGTTAATAGGGCGATCGCTCGCGGTGGATTGCACGCAACTAATATCTTATCCGGCGTTGACACACATATAGTAGAGACGTTCCGGTGGAACGTCTGTACATGTAAAAATTTGAAATTCATTTTCAGATTCCCCAACCCCATATTTCAACTGAGCGCCAAATAGCTGTATAGTCAATAAAAGCCTAGAGGAGCATCTCCAGTTTATGAAACTGCTTTTCATGCGCTTCTGGCTGATTCATGGCAGTGCGCTACTATTTTTATTTACTTCTCAACCAACAGTTGCACAAATTACCCCGGATGCAACCCTACCGATAAACTCCAGAGTCAGACAACAGAACAATGTAAACCTCATCGAAGGAGGAACAACCGCAGGAACAAATCTATTCCACAGCTTTGAGACATTTTCTATTCCTACTGGTGGTGTCGCTTTCTTTAACAATGCTCTAAATATTCAAAATATTATCAGTCGGGTAACGGGTAAATCTATTTCTAACATTGATGGTACAATCCGCGCTTTGGGTGCAGCAAACTTATTCTTGATTAATCCGAATGGAATCGTATTTAGTCAAAATGCCAAGTTAGATATCGGTGGCTCATTTTTGGCAAGTACTGCTAATGCCATCGAATTTGGCAATCAAGGCTTTTTCAGCGCTTCTAACCCAGAAGCACCTCTCCCCTTGCTGACAATAAATCCTTCGGCGTTGTTCTTCAATTCCTCTGCAACTGCACCAATTGAGGTTAACTCAGTTGCACCTTCACGATTAGATCCATCAAGCACATCCACCGCAAATGGTCTGCGTGTTCCAGATGGTCAGAATTTATCTTTAGTTGGCGGTGATATCAATATAAATGGTGGCGGATTATTTGCTTTTGGTGGTCGAGTAGAGTTAGGAGGATTTAGAAGTGCGGGAACAGTTAACTTAAATGGAAATGGCAGCAATCTGAGTTTAAGTTTTCCTGATGGGGTAGAGCGAAGTGACGTATCGCTGATCAATAATGCTAATGTGAATGTGCGCGGTCAAGATGCTGGCAGTATTGCGATTAATGCCCGAAATTTAAATCTGGCAAATCAAAGCCGGATACTGGCTGGGATAGCAGAAGGGCTGGGTTCAGCGAAAAGCATTGCCGGAAATATTGACATTAATGCACAAGCAGCAGTAAATGTTCAAAATGAGAGCCTTATTGATAATAGAGTACAAGAAAAGGCAATTGGACAGTCAGGTGATATTAACATTAACACCGGCTCACTATTTCTGGGCAATAATGGAAACTTGAATGCCAGCACCCGTGGAATCGGCAATGCTGGTAATATCACCATTAATGCTAAGGATACAGTTTCTGTTGATGGGGTGGGCAGTATTATTCCGAGTGCAGTATCTAGCGATGCCGAGGCTACAGCGGTGGGTAAAGCAGGTAACATCAGCATTACCACAGGGTCACTATCTCTGACTAATGGCGGTGTTATATTGTCCTTTTCTGGAAGCGGGGATGGTGGCAATATTACTGTGAATGCACGAGATACAGTATCTTTTGATGGAGTGGGCATCAATGGAAACGGCGATCCAGTGCGTAGCGGAGTATTCAGCGGTATTGTTTTACCTGAAGCCGTGGGCAAAGGAGGAGACATCAGCATCACTACTGGTTCCCTCACTGTCAGAAATGGAGCTGCATTTTCTGCCAGGACTTTTGGCAAAGGAGATGCTGGCAATATTACTATTAATGCTAGAGATGCTGTCTTATTTGATGGGGTGGGCAGAAGAGGACCAAGTGGTGCATTCACTATTGTGAGGGAAACAGCAGTGGGCAATGGAGGTGACATCAACATTACCACTAATGCCTTAACTGTGAGAAATAACGCTGAACTGAATGCTAGTAGTTCGGGACAAGGATCTGCTGGAGACATCAAAGTTGATTCTAACTTCATCCGGCTTGAGAATCAGGCAGGTATCTTAGCGACAACTGAATCTGGTAACGGTGGAAATATTACTTTAGGAATTCAAGACTTCTTGCTATTGCGTCGTGGAAGCCAAATCTCCACTAGTGCCGGTACTGCTGCTCTTGGCGGCAACGGCGGTAACATTAATATTAATGCCCCCAATGGCTTTTTACTTGCTGTCAAAAATGAAAATAGCGATATCAGCGCTAATGCTTTTGAAGGTTCTGGTGGCAAAGTGCAAATTCAAGCTTTTGGTATTTTTAATATCGAACAGCGTAGCCGAGAAGACTTAGTACGCCGCATAGGAAAAGACGATCCCCGCGAATTAAATGCTCAAAATTTACAGTCAAACGACATCACGGCAATTTCCCAGGAAAATGCGGCGTTGAGCGGACAAGTAAATATTATTACCCCTGAAGTTGACCTGAGTTCTGCGTTAGTGGAATTACCAGATGATATAAGCGATCGCTCTAATTTAATTGCTCAAGGTTGTCCGGCAAATCAAGGCAATAAATTTACAATCACCGGACGCGGAGGTTTACCACCTTTACCAACTGAAGCACTGCGTAGCGATCGGACTGCAACTGTCGAGTGGGTGACGCAGGGGGAGAGGGGGAGAGGGGGAGAGAGGGAGAGAGGGGGAGAGAGGGAGAGAGGGGGAATTACTAATTTAAGTGGCTCTAAGTTGCCAAATCAAATGGTAGCAGCTACTGGTTGGGTAATTAACAATAAAGGTGAGGTGACATTAATCGCCTCTGCACCCACAATACATACAAATAACTTTTTGTCAACGCCAGCTTGCCCGAATCAAGCACCCGTCAGTCAAGATTGAGGGATAAAGGAGATGAGAAGAAAACGGTGGCGATTTATTGTAGCGGTACGACGTTTTTTAAAGAATAAACTTCAAATTGCAGAAGTTAGGAAAAAAGGTAACAAAAAACCTTTTCTCCTCCCCCTTTCCCCTTTCCCCCTTCCCCTTTCCCCTTTCCCCCTCTTTCTAACAGTGTTATTTATCACTTGTTCAATTTCATCGCCGGTGTTTTCTCAAGTTGAACCCCCAAATGGTGAAGTATTGATTGAACAAGGTCGAAAAATGTATGAAGCTGGAGAGTTATCGACAGCGGTGATGATTTTGCAACAAGCAGCTTCTTCTTTGCGAACTCAAAAAGATAAATTAGGTGAAGCGATCGCTTTAAGTAATCTCTCGTTAGCTTTTAAGCAACTCGGACAATGGGAAAAAGCAGATCGAGCGATCGCTCAAAGTCTTTTAATCTTAACAACCTCACAAAATACTTTAAATTCGGCATCAGTTTTGGCGCAAACATTAGAAATTCAGGGAAATCTGCAATTAGAACTAGGTAAAGCAGAACTTGCTTTAGACACATGGAAACAAGCTGAAAATATCTATGCGAAAACAGGTGATGAAGTTGGCAAAACTCGCAGCCTGATTAACCAAAGCATTGCCCAACAAGCTTTAGGGCAATACATACAATCTCGGATGATATTAGAGGAAATGTACCCCCGTCTGGAGAAGCAACCAGACTCATTGGTTAAAGCTACTGCTTTACGCAGCTTGGGTGATGTGGTGCAATTGGTTGGTAATTTAGAACTATCCTTAAAAGTTTTGCTGAGAAGTCGGGACATAGCCGAAAAATTACAATCTCCTCCAGAAATAAGCGCCGCTTTGCTCAGTTTAGGTAACATTTACGCAGCTAATGGTAATAGAGAATCGCGGCTGGACGCAATAAGTATTGAAGAGTATACGCCCTTGCAGTATTTAACCAAATCTATCTTCACTCAAAATATAAAAGCTATCAAATTTTACCAGCAAGCAGCGCAATTTTACTCACAAGCCGCTACGATATCTACTTCACCGCTTGGACAAATCCAAGCACAACTAAATCATCTGAGTATGTTGTTGTCACTGCAAAAATGGTCGCAAGCACAACAATTATCGTCTGAGATACAGTTAAAGCTGAGGAAAATACCACCCAGCAAGACGGCAATTTATGCCCAAATTAACTTAGCTGAGAGTTTGGTATATTTAAAACAAGCTACCAATGCAGACATCCCATCCTGGAAAGAAATTGCTGAAAGTTTGGCAACAGCGATTCAACAAGCTAGAAGCATTGAGGATAAGCGTTCCGAAGCTTATGCGATCGGTGCGCTGGGTGGATTGTATCTGAAAACCGAAGATATAACGAACGCGCAGAAATTGACAGAGCAAGCTTTGATACAAGCTCAGGCAATTAAAGCTAAGGATATTGCTTATCTTTGGCAATGGCAATTAGGACAGATACTCAAAATTAAAGGCGATATCAGCGGGGCGATCGCCTTCTATACTCAAGCAGTAGATACCCTGAAATTTTTACGCAATGATTTGATTGCCCTAAATCCAGATGTGCAATTTAGCTTTCGAGATAATGTAGAACCTGTATATCGGCAATTAGTTGATTTACTCTTGCAACCAAAAAATGGGGAGTGGGGAATAGGGAATAGGGAATGGGGAAAGACAATAAAACAAACACATGAGGGTGAAGTCAAGACAAAAGGAGAAAGCACCACTCCCTACTCCCTACTCCCCACTCCCCAATTTTCAGTTAGTCAAGATAACTTAAAGCAAGCGCGGAATGTGATTGAAGCTTTGCAATTAAGTGAACTAGAAAACTTTTTTCGGGAAGCTTGTTTACAAGAGAAACCAAAACAAATTGATGACGTGGTTGACAAAATTGATTTGACAGCCGCAGTTATTTATCCGATTATTTTAAAAGACCGGATAGAAATTATCCTCAAGCTACCAAATCAAACTCAACTTAGCCACTACAGAACTGACGAACAAGCAAAAGAAGTTGAAAGTACGCTAGATAAATTAGGGCAATATCTCAAAGAACCGGACCGGATTAATGATGTTAAAAAACTCTCACAAAAACTGTATGAATGGTTGATTCAACCACTGGAAGCTGATTTAGCAAAGATAGACATGAAAACCTTAGTGTTTGTACTGGATGGTTCTTTGCGAAATATTCCGATGGCTGTTCTTTATGATAATAAACAGAAACAATATTTAATCGAAAAGTATGCGATCGCCTTAGCTCCAGGTTTGCAACTTATTGACCCCAAACCTTTGCAAGGTAGAGAATTAAATGTTTTAATTGCTGGAGTTAGCGAACAACGCGAAATCGAAGGTCGCTCATTTCCTCCGCTTAACAACGTGATAGTGGAATCAGAGAAAATTCACTCAACGATACCCAAAAGTCAAGAACTTCTCAATCGCACTTTTACTGAAAAAAATGTCCAAAATCGAATTAAAGAAGCACCATTTAGTGTAGTTCACATAGCGACTCATGGTGAGTTTAGTTCTAACGCCGAGAAAACCTTTATTCTCACTTGGGAACAGCTGTTGAAAGTAAAAGATTTTGATAACTTATTGCGGCTTCGTAATACAAGCGATCGCGCAATTGAATTACTTGTCCTCAGTGCTTGTCAAACCGCTAGTGGTGACAAGCGAGCTACCTTAGGTTTAGCAGGAATAGCCGTGCGAGCTGGTGCCCGCAGTACTTTAGCAACTTTATGGTCAGTAGAAGACGAATCAACTGCCGAATTAATGAATCAATTTTATCAAGAGTTAGCACAAGGCGAAGCTAAAGCCAAAGCTTTGCGTCACGCTCAACTTGCTTTATTAGCTAAATATCAAACTCCTTATTTTTGGGCACCTTATGTTTTAGTCGGAAATTGGCTTTAGATGGGCAATCGGTAATGGGGCATAGGGCATGGGGCATTGGGCAATTACCAATGCCCCATTACCCATTACCTTGATATTAAAGCGTATTTGGGTCGATTCCTTGCTGTTTTAATTTAAATAAAAGATTTTGCAATTGTTCTTCTGGTGTTGGATATCTGTTGCCATTTTGGTCATACCAATATAGCCATTCTCGCGTTAGTCCTTGATAGGTTCCTCTTGCGCGTCCAATACCTAAATTTATCTCAGGCATCCAGACTACATCGCCAGATTGTAAGATATATTGACCTTCAACTAGCCGATAAACTTCTAAACGTTGTCGCTTACGCCGCAGACGTGTAGGAGCATAAATGACATAATACAAAATGCCTAATTGGGCATAATCTACTTTCTTTTGTTCATATTCACCGTTATAAGTTTGGGAAACAACTTCTAAAGCTAAAATTGGTTCAATTCCATCTTCTTCCCAAAGAACATAACTGGAACGTCCATTTTCTTCGAGAAAACGTTCTACACCCAAACTAAGAAATCCATCCGGAACGATAGCAGGTTTACTTGGTGCATAATAAATTCCCATATTGATACCGAAAAACCAATCATCACGGTTTTGCCATATCAAAGCTAAGATAGCTAATAATAAATTAGGAATTAATATTTGCAGTTCGTTATCCACAGGTGTATCATCAGAATCAGGTAATTCTGCCGATGAAGGTAGGCAGTGTAATGGATTGTAGTTGAACATAAGCAGTCTGAAATCCTCTAAATCTCTACTCAGCGTCCTCATAGCTTAACGGTAGCTTTTCACTTCACCGACAATCGGTTGTTGGGCTAAATTCTCCAAGCCAACATCTCGCAACAAATTAGCCCAATCATTAATAAAGAGGGTATTTTTAGGTTCCGCAAAATGAAGTTTAGCTAACTCGGTCAAAGCTGAATACCAAATACCATTTTCAGCATAAATAGCAATGCGCGATCGCTTATCGTTAGCTGCTTGCAAGAGTCTCTCTAAATCTGGTTTGAGCGCTTCTCTTTCTACCCATCCATGCACAAATACTGGGTTAGATAAATTTTGCCGACTACAGTAAATTTTAAAGTACCATTGATAGCTTTTGTTAAGTTCTAAGCTGACTGTGGATGGTACGCTGAGGCTAACTATCCCTGCTGTTTCCGGCAGCTTAAAATAAGTTCGGTAAACATCATTGTTTGCTTCATCCTGCAAGGCAAACTCTCCCCCGGATGTATTACTAAACTGATAAGGGACAAAAAACCAAAACGTAGGATGTTCCTCAACCGTTAAACCGGGATTTTTAGCGGGTATTAAGGCAGTAACTGGCACTTGCACAGGTGGACATTCTCCCCGACTTCCCGTTCCTACCCTTCTGGAAGGTCTGCCTCGACTCGATCCATCTGCTTCTTTTTGATTAAAACGAATTTGTATATTAGATGAATCGAAATATGCCATGACTGGCATCATGTAGCTGATGCACAGCGATGTAAAAGTAATGGTAAATGCAATGATTGATTTTCTCATTAGTCATTGTCACCTAAAATATGAAAATCTCTCTTCCAAGCGTCCAAGCGTCCCTACTCCCTACTTTCTACTTTCTACTTTCTACTCCCCAGTTTTTAGTGTATACTGCGACAATTACACTACAAGCTAGGAAAACCAAGGCTGAGGGAACAAGCGGTATCCATATCCCTTGTATTAATATATAAAGGCAAACTCCATATAAAATAGCCAAACCGCAGGCGATCGCTATTCCTAAGTGTAATGGTGAGCGGAAGTACCAAGCAATCATACCTCCGCCAATAGACCAGCACCAGATCCAAATAACTTCACCCCATTTCGGCAAGACCGATAATAATGGTCTGCGATCCAACACAGCACTAAGAATCTGACTTACCATATGCGCTTGAACGACTATCCCTGACATCGGTTGGTAGGGCATTTTTTGGGCACTGTAGGGAGTAGACCAATAGTCATGATAACTTTCAGCTGTAGTGCCAATGATGACAATGCGATCGCGCAATAAATCTGGTGTGAGTTCATTGTTGAGAACTTGTTTAAGTGTAACTTGTGGAGCGATCGCAGGTGAGGAACGCCAGTTGAGCAGCACTTGATGACCTAAATTATCGATTCCATGATAACCCCCGCTGTTTGACTCTAAGTTTTTGAAGACGACATTGCCAAGCTGAAAGTTTTTTTCGGGATTAAGTTGTGGTATAATGCCAAAATCAGCCAAGTAACGGCTAGCTAAACGAAAGCTGAAGGATTTGTCGGTTAAACAAGGAAGTGCTGGTGCCATCGCCAATAATTGTCGGCGGATAACGCCGTCGGGATCGGTCAAAACATCACTAAAGCCTTGGCGTTGCACACTCACTTCTGGAGGTGGGGGGATACCAGGGTTTTTGTCATCTTCACTGGTTTTGCAGATTGCGAAAAAGCGATCGCTATTTTGCATTGTCTTGGCTAAAGAAGCATAATCTGCGCTGACTGGATTCTCGCGATAAATATCCAAGCCGATCGCTCGCGGTTCAAACTGTTCTAATTTTCTCACAACGAGTGCCAAAGTTTTGTCTGATAATGAAGCTCCACCTCTTTCTTTGGCGCTTTGTGTGCGAACATCAGCTTCGGTGATGCCAACCACTAAAATGCGTTGATCTTGTGCTTCATAAGGACGCGATCGCATGACATAATCGAAAGACTTCAGTTCTGACGACTGCAAAATCCCAAGCGATCGCATGGCGATTATCAAAGCGGTTACGATCAAGCTGACTTGAAAAGCGATCCGTAGAATACGACGATTTGGTGAGGATTTGCGCTTCGGAGCAACAATCGGTTTTTGCCAAACTAGCGGTGCTTCAGATGGATTTTGACACATCACAGGCAACCAACTAGCACAGGGAAACTCATTTTCTAAACCTTGCAACCTATCTTGTGCTTCTCGCACTGCCAAATAAAAAGACTCACCATCAGCAAATGCTGCGAGAAAATGCTTCAAAAATTCTTGTGCGACTAAATCCGGCACAGGTTCGCGCATGACAATCATTTGCGGAATCTGCAAAGAAGCTAAATTCCGCGCCAAGGAAAGCCCATCGCAGGAGTTAAAAATAGCTAAACGCAACCCGCGAGCGATCGCTGCTTTCAACGCATTTTTCAACTGAGGAACCGTCAGACAATCAGTTTTATTAATATGAATTCGCCCGGTTTCTCCATCAGTTTGAGTTGAACCATGTCCGGCAAAAAAGAGAATATCCCAACCCTGTTTATCCCACAGCCATTTATCTAACTCTTGTCGTTGTGGCTCTACGAGAAAAACTGTTTCAGCGCCTGGTAATTGTTCTAAAATTGCTCTATCTTTTTGGACATCAATTCCTTCACTATTGCCAATAATCGCTAAAATTCTTAACTTATCCCCTGGTTTTTTAGATAATGGCTTAACTCGTTCAATCTCCGCAGCACTGATGCCGACAATACTTGATTGATAATCTTCAAATAAATCCCACAGATGCCAAGGAAGCCGTTTTACTTCTTCGTCTTCTGTTGCCAAAATTACCCGAATTTCCTCATCAGGAGCTAATGTTGTGCGTAATTTTTGGTCAATATTGCGAAATGCCTCGGACTTCAGCCAAGTATTGATTCCCTGAGATAAATCATCACACAAATTAATAAAATCCACCGAAGAAATATTAGTTACGTCATCTTCATCTATTTCGATTTCTTCATCTTCTTTATTTACGTATTTCCGCCAACCCAAACTAGGATAAAGCGCTTCATAGAGCAACTGATAAAGTAACTGCCAACGCCTGTAGAGTTGCCAAAGCGACGATGCCGGTGGTAAGCTACCTGTAAATTGCATGGCAATGGGATTGCCTTCTTCCCATAGCTGAACTGTCACCGAGGGAAAGCCCCGCCTTAAATCACCTCTTCCCAAATTCAATACAACTAATTTACTCATGCTTGGAAATTAACCAGCGGTTAAAGCACAAAGTCTTCTTTAATACTGATATCACCAAAAGCTATTTTAATACTAAAAATTTTTCCTCGATGAGATTTAAATTTTTTTAATTGAATCAAATGATCGTGATTTCTTGATTGTACTTCCTGAAGAGTTTTCCCTGATTCCGAGAGCAAAACCAGTCTGAGATGGGGTGGCAAGTAAATTTCTTCATTTGCCGGATGCAGTTGCACGCGAATACTGATTTTTTCATCCAACTCTGATGTTAAACCCAGTAGCAGCACAACGGCAGTACCACCCAATTGCATCCCCAAATCAATCAACTTGGCTCCCTTAACACGCGGGTCGTTCAATGTCGCATCACTTCTAAATTGAATGGCTAAAGTCTTCTGTTGTGAACTCATAATGGCATCAAAAGACTGCCAACCCACCTCAAAGATATTTTCAAACCATTGGCTCAAATTATTTGCTAAAGATTGGCTGCATTCAACTTGATTGTTTTTTTGATTTTCTAGCCGTCGTTGATAGAGACGCTGCCGATATTCGTCCACTGCCAGTAGTGCTCCCCACATTTCAAAAGGTACATCTAAGCGAGGTGAATAAAACGTGAATTTACTTAATTGCTCTAATAATTTCTCTACTTGTGTACTTGATATCGATAAAGGTTCTACTTCTAGTTTCTCAACAGGGCAAACTTCTCGTGCTACCCACATCACATTCAAATCTGTAATTAAATCTTCTACATCCAAAGAGTAAGTTTGATCCAAAGAATCATATTTAGCTTCCTTCCTGATTTGTTGATGAGTTGCGTATCCCCATACCCCAAACCAGCGTTCTTCCAAGTTTAACTGCACAGCCAAATAATAGTTACCTGCCCAGTTAGGAATATCAACCCATTCTTGGGGAATCCGCAACTCTTGAAAATTACTTTTATCACTGGGAATTAGTACTAATTTAGTATCACCGATAGTTAGCATCGTGCCATTTACAACTTCCCAGACGCTGGCTAGTTGCTCGTCATCCAGCCAAACATTGACAGTTTCCCGCAAATCGGGGTCTTCTTTCAACCAAGCCAAAAAAATATGCAAAGACAGATTATTAAGGTAGGCATTCCAACTAGCAGTTGCATGAGAGTAAGACTTTAGTTTAGATAATCGCCATGCGTGTTCTTGTGCTTGGTCTGATATTTCTAACCATAATTTTTCTGGATAAATTACCATTAATTCATTCAAATCAGATGTCATCTTACTTCACCCTTATTAGCAACATAAAGTTTGCCTTTTATCCATTCATCAACCAAAATCTCTATTTTAGCTTCAACTAATTTTAGAGATGTTTTAGGTAAAATCATATTAATTTCTAATTCTTCCTGGAAACAATCTATTAAATTTTGTTTTATTTCTCGAAGCATATTAGATGCCTCAGATAAGTCAACAATCAACGGTTCTAGTCGTGGCTGTTTCAGCATATTTATTTCATTGGTCAGAGTTGAAAGCTTTTTTGAATGATTGCATTGTTCTTCAATTTTATCTAAAGTCGAGTATAACAAGTTTTGACAGAGCGACTGCAAGCACTCACCCATAGCGTCTTTTATTCGTTCAATATCTTTGTCATCATTTAGGCAAACTTCTGGGTTAATTTTCTGCCACTCATTAGCCAAGTCTTTTAAGAGATTTTTATTGTATCTTGCTAAGTGACGAGCCACTTGATATTGCTTTTGCAATTCCGGATACTTAGTTTTTAAAACTGCGACTATTTCAATTTGAGTTAAATTTAATCCTAGCAAAAGTTGAAATATTATTTGTCCGGCTTCTGGCATATTTGAAAATAACTGCCAGATGAGAGATTGGACTTGTTCTGATGCTTCTTGTTGCAAAAGTGTATCCCAAGGAGTAGGCATCAAGTCAGATATAGTATCATATTGTTCTAGAGGTAAAAAACGTTTGGTGCGGTAATCGCGAGCAGCTTTAATGCAAGTTGACAGCATATCTTGAATTTTATCTACTGAAGTTGCTGTAGAAGAATTTAGTTGATTTTGCCGTTGATTGTAGCGAAAAGTAATTTGGGTTAATTGTGTTTCACTTGGATATTTAAAATTCCTATTGACTAAGCTCTGGTTCGGTTGATAAATTTCATCTAAGCATTGCCAAACTAAGCAGTATGATAAAATTTGGTTATTGTTTATCCCTTGGTAAGTTAAAGCTTCTCGCAATTCTTTATTAGTTAAATGTTTTAACAAACCATAATCAGAAAATTTCTCTCTTTTTGCCTCTATATCTTGTCGATAAATTGTATTGCTGACAAAACGTACTAATGCAGTTTTAGCATAACCTTCTATATTGGTTTGCGGATGTTCTAAATTAAAATTTTTGAAAAGTTTAGCTGGAGGATTTGCAGCTGAATTAGCTATCTGAAAATATTCTTCTAATGGGTATTTGTGCCGGAGAAACTTAAACCTTTGATAAGTTTTTTGAGAAGCCCACAAACAAGCTTCTTGTAAGTAAGCTGATAAGTGTCTTCCCGCTATTGAAGAAGATGGAACAGAAGATTTGCCTGCGTTGGCTTGAATTTGTGTTCGTGTATCTTTTTTATTCTCTGCTTCTCTACTCTGCGAATGGGATACCTCTGTTAAAATTTTCAAAAAATATCGTGCCCAAAATTCCTTATTAGCTTCTGGTTCAGACTTGACTAAACGTTTTATATAACGCTCTAGTTCTGGATCTGTGTGCCAAATCAGGTTTCTAGCAATATTGGCGTTTCCAAAGCTCAGAAACGTCGAGAACTTTTCCACGATGTCTTCACGTTTTTTCATGAAGTTTCCTCTTGCTGGTTGTCAACGAGTGTTCATAACGTTGTGTCTGCGGTGGTTCTACTTCATTGATGGGAATCACCTGAGGTTAATTATGCACTTTTGAAAAGGGGAAAAGGGAAAAGGGAAAGGGGACAAGGGGGAGCAGGGAGCCGGGAGCGCTTCGGTGCAGAGTGAGAGGAATTTTTCCCCCATGCCACTAAAGATGACGGCAGGTGCTTCACTTGGGGAGCCACCCCGCCCTTGGGGGTTCCCCCCGTTGTAGGGAGTGGCGATTTGCTCCCAAGACCGCACTGCCTCCTCCACTTGGGGAGCCACCCCCGTGGGCGGGTTTCCCACGCCACTTGCCACAACGGGGGGAAAATACGCAAGGCAGTGGCTCGACTTGAGGGGAGTGGCGTGAAACCCCGCTCCCCGCACTGGCTCCCCTTCCCCCTTCCCCTTTGCCTCTTCCCCAATGCCCAATTCCCAATGTTAGATATTGAAATTTTCAAACTCAGTTTGGGAATTATATAGGTAAATAGCGCCAACTGATTAAATGAAAAGTATCGCCACCCGCACCCAGCTTGCCCAGAAAGTACCATTACGCCTTGTTCTGGTGGTTCCGTTTGTTTTGCAAATCTTTGCAGCGGTGGGACTTGTGGGTTATTTCTCTCTACGCAACGGACAAAAAGCGATTAATGATTTGGCGACTCAATTGCAAACCGAGGTCAGTGCCCGCATCGATCAGCACCTAGATAGTTACTTGGCTACTCCTTTTCAAATTAATCAAGTTAACCTCAGCAACCTCAAGTTAGGCTTGCTTAACCTGCGAGATTTAAAAGGTATGGGGCACTATTTCTGGAAACAAATGCAAGTGTTTGATGTGGGGTACATCGGTCACACCCTACCAAATGGGGAATATGCAGGGGCTGGATATTTAAAAGACTTCCACAATGTCACGATCGATCAACCTTCCCCCTACTCCAAAACTAAAGGCTACACCTACGCCACAGATAGCCAGGGAAATCGTACTAAACTGATAGATGTCTATGACTATGATGTTCTAAAAGACACTTCATCCAAAGATGCGATTAAAGCAGGCAAGCCCGCGTGGAGTAGCGTTTATCCTTGGGATGGCTTCCCTGACATATTAGCAATTTCTGCTAATTATCCTGTATATAACGAAACCCACACCCTCCAAGCAATCTTATGGGTTGATCTGCGGCTTTCCCAAATTAGTAATTTCTTGCGCCAAATAAAAATTAGTCGAAATGGCAAGACCTTTATTTTAGAACGTGACGGGCTGATAGTCGCAAGTTCCGCTACTGAGTCGCCTTACAAAATCGTAAATAAAGAGGCAAAACGCCTCAAAGCCACAGACAGTAAAGATATTTTAATTCGAGCCACAGCACAGCATTTAAACAAACACTTTGGCAATTTAAACAAAATCAAAGTTAGCCAGCACTTAGAATTTACTCTCAACGGACAGCGCCAATTTGTTCAAATTACGCCTTGGAAAGACAAATATGGTCTAGATTGGCTGATTGTCGTGACAGTACCAGAGTCTGATTTCATGGGGCAAATTAACGTTAATACACGCACTACTATTTTGCTTTGTGTATTAGCTTTATTGTTGGCTACGTTGCTAGGTGTTATTACCTCTCGCTGGATTGCGAAACCGATTTTCCGATTAATTCAAGCATCCGAGCAAATTGCTGCGGGAAACTTAGACTCGTCTATGGAAATTGTCGGGGTGAAAGAAATTAGTGTTTTGGCACAGTCTTTTAACAAAATGGCAGAACAATTGCAAGAGTCTTTCACGGAACTAGAAAATAGAGTTACAGAACGCACAAAAGAATTGAATTTAGCCAAAGAACAAGCCGAAGCTGCCAATCTTGCAAAAAGCGATTTTTTGGCAAACATGAGCCATGAATTGCGAACTCCTCTCAACGGTATTCTCGGCTATGCTCAAATTCTACAACGAGATAAAAGTGCTAGTTCTAAGCAACAGGATGGAATCAGTATTATCTATCAGTGCGGTTCGCATTTGTTGACGCTAATTAATGATATTTTAGATATTTCTAAAATCGAAGCACAAAAGTTAGAACTATATCCCACAGATTTTTATTTGGATAATTTTTTATTGGGAGTTCGAGAAATATGTAGCATTAAGGCAGAACAAAAAGAAATTGGTTTCGATTATCAGGCACTCAATCATTTACCTACAGCTATTCATGCTGATGAAAAACGTCTCCGTCAAGTGTTAATTAATTTGTTAGGTAATGCTATCAAATTCACGGAACGAGGTAGTGTAAGTTTTAAAGTAGGGGTAAATGGTAGTGGCAAAGAGCAATTATTAATTACCAAAATTCGCTTTCAAGTTGAAGATACGGGTGTGGGAATGACACCGGAACAGTTAGATAAAATCTTTTTGCCTTTTGAACAAGTAGGAGATAGCGCACACAAAGCAGAAGGAACTGGTTTAGGATTGGCAATTAGTCGCAAAATTGTAGAAATGATGGGCAGTCAAATTTATGTTGAGAGTACTTATGGAAAAGGTAGTAAGTTTTGGTTTGATTTAGATTTAATAGAAGCAACAGATTTAGTTAAGTTAGAAAAGACCAATTCGGAGCAACATGTAATTGGTTATCAAGGTGAAAGACGGAAAATTTTGATTGTTGACGATCGCTGGGAAAATCGTGCTGTTATTGTGAATTTGCTAGAGCCAATTGGTTTTAACTTGATTGAAGCAAATAATGGACAAAATGGTTTAGAAAAAGTTAGAGAATATCAGCCCGATCTAATTATTACTGACTTATCGATGCCTGTGATGAATGGCTTTGATATGACTCAATCTTTGCGTAATCTAGCGGAATTTAAAAATGCACTAATTATTGCTTCTTCTGCTAGTGTGTTCAGCTTTGATCGCCAAAAAAGTAGAGAAGCTGGCTGTAATGATTTTCTTGCTAAACCTGTGCAAGCAATAGAATTACTTGAGCAATTACAGCTTTATTTAAAGTTGGAATGGATTTATGAAACTAAGGATAACTCAGAATTAGTTACGGAAATTCAAAACACTTTTACTCAGGTGGATGAAATGGTTATCCCCCCAAGCCAAGAACTTACCAATTTGTATCAAGCTGCTAAAGGTGGTTATGTTTTGCGAATTACAGAGGAAGCTAATCGAATTAAGCAGCTAGACTCTAAATATACAGCTTTTGCTAACTCTGTATTAAAGTTAGCTGATGAATTTGATGATGAAGCGATCGCTAATTTAATTCAACCTTTTATCGAGTAATTTTTTATGATAGATACTCAACAAGATACTATTTTAATTGTTGATGATATTCCCACCAACATTAAAGTATTACTTGATTTTTTACATTATTCTAATTTTAGTGTGTCTGTAGCTAAAAACGGTGAAAGTGCCCTGAAAAAATCACAAGAAGAATTACCACAATTAATTTTGTTAGATGTGATGATGCCGGGAATTGATGGATTTGAAACCTGTCGTCGTCTAAAAGCTAACCCAAAAACTAAGGATATTCCAGTAATTTTTATGACAGCTCTTTCTGATGTGGTGGATAAGGTGAAAGGGTTGCAAGTAGGAGCAGTTGATTATATTACTAAACCTTTTCAGCATGAAGAAGTATTAGCCCGAATTAATGTCCATTTAGAATTGCGTAAAACTCAACTTAAGTTAGTACAGCAAGAAAAAATGTCTTCTTTAGGGCAATTAGTAGCGGGAGTTGCTCACGAAATTAACAACCCCGTCAATTTTATTGAAGGGAATTTACATTATGCTGCACAATATATTGAACAATTATTAAATTTGCTACATTTATATGAAGTTTATACCTGTGATTCTATCCCAGAAATTCAAGATTATTCCCAACAAATTGAACTAGACTTTATCAAACAAGACCTTTGCAAGCTGTTATCATCAATGACAGTGGGGACTGAGCGAATTCAAGAAATTGTGCGATCGCTACGAATATTTTCTCGCTTAGATGAAGCTGAACGCAAATCAGTGAACTTGCATGATGGCATTGATAGCACTCTGATGATTCTCAGCAGTCGTCTCAAACAAACTCAAAACTATCCAGAAATCGAAGTAGTTAAACAATACGGTAATTTGCCTTTAGTCGAATGTTATGCAGGGCTAATTAACCAAGTTTTTATGAATATCTTAACAAATGCCATCGATGCAATACAATCCTTTGTTAAAGAAAAAGGACAAATTAGAATTACTACAGAACTTACACCAGACGAAAAGAGTGTCTTAATTCGGATTGCCGATAATGGAGTAGGAATATCTGAGGATGTAAAACAAAAAATTTTTGACCAATTTTTTACCACTAAACCCGTAGGAAATGGAACAGGCTTAGGGTTAGCGATCGCCTATTCTATTGTAGTTGAAAAACACGGCGGTTCTTTAACTTGCCACTCTAAGTTAAAAGAAGGAACAGAGTTTATTATTACTTTGCCACTATATAGCAATCCGGAAAACTAATATCCCCAACTTATTGTGTGAAGTCGGGGATATATAGCGCTTCAAGGATTGAGTGAGGTTAAAGTATACCTCACCCCGATAAAGCTGTGCTTTATCTCCCCTCTCCTTTTTAAGGAGAGGGGTTGGGGAGCCAGTGCCGTGGTGAGGCAGCGCGGTCATGTTCGTTACCACGCCAGATGCAATTGTCAACTGCTATAAACCTCGATATTCTCAGGCAATCAAACCGGATTCCTATAGATAGAAATTACTAAACAGCGCTGCTATTACTTGAGAGTAGTGACTAATTAAAAAAGTTGCCTTACGATGAAATTATATAAAACTCATGCCGATTGCCGCAATCTTGAGGAATTTAAGTTAAAAGCTGAAAAATTCCTTGAAATTATATTTTGCATTCAGCGAATTATATTCGCTCTTGCATGGTGCAAAACATGAGTTGAAAAACTTAAATTGAGTATATTTGCTATGAAAAGTCTGATTTATTCTAACTGTTTGCGTACCTTAAAAGTATTGACTACTGGTGCTGCATTGACTTTGAGTTTTGTTACTATTGGGTCAGGTGAAGTTTGGGCAAAACCAAAAAGCCAAATAATTACACAACAAATCCAAACGCTACAACAATCTAATCAGCGCTGGATTCAAATTGACCTCTCAAAGCAACGTTTAACAGCTTGGGAAGGGGCAACACCTATGTATGCTGTTGCTGTTTCCACAGGCAAAAAATCTACCCCCACTCTCACAGGTACTTTTAAGATTCAATCCAAACACAAAAAAACTAGGATGCGTGGTGATGATTACGATATTCCTAATGTTCCTTATGCAATGTTTTACGACGGAAATTACGGAATTCACGGTGCAAACTGGCATCGAAAATTTGGCACTCCAGTTAGTCACGGATGTGTGAATGTGGCAGTAAATCATGCTAAATGGTTATTCAATTGGGCACCGGTGGGAACTTCTGTGGTTATACAGAGGTAGAGAGGGAGGGGGAGAGGGGGAGAGGGGGGGAGAGGGGACAAGGGGGACAAGGGGAGCCAGCGCCGTGCGGAGGTTCCCTCCGTTGAGGCGCCTGGCGTGGACAAGGGGGAAATCTGCTTTTTTCATCTCACCTATTACCCATTCCCCATTACCCATTCCCCATTCCCTCTAACTCAACTGTGCTACTAATTGATTTTCTAAGAGGGTTTCATGTGTGAATAAGTCTTCAACTGTGATTCGCAAGAAGCGTTGTTGATCGACTTGAAAAAGAATTTTGATGCGATCGCTTCCAGGATATCCTGGGGGTGTGAGTTGGGCTATTGTTCTGGCGCCGTCTTTATCGTTGAGGGGTTGGACGGTTGTTTGTATGTTATCCTGACGGCGGGTAATTAAGCGATCGCCATCAAAAAATACTTCAGTGCCGCCTGTTTCTGCTCCTAATTCCCCCATAATTAATTCTATGCTGGGCTGATTTTCTACAGAAGCGCCTAAAACTAATTCTACTGCCTGATTCATCGGGTAAGGCTGCCCCTCTTTGATGATAGGATGCCAGCTATGACGCTTGTTGCGTCGATCCCAATAGCGGATACCGTAACTATGGTAAAGAAAATCTTTGATTTCTACACCTTGGGCTAATTGTAAAGCACCTTGGGCGATCGCTTCAAAAGGACGTTCGCAACGAATTTTTTCTTCGCTAAAATACTGCTTTACCCAAGTTTGCACCGCTGGTAATTGGACTGTTCCACCAACTAATAAAACTGCATTTATATCGGCAATTTCTATTCCCTGGCGTCGCGCTTGCTGTAACAGTGTCGTCATCGATTCATCTAATAACTCAAAAAACGAGTGTTCTTTGAGAATCTTTTCTAAAGTATCGCGATTTAGTTCCAATTCGTAACTTTCAAATGTCTCATCATTAAAATAAACTTCGCTTCCTTGAGTTTGCGTTGAAAGTTGAATTTTTATCCTTTCTGCTAATCGCGTTGTCAAAGGACTTACCGCCAATCCTTGAGTTTGGGCAAAGTAATCTACCAACCAATTATCGATATCAGTACCGCCTAAATTTTGCCCTGCTTTCGCCAGGACGCGGGCAGTTTTTACCTTTTGTTTTGAATCTTCGGCTAAAGATTTATTACCCCATTTCAACAGAAAACCGACTGGTTTTTGAGTTCTTTGTACGCTTTTATCTAACTGTACCAAAGATAAATCTAAAGTTCCGCCGCCAAAGTCAATTACTAAAAGAATTTCTTCGTTTACCATCCCATAACCCAAAGCTGCGGCTGTGGGTTCATCTAGCATCCGCACAGATTCGACGGGAAGGGCTTGACAAACTTTTCCTAACCAATGACGATAAGCTTCAAAGCTATCTACCGGCACGGTTAATATTAAAGAATCTAACCCACCTTGCATTGGTGCTAATTGAGAAATCACTTCAGAAAGAAACCATTGCCCTACTTGCTCAAATGTGATATTTTGTCCATCAAGTTCGGGTAAGAAGCCTTGAATTTCTGCACCAATACCGCGTTTAAAGCTGCGGAAATATCGCGGTTCGCTACTTAAATCGAAACCGCGATCGCGCACTTGTTGCCCGACTAATACTTGTCCAATAGAAGCATCTTCAACATAAACCAAGCTGGGAATTAGTGGTGGGTTCAAACTTTGTTGAACTGACAAACCTGGTATAGTAAGGGTTTCTGCGCTGTTGGTTACAGGATTCCAACGAGCAATAACTGTGTTGCTAGTACCAAAATCGATTGCTATTGCCATAAAACGGGAAAGGGGAAAGGCGAAAGGGGAAAGGGGAAGAAAAGATTATTTTCCCATAACCCACCAAGAGCGCAAATGGGCGATCGCTTCTTCTTTACGTTTCGCTTCAATTTCTATCCAAGGTGCTTCGCGATACACACTTGGCATATCGGTAATCAATTCGCTGTGTTTTCTATCCTTAAAAGCGTTTTCACCGTTGGAAATATGCACTAATTGCCACTCTGGATTAGCCCAAGTTTCTCGCGCTGCATAAAACATTGATGCTACACTTGGGTCTTCATAGCTATCTAAATTTTCATGGCAAATGTGGTGATGAGCATCAAATACCATTGGCACACCAGTTCGCTGACACACTTCTAAAATTTCAAGAGAACTGTAAGCGTATTCGTCATTTTCAAAAGTCAAGCGGTTTTTGATGTTTTCCGGTAGTTCCGAAACTACTCGCACGAGTTGATCTGCGCGTTGAGATTTGCCACCATGAATATTCATCAAAGACCATGTGGATTGTGGCAACCCTAACAAGTCAAGCGTGTGCGCGTGTCCTTCCAGAATTTTGATACTTGATTTTACCACATCCGGCGAATCAGAACTGAGAACTACATATTGGTCTGGATGCAGCACCATTCTAATCTTCAATTCTGCCGCTTTTTGTCCGATTTTCGCTAACTCTGCGCTCATATCCTCTAATATCTGTGCGCCGATTTCGTCTTCCATGTCACTTAGAGGAAACAAACCACACGACATGCGATAAAGCCGAATCTGATTCTCTTGACAAAAAGACAAGCCAGTATCCAGACGCTGCAAGTTATCTCGATAAAGTTCTTTCAAAGCGCTTTCACGTTGTTCTGGAGTCAGTTGCAAATATCGCGTGCGCGTCATCGTCCGAAAACGCACTTGTTTGGAAAAGGTGATACACACCAACCCTAACTCAGGCGTAACCGCTTTTGGCTGCTCTACATTAGGTAGATTGTTTATCTGGATTGCAGTCATTAAATAATTTATATAGTACCGCCATTATTGATTTAACTAAATTCTGCCTCGAAAAAATCAGTATCTAAGGGCATAAAAGAAGATTGGGAATGGGTAATAGGTAATAGGTAATTGGTAATTGATCGTTACCGATTACCCATTACCGATTCCCCATTACCAAAATATCTATCCAAAGAGTTATTTTTACGAAATGTTAATTTTTTTATATATTTTAGTCGTTATTGTAACAAAAATGCCTGACTCCCCTGTATAGAATTTCAGGACTCGAATCAAAAAGCATCTTCAGATGTACCTTTTGGTAGTTTAGTCAAGTTAAGAAAATATTTATTAATATAAAGTAAATACAGACAAGTTACATATGGAAATTTCTACTCAGACATCGGATTCATCAATAAAGCAGGAAATTATGAATAACGAACAATCACCAGACTCTAAGCAATTTGTGGGAAGTCTGAAGAATGGGATTTGGCTGTTTGGTATTTCATCGTGGGTATTTGGTATAACCGATCGCAGTATTGCTTCATTTTCTGATGGGTATTTATCTGCTTTGGATCTAACGCAACTATTTACAGCGGCAACTTTCTTTGTCGCATGGATATTTTTAAAGCCAACATCAAAACCTCAATCATCAAGGAGATAATGTTGCGTGTGAGTAGCAATACTGTAGAGGAGTGCAAAGCGATCGCACAAAAGAATGTAAATTATTCTGTATTAAGTAGAGACGTTCGGTTCGGAACGTCTCTACAATATGTGTGATTTGTCGAACATGATATAAGCTGGCATCAATTCAATTCTTTCCAGGCTGATGCCAAAACAGGTATAAAATAATTTGTCAGTGTAAAAGCATCAACGCCCAATTCTGTGCGTTCACCACCCGCTAAAATAGCCGCTTGCGAATGCCACCAAGCAGCAGTTGCGACAATTTTCTCTACAGAAATATCCTTAGATTTAGCTTGCGCCAATAGTCCGCTGAGTAATCCCGTTAAGACATCACCGCTACCACCACGGGCTAAAGCTGGAGTGCTTTCAGGATTAATCCAGACTGAATTTTGGGAGTTAGCGATCGCCGTTCTCGCTCCCTTTAACAATACTATCGCACCACTTTGCGCCGCAGCTTCGCGCACTGCACGTACTCTATCTTTCATCGGATCGGGAAGATCGGGAAACAATCGCTTGAATTCACCAGCATGAGGGGTAAGAATTGTTACTGCTTGTCGTTTTTGTAAAGTGGGAATAGTTCCCATTTGTGCGAGGATATTTAAGCCATCAGCATCGAGAATTAGAGGGCGATCGCTTGACAATACTTGTTGTACAATCGGTGTGGCATCGCGTGTCAAACCCGGACCGATGGCGATCGCATTAAATGAACTCAAGTCTGTGTTTTCGGGTAATTGCAAAGAAGCGATCGCACCTGTTTGAGTTTCCGGACAACCGATAATTAGTGCTTCTGGTAATTGTGCTACCAAAAGCGGTTTTAAAGATTCGGGTACAGCGATAGAAAGCATTCCTACACCACTTACCCTGGCACCCAAACCAGTTAAAATTGCACCTCCCGAATAGCGTCGCGAACCACAAATCAGCAGTAAATGACCTTCCTTATATTTGTGGGTGACGGCGGGACGCGGTAGCGGTAAAGTTGAAAGTGCAGTGGTTTGAGTGATGCGGTGAATTCTGTTTGTTCCCACAACAGCTTGCACATCAGCCAAAGGGATATCAAAGTCGATTAATTCAGCTTTGCCAACATATTCTAAAGCATGGTCTTGCAATAAACCCAGCTTCCACAAACCCAAGCAAAACGTGTGTGTAGCGCGAATCGCAGTCCCTAACACCTCACCTGTATCTGTGTGCAACCCCGAAGGTAAATCAATGCTGACAACTGGTTTAGACCAAGAATTGATTTGATTTATAGCTTGGGCGATCGCCGAAGTCAACGTTCTTTCTAAACCAAATCCAAACAACCCATCAATCAACAGATCGCAATCTGACAGTTGCTCTATCGATTCATAACACGGGATACCCAAACTCTGAGCGTACTGCAAATGTTGCGAAGTTAATTCTTTCAGCTTGGAGAAAGAAGAATATATCTTGACATCATAGCCGCAAAAGTGCAACTCACGAGCGACAACTAGCGCATCTCCACCATTATGACCGGGACCTGTGAGAATTCCTACACTTTGCGTCTGCAAATTAGGATAAAGCGCTTGGACACGACGGAAAATTAATCCTGCGACTTTTTCCATTAAAGCTGCTACAGGCATTCCAGCAGCAAAGATCCGCGCTTCAATATCGCGCATTTGCTGGGCTGTAACTATTGTTTGGGAAATTTGTTCTTGCCTTTCTAGCATCAGTCAGGAGTTAGAGTTGGGAGTTGAGTGTGTTCTGTCGAAAAGGTGTAGTTTTTTGCCGATAATTCTATCTAACCAGCGAGTGGGCAAAATACGCGGAATATACCAATTTTGAATGGCATTAGGAACCAGGGCATATCTAGCCTTTGGCTTTTGTCGCTCAAAGACTTTACGGACAAATTCCCCAACGACAGCGGGGGAGTATCCCTGCTTGCCCGACTCAACAAAAAATGTCTGGAATCGACGAATTGGTTCTGCATAATCCGTCTCAGCATAGCGACTAGCATCCTGAGCCAACTCCTTGTCCCAAATGGGAGTATTCACAGCTCCAGGACCGATGATAACAACATCAATTCCATAGAGTTGCAATTCGCGGCGTAGACTGTGGGAAATCCCTTCAATAGCATGTTTGCTACCAACATAAGCTCCTAGAAACGCGGGTGCCGACTTGCCAGCAACAGAACTGATATTAATAATTCGCCCTGGGTTAGGTCTAGATTGCTTGCTGGCTCCTAAAAGAGGGAGAAATGCTTGAATAACAGCAATCTGTCCGATTACGTTAACCTCAAACTGGTGACGGATCTCATCCAAAGGTTGATGCATTAAAGGACCAGCTGTTCCAATTCCGGCGTTGTTGATGAGTCCAACTAACCCGTAATGCTTTACGATTCCCTCTACCTGTTGCACTGCCTGTTGAATGGCTTCCAAATCTGTCACGTCAAACAGCAAGGGAGTAACGTTCGCTCCAATATCTGTTATCAACCGATCTGCATCGTGTTTCCGGCGTATGCTGCCGAAGACATGATAACCATGATTTGCAAATTCCTTGGCGATGCTGTATCCGATGCCAGAGGATGCACCAGTTACTAAAATAGCCTTCACCTTCACCTCCTGTTTGTCTTAAACGCTCAAAACCTAATTTGGAAAGTCCCTAACTCCTAACTCTCAACTTTAACGCTACCTCAGCACTTCATTACTTCATTACTCAGCACTTTTTCACTTTCCGTAATAAACTCTGGCATTACCGAAGCCTAAATTTCGCAGATAACTGTTCCATTGTTCTGCTTGTGCGCGTTGAATAAAAGGTCCTACAGCTACATGTGGACCTCGTGGTTGGTTTCTTGGCAATATTGCGGCACTTTGTCCGATGTTGCGTCTAATTTTTTCTTCAATTATTGGTAAATCTTGCGATCGCGCCGGAATCGCTACATAGTAATAGTTACTTCTATTATTCCCAGAATAGCCTCCAGAATAACCTCCTGAATAGCCTCCTGAATAGCCTCCTGAATAGCCTCCAGGTATTTCCTGTCCGTTAGATAAACTGACAATCCGTACTTTATTTATCCCATTGTCTGCCAGTTCTCTGAGCCGCCGTTGGGCGTTATCTGGTTTACTAAAGGTTCCAGCTTGGATTACAGAACGTCCTTGATATCGTGTAAATAAAGCTGTCGGTTCAACTCGGCGTACTTGTTGCAGTAGTCCAGAATTACTATTATCGACATAAACCACGTATCTACCAAAGTTCTGGTTGTTTTGGTATTGATTTTGGTATTGATTTTGGTTTTGATACTGATTTTCATAATCATATTGTAATGGTGGGGTTGTTTGGTTGGTGGTTTGAGAATTGTAGTCATATTGTTGCCCAGGTTCAAGTTGCGGTAATGGCTGCTGATTAATCGGAATCGGTTGCAAGTTTGGTGGTGGTGGTAAAGGTTGAGCAAGCAAAACGCCACGAAGAGTGATTTGCGCTTGTGCTGGGTTAGAGTAGAAGAGTACCGAAAGTAGGGGAAGTAGCGAAAGTAGAGAAACTAAGGAAGTAAATTCTTTCCTTCTGACTCCTAACTTTTGTACAGACGCGATAACCTGTGTCTCTACTTTTGACTTTTGCCTTCTGCCTTCATATAATTGACTCGGTATTGCACTTAACATAAGTTCTGTCAATATTTCTAGATAATTTTTTACTGGAACTAATCAGTTAACCGTTGTAGTAATTACATAGTGTTAGCTTAGAATAAGTTGCCTAAGCTCGATTTACGGATATGAAAAAAGTCGTCGTTGGTCTTTCTGGTGGCGTTGATAGTTCCGCTGCTGCTGCTATCCTGCACAATCAAGGCTATGAAGTTGTAGGTTTGACTCTTTGGCTGATGAAAGGCAAAGGTCAGTGCTGTTCTGAGGGTATGATCGACGCGGCTTATATCTGTGAACAATTGGGTATTCCCCATCAAGTTGTTGATATTCGCGAAGTCTTTCAAACCAACATTGTTGATTATCTCGTATCTGGTTACAGTGCCGGCATTACACCTTTGCCTTGTTCCCAGTGCAATAAAACTGTAAAGTTTGCTCCAATGGTACAATATGCCCGCGAACAATTGGGATGCGATCGCATCGCTACGGGTCATTATGCCAAAATTAGCTACAACTCAGCTAGCAAACGTTACGAGCTTTTACGCGCTGTAGACCGCAATAAAGACCAATCTTATTTTCTCTACGATTTGTCGCAAGATTTACTTGCGGCTTCAGTGTTTCCCTTAGGAGACTTCCAGAAGGCAGACACTCGTCGCATCGCCGCTGAATATAACTTGAAAACCGCTGACAAGCCAGAAAGTCAAGATTTGTGCTTGGTAGAAAGTAACGGCTCAATGCGGGCGTTTCTAGATAAATATTTAGCACCGAAAAAAGGTGATATCGTCGATGGTGACGGCAAAGTGCTGGGACAACACGATGGTGTCCATCATTACACGATAGGACAGCGTAAAGGTTTAGGTATTGCCGCTGCGGAACCGTTGTATGTGATCGGGTTGGATGCAGTGAATAATAAGGTGATAGTAGGCGATCGCACTCTAGCCACCGAGTCAGAATGCACCGTCCAACGGGTAAACTGGGTTTCCATCGCCGAACCATCAACCCCGATTCGCGCTGAAGTACAAATTCGCTATCGCTCAAAGCCTGTACCCGCAACAATCATACCCCTAGAAGATTATAGAGTCCGCTTGGTGTTTGACGAACCCCAGTTCAGCATCACCCCCGGACAAGCTGCTGTTTGGTACGAAAAAGAAAAAGTCCTAGGTGGCGGGATTATTGAGCAGTTTAGTTAGTTGATAGTGAACAGTTATCAGCTTTTCTTTGATACTGATAACTGTTCACTTTTTAACGGGTTGTTTGCTATACCGATATTACACGTTCACTTTTGTCTTATATCTGACCATTAAACTAATAAACTAAAGTTTGAACAGGTGGGTGTATTTTGCAATAAGTTAACTCTCCAGCACTCCAAGAATCGTATTTTTGGGAAGATATAGCTTTGAAGAAAACCTCTTCGCATTCCTTTCCATGAAGTTCAATAGCAATGTAGTTAACTTTGTTTAACCATTCCTGGTAATTACACGAAAAAACTGACAATTCTGCTTTTTCAATATCAACTTTGAGAATATCAACTTTATCAATCTTAAACTGTTCAAATACACTCTGGATGTCTAAAGCATTCAAGTTCGGAGTTTCTCCTTCTTTGCAAGGTCTTACTTCAATCCCCCATTCTCCATTATCTTGTAATGGTCTATCAATAACCAATCCAACTTTACTAGACCAAAGGGCTGATTTGAGCAGATAGGCACGTTTGCCGTAAGGAGCAAGATTTATAGAGCAAAGCTCAAAGTTATCAGGATCGGGTTCAATGGCAATGACACGAGCTTGGGGGTATTTGTTCAAAAAATAGACAGCCGAATAACCTACATTGGCTCCACAGTCAACAATCCAGTTGACATTCTCAATGTTTCCCACTCCAGAATACTCTTCGTCAATAAAAATCTGATTAAATACCCAACTATCACTCGTTCCATAGCGACAATAAACTGGATATTGAAGCGTTTTTACAGATAAATGAAGTTTCTTACCTTTCATGTTAATTCCCAGTCGAGAAAGAAAGGGGTAAAACAAAGATTTTAATTTGTAGGTAATTGCTTGCCAAATTCCTATCTTCTTACATGCTTTCAGAAAGTATTCAGCAAATAATTTGCTATTGTTCTGGTGATTTGTTGGTTGTATAGTTGTGTTCATAAGTAATGGGGAATGGGGAATGGGGAATGGGGAATGGGGAATGGGGAATGGGGAATGGGGAATGGGGAATGGGGAATGGGGAATGGGGAATGGGGAATGGGTAATGGTCAATAAACTTTTAACTCTTAACTTTTAACTTTTAACTTTTTGCCCAAGGCATTGGTTCAATTGGCTCAAAGGAGGTTGTCATTTTATAAGTACAATTTGTTTCTAAAGCGTTATGTATGGCAAGCACAAGTTCGTTGTTGTGCAGAGAAAATTCTGCTGAAAGTCGGGGAGAACGTTGTTGTGCGATCGCTGATGCCATTTCTGCTACACCTCGGCAAAAATCCATTTTGTGAGCTCCTCTATATCCCAATCGCGGGGCTTTTTTTGCTAGGGGTAATGATTGCTTCCAAATGCCTTCCCAGCGCTTGTAACCGATGTTTATACTGCGTCTGATATAAACTTGCGCTCCATAAAACCAAGCGTCATCAATGCCCAGCACGCCTTCATCACCGATAATTTTTAATGAGTGGTCATGAGGTGCAATAATACTGCATGTCAGCCTTGCAACTACGCCTGAGGCGAACTTGATGCAAGCTACGGAAAAGTCGGGAGCGTTAATATCTAATTTGACATCGGTTTCTTTATCTGGTATAATGCATGAGGAAAATGCACTGACGATTTCCGCTGGTCCAAAGAATGCAGTCAGCCAGGTGACATAGTAACCTGCATGTTCTAAAGTGCATCCAACTTCAAATTCGTCTTTATAAGGCCAAGGTGTGCCTGATTCATTTAACCATTTGCTGTATGGCATTTTGTGGACAAGTCCATCGTCCATTTCTGCATAGACAAGTCGAACTCTGCCGATTTGATTTTCTCGCAAAGCTTTCCACACGGTTTGTGCTGTTTCGCTCAACAAGCTGCATGGTGCGGAAGAAAGATATAAACCGCGCTGTTTAGCTAAGTTAACCAGTTCGTGTGCTTGGGACATCTCCATTGCTAAAGGTTTCTCAGAATAAACGTGTTTACCAGCTTCTAAACAAGCTTTGGAAACTGCATAATGGCTGCTAGGATTTGTCAGATTTAAGACGATATCGACTTTTGGATCTTTGAGAATTTCCTCTAGGGAATCATAAATATGAGGAACGTTATAAAAGGCAGCAAATTTAGATGAGCGATCGCTAATTCGATCCATTACTCCTACTAGTTCTAATTGCGGATGAAGTGGTAATGTTTGCAAATAATAATCTGCAACAAAACCACTACCCACAATTGCAATGTATTTCTTATCTTTTGCGGAAACTGCGTCAGGTAAATTATTTGAATTTGCGCTTTTATACTCAACTATAGTGCGCTGTTTATTTAACAACCGAGAAACGTGAAATTTAATTTGACCTTGTAATTGTGGGAATTTGTCCAACGCACAAAACACAGAATAGGAAATTGCATCTCTAGATTTATATCCACGTTGTCGCCAATAGCGATACATGCGGTAAATTAACAACGTATAAGCGATTACTAATAGTAAAATGCTGAATCCCCAAGTAAACCAAGCGGTAGCGATCGCTAACAAAGGTAAAAGCAAACCCCATAACCAAATACTGCGACTTTCTTTTACCCAATGTTTTTCTGGGGTGGAACCGTGTAACCACGCACCTTCAGCATAAGCGTGACCACCACGAAGCGATCGCTTCCACCACTGACTCAAGCGAGTAATTTGAGCATCGTGCAATGTCATCTCAGCATCGATACGGATAATTTTCCCACCTGCTTGACGCAACCGCACGCACAGTTCTGGCTCTTCACCAGCAATTAAAGTTGAATTGAACCCCCCAACCTTTTTGAATGCCTCCACGCGCATCATAGCGTCGCCTCCACAAGCTTTCGCCTCACCAACGGGAGTATCCCATTCCATGTTGCAAAAGCGATTATAAATCGAGTGATTCGGAAATTCTTCGCGCCGCCGACCACACACTACTACAACGTCAGGATAAGCAATTAATTCATCTACGGCACGTTTCAACCAGTTTTCAACTACGCGACAGTCCCCATCGACAAATTGAACAAATTCAATGCTTGGTTCAAGTTCTAATAGAGCAGCAAATCCGGCATTTCTCGCACGAGCGGCAGTAAAGGGAACTGATAAATCAAGCTTGACTACATGGACACCAAAGGATTTCGCTAGCTCGACACTATTATCTGTGGAGCCTGAGTCAACATAAACAATTGTTCTACCTTCACCTACTACTGAAAGCAAGCAATTTTTGAGACGATTTCCTTCATTGCGTCCAATAACAACTACTCCAATTTGATGCATGTTTATCTCCGTAGCGAATTTGATACATGTAGAATTAGATTCGATCATGCAGATGGAAAAGGTCGATAAACAGCGTAGGATTTTTCTAATAAGAGCTTTCGCTCAATGTAAAGGCTGGAATCTGGAAATAGTTCAGTCATCTGCTTTCGAGAAATTACTGTTGTACCTTTTACCATTTCTGTCCAAACTGGTAACTTTTTCTCCCAAGAGCGGTGCAGACTTTCGCGCACAGATTGCGGTAAATTCCAGTAGAATAATACACCGCTGTGGGGTTCGAGGGGCCAGCGATCGCTTGGAGTTTGCACCCAGTAACCTTGACCTAATCGACGCACTTCAGCAGCAAAAGCAGCTTGCTTTTCTTCGTTGCCTACGTGTTCAATTACAGAGTTGCTAAACACAATATCAAAGGATTTATCTGCGAAGGTATTTGATAAATTAGTGGCATCACCTTCTACAAAGGTAAAATCGCCAATTTTCCCGGTAGTTGTATAGGAACCTGGTAGGTTAACTAAGGTTATATCAAAGTCATGATCGAACCACTTCCACATATTTGGGAATCCACCCAAGTCAATAATTCTAGCTTTTTTTGGAGGCTTGACCAGATCCATAAATTGTTTCATCCGTTCTGTTCGCCAACTTTTACCGAAGGAATTGTCTTTAACCCAAATTGATGCTTTGGCATAAGCTATATGCATTTGAAAAACCTCTCTTGATATTAATAATTTTTTTGGCGCAGATGAGTTTTGAGATTTTTTTTGAGAACGAACCGCATTGGCGCTAGCCTCTCCCTTTGGGAGAAGACGCAAAGAGCGCATTCGCGCAGCGTCTCCGTAAGGAGAAGATAAGAGTAAAACAGAGTTATTACGAATAATTTGTTAGATTGCAGATAATTTATTAGTTTTATCCGGAGTTCAATTTTTTATGTGGCTTTCTTGGCATTGCTGACAGAGCGGTAGTTATATACATGACTAAATAAATGTTAGCTAATCGGGTAAAATAACTTTCCATCATATTATTTAATGTCAAAAATAATAGTACAGCTAGGGGCCAATAGTCTTCGGGATTTTTCGACCCATAAGCAAATTTTAGAGCGCGATTATAAACAAGAATAAAGCTAATTATAAAAAGTGATAAACCGATAAGACCGCTATCAAGAATTAAATCAATGTAGCCGTTATGAGCATGAGGTGGAAGATAGCCTTCTGATACTGCTTGACCGGCAGCGATCGCAAACTTACTACCCTTTGCCCAAAATGCACCGCGTCCAAATCCCAGCCAAGGTCGCTCTTCTAATTGAGTGAATATAAAATGCCACATGGGTAAACGTCCTGTCAAAGTGACATCTTTTCCCAAGCCACTTAAAATAGATACCCAGAAAGTTAAAACTATTGTGGAAATAGATCCAAGAATTAAAATTCCAATATCTAAATAAACTAAGCTAATTTTTCCTCGCCAACGATAGTTACGATAAAAGTATAAAATAAATATAATAATTAAAGAAATAATTAAAGAAGTTTTGGAATTTGATAGCGGTATCATCGATATAGATAGCAAAAATAAACCCCATTTATATAGGCGTTGTTTTTGATTTTCGCACTTGAGTAAATAAAATGCTAAAGAACTTAAAACCATCATACTGCCAAAAGTATTTTTATAATCATAAATTCCTTTCCATACTCCTGGGTGGTCGTAAATATGCTTGCCTATAGTTGGGTATCGAAAGACAACAAATATACTAAAAATAACTCCTAAAGCTAAAGTTGTAGCCACAAGTTTTAATTGCTGTTTCACGCTATAACTGGTAGCAAAATATAAGCCAAATGTTACCATTTGCCATATTTCCTGCATATTTTTGAGGGTGAAGTCTGGATACTCAGACCAAACATAGGATGTTAATATTATTAATACCAACATCAAGATAAATACGTCACGAGTGATTGCGACTAAGGCTTTCTTCCAGCGGACGCAAATTAAAAAGGCGGAAATTGCCCAAACAGAATATCTAATCGCTGTCACAAAAACTACCGGAAGTAAGCCGGGAGCATCTCCGTTTCTACCAACATCAAAGCCTCTGGTAAAAAAAGTTAAACTTATAATTACAAATATTTGTTCAGCTAGTTCTAAATATTTTCTTTTCATAATAATCAACTTCTAATTTCTGGGACTTGATTAGCCCAAGTTTAAATTAATGTTAGATATTGTTTAATTAAGTCACTTCGGTGTGTAAAAACAACTTGTTCGTCGAACTGCTGACCAGATAATGCAGCCTGAGAAATTAAGTCACTCAATTTTGCTCGGTCTAAATTGAGTTGAACCATCAAATAAGCTAGCTTTTGCCAATCATTCATCGGCACAAATGCACCACCACCGTATTCTGATACAAGTCCTTCCGGGTAGAGACTGCTGTAACCGACTATCGGACAACCACAAACTAAAGACTCAACTAAACATCGAGGTGATTCTGGGGTTTTGTGGCAAAACAGAAAGATATGATGTTTTTTCATCGTCTCTAAAAGTTTGTTTTGGTCATCAACAAATCCAGCGAAATGGACTTGCTCGGCAATACCCAATTTATCGGCAAGAGATTTCATTTCCAAAAGCAATGGTCCGTCACCAAGCCAAGTGGCTTGGATGTTAACGCCAACTTGTACCAGACGATGTACCACTCTTAACCAGTCGAGGGGTCCTTTCATTTCGGCAGCTCGTCCTGCGTAGCAAATCAACAAAGGTTCACCTTGTAATAGTGAATTTATCTTTCGCTCAAGACTGGAAGCATCAATGAGATCGGATTTTTTCGTATGAATGTCGTAAACACAATGAGGATTTTTGCAGAAAGGTGAATATGCCGAATAGCAGTCCTGTCCTTGAAAAAGTCCTAGGTGGGAACGACTAACTAAGTATTGCTGGTAGGGTTTGAGGAACAAAAGAGTGAACAAATCTTGGAAGCGACGCTTGAGTGATGTTTTGTTATTTTTGTTGAATGTTCTTAGCATGACTTCGTATTCAACGCGATCTGCCCAGATAGAATAAGGTCGTTTGAGTTTGATGGCTTCCAGACAAGCGATCGCTCCCCAATCTCCAATAATTCCGCAAATGGCAAAACAAAGATATTCACACTCTTGGATCTTTGCAGTCAGTAGTTGAGATATGCTCTTGAAAGTTTGAATAAAGTCTGGCAATTTGTAAGCATAAGGCAGGGGAACTAATTCTAGTCGATCTGCACAAGGCAAATCGGCGATCGCTTTCCATGTCGTTGAAGTCTGAGTTTTTTCGGTTATGTGTTCTGGCATCAAAGGACAAGCCATAACAACGCGATCAAAATTTTCTGCCCAACGAATCAAACCGTCGCAGGTTTGCTCATCAAATCCTAGGCGTCCTTTTACTTTCACAAGCGGGACAGGCATTACTAATAAAATTTTCTTTTCGATTGCAGAAGTTTTATTACTAAAAATTTTATTGTTTGGCTCTACTCTAAGTTTTTCAATCATGACTGCCAGTTCATCTTTACTAAAATCTGATTTCGCTAGATTGAGGTATTTGTAATTAGCGACTTGAATTTACTGTTAGTTTTGAAATTTGACACACTGCAATGTTGATAAATCTCTAGAATGCGGTCGATTTTGCGTTCCCAGTCAAAATGCTGACGGACGCGCTGTTGTCCAGCACGACCCATTTGCGATCGCAACTCTGGATAATGTGCAAGTTTCAGCATGGCATCTGTGAATCCATTAATTAATGCTTCCCTAGAAGTCGGTTCAATTAAAATCCCACACGTTGTATCCAAATAATCCGCTGGACCACCCCATTTAGTTGCAATTACTGGTAATCCCATTGCCATTGCTTCTAAAACCACCGCCCCGCCACACTCCAACAAACTGGGCAAAACTAGTGCCGATGCATGTTCTAGTCTCATAGCGCACTCTTTTTGAGACAGCCAGCCAAAAAATTTAACTCGCTCTCCCAAGCCTAAATTCACAGCTTGAGCTTCTAATTCTTGCCGCAAATTCCCATCGCCGATAATTTCCAAACAAGCATCTGTTTCGGCGGCAACACCTTGAAAGGCTTCTACCAGTAATTCTACGGCTTTCCAGTCTACTAGCCGACCAATAAATACAAACTTCGCAGCCTCTGATGGTATCTTTTCGGCTGCGAGGAGTTGCCACACAAACAAATCCACGCCGTTTTCTACCAATTCGATAACAGTGCCAGTTACGCCCGAAGGTAGTGCTTGTTTTGTGCGTTCATTGGCAACTAGCAAAGTCTGTGCCTGAAGTTTACCGGGCATCACACGATTCCAGATATCTGCCAGTTGTCGCCCCAGTGAAATCGTTAATTTGGCGCTTCGGCTCTCGCGATCGCGAAAGGCGGGAGGGTATTCTATATCACCATTCATCGGACCGATGACAACCGGTGCGCCGACACCGTACATCAGCGAAGGAAATTTGGGGGAAACTGGTATCGGTTCATGCACTACATCTATGTTGTGTTGGCGCACCAGTTTCCGAACTATCGAGCGTTGGATGTTTTGCGTATACAGATGACTGATTAACCCTGTTGTCATCACTGCTACCCGTGAGGGCAAAAACTGCCCGAAACGCCAAAGAAACTTATGTATCCAGGTATCGCTGACAAAGTACATGCGATCGCATTCTTTTGGCAAAAGCGATTGTAGTTCAGCTTGAGTGCGACCGTGAACTACTAACCACGCTTCGATGTTGCGATCGCGTAGTAACCTGAAGTAGTTTAGCGGCAGAAACGCCTCACCACCAAATTGACTGGAAGCGTGTTCAGCAACAATCACAACTCGCATCTTGAGGTTCCTTGTAAAACAATAGGTGAACAGGTGATCCAGTAGTTAATCAATCTTTTTTTTGAAACTTACATTTTCTTTTGCATAACCACAATAAAATCTGTAAGTTCAGCATCAACCTTGCCAAAAGTCAATGCTTTGACAACTGGTGACATCATTTTCCATCCTTTATCAATCAGCCAATGACGCGATCGCAGTTTTTTCTGTCTGGGATTTTCATAAACATGCAAGCGTTCTATTGACAAATCATTTTCCGCTGCAAATTGCCTGATAGCTTCTGGTGAAATCGAAAACCGCAAATATGTTTTAAAAGGTAAACGGTCATCAATTCCCGCTAGCTTTTCACCAAAAATATATTTATAAAACCAAACATGAAAAGCATGGGGTGTAAACTTTGTCACCAATCCTTTCAAAGACATGACATTAGGAATCGCCACAATCATAATACCATCTTTCTTCAATGCTTTTCGGCAATTATCAAGGACTTTTTCCGGATTGGAAAGATGTTCTAAAACCCACCAACAAACAATCAAATCAAACTCCGATTCTGGCAAATCATAACTTTCTACATCCGCCAAAATCTTTTCATTTAAAACCTCGTTTCTATCAAGTTGCTTTTGTGAGATATCAAGCCCAACTATGTAAGAATTTGCTGGAATTTCAATATGAGAACAAGAACCACAGCCAATTTCCAGCACCTTAAAAGGTTGACGCTGCCAAATTAACTTCTCAACAACTGATTGCAACTTCGGGTCTTCTTCGAGTACTACCATGTCATCTCTCCTTAATTAAATTATGCAAAATTGCTCTTCTTCTTTGCGACGGCAGTCGCTACAACCGGGGGAACCCCGGCAACGCGCTGCCTCGTCTTAGCGTCTTTGCGTGAGAAAACCCTTTATCCAACAGGTTTATTAATTTCCCGCTCAGTACGCACCCAACTGCTTTGAGGTTGAACCAAAAACTTCAGATAAAGCGGAATCTTCCAAAAAATGTAAAAAGGAATAGTTAATAATTCCCCCAAAGGCAAATCTTGACTACCAAACTTCACCCAAGCTGTAAAAATTGCTGTTAGCAGAAACAAACCTGCTGTAGCTAACAAAATCGCTGGCATCCACAAAGCCGCCAAGACTCCAAACAGCAGTGAACTCGTCATCAGCGCCAACCAAATAACCACAAGTAAAGATAAAGGTGGCAGGGACATATCTAAAGCGCTCATCAACAAATCTAATCTTTGTTGATGTATTGCTGCTTTAAATAACAAGGGTACATAAGTTAGTAAAGTTTGTAAATGACCATGTTCCCAACGAGTTCTTTGACTGGTAACAGCACGCTTTTGCTGGGGAAAATTCCCGGTAATATTTGCTTGTGGACAAAAAATTGGTGGGTGTCCAGCTATGGTCAAATCCAAGCTCAGTTTCATATCTTCAACGATGTAACCAGTAGCTAAATCAACCGAACGAATGACAGACCAAGGGAAAGCCATTCCTGTACCGGTTAATAAACAAGGTAGTTTCAATTGAGTTAATCCACGCGCACGAACTAAATTTTTCACTTTGAAAGCAAATACTGAGATTGATTCTTTCGGGCTAGAATTAGTAGGTTTTGCCATCAAATAGGTAGCTTGCACGGGTCTTTTTGTGGCGATCGCACTCTGAGTTAAAGAAGCGATCGCACCTTGATGAACTCTACAGTCAGCATCAACAAACACAACGACATCGGGTGGATCGCAAGAAAGAAATTTAATGCCATAATCGAGAGCGTATCCCTTACCGCGCAGCATCAAATCGTGACGCTCGATGACTGTAGCACCCGCAGCAGATGCAATTTCCGCCGTGCGATCGCTGCAATTGTCAGCAATTACTATTAAGCGATGTTCGTTTTTTAATTGTGATTTGATGTCTAGTAGTGTGGAACCAATGACCAATTCTTCATTGTGTGCTGGAACTAACACCGCAACTTTAGGATTTTGACTTCCATTCGCAACACAAGCAAGTGGAAACAAAGCCGCGATACATTCCCCCAGCAAAACTAAGCTGAGAATAACCAACCCTAATGCACTAATTAACAAAACAGCATCAACGAATAAAACCGCAAACTGGTTAATTGACATTTGTTGCATCCTAAATTGGTTACTTAGTCAAGCTGTTTATAGCTGACTGAGTTCACCGATATCAAATTTGTGATGATTGTCAGAATTAATGATTTTTGCCGGAATACCAACTGCTGTTGCTCTTGCCGGAACATTACTTAAAACTACAGCATTCGCACCAATATTTACATCATCTCCAACAGTGATGTCACCAAAAATTTTTGCACCAGCACCAACATTGACACGTTTACCTAACTTTGGTGCATCAAGCGGACGATTTAAATAACGATTACCTAAAGTAACACCTTGGCGAATAATACTTTCATCGCCAATTGAAGCGTATCCATGAATTACAATTCCTCCTTGGTGTTCAATAATTACGCGACGACCAAGTTGGACAGTAAACGGTAGCTCAATTCCATAGGTATTGCGAACTTTCCGAAATAACATTTTATATAAAATGCTGAACGGTGCCCGCACAAATTTGGATTTAATTTTCATTGTCCAAACACCAAAACGGTGAACTGCTACTGCGCGAAATCCTGGTTTAGTCCAATCTCGTCCATGAGCAATCCAGTCTTCTTTCACAAGCTGCCAAAGACTTAAAGTAAAAAGTTCCGCCTCGCTTGCAGTTACTCTCCCAAAGGGTGATGCACTCATCGCTCTTGTTCCTAGTTCAGTTTTTTATGAATAAACTCGCGAGTTTTTTCAACTTCTCATTAATTAAGGTATCGACGCAGTATCTACTTTTTCCACACCGTTTTCTGTACGGGAGTTATTGTAGTAAAAATAGTTATCAGGCTCGTGCTTGACATTAACAGCATTGGCAACAATTCCTAAGATATTAGCTTCAGAACGTGCCAGTAAAGATTTAGCAGCAGTAGCAGTATTTGAATCAACAACCCCCGGTCTAACGACAATTAAAACTCCGTCTACCATGTTGCCTAACACTGCTGCATCAGCACTTCCTATAAGGGGTGGAGTGTCAAAAATAACACAATCGTAAGTTTTAGATAATATGTCAATAAAAGATGTCATCCGCTCTGAGTCAATTAAAGCTAACGGATTTGGAGGCATAACTCCGGCAGTAAGTACAGATAAATTATTTGCTATTTTTCGTACTGAATTGGTGAATTTGTTTTCTCCTACCATGAAGTTACTTAAACCGACTGAGTTTATTAAACCCCACAAATGATGTTGGGAGGGCTGACGCATATCTGCATCAACTAACAAAACTCGTCGTCCAGCTAAAGACATTACCGCAGCTAAATTAGCAGCAACTTCTGTTTTTCCCTCTCCAGAGACAGAACTCGTCACCACAATTGTAGAGATTTTTCTATCTAAACTAATAAATTTCAGATTTGCTTGCAGCATTTGGTATGCTTCGTGAATTACAGTACGCGGAGAAGTCGCCACAATAATTCGCTGTGAAACTTTTTCTAAGCTACTATCTAGAGGAGTAGATGTATTATTATTTTCAAATTTGGGAATTAGCCCTAACAATGTATAGCCAAAAAGCGCTTCAGCTTCTTTAGTTGTCTTCAATCTTCTATCAATTAAGTCAACGAAAAAAGCAGATGCTACGCCCAAAAGTAAACCAACAAATCCGCTACCTAATGTGATTACGAATCTCTTCCTTTTAACTGCTGGGCTAGGAGCAACTTTCGCATATTCGACTACTTTAGCATTGCCAACAGTTTGATTTTCTGCTACTTGAATTTCCTGTTGTCTTGTCAAAAGATTTTCGTAACTTTTTTGGGCGATTGATAGTCCTCGTTCTAAATCTCCTTGTTGTTTTTCTAAATTTGGCATCACATCGGCTCTTCTCTTATAAGAAGCTATAATCGCAGATAAAGCTTCTACTTTTTTTTCTAAACCTAAGCGTTGTGACTGTAATCTGACAAAATCTGATGTTAAGTTTTGCTTGATTTCGCCCATTTGCAATTTCCCTGGAGCAATCGCAGCTTTATATCCTAAAGATTGAGATATTTGCTGTTGCAATAAAGAATTTATATTTGCTTCTTGGCTTTCGAGATCGACGACGGCTGGATGTGTTTCCGTGTAACGAGCTTTCAAAGCTGCTAGCTGAGTTTCTACCTTTTGCAGTTCAGCTAAAAGTCCCTGCACAGCAGGTATTTGACTTAATGAAGTGATATCCACCGCTTGATCTACAGGTAAATTCATTTGACGGCGTATTTGTATTTCCTGAGCACTTGCATCCGCTAATTCCGAACGAGCTTTGGCTAATTCATTCTCGACATCACTGATATTTTTCACTGATGCTCTTGTTTCTTCTGCAAGTTCGAGAATTTGATTTTTTAGCTTAAATTCTCGCAAAGCTTCTGCTGCTTTCTCTAATTGTGCTTTAGCTCGTGGCAATTCTTTTTCAATGAATCCACCGGCGGAGATAGCTTGAGTTCGGTTACTAAGAATGTTATTGGCAATGTAAGATTTCATCACCTGATCGACTATTGCTTTAGCCGATTCCGGATTATCAGATGTGTAAGAAACTTTGAGGACATCAGTACCGACAACTGCTTCCGTCTTGATAGAAATTGCATCTGGACTCAAAGGATTGCCCTTTTTATCCTTTAAATTGAGGGTTTTGATCACGTCTAGGATGACCGGCTCAGACTGCATTACTATCGCTTGCGTGTCTAAAGGATTAGCCTCACGTTTGATGGATTCAAGATGCCCTATTTTTTCGCCTACTCCCGTCAGTGATGAAGTTTGGTTGGATTGGAAAAGAAGTTTTCCACTTCCTTCGTAAACGGGTGGTTGCATAACGAAATTAATTCCACCAAGGGTGGCAAAAACTGCAAACACTCCTGAAGCTATCAGCCAGCGACGTTTGAGAACTAGCAAATATTTTTGAACATCTATCTCTTCAGGATAGTTTTTTGTCTCCATACAAATTTCTTACTGTAGATGAATGCGTGGTTGGAGTATTAATGAAATTGGAATGTGAATACTTTGAGTAAAAACTTGGATCAACTTTTATTGAAACTAAAAGTTTTTACATTTTTTTACTCTTGATCAAAGATGCGAGGTTACTACCCTTATGTCTCTTAACTGCTGACCAAGGATTTTCATAAAGCTGAAATCTTTGCTTCACAATTAGCCACAAAAATGGAATAGCATCCAACAGATACCTCTTCCAGAGTCGCTGAGGTTCGCTTAACAGCCGATAAAGCCACTCTAGACCAACTTCACTCATCCACTTTGGCGATCGCTTGATATTACCTGCCTCAAAACCGATAGTTGCACCAATAGCCAAAAATACTTTCACATTCTTCAATTGCTTTCTATATTTAGCAATCCACATTTCTTGTTTGGGTGCACCTACACCAATTGCTAAAACTGTAGCATCTGAAAAGTTAATCAGATTAACAATCTCTTGACACTCTTCTTCATTTTTCTCAAATCCAAAGGACGGCGAGTGCGCCGCAACTATAATATCTCTACCAACCTTTGAATTAATCTTTTGTTGAGCTATCTTAACTACATCTGCCTCAGCGCCCAGCAAAAATATTTTGATTTTGTCATCATGCTGGTAATAATTGTAAAACGCTGGAAACAAATCTGAACCCGAAATTTTCTCCTGTATTGGTGTTCTCAAAAAAGTCGATATATACATCAAAACTTTACTATCGCAAACTCTATAATCTGCCTC
Organism: Hassallia byssoidea VB512170; assembly: GCF_000817785.2. Lineage (GTDB taxonomy): Bacteria > Cyanobacteriota > Cyanobacteriia > Cyanobacteriales > Nostocaceae > Hassallia > Hassallia carrinoi. The sequence goes on along the minus strand of NZ_JTCM02000056.1, from coordinate 856 downwards.
TTGGTAAACAAGATAAAAGTCTTGATTTTTCTGCAATTTCATCACATGATCTACGTTCGGGGTAAACACAACACCACCGATTCGCAGATTTTCTAGCAATTCGACCATTGTGATGTTGTTGATGGTCACATTTAGTAAGTTAACCTGTCTCATCACCATCGTTCAAACAACTGAACCTACAAGACAAAACTGTTTTTAGTGACTAACATATATCAGTTGTTTTAATTAGATAAATCGAAAAAAACATGACGCACCCTTGATTACAAAATACAGCTTTCCCAGATTACAATTTCGACAAGGACTGAAAAAAAGCTATTTCACCAAAACTAATTTTTAATTGCTTAGTTGCTTGGTTATTTACTGTGGATATATACATTTTCTATTGGTCAAAAATAAATATACCTTTTTCTATGTATATTTAAAAGAGGTAATATAAAGTTAATATGTAGAGAGTAAAAACTTTCTTAAAGAAACTGTAAAGTTTTGCTGAAAAGCCCGGATTTCTCGAAAAAACTTTGAAGTTATATAGTTTAACTTAATCAAGCAAATATTTTGCTGTGTCCGGGTTTCGGCATTTCGAGAGAAAGATTATTTACTCAGAAATCTGATTGCGGGATTTACGGTTACGTAAATACCGCATACTCTTGACAAAAGCAAAAATGTAGGAAAATAAAGCTGAATACTAAGCCAAAAAACATCTGACTTAGGGGGGAATTTATTAGGGAGTGGGTAATGGGTAATGGAAAATGGGGCATAGGGCATTGGGCATAGGTTTGGGTTTCACACTCATGTAGACAAAAATGGACAGGCTTGTTTTAAAGATCCTCAACACGATAGCGAGTCACAAAGGATGTTC
>NZ_JTCM02000203.1 GCF_000817785.2 Hassallia byssoidea VB512170 | reverse complement strand
CTAACTGTTCAATTGCTGCTAAATTCATCGAAGCATCTTCGCGAATAGCTGTGTGGGGACAACCACCAGTTTCTACACCCAAAATGCGATCGCCACTCAAAGCCTGAGAACGCATCAAAAATTGTGCATCCTCCTGAGTGTACATATCATTCGTCACAACGGCAATATTATATTTTTCACGCATCCCCTTACACGACCCAACGACAGCAGCAGTCTTTAGAAGAATGCCTGTATACAAGAAAAAATATTCGTAAAATAGACAACTTTGTACTTAGGTATGACAAAATGCAAAAATTTTCTGCCAATGCGTAAACATAGTCTACAGGCGGATTTCCAGATGGGAGCAACTAAAAAATCTTCACTTACTAGTGACGTTTGGCGTAAGTTCTCATACAATCTACAGGGGAAGGAAATTCCTTTTAATTTCTAGGGTGCTTCAGCCAAGTTATGTCTATAGATTCAAAAGCAATGGCGATCGCCCAGAACTAATCAAGCATTTACCTAATTCTTACCGCAGAGTGATTTGAGTTTCTCTTCCTTTGAATTTTATGACCAGAAGCATTTCTTGTGGTCATAAAAGTTAAGGGAAAAAATGCTCTGCTCCAATAATAACCAAAGCTCATAGAGCTTTTAGGGCTTTTTTGATTGCTCTAAACAGGGTCCTGCCTTTGATTGCGTCATTTCCAGTTACGACGTTAACGAAGAACTTGATGGAGGCAAAACATTGAACTTTAGAGAATCTCGTGAGCTTCAAGCAAATGTCTTGGTGGATGCTATCAGCAATTCTTTTCACCCTTTAGTAGACCCCATTCAAACTATGAATGGAGCAAGCAGTCTATCCATAGCTTCTCCAGCCAATAATAAGTCTGCCTACTATGTTTCAACAAACGGTAGTGATGACAATCCAGGTACAAGCTCTAAGCCCTGGAAAACTATTAACCATGCGGTTAATGAAGATATCGTCAAGGCAGGTGATACTATCCTGGTTCAGCCTGGTACTTACACTGAGCTAATCACCCTTGGTAAATCTGGTAATAGTGAGTCGGGTCATATCACACTCAAAGCCAATGGTAACGTTACATTGCGCGACCCTGACCCTATCAACGGTGGCTTCCGGGAAGGAGTTATCCAGTCAGCTGGCAAGGGCTATTGGGACATCGAAGGCTTCCGCATTGAGAACACTTCCTGGGCTGGAATTTCTCTGCGTGATGCCAACAACATGATTGTCCAAAACAACCATACCTACCAGACGGGTGCCTCAGGTATCATCGTCATGCCTGAAACCTACTATGGTGGTGGGGAAGCCGAGATTACCAGTAAAAATATCAAGGTACTCAACAATACCGTTGAACGAGCCAACTGGAGATGGCAGGGCAACGGTGACGAAAATGGAACGCAGGAGGCACTGAGCATCTGGGGTGTCGATGGTTTTGAGGTAGCCAATAATACGCTCAAAGAGGGTAAACGCGAAGGCATCGATGCCAAAACTGGTTCCCGCAATGGCTCGATTCACGGCAACACTGTAACTGGTCAAGCACTGGTCTCTGGGAAACCTGGGGGCTACCACGGTGGTCCTGCCATCTACCTTGATGGCAACCGTGCTGATATGTTTAACATTGATGTCTATGACAATGTTGTCTTCAATAACACTGCTGATGGAATTGTGATTGCAGATGAAGTTCGGAGTCAAGGGGATGTATCTGATATCCGAGTCTACAACAACGTTGTCTATGGCAATGGAATACAGGGAGTGAATGGTGGTCAAGGAATTGCCGTTGGCAGTAATGTTAGTGACGTTGAGATTGTCAACAATACCGTTGCCAAGAATGTCCAAGCCATTGTCATCGATGGTACGGATAACCTTGGCGGTTATAAAACTCGTGACATTCTGGTTCGCAACAATATCTTTACCGATAGCAAATACCGGAATGGGTCTATTGAAGATGTGGACAACCTGACCATCGATCACAACTTATTCTCGGATAAGTTTGAGAAACTCTACGATGGTGGGAGTGGACTTGGAAACCTGAAAGCTAGTGACAACACTAAGATTGGGTCGGTTGGGTTTGTCAGTTTAGATGGCAATAATTTCCATCTCACATCTGGTTCTAAAGCAATTGATATTGGCTCTCCAGGAATTGGTCAGTATGCACAGATCGATAAGGATGGCAAGCCACGAAACCAAGGTGCTGGCGTTGATATAGGTGCCTACGAGTATTGAATTCCCCGTTAATAACGCTGCCGCATTGATGAAAAAAGCAACATATCATGGATCGGGCAAGTATTGTATGAAGGTAGACTGGGTGCATTGCGTCTGAAGTGTGTTTTTGATGCACAGAAGCACTTGCACTTATCCATTAATCGTTGTTAATAAAAGGAGCGATTCCGCAAAATACGGATTTACATGACCGTGGAATCGCTCTTTCCCGCTAAAGTTTCTCATGAAGAAGGAGCATAGCCTGCAATTTGAGCTACCCTATCTTCCACAAATGCCTAAGAAATGCGATCGCTTCTACCAATCCTTTCAGCGTTACCTGGGTAGCAACCCTAAAACCTGCATTTCGTAAATGCGTAGCAACCGATGGTATCGTCAAACAAGATGGCAAATCGGATAATTCCACTTCTTACCTGCCCGTGTGATTTACTTAAGGTAAGGTATTTTTTATTTTAGATATGACTGACTTGAAAGATGCTAACAATTTCTTGTTTGTAATTACAAAAAAAGCTGTCAATGCTGAAAATCCCACTTGGAGTTAGGCTGGGACAGACTAATAGCCTAACAGGATTTTGGCTGCGTGCATTTTAAGAGTAGGGTGGGCAATGCCCAAAGAGAAAAAATACGCTTACTTAAATTTGAATAAATTAAATATTATTCAGTAATATCATAACAAACGAAAAATCTATCAAATTTCTCTAAATATAATTCAATTTTGATGACATTTTAAAACATATTGTTAAATAGGATACTGACAGTTATCAATATCAGTTTTCACTGGCTGGCGAGACTAATTGAATCGAAACACGAAGATCTGCAATTGCCACACCAAGCAGTTTGAAGTTTCTTCATTGCCAACATCTACCTTTTGAAGTATTAATTTCTATGAATGCCAAAAACAAATTATTAATGGCTATTGTCGGAGCAACGTTTACATTGCTGGAAACTTTAAGTACTGCTCCTGCTCAAGCTTCTGTTTTCAACTTTGAATTTAAGTTCAACGCTCAAGAAACCGGTGAAAACGTTAACGGTAACTTTGTCTTTGATGACTCAATCAAACCGGGTGTGACACCCGATGGCGGCACTTTTTATGGAAACGCGAGTTCAAAATATACTATCAATGTAGGAAAAGATGTTTTTACAGGTTCTTCCAACTCAATTGTAGTGGGACGTGATTTCTTCAGACCGGATAATAGTGGCTTGCGTGCAGACGTAATCGGCTTTGATAATTTTCAAAATTTCAATCCTAGCAATCCTCAATTTTTGGCTACGTTCGCTTACAGTGCGAATTCGCTGCGCTCGGATGCTTTATCCGATCTATCCACTGCGCTCCCGTCTTCCGCACTCGCGCTTATCAATACTCCCACAGGGGCTACCTTATCTTCGATAAATGCCTTCACAAAAATTACGCCTGTCCCTGAACCAGCTTCTATGTTAGGCATTTTAACGTTGTCTGTAGGCACAATTTCACTTCTGAAGCGGAAGCGGCAATATAATTAACAATTTGTAAGGTTAAAGGGTAAAGGGTAAAACTTACTTAGTCTTACCCTTTTTGCCCTTATACTGCATGTAGCGCATTGACTTATTAACAAATATTAGTGGATACAAACTTAATTATATCTGCTAATCCCGATTGCGTTTTTAAATTAGTGAAAATAAAAGGTTTCTCACCGCGCATTTTTTTAGCATCGCGTTCCATGACATTTAAATCTGCACCGACATAGGGAGCCAAATCAATTTTATTTATCACTAATAAATCAGATTTAGTAATGCCGGGACCACCTTTGCGAGGAATTTTATCGCCAGCAGCAACATCAATAACGTAAATAGTTAAATCAACTAATTCCGGACTAAAGGTAGCTGCCAAATTATCGCCACCACTTTCTAAAAAGACTAAATCTAAATCAGGAAAACGTACTTCTAACTGTTCAATTGCTGCTAAATTCATCGAAGCATCTTCGCGAATAGCTGTGTGGGGACAACCACCAGTTTCTACACCCAAAATGCGATCGC
>NZ_JTCM02000055.1 GCF_000817785.2 Hassallia byssoidea VB512170 | reverse complement strand
AGACGCGAAGCGCGAACATCCTTTGTGACTCGCTATCGTGTTGAGGATCTTTAAAACAAGCCTGTCCATTTTTGTCTACATGAGTGTGAAACCCAATCTAAAATCTAAAATCTAAAATCTAAAATCTATCGGATTTAGTCTAGTTTCTCACCACTGAGGATAAAAATGGGATCGACGGCTGCAAAGGTTTGCGAATAGCCGCGTGTTTCTAAGCGATTTATTGCCGATTGAACAACTTCAACATTGCGAGCTTGCAGTTGAGAAAAGCTTTGAGAAATAGCATACAGAGTTTCTAGACTAGCAGCTGTGGCGACAACTCGACCGGATAAAGGTAAATAATTCCAAACTGCTTGCAAAATTTCTTGGATGGAACGTCCTCCTTCGATGCAGACGCGATGGGGTTTCTCTTTCAAATTGTGCAAACACTCTGGGGCACTACCTTCAATCACTTCAACATTCTTTACCTCAAAGCGATCGCAGTTACGCCGAATTAAGTTGGCTACTTCTTCATCTCTTTCCACTGCGATAATCTGCCCCTCAGGACACAACAACCCCACTTCTACCGGAATTGTACCTGTTCCCGCGCCAATATCCCACAACACTGAATTGGGTAACAGACGCAGTTGAGCTATCAACAGCAGGCGAATTTCGCGCTGTGAAAGAGGAATTCCCGGTAGGCTTTCAAACAACTCATCAGGAATACCAGGAGTAATGTAGGGCCAAAGTTGGGAGGGCATAGAATTTTACTAAACTAAAAGGGGAATGGGGAATAGGGAATGGTGAATTTCATGAGGGGAAAAGGTTAAAGGGTAAAGGGTAAAGGAAGAAGAATTTTTCCCTTTCAACCTGACCCTTTTCCCTTTCAACCTGACCATGATTGCCCTTTACTCTTCTTTTTTGTCATGAATGGTCAAATATTAGGCGATCGCTATCAAATTCAACAACAGTTAGGAAAAAAGGCAGGACGGCGATCGCTCTTAGCCCGTAACTTGGAAACTGAGGAATTAGTTGTAATAAAGTTACTTTCTTTTAACAGTGATTTTGAATGGGACGATCTCAAGCTGTTTGAACGAGAAGCCGAAACATTAAAATCTTTGTCTCATCCCTGTATTCCGCGTTATTTAGATTATTTTGAGGTAAATTCACCTTCTATTAAAGGATTTGCTTTAGTACAGTCTTATATCCCAGCACAAACTTTAGAGCAATATTTAAAAGCAGGACGTAGTTTTACGGAAGCGGAAGTAAAAGAAATTGCTAAAGAGCTTTTAGAAATTTTGATTTACTTGCATGGGCTGCATCCGTCTGTAATTCACCGCGATATTAAGCCTAGCAATATTTTATTGGGCGATGCCTACGGCGGGCTACGCCAACGCACTGGTAATACAGCAGGTCTTGTGTACCTTGTAGATTTTGGCTCGGTGCAGACTGTTGCCAAAGAAAGCGGAACTCGCACTGTAGTAGGAACATATGGTTATATGCCACCTGAACAATTTGGCGATCGCACAAAGTGCGCTTCTGACCTTTATAGTTTAGGTGCAACGTTAATTTACTTGGTCACGGGTTTACACCCAGCAGATTTACCCCAAAAAGATTTTCGCATTTCCTTTGAGCATATCGCTAATCTCAGTCCCGCTTTCACTGATTGGTTGCGCTGGATGACTGAACCGAGTTTAGAAAAGCGTTTGAGTTCTGCTGTTGAAGCACTTGCAGCTTTGGATGATTCACAACCAAGAATCAGTGCTTTAACTAAACCAAGTGGTAGTAAAATTCAACTTACTAAAGATAGAGATTCGCTTTTAATTCTCATTCCGCCGACAGGCTTTCAGTCATCAATGGTGTTCACGGGTTTGTTTGCGATCGCCTGGAATTCATTTATCTTTTTTTGGACAACTGCCGCTCTTGCCGCTCCTTTTCCTGTCAATGTTATCTTTGGCTTATTCTCCCTTCCTTTTTGGGGTGCTGGCTTTCATCTGGCATCTTTGCTACTGTTTCCTTTATTCAAAAGTACCGGATTGCGCTTGACAAAGCAGCAAATTGCCTTCACTACAAAGATATTTGGATTTAAATTTTATCAACGTCCATCGCTAACACAAGATATTACTAAGTTGGTTTACACTGACAGCCACTTTACTAAAGACTCTCAAGGAAACCGCTTTCAAGTGCCGGCGCAATTAGAAATTTGGGCAGGAGTCCAGAAGTATGAAATAGGTATTAATAATGGTATTGTCAAATCTGAAGTTGAACTCGAATGGCTAGCGCATGAATTAAGCGATTGGTTAGGGATACCGATTACGCTAGAAGAGTAGTAAGGACTTCAGTCCTTTCATTAAGCGTTAAAACGCTTACTACTTTTATCTATAGTTAATAAACAAGAGTTGACAGGAGACGCCTATGTTTGGACTGGGATGGACGGAAGTGGGTGTAATCGCTATAGTTGCTATTTTAATTTTTGGACCAAAAAAAATTCCGGAACTAGGAAGCGCACTGGGCAAAACCCTCAGGGGGTTTAAAGATGAAATAAAAAATCCCAGTGACGAAACCAGTCCGGAAGAAGATGTCAAAAGTTAGGAGTCAACAGTCAAGGGTCAAAAGTCAAGAGTCAAAAGTTAAAAGTCAACAGTCAATATTTTGACTATGGACTATGGACTATGGACTTTTTGACTATGGACTATGGACTTTTTGACTGACTCCGCGTCTCATAACAGCTTATTTAACACAGAAGATGTCACCCCTATCTGGGAATCTACAGGATTAGTTGTAGTATTTTGTTGATGCAACTCCTCTTTAACCAGACCGCGCAGTTTAATTAACTTAATAGCGCGGCTGACACTTTCTGGTAGAATCACCACCAGACTGTTATCGGGAGCCATATCTAAAGCTTTGTTAATTGCTTGCGTTTCGTCCATAACGACTTCATAGCGGCAATTAGGCTTAACTTGGGTGATACCTTGGGTAATCAAACTTGCTGCTGAACCTCGTGGACGCCCCCTTGTGTCATCATCTTCTTTGACGATGATGTAGTCGAAAATATCTGCTGCCAGTTTACCTAAAGTAACAAAGTCTTCGTCACGGCGATCGCCTGGTCCACCAACTACGCCAATTCGTTGTCCTGTATTCCAGTTGCGGACGAAAGAACCCACAGCTTCGTAACTAGCCGGGTTATGGGCATAATCTACCAAAGCGTGGTGATTCCCCAAATTAAACAAATTCATTCGTCCTGGTGTTTGACTCACCGAAGCGCGGAAGGTTTTTAACCCAGCCCGAATCTGTTCAATTGTCACATTTTGCACAAACGCCGCCAAAGAAGCTGCTAAAGCATTAGCAATCATAAACGGCGCACGTCCCCCCATTGTCAGAGGTATATTTTCTGCCCTTTCTATACGGTGCGTCCAATCACCTTTGACTATTGACAAATAGCCATTTTCATACACTGCTGCGACTCCACCCTTTTGGATGTGCTTTCGCACCAGATCCGAATCCGGGTTCATGGTGAAGTAAGCAATATTCGCTTTGGTTTTTTCTGCCATCGCTGCGACGCGCACATCATCGGCGTTGAGTACTGCATAGCCATCAGGATAAACAGATTCGGCTACCACACTCTTAAGATTAGCCAATTGGTCGATAGTATCAATGTCACCTATGCCTAAATGGTCAGCGGCAACATTTAATACTACACCCACATTTGCGGATTCAAAGCCTAATCCTGAGCGGAGAAGACCGCCGCGAGCCGTTTCCAGCACTGCTACTTCTACAGTTGCGTCTTGCAAAATTAAGTGAGCGCTTTGGGGACCTGTATTGTCTCCCGTTTCCACTAAGTAATCACCGATGTAAGTTCCATCTGTAGTTGTATAACCTACAACTTTACCTGTTTGCTTGCAAATGTGTGCTAGCAGGCGAGTAGTGGTGGTTTTGCCGTTCGTACCCGTCACAGTGAGGATGGGAATGCTGCTGGCTTGGTCGTTGGGAAACAGCATATCCATCACTGCGCCGGCAACGTTGCGGGGAATGCCAACGCTGGGGGCAACGTGCATCCGGAAACCAGGGGCAGCGTTAACTTCGACAATTACGCCATCAACTTCGCGCAAAGGACGGCTAATATCGGTGGTGACAACATCAAGTCCGGCAATATCCAAACCGATAATTTTGACTACCCGTTGTGCTAGCCAAACGGTTTCTGGGTGGATTTCGTCGGTGCGGTCTACGGCTATACCACCTGTACTGAGGTTAGCAGTTGCCCGTAGATAACACATTTCACCTTTATTTGGCACGCTGTTGAGGGTGTAGCCTTGTCTTTCTAGTAGCTGATAACTGGTGCGGTCTAGTTCAATTTTTGTCAGGACGTTATCATGTCCTTCACCGCGATTTGGGTCTTGATTGGTTTCGTCAATTAGTTCGGCTACAGTGGATCTGCCATTACCAACTACATGAGCTGGCACGCGTTCAGCTACTGCTACGACTTTGCCGTTTACCACTAATACTCGATGGTCGCGACCAACATAATAGCGCTCAACAATGATTGCGCGAGAAACTTGTCTTGCGGCATCGTAAGCGGCTTCAGCTTCTTCTCTGGTGCGGATATCAATGGTGATCCCGCGTCCGTGATTGCCATCTAAAGGCTTGATGACGATGGGAAAGCCGCCAACGTGTTCAATAGCTTCTTCCAAATCGTCCAAGAAGTTGATTACCGTGCCTCTGGGGACTGGCACTCCTGATGCACCGAGGATGCGTTTGGTGGCTTCTTTGTCGCCAGCGAGTTCTACGCCCAAAATGCCGGTATTATCGGTCATTGTGGCTTGCATCCGCTTTTGGTTGGCGCCGTAGCCGAGCTGAATCAAAAAGCGTGCCGGCAAAGGCATCCAGGGAATACCTCTTTTTTCAGCTTCTTTAACAATCGCTTCTGTTGAGGGTCCTAAGGAAGCATCACGCCACAATTCTTTTAAGTCTTGTAAGTCTTGCTCTAATTCGGCTTTAGGATAGCGACCTCGATCAACTATGCTTTGGCACAACCGCACTGCTGCGCGGGAAGCATAGCGTCCGGCTTCTTCATTCAGGTATTCAATTACTACCTGGTAAACCCCAGGTGTGGCGGTTTCGCGAGTCCGACCAAAGCCTACCTGCATTCCGGATAATTCCTGGAGTTCTAAGGCTACGTGTTCGACGATGTGACCCATCATGGTGCCTTCGCGAACCCGTAACAAAAAGCCACCACGACAGCCAGGGGAGCAATAATGACCCTCCAAACTTGGCAGTGCCTCAACTAATCCTTCATAGAAGCCAGGAATTTCATTCGAGGGCGCAAGGGCGAGATTTTCCAAGTCGAGGCGCATGACTATGAGCTTGTGGCGTCGAATGCTCCAGTAATTGGGGCCGCGTAATGTCTGGATCTTGAGGATTCTCATGGGAATAGGTAGATGGAGATTCGGAACCTAAATTCTAGTTTTCTATTAGTTTCATACTGGAATTGACCGCTAAACTGTTCATTGCAAACAGTTTTTTCTTTTTACATGGTATGATTGTTATTTTTCTCCAGCTAGCGAGAAATTAGCGGTCAACACAGTGTAACCTTAGATACTCTATTCCGTCAGCTGGAAATACGGTGTACAGCGGGCAGGACGGTGCGTTGGTAGAGGTGAAAGCGATCGCCATGACTGAGGATATGCAGTCGCAAATTATGCACCGTTAGCGGTTCTGAGGCTCCCACATGGGGTTCGTTAGTGTGAGTAACTTCTGTGGGATCGACAATTGTGACACTGCCTTTGCCCATAGCTTGCAGCCAACCATCCCTTTCAAACATGGCACAAGTATCTTCATCAATGCCAATGCCCAGGCGATCGGGATGTGCGGCGATCGCGCTAATTAACCTTCCCATTCGATTGCGATTGTGAAAGTGTTGATCGACAATCACCTCAGGAATAAATCCCAAACCTGTTGCCATATCAACTAGAGAACGTTTTGGTGTCTCACCACTACCACCGCCAGCAATCATATGATGCCCCATCACTGCTGCCCCTGCCGAAGTGCCTGCTAAGGTAAGCTGCCCTGCCCTTACTCGTTGCCTGATAATTTCCATTGCTGGCGTATCCGCCAACACACCACAAAGGCGCAATTGATCCCCCCCTGTCAAAAACACCCCGCTACAGGCTTCTAAGGATGCTTTTGTCTCCGCGCTTTCACACTGATCCCGTTCCCGAATGTCTAATATCTCAACCTTTTTAGCACCCATTTCTTCAAAAATCCGGGTATACCGACCACCAATGATGGCAGGTTCGCGGGAGGCTGATGGAATTATTGTAATATAGCCATTGCTAGCACCGGCACGTGCAAAAAAAGTTCTGAGGATCTCACGTCCGTGAACTTTGTCTTCTGCGCCTCCGATAACCAGAACGGCGGTCTTAGTTGCAGATGGTGTCCTCATTTCCAGCGATTTAGCTTTTAATTGCGGCATTGTGTTTCTCCTGTCAACAACCTCGGATGAATAAAACAAGGTTCATTTTTTCTGATGATGTTCCCGCTTCGCTTCAAAGGAGGACACTTAAACAGGTGCTCTTGTTGCGGCTTTTGCTGCCAACTTTGCTCTGTTGCTTGACGTAGTAGACACGCCCTGAAGGTAGGGAGAAATTGATGCTTCCTTCAGATCGTACTTCAACGAGCGGTAGTGTCCCTTGCCGTTTCGAGAGCGCAAAGAAGAGTGTTTTTCACCTGTCCTAATTTTCCAGACTGGCAAAATACCGCTTGGGGAAAGCAGGTGGAGCGCACGCTTTTTTCTGAGGCTGGCTTGATGCATCAGGTGGAAGTTGTTAACTTGCTTCGATTATTAATTTAAATGTAGTTGTCACAATATTTAAACATAAATTAAGTAATTAGAAAAACTTTTGCTGGTGCAGAAAATCCAATCTTCTCTGGTACTTTTAGATACTATTGATGAAGCTCCATAAGTCTTTGACGCAACATCAGTCGAAAAAAGGGCAACGGGCAAGGGGCATGGGGCATGGGGCAGGGGGCAGGGGGCAGGGGGCAGGGGGCATTGGTAATAATTCTTTTCCCTTTCCCCTTTCCCCTTTTCCCCTTTCCCCTTTCCCCCTCTTTTCCCAGACATGCCAATTTAAGATTAGTGTCCTTGAATACGAATTACTGTGCGCTTTGATATAGTTACGCTATTTCCTGACTCGTTTATTTCTGTTCTCAGTTCTGGGCTGCTGGGTAAAGCCTTAGCCAAAAAAATTGCCGAAATTAATTTGGTTAATCCACGAGACTTTACCACCGACAAGCACCGAAAGGTGGATGATGAACCATATGGCGGTGGAGTGGGAATGCTGATGAAGCCAGAACCCATTTTTAAGGCTGTGGAGTCGCTGCCGATTTTACCCCGCAGAGAGGTTATTTTGATGAGTCCTCAAGGTCAAACGATAAATCAACCGCTGTTACGAGAACTGGCGACAAATTATGACCAGTTAATTGTCATTTGCGGACATTATGAAGGAGTAGATGAGCGGGTGCAGCATTTAGTTACCCGCGAGGTTTCTTTGGGTGATTTTGTTCTCACTGGTGGAGAAATTCCGGCAATGGCTTTGATTAATGGAGTGATGCGGCTGCTTCCCGGAACTGTGGGTAAAGCCGAGTCTTTACAATCAGAAAGTTTTGAGGAAGGATTATTAGACTATCCTCAGTATACCCGTCCGGCGAATTTTCGCGGTTGGAAAGTACCTGATGTGTTACTTAGCGGTAATCATGCAGCGATCGCCAAGTGGCGTTATGAACAACAACTCAAAAGAACACGCGATCGCCGTCCCGATTTGCTGAATTCGGGGGAGTAGGGAATGGGGGGCTTTGGGGTCCCCACGAAGTGGGGTTGGGGGGAATGGGGAGATGGGGGGATGGGGAGAGGGGGGGATGGGGGGATGAGGAGACAAGGAGCACAAGGCAGACAAGCGAGATAATTCTTTCTTTTCCATACCCATTACCCATTACCCATTACCCATTACCCATTACCCATTACCCATTACCCATTACCCATTACCCATTACCCATTACCCATTCCCCCATTCCCCATCAACTATCAACTAACAACCATCAACTAACAAATGACTAATATTCGCATTGGTAACGGTTATGATATTCACCGACTGGTGAGCGATCGCTCTTTGATTTTGGGTGGTGTTAAGATTCCTCACGAAGTTGGTTTGTTGGGACATAGTGATGCTGATGTCCTGACGCACGCGATTATGGACGCGATGTTGGGTGCTTTGTCTTTGGGGGATATTGGACATTATTTTCCCCCTAGCGATGCTCAATGGGCGGGGGCTGATAGTTTAATGTTATTAGCTCAAGTAGATAAACTGATACGCGATCGCGGTTGGCAAATTGGCAATATTGATTCGGTAGTAGTCGCAGAACGTCCAAAGTTAAAACCACATATTGAGAAAATGCGCGACAAACTAGCAGGTGTTTTGCATCTTTCACCGAATCAAGTTGGTATCAAAGCCACTACAAATGAAAAATTAGGTCCGGTGGGACGCGAAGAAGGTATTTGTGCTTATGCTGTTGTTTTGTTAATGGCTGAGTAACTTTATTTAACAGTAGTTAGGATGGGAATTAAAGAGTGCGATCGTATAAAACAAACTTGAACTTGGTAGGAAATTAGAACAATGCAAGCTACAAACTTAGAAGATGTAGACTTCCCTGATTTCGTTGCTTTAGACAAAGATAGGCAAGTTATTCTCATAGCTGAAGTCCAAGGTTTTCCATTTTACTTCAAAACAAAAAGGGCAAAAGAAAATGCTATCTCGCAACTTAGTGATTACTTGCAAGCTGCAAAAACGTTGATTCCTTTTGCCATGCTTGTTGACGTAGAAAATCTTATGATTTTTAAATGGGACGGAAAACATTTATCAGAACCGATTCTTTGTCTTAATACTCCTGATGTGCTGAGTCATTACGAACCAGAATTCAGCAATAAAAAAATATATAATCTTTATCTGAGAGGACTGACAGAAGCTTGGCTGCGTGACTTAGCTTATCATTGGAAATTGGAAATACCACCTTTTACAAAACAGATGGCAAATATTGGTTTATTACAACTATTAGAAGACGGAACTACTCAAGCTTATTAGCAATTGCCAGTGATACTTTACATTGAAACTAATTTTTTGATGGGCATTGCTAAAGGACAAGATCCGCAAGCACAAAATTTACTGCTGAATACGCCTACTTCTATCGCTATAGTAATACCGAGTATTTGTTATGTTGAAGCTCTTACAACATTGGAGCAAAAGGAAAAATACAACGAAGATTTCCTCCGCAGGTTAGATATCCAAATTAATGAAGCCGAGCCAGATAAAACTTCAGAAAAGTCAAGGTTACTACGTTCCTTGCTAAACCAATCTAGAGTGAAATTTCTGGATCGAATAAACGATATTAAAGAACGTTTTGATACAGCGTTTAATCAGCTTAATAAAGACAAAAAATAATTACATTAAATACTGAGATTATTCAGGGGAATCTAAATACAAATATTTTGGATAAACACATTATGGATAAATTGATTTTAGAGTGTATAATTCACCATACACGCTTACATACTAGTGAAACAAAAGTATTTTTAAGTAGCAATTCCAAAGAATTTGGTAAACGGGAAGTTGTAGAAATATTACAAAATAGTGGTATCGAGTATTTTAGCAAAACTCAAAACTTCCTCGGTTGGCTACAATCTCAATTACTTTAGCAAAAGACTCAAATATTGAAACTATGAAATTTTCGAGCATCTTTTCCATAATCAGGCGTTTTCGTTTATCAGTGATTTTGGCTTTAATTACAGCATTTACAGTTAGTGCCTGTAACCCGGCTAATTTTAAAACCGAAGCAGCGCAAGTCCCGCAACTTGTCAGCGCTGCATTGGGTGAACCTTCAACTTTTAACCCAGCGCTGAATGAGTCGGCATATAGCGTTTTTGGTTTTATTTTTGACTCATTGATTTCGCTAAACCCCCTCACCACTAAGCTAGAACCTGCTTTAGCTGAGTCTTGGCAAGTTACTGATAATGGACAGCGGATTGTAATTACCTTACGACCAGGACTTAAGTGGTCAGATGGTCAACCAATGACGGCTGATGATATTCTTTTTACTTACAACGATGTTTACCTAAACCCAAAGATACCTGCACCCAGCAAAGATGCTTTGAGAATTGGTGAAAGCGGTAAATTGCCGACAGTGAAAAAACTCGACGATCGCCGAGTAGAATTTAGAGTACCGGAACCGTTTGCTCCTTTCTTGAACTTGGTAGGTGGAATAGAAATTTTGCCGGCTCATATTCTCAAAAAATCTACCCAAACCAAGGGATCTGATGGCAATCTCCAGTTTCTCTCAATGTGGACAACAGGAACCAATCTTAAAGAAATTGTCGGTAACGGTCCCTATGTAATGGAAAGCTATACTCCCAGTCAGCGAGTGATTTTTAAGCGCAACCCTTACTATTGGCGCAAAGATGCTCAAGGTAATCCTCAACCTTATATTGAGCGAGTTGTTTACCAAATTATTGAATCTACTGATAACCAGTTAATTAGTTTTCGTTCTGGACAATTGGATGATTTGGAAGTAGCTCCGGAAGGGTTTAGTTTGCTGAAGCGAGAGGAAAAGCGAGCGAAATTTCAAATATATAACGGTGGACCAGATACGAGTACAACTTTTATTGCTTTCAATTTAAGTAAAGCTAAAAATGCTCAGGGTCAGCCTTTTGTAGATCCAATTAAGTCTCGCTGGTTTAATAAAAAAGAATTTAGGCAAGCCATAGCTTATGCTCTTGACCGCGAAACGATGAAAACAAACGCTTTTCGGGGATTGGGTGAACTGCAAAATTCCTTTGTTTATGTCAAAAGTCCTTTCTTCTTACCACCAGAAAAAGGCTTAAAGGTTTACAATCACGATCCAGAAAAAGCGAAGAAATTACTTTTACAAGCAGGCTTCAAATATAACTCGGCAAATCAATTAGTTGATGCTGACGGTAATCAAGTTCGATTCACTTTGCTAACAAATTCCGAAAGGAAAGTTAGAGGAGATATGGCAGCGCAAATCAGACGGGATTTGGCGAAACTAGGGATTAGAGTTGATTTGCAAATTCTCAGTTTCAACGCTTATTTAGATAAACTGAAAGTCGCCCAAAATTGGGATTGTTACCTTGGTGGTTTTGCTGGAGGAGGAATTGAACCTCATTCTGCTAGCAATATCTGGAGACTTAATGGCGCATCTCACGCATTTAATATTGCTCCACAACCGGGAAAGTCGGGGATAACTGGTTGGGAAGCTGCTGACTGGGAAAAGCAAATTGACCGCCTTTATATTAAGGGAGCGCAGGAAGTTGATGAAAACAAGCGCAAGCAATATTATTACGAATATCAGCGCATCGCTTCGGAACAGTTGCCGTTTATTCATTTGGTGGAACGGTTGAATTTGCAAGCAGTGCGCGATCGCTTCTCTGGTGTCAAGTACACTGCTCTTGGTGGTCCGTTCTGGAACCTCTACGAATTGAAAGTTACTAATTAGGGAATGGGTAATGGGGAATGGGGAATGGGGAATAGGGAATGGCGAATGGCGAATGGAAATAACTACCAATGCCCTATGACGCGGCTATGCTTCAAGTCGGCATCCCCGCCCAACGCACTGGCTCCCCAATGCCCCATACCCAATGTTCTATGCCCCATGCCCAATTACCAATTACCAATGACCAATGACCGATGAAAAAGATTTGCGATCGCTTTTAGAATCTGTTGCCAATGGTAACGTTACTCCAAATGTGGCGTTAGACAAACTGAAAAACTTGACTTATGAGCCTGTTGGTGAGTTTGCCAAAATCGATCACCATCGTCAACTAAGAACCGGTTTTCCAGAGGTGATTTGGGGACCTGGCAAAACTCCGGCTCAAATTGCCCAAATTATGGAAGTGATGCGCTTGCGTAACCCGGTAGTGATGGCTACGCGAATTGAACCAGAAGTTTACACTGCACTTAAAGCAAAAATTTCCGGTTTGCGATACTTCGACTTGGCGCGAATTTGTGCTATAATTCCCCCGACTATTGAACCTCAGTATTCTGGTAATATTGGCATTCTTTCGGCTGGTACTGCCGATCTACCTGTGGCTGAAGAAGCTGCTGTCACCGCTGAACTTTCTGGTTTCCGCGTAGAACGCCTTTGGGATGTCGGTGTTGCCGGTATTCACCGCTTGCTGAATAACCGCCATGTCATCGAATCGGCTTCGGTGTTAATTGTCGTGGCGGGGATGGAAGGCGCTTTACCCAGTGTAGTCGCGGGTTTGGCAGATTGTCCGGTAATTGCCGTTCCCACTAGCATCGGTTACGGTGCAAGTTTTGGTGGGTTAGCGCCCCTCTTGACAATGCTCAATTCATGTGCTGCGGGAGTTGGGGTAGTGAATATTGATAATGGCTTTGGTGCAGCAGTTTTAGCAGGGCAGATTTTGCGGACTGCGAATAAGTTGGGGACTGGGGATTAGGGACGCTTGGACTGGGGGAGTGGGGGAGAGGGGGGACAAGGGGGACAGGGGGGACAAGGGGGACAGGGGGGACAAGGAGGACAAGGGGACAAGGGGACAAGGGGAAAGGGAAAGAATTATTACCAATGCCCAATGCCCAATGCCCTTCGGACGGCAGGTGCAGATAGCGCTCTTAACCCGCGCAACGCACAGCCAAACCTATGCCCAATGCCCCATGCCCTATGCGGTTACAGTTGCGATCGCCTTTTCAAGAGCAAGCATAGCTATTTCTACTTCTTTTTCTGTCACAATCAAGGGTGGAACAAAGCGGAGAACTTTGGGTCCTGCGGGTACGAGTAATAAGCCTTCGTCCATTGCGGCTTTGACGATATCACCTGCGGTTAGCTGAATATCTGCTTGCAACTCCATCCCGTTGATTAAACCCCAACCGCGTACTTCGGTAATTATATGGGGATATTTGGTGGCGATCGCTTTCAATCCATCTCGCAATTGTTCGCCCCGATCTTGCACATTCTGTAAAATATTCTCTTGTTCTAATGTCTGACAAACGGAGAGCGCGACTCCACAGGCAAAAGGATTGCCACCGAAGGTGCTAGCATGTTCCCCAGGTTGGAAAACATCGCAAAATGACTTGCTCATCATTGCGCCGATGGGGATACCACCACCTAAGCCTTTAGCACTGGTGAAAATATCTGGCTCAACGCCAAGATTTTCGTAACCCCATAATTTACCGCTGCGTCCCATCCCGACTTGCACTTCATCGAAAATCAGCAAAATGCCGGTTTCATCACATATTTTCCGCAGTTTTTGGAAGTAAGTAACGTCACCCGGACGCACACCGCCTTCTCCTTGCAATGGCTCAATTAAAATCGCCGCCACGCGATAATCACCTTCATCAAGTTCGCTAATTGCAGCTTCGACTGCGGCAATATCGTTGTAAGGTACATAGTGGAATCCCGGCATCAAGGGGTCAAAGTTTTTTTGATACTTCGGCTGTCCCGTAGCGGTAACTGTCGCCAAAGTTCTTCCGTGGAAACTGGCATGAGCTGTGAGAATTATTGGTTTGTCAATATGCAACACAGTATGTGCGTATTTTCGCGCAAGTTTGATTGCAGCTTCATTTGCTTCCGCGCCGGAATTGCAGAAAAACGCGCGATCGCTACAAGAATGTTCAACGATCCATTTTGCTAATTCCGCTTGTTCGGGGATGTAGTACAAATTAGAAACGTGGTGCAGCTTTTGAATTTGCTTTGTCACCGCTTCTACTAATACTGGGTGGGCATGTCCTAGGGTGCAAGTAGCAATTCCGGCGACAAAATCCAGATATGAGCGCCCTTGTGTATCCCAAACGCGGCATCCTGCACCTTTTTCTAAGGCTAGGGGAAACCGCGCATAAGTGGACATGACGACTTGATCGAAGCTATCTGTATCAAAGGGGCTAGATTGTGCAGAACTTGAGTGTGGGGGTGTTGTTTGTTGTAAAGTTTGCATACTTACGCTTCGCCACTCCTGAAAGTTTTTTATCGTATAGTCATTTACTAGTTTGATAGAAATTACGAAAAATTTCTTATTATTTGGGAATTGGGCATTGGGCATTGGGGAGTGGCGAGTGGGGGAGTGGGGGAGTGGGGAGTGGAGAGTGGGGAGTGGGGAGTGGGGGGACAAGGGGGACAATTCTTTTTTTGCGATTACCAATTACCAATTACCGATTACCAATTACCGATTACCAATTACCGATTACCGATTACCAATTACCAATTACCCATTGCCCATTGCCCCTTGCCCAATGCCCCAAATGGTGAAAAACTGTGTATTCAACGCTTGAGCAAAAATATCGTCGCATCCAAAAAGAGTTGATGGCAGGAATCGCTGCCCTCGGTGGTATCTTCATCATTGGGACTTTATGGTACAGCTTAGTAGAAAAGTGGAGTTGGGAAGATGCAGCTTATATGACGGTGATCACCTTAGCTACTGTGGGCTATGGTGAGACACACCCCTTAGGAAACCGAGGACGGTTGTTTACGATCGCCTTAATTTTAATGGGTGTGATCGCAATCGGTTATATCGTCAATAGATTTACAGAAGCTGTAATTCAAGGTTATTTTCAAGAAGGAATTCGATTACGACAACACCGGCGTTTAATGGAATCCTTGTCAGAACATTACATCCTTTGTGGATTTAGTCGAACTGGTCGTCAAATTGCCAAAGAGTTTCGGGCAGAAGGCGTACCTTTTGTAATTATTGATTCGGAGATTGAATCGGTGCGAAAAGCACAATCGGAAGGTTTTACATTATACCAAGGCGATGCCACGTTGGATGAAACTCTCTATAAGGTTGGCATTGAACGGGCAATTTGTATTGTCGCAGCACTGCCTTCTGATGCCGAAAATTTATATACAGTACTTTCAGCAAAAACACTGAATCCAAATATTAGGGCGATCGCCCGCGCCAGTACAGAAGAAGCTGTGCAAAAATTACAACGTGGGGGTGCTGATGCGGTGATTTCTCCTTATATTACTGGGGGTAAAAGAATGGCAGCAGCTGCCCTCAGACCGCAGGTAATGGATTTTGTTGATGGTATTCTCACAGGTGCAGACCGACAACTATATATGGAAGAAGTTTTGCTCGATCCGGCAATTTGTCCGTATCTCGGTGAAACTTTGCAGAAAGCAAGATTGCGATCGCAAACTGGGGCATTAATTCTGGCAATTCGTCGCACCGATGGCACTCTCATCGGCGGTCCCACAGGCGATACTATTTTATTACCTGGAGATTTGCTGATTTGCATGGGTACAGCTGAACAATTGCGTAGCCTAAACCAAATTCTCGGACCAATTGGTTCTCAGAAAGTGCGTAAACCGAAAAATAGCTGATGAGGAGTCGAGGAGTGGGGGTGTGGAGGAGTGGGGGTGTGGGGGAGATGAGGGAGACAAAAATAATCAACAATTAACAACTAACCACTAGCAACTAACCACTAGCAACTAACCACTAACAATTAACCACTAGCAACTAACCACTAACAACTAACCACTAACTACTAACTAATGACTCTTGACCGACCTCTTGCCAACCATGCATGGGGGCTATGCTTTTAGTTACTGATTCGATGAGCGTTGGGGGAGCTTCTGATATTAAAATACTTGGATAAACTGCCATACCCCAATTGGGATGAATTAAGACACGGCATTTATTCTTCAGCACTGGATAGTTAAGTAAAGCTTTGACAACGGCAGTGTCGTCGTGGGGAATTTGTCCGGGATGGGAAAGTAAGGGATAGCCGGTGCGGGGGTCGATTATGTCTGTGAGATAACTCCGATCGCGCAAATTAAAAGCAACGTCACAGCCAAACCTCATAAATTTTTCCCGCAAGCGTTCTTTTTCTTTCTCTATTGTATTCGTACTTTCTACTAATTGATATCGCGATCGCTGTAAGACAATCACCACCCAAAAAGACGGCTGGTTTTTCCAATCTGGTAATATCCGTTCGCGGTTGGCACAGATATACTGACTGGGCAAATGAATCGAAATCTGAACTGCTTGTCCCGGTTTGCCAACTAAATTAATGGGACAGCCTTGCTCCGAAGTGTAAACGTTGGGGTAGTTCACTACATTTATTCGGTTTTTGCAAGTTTTGTATTTAAATCCTTGGTTTCGATGATAACTCTTAAACATTCATAAAAATCATCAATTTTACATAATATGTTATGTTTCTTTGGATTCATTGTTACTAAAATCTAAATTTTTAATCGCACTTTTATCGTTTCTTAACTTCTTCTGATAGTACTTACTTATATTCCGAGGCAATTTCCGGATTTATACAACGCTATATAGTTAGAGACGCTCATGGATAACTTTGCCTTCATCATAAGCGAAGCGATGCATCTCTAACTCCACGCATTCACAGCACACACCTGATAATGGATGAAAAAAAAAGCATTCCTTGGATAAGAGCAAGTAAATTAATTCAGTTTTAAAGCATTGACAGGAACTTCATCCCAAGAATCAACTGTTCGCAATCGCGCTAGCCAACCAGTTGCTTTTTGCATCTGAGTCAAATTATTCTCAAAAGATTCATGACAATCTTTTGCTTGGGACTCATCACAACAGGCTATACAAGCATGAATCATGCCAGACGGATCAATTTGCTCGTTTACCCAAATAGTCATGGTGTATCCTCTCAAAATCTTTTGCTAAAAAAGGAATTTGTCATTTTAGAATACTACGAGATGGGGCATGGGGAATGGGGAATGGGGAATGGGGAATGGGTAATGGGGGAATGGGGAATGACCAATTACCAATTACCAATGACCAATTACCAATGACCAATGCCCAATACCCTGTTGATTTAAGATGGCAAATCTGGTTCATATTGAAGGTGCATAAGGCTTTTCTCCTCGTTCATAGCGACGACGGTAAAGCAATTCTAACTGTCCGCCATTCTCCTGAATCATGGCGATTTGTCGCTGGTAAAGTCCTCGGAAGGTGTTAGCAAATAACAGTGTAAAGATAGCAACTACTAAGCCTGATGCGGTAGAAATTAAAGCTTCACTAATCCCACTGGTAACACCCGCTGTTTGAGAACCTCCCACATCACCAATATTTAAAGAGGCAAAAGAAGCAATTAATCCTAAAACGGTTCCCAAAAGACCTAACAAAGGTGCAAGGCTAATAATTGTGTCGAAGATGTTTTGAAATCGTTTGAGTAAAGGTATCTCGGCTTGCGCTGCTGTTTCTAATGCTAAACGAAAGTCTTCTGGTGTGGCTTCTTCTAATTCTAAAGCTGCTAAAAAAATGCGGGCGATGGGCAAGTTAGTATTTTGCCGTAATGTCTCGATCGCACTAACTACATTATTCAGACGATAAAAATTCAGCACTTCTTGCACCATCCGGCGTTGGCGGCTAACCAATATTACCCAAAACCTCATACGCTCAATAATCAACGCCACCGCCAACACGCTAAACCCCAGCAGGGGTAACATAACCACGCCACCTGCTGTAAATATATTATTAATTGCCATCAGCTGTTTTTAGAACGAATCAATGCACACCTAGAGTAACAGATTGCTTTATAGCATATGATGGATCATCCTTCATCTTTTAGTTGACCATCTTCCATATAAATGATGCGATCGGCAATATCAAGGATGCGGTTGTCATGAGTAACCAGCAAAATTGTACAGCCTTGTTCTTTTGCTAGCTTTTGCATCAATTCGACGACATCGCGTCCAGATTTTTTGTCGAGTGCAGCGGTGGGTTCGTCTGCTAAAACTATTTTAGGTTGGCTGATCAAGGCACGAGCGATCGCTACTCTTTGTCTTTGTCCACCTGAGAGATTTTCTGGGTAATAATTCGCACGATTTCCCAAACCTACTGTTTCTAACATGGCAAGCGCTTTGCCATCTATATCTTGATTTAACATTTCGTCATGTAACTCTAGTGACATTCGCACGTTTTCTTTGGCTGTCAAGAATGTCATCAGGTTATGCGCTTGGAAAATATAGCCAATCTGCCGCCGAATTTGAGTTAACTGCTTTTTGTTTGCCTTGCACATTTCTTCTGATAATATTTTTAGGCTACCTTCTTGAGCAGAACGCAGTCCACCCATCAGGGACAATAGTGTGGTTTTTCCGGAACCACTTGGACCTGTCATAATTACTATGTCGCCTGCATAAATTTCTAAGTTAATGTCGAATAATGCTTGTTTGCGAAGTTCTCCACTACCAAAGTAATGGTTGAGGTTTTGGACGGAGATGACTCTTTGTGTTGACATGGAATTTTTCTCACGCAAAGGCGCAAAGACGCAAAGGAAGAAGGTAAGTTAGAAGATATCGGCGGGATCAGCGGCTTGTAGTTTTCGCATGGCGATCGCACCAGATGCACTACACATGACTACGGTTAAAATAAATACACTGATGGCGCGACTGAGTGTCATCCCAATCGGTAGGAGTGTCGCTGCATAAGTCAGTTGATAAAGTCCGATGGATATCGCAAATCCGGGAATATACCCTAATACTGCTAACAGCAGTGCTTCTTGTAACAAGACACCGAGGAGGTAGCGATCGCTATAACCCATTGCTTTTAATGTGGCATATTCTGGTAAATGATTTGTCACGTCGGTGTAGAGTATTTGATAAACAATCACAATACCGACGATAAAGCCGACTACTACACCAAGTCCGAAAATAAAGCCTATTGTGCCTTGGCTTTCCCAGTAATATCTCTCAACTGCAATAAAGTCTTCGCGAGTCAAAACTTTGACATCGTTCGGCAGGGCGGCAATAAGCTGCACTTTAGCTATGTTAGGATTTATACCTGATTTCAGTTGGATTAAACCTACGTCTATTTGATGCGGTTGACGTTCGGGAAACAACTTCAAAAATGTGGAATCGCTGGTAATAACGTTACCATCAGCACCAAAGGATGTCCCAAGAGTAAAGAGTCCTGTTACTTGAATGTTTTGGTTATTCAATTCTGTTTCTATTGTCTCATGCTTTTGCTTATTGTTGGCGATCGCCCCATATTCGGGACGAGAAGCGCGATCGAATAATACGTTATTTAGAAGTTTTAACTCTGTCGCATTTTGTCTAACTTCTGGTAGTTTAAAGCTGGGGGCTTCAGGTTCTATTCCCCATATTAGAATCGCCCGATTTAAGCGAGTCTGAGCATTTTTCCATTGTCCCATACCAATATAAATTGAACTGACTGCTTCAACATTTTCCGAAGCTAATGTTTGATACAATCGTTCTCTAGGAAAGCTTTTCGGTGAGGCTAAAGTTTGAAATTGGGGATTAATAACTACTAAATCTGCTTGTAGTAAGCTATGCGGTAGCGTAGCGCTGTCATAAAGCGAGTCTTGTAAGCCCAATTGACTAAACATTAACATGTCTGCAAAGGCGATCCCAGCCGCTGCAATTATCAGACGAGTTTTTTCTTTCATTAACTGCCGCCACGCTAGCGGAGTTTTCCGAAATAGTTTGGAAAGCATATTATAATCCTAAATTTTGATAACTTCGTAGTCGGCGCTTCAGCGCTGAAGCGCCGACTACAATTAGTCAGTTTGCTGTTCAACTTGGCGCTGTCGAATTAATAGAAACAATGGCAAACCAAACGAAACGCCAACCAAAAGATTGCAGACAACGTAAACCCAGAGATATCGCATTTTCAAACGTGTTCCTTCCCAAAATACAAATGTCCAGAGGACTAGGGATGACACCGCAACATCCATGCCAAAAAATCCAGAAATTCGGTTAGCAAAAAGCTGTTCAAAAAACAGCTTTATATCAAGTCCATGTTCTAAAAGAAACGGAACGAACTGAGAATAGGGCAAAACAAAACCAAGGATGCAAAGTATTAAGTAGAAACTTTGAAGCATATTAAACTCCTCCATTTATATCAAACATTCGTTATAAATCAGTTTATTGAAAATTTACAACTCAATTGCTGTCTGCACTTGCAAGTTAGTAAAACCTGCAACTCGCTGACTATCTTCTCTTTGAAGGCGAATTTTTACTTCAATTACGCGGCGATCTAAATTTTCTCCTGGCTGATTACTGAACACGTTTTGCCGATTTACCTGCAAGCCAATTTGAGAAACGGTGCCGCGCAGTTTACCAGAAAACGCCTGACTGGTAATTATAGCTTGCTGTCCGAGTTTAACTTTACTAATATCGGTTTGATAAACTTCTGTAACTGCAACCATCTTGTCAGTTTGCGCTAAGTCTGCAATGCCAGCATCATTAATCTTTTCTCCGATTCGCGTGTTAATTTTGAGAATCTTTCCTGTTATTGGTGCTTTGATATAAGCTGCTTCTAAGTCGGTTTTGGCACGTTTGGCTGAAGCGATCGCATTATCAACTTCTGTTTGCGCTGCTTGCACATCTACCGCACGAACTTCGGCAATACTATTAAATGTGGCTTTGGCTTCGCTAATTTGTTTGTCACCAGTAGCGTTAATTCGGTTGAGTGTGGCTTTGGCTTCGCTGATTTGCTTGTTACCAGTTGCGTTGATTCGGTTGAAAACGGCTTTCGCTTCGTTTAGTTGCTGTTTGCTAGTTTCTACACTCAAGCGCTTGCTATCAAACAAAGAGTTAGAAATTGCACCTTCTTTATATAATTGTTGATAGCGCTGATATTCAGCTTCGGCGTTATTAAGTTCTGCTTCAAGTTTTCTAATTGTTGCTTGTTGGGCGATGTTGTCTCCTTGTAATTGCGCTTTTAATCGAGCTATAGTTTCAACTTGAGCGATTTTATCACCTTGCAATTGCGCCTGCAACCGCTCAACATTTGCCTGTTGTGCTTGAATTTCTCCGGTTTTTGCGCCAGCTTTCACTTGTGCGAGTTTCGATGAAGCTACATTTATTTGTTGTTGAGTTTGTTGCAAAGCATCTTGCAAGCGATCGCGTGAATCGAGAATTGCCACAACTTGTCCTGCTTTCACAGTATCACCAACTCTAACCAATATTTTGGCAATGCGATCGCCATCTAAAGCTAGAGGTGCAGACAACTTAATTACCTCTGCTTCTGGTTCAAGTCGTGCTAACGCTGTTACTTTTTGAGCGCGAGGTATAGTTTCTACTTTACTAGATGTAGAATTGTCAGCAACCCCAAATTGAGAAACACCATAAAGAGCTATTCCGCCTGCGATCGCACTTGCAGCAACTATTATACCAATCAACCAGTGACGATTTGCAGCTTTGAATAAAAGATTTGTACTCATAATTTTTCCCTAACTTTCGTACAGACGTTCCACCGGAACGTCTCTACTATTTTCTTTCTCTAAATATGCAGTTAGCATCTTGCCCAATAAAGCGCATTGTTCGGGAATCGAAACCATTTCATTATTCAAGAGACGCTCGAAGATTAAGCCATCAATAAACGAGTAGATAAAGGCGGCAATTACTGGATCTTGAATACCTAAAAAATCATATATTGCTTGCTTATATCTCTCGTTTATGCGATTAAATGCGTCAACATTTTCCATACCTTTAAAGTTTTGATGCTGACAAAAATCAACTAATAAATAAGTCCATTTAATCAAGTAATCCTCTTTTTTGATGATGAATTTGCCAATAATTTCCAGCTGTTCTGGCAGCGTTTGCGTTCCTGACAACTCAGCCGTTGCCATCGACACATCTTGTTGACATATTTCTTCCATTAATTGCTCAAATAAAGCTTGCTTGCTGGGAAAATAATGATACAGCGTCCCCGTGGAAACTCTTAAGCCTTCGGCAATTTGGCGCATGGTAATTGAGCCATAACCTTTCTCGGCAAATAAATCAAAGCATTTGCTAAGTAGTTCTTTGCGATATTGGTCATGGTCAACAATTTTCGGCATTAGTCTTTTTTTATATCGAACGGTCGTTATTTATAAATATAATATGCTTTTTACAGTGTTGTCAAGGAAACGGGAAGGGGGGAGGGGGAGACAAGGGGGAGGGGGGACAAGGAGAATTTTCTAAGTCCCCTTGTCTGCTTGTCTTTTTGTCTGCTTGTCTTTTTGTCTCCTTGTCTCCAATTCTTTCTTCCGCATTACCAATTAGCTATTACCGATTACCGATTACCAATTACCGAGATCGAAAAGTTTTCCCACATAATCTCAAGCTTTATCTTCGACTCTTCATCATTTCCTCATTTTTATCCTCTAGCTTTCGGGAGATGACAACTTACTCAAGTAAGAGGTTTTCTATGAACGGCTTATGTGTTTCAGTGGGCGAAGTCTTCCCTAGACAAATGTGGACAGGCTTCATCAAAAATACTCGTGGGTGGTTGCGGATCTACAAAACAAGCCTGTCCACATTTGTCGTGGGTTATTGCAGGGCTAAAAACTCTACTAAATTGCTGAGACTACTTTTGTCTGTGCGGGTAAATAGCAGCACCCAGTTAGAGATCGCTAAGATTATAAATCTTAGTCCTGAGTTAAAAATCCTGAAAAGCCTAAGTAAGCGACTTGCTTTTCAGCATTTAGGACTAATGAAAAATATTGCCAATTGGTGGTACTTTGATCCGGTTGTTTTTCCTAATAAGCCTTCGTTATTTGCAGTGATTCCAGAAGCTTTATTAGCGATTCAGTCATTAGCTCAAAAGTGCCATGAAATAGCAGTTTACCTGACGACAGGGACTCTTGAGGGGGATATCGAGAGAGAAAGGGTAACGCTACAGGGTAAGAGTAAGCAAGCTTCTACTTATTATCCTTACTTTTACTCGAAAAATGTGCGATCCCTTTCTTTGATTCCTCAATTTTCCACCCTTGACACTTTATCAGAATTAACAGTCCAGCAAATGAGTTAATACTCGGCTATGACGGAGTATGACATGAAAATTCTAGTAGTGGAGGACGATCAGCCTACTGCTTCGATGGTGTCAGAAGTACTCAGATCCCATAACTATATAGTTGATACGATCGCCGAAAGTCAAACAGCTTTGCAACTAGTGCGAGGCTTTGCATACGATCTGATCGTTCTGGATATAGTTTTGCCTGGGTTGGATGGTATTAGTGTTTGTCGTCAATTGCGATCTAGCGGGTATCAAATGCCGATTCTGCTATTAACTGTCAAAGATAGCAGCACTGATAAGGCGATGGGCTTAGATGCAGGTGCTGATGATTACATGGTCAAACCTTTTGACGTGTCAGAATTAATCGCCCGCGTTCGCGCTTTATTGCGACGAGGAAGTAATATTTTAGCGACCGTACTGACTTGGGGAAAACTACAACTTGACACCAGTAGCAGCAAAGTTGTTTATGAAGGGAGGCTTTTACGACTGACAGCAACAGAATATCGTTTATTACATCTTTTTTTGCGAAATCCGCAACGTATATTTAGCCGGAGTATGATTTTAGACCGCCTTTGGTCGATTGCCGAGTATCCGGGTGAAGATGCGGTGACAACTCACATCAAAAAACTTCGCCAGAAATTAAAAGCAGCAGGAATGACTGCTGATTTAATTGAAACAATCTACGGCTTAGGATATCGCCTTTTACCTCCACCAGAACAGACACCTGCACCTGAGTCGTCCGCAGCTTCTACTGATGCCGACAGGCAACAGGCTGAAAATATGGTGATAGAATCTGTTAACACTATTTGGCAGCGCAACAAGGAGAGTTTTACTTGTCAGGTGGCATTATTTGAGCAGGTGGTTGCAGCTTTGATGACAGACACCATCACCTTGCAAATCCAACACTCAGCAAAGCTAGAAGCTCATAAAATGGCTGGTTCATTGGGTTCTTTTGGCTTTAATGAAGGTTCGAGATTAGCACGCGAGATTGAACAGTTGCTAGAAAGTGAAGCAATAAAACAACAAGCAACACAACTACAGCAACTAGTTAGTTTATTGCAACAAGAACTAGAAAAGCCACCAACTTTAAGTGCTGTTGCACCTGTTTTGGAGGAGCAATCTGCTTTAATACTGATAATTGATGACGATCGCTCATTAATTGAACAACTCACCCAATCGGCATACGCCTTAAATTTGCGCGTAGAAGTAGCGAATTCTTTGGCTGCTGGTAGAGAAGCGATCGCTCAAAATCCCCCGGACGCGATTTTGCTCAATCTGATTTTTGCTAACACCAATGAGAATGGACTGACGCTACTGGCTGAACTCGCACAAAGTAAATCTCCAATCCCGGTGTTAGTATTGACCATCAGGGGTAGCTTGCTTGACCGAGTTGAAGTAGCTCGTTTAGGCGCTCGTGCCTTTTTACACAAGCCTATAGACCCAGAGCAAATCCTCAAAGCTGTCACCCAGATACTCAATCAAGCTACCGCAACTGAAGCCAGAGTTTTAATCGTGGATGATGATCCCCAAGTACTGACAACCTTAAGCGATTTACTACAACCTTGGGGACTTGATGTCACAACTTTAGAAGATCCGCAAAATTTCTGGGAAGTGCTAACTACCACAGTTCCCGACCTACTAATTTTAGACGCTTCTATGCCTACCTTCAGCGGCATAGTTCTTTGTCAAGTGGTACGTCAAGATCCTCATTGGGGAGATCTACCCATCGTCGTACTGACATCTGACACAAATGCTGATACGATACGTGAAGTATTTGCCGCAGGTGCAGATGATTATGTAGGTAAACCGATTGTGGAACCAGAACTTATTACTCGGATTATCAGCCGTTTAAAACGGGTACAACTGTGGTAAAAGAAACTTTTGAGTCCTGAGTTACGAGTCGGAGAAAGTTTAGAAATCTTGAGTTCTGAGTCTTGAGTTTTAAATTTTGACTAATTTATTTAACTTAACACTCAATACTCAACACTTAATAGTTAACACTTAATACTCTAACTCTGCTCTCAGCACTCGTAGTGATATTATTTATATTATTAATTGTTAATTTAAAATTAATCTTGCTTTGATTGGCAATGAGAAACAGTCTTTGACTAACATCGAATAGCTATATTATCAAAAATAAGAGCGTAAAATTTATCGTACAGACTTTTCATGAAACGTCTCTACATTGCTGATCTAAAAACGCTATACTAATCCTATTTCAATGTTAAAAGTTTAATGATTATGCAGATAAATGTAGATTTAACTAACTGCGATCGCGAACAAATTCACATTCCAGGTTTAATTCAACCATACGGTATTCTTTTTGTTTTACAAGAACCAGAATTTACTATTTTACAAGTTAGCAAAAATACTTTTGATTTGATTGGTATTCATCCCCAAGAATTGCTAGGCAAACAACTTAAAGAATTACTGGATGTCGAGCAAATTTCTCATATTAAACAATGTTTTTCTACCGATTTTGAAAGCATCAATCCCGTAAAAATATCTTTGGCAACTCCAAATAATACTTTCTTCTTTGATGGAATTATACATCATTCTCAAGATGTTGTAATTCTGGAATTATTGCCTGTTACATCACAAGATAATCAAGATTTTTTTACTTTCTATCAGTTAGTCAAAGCCCCTCTTAAGCAAATACAAAATACACTGACTTTACAAGATTTATGTCAAGTTTTAGCCAAACAAGTGCGAACAATTACAGAATTTGACCGAGTTATGATCTATCGATTTGATGAGGAAGGCGCTGGTAAGGTCATAGCCGAAGATAAATTAGAAGATTTGGCTCCTTATTTGAGTTTACACTATCCTGCATCAGATATTCCCAAACAAGCAAAGCAATTATACATTCTAAATTGGCTGCGGTTAATTCCTAATGTTAATTATCAACCAGTAGAACTGATTCCCACTCATAATCCAGTTACTAATGAACCAGTAGATTTAAGTTATTCAGTCTTGAGGAGTGTTTCTCCCATACATGTTGAGTATTTGCAGAATATGGGCGTTACCGCTTCGATGTCAATTTCTTTAATCAAAAATAAAAAATTATGGGGATTGATTGCCTGTCACAATAATACACCTAAGTATGTACCTTATTATATACGCACTGCCTGCGAATTTTTGGGACATGTAATGTCTTTAGACATTGGGACAAAAGAAGAAAATGAAGACTTAGATTACAAACTCAAACTCAAGACAATTCAATCGAAGTTTGTTGAGGCTATTTCCGAAACCAAAAATTTGGTAGATGCTT
Source organism: Hassallia byssoidea VB512170 (assembly GCF_000817785.2). GTDB lineage: Bacteria > Cyanobacteriota > Cyanobacteriia > Cyanobacteriales > Nostocaceae > Hassallia > Hassallia carrinoi. The sequence goes on along the minus strand of NZ_JTCM02000055.1, from coordinate 17,507 downwards.
TAATTGAGCAGAAAAATGAATTATTAGAATTAGTCAGCGCTGAAGGTGTTGCTGTCTGCTTGAATCAAGAATTGCTATTATTTGGCAAAACACCATTAAAAGCGGAAATTCAAGACTTAATAAACTGGTTAGCGACGCCAATTAATAATGATAACGTTTTTTATACAGATTCACTAGTAAAAGTTTATCCCGCATCAGAAAATTTTCAAGATGTTGCTAGTGGAATGTTAGCACTTGCCATTGCTCAAAGTCAAAAACATTGGATTTTGTGGTTTCGTCCAGAAGTGATTCAAACTTTAAAATGGGGGGGTAATCCCAACAAACCAGTGGAAGTTGACGAAAATGGTAGTTTGCATTTATCACCGCGTAAATCTTTTAAAATGTGGCAAGAAACGGTACGATTTAAGTCTTTACCTTGGAGAAAATGTGAAATTGATGGTGCTTTAGAACTTAAAAGCGCTATTGTAGCAATGGTACTCAAAAAAGCGGATGAATTAGCAAAAATTAATGTCGAATTAGAACGCAGTAACAGAGAATTAGATGCTTTTGCTTACATTGCTTCTCATGATTTAAAAGAACCGCTACGAGGAATTCACAACTACTCAACATTTCTGATTGAAGATTACGCTGATTCGCTAAATGAAGATGGAGTTTCCAAACTGCAAACTCTGGTGCGTCTGACTCAGCGAATGGAAGATTTGATTAATTCTCTACTGCATTTTTCTCGTTTAGGACGAGTCGAACTAGTAATGCGACGAACTAACTTGAACGAATTAGTAGAAAGTGTGATAGAAATATTAAAAATTAGCCTAAAAGAAACGTCTAATGTAGATATTTGCATTTGCCGACGATTACCAGATGTGAAATGCGATCGCATCCAGATGAGCGAAGTATTTAGTAATTTAATCAGCAATGCGATTAAATACAACGATAAAGCGAATAAATCAGTAGAAATTGGCTTTTTAGACCAAGAAACAACAAACCAACCCACAATCACTTTCTATGTGCGAGACAATGGTATAGGAATTAGGCAAAAACATCTAGATAATGTTTTTCGCATTTTCAAACGTCTGCACGCAGCAAGTCAATATGGTGGTGGTACCGGCGCCGGCTTAACTATTGCCAAAAAAATTGTCGAGCGCCACGGGGGCAAAATTTGGGTAGAATCTACTTATGGGGAAGGTAGCACTTTCTATTTCACATTACCAAGTTGAGGTAAGTAAGTAAATGTTTGGACAGCAAACTCCAACATTATTGGTTATTGAAGATAGCGATGAAGATTTTGTTGCTTTACAACGCATGATGAAGGGTGCATCTCTTCCTCACCGAGTTGAACGTTGTACTGATGGCGATGACGCTTTAGACTTTCTTTATCATACTGGCAAATACATAGACAACAAAACAGCACCCCGTCCATCTTTAATTTTACTCGACCTCAATTTGCCAGGTACAGATGGGCGAGAAATTCTACACCAACTCAAGCAGGATGATAGTCTGAAAATGATTCCTGTAGTGGTATTTTCTACATCGTCAAATCCTAAAGATATTGAAGCTTGTTATGAATATGGTGTAAATAGTTATATTCTTAAACCAATTGATGTCCATAAATTGAAAATGACAATCGAAATTTTTAGTAAATACTGGTTTGGAGTAATCAGTCTACCTGATACTTAAAAAAAAGAAAAAATTAATAAATAATTATTAAATATAAGAAAAAGCAAGATAAGATACCCGACTTCTTAAAGAAGTCGGGTATCTGAAGAAGTCGGGTATCTGAACGCAATAGCTGCACATTCCATGTAAAAGAAATGCATACTAGAGAACAAATTCAGGATATCACCGATGCCTATCGGCAAGCTACGCAACGCAAACAAACACAAGCCGCATTGCAAGAAAGTGAAAGACGATTTCGCGCAATCTTTGACCAGACATTTCAATTTATGTGGCTTTTAAAACTGGATGGTACACTTTTAGAAGCTAATCAAACAGCACTGAATTTTGGCGGATTGCAATCAACAGATGTAGTTGGACATCCATTTTGGCAAGCGCGATGGTGGATGTCTCAAGAAACACAAACGCAATTATTTAGCGCGATCGCTCAAGCCGCAAAAGGTGAATTTGTTCGCTACGAAGTAGATATAATCGGTGCGGGAGAAATAGTGCAAACAATTGACTTTTCCCTCAAACCAGTTTTAGATGAAACCGGCAAAATAGTATTACTAATTTCTGAAGGACGGGATATTAGCGATACCTGCGGCACACTTCGTGAACGCGTTGCCGCACTTCGCGATCGCAAACTTGCATTATCAGCCTTACGCTGCTGCGAAGACGAATTTCGCGCTTTAAGCGAAGCTTCCCCAGTCGGCATCTTTCGAGTAAATCCCCAAGGAGGATGTATCTACACCAATCCTCGCGCTCAAGCAATTTGCGGCTACACTTTTGAAGAAGCTTTAGGACATGGCTGGGTCAAGTTCGTTCACCCAGAAGATCGTCAGCTTTATTTTTCTCGTTGGTTACAAGCAGTAACAGCAACTCAAGAATTTATTGGAGAAGTGCGTTCTGTTCATCGAGACGGAACTATACGTTTTTGTCGGCTGAAAACAGCTCCTATTTTTTCTGACCAAAAAGAATTAATCGGTCATGTCGGAACCGTTGAAGACATCACCGAAATGCGAGCTATAGAAAAGATGAAAAGCGAGTTTATTTCGATTGTCAGCCACGAATTGCGAACACCATTAGCTTCGATTCGCGGTTCTTTAGGATTGCTTGCTTCCGGACGACTCGACAACCAACCGCAAAAAGCGCGACGCATGTTAGAAATTGCCGCGCTTGACACCGAACGCTTAGTACGTTTGGTCAATCAAGTTCTTGATTTAGAGCGACTCGAATCAGGCAAAATTGTCTTGGCAAAACATCCATGTAATGCTGCTACTTTAATGCAGCAAGCAATAGACGCTGTGCAATGCTTTGCCGAAGAAGCCAACATCAACCTAACAGTTTTTCCCCTATCTGTTGAGATATGTGCCGATCGCGATCGCATCATTCAAACTCTTGTCAACCTGCTAGCAAACGCCGTTAAATTTTCGCCTTCGGGGAGTACTGTTATTCTGAGTGCAGAAGTTCAAAAGGACAAGGGGGATAAGGGGGACAAGGGGGCAGGGGGCAGGGGGCAGGGGGCAGGGGGCAGGGGGAGTTTGTCTCCCTCATCTCCCTTGTCTCCCTTGTCTCCCCCCTCTCCCTTGTCCCCCCCCTCCCCCTTGTCTCCCTTGTCCCCCCCCTCTCCCTTGTCCCCCCCCACTCCCACTCCCCCCACTCCCCACTCCCCACTCCCCACTCCCCATCTCCTATTCAAAGTCAAAGACCAAGGGCGGGGTATTCCTGCTGATAAACTAGAAAGTATTTTTGGTAGGTTTGAGCAAGTTGATGCTTCAGACTCTCGCAATTCCTGCGGTACTGGACTAGGATTAGCTATATGTCGCACTATTGTGCAGCAGCATAACGGAAAAATTTGGGCAGAAAGCGTTGTCGGTGAAGGCAGTACCTTCTATTTCACCTTACCGCTGTAGAAACCCGACTTCGCATGAGTTGTTGGGTTTCTGAAGGACTTAAATAAAATCTACCTTTAGATTACCACCACGGCTAGAAGAGGAGTAGAGCCTGCCAAAGTAGGCTAACTTTACCGCTTATTAAAATACTCCTTTGGGTAATGCGACGAATTCTGCTGATTGATGACGAAGAACGTTTGAGCGAAGTAGTTCAGACTTGCTTAGAAACCTTAGGAGGTTGGGAAGTACTCATCGCTACTACCGCTAATGAAGGGTTACTCATAGCGGAAATTGAACAGCCAAATGCCATTTTGCTAGATGTGATGCTGCCGGAAATGGATGGTATTACTTTATTTCATCATCTACAAGAAAAACCTGATACCCAATCGATTCCAGTCATTTTGCTGAGTGCGAAAATACAGTTTGCCGAACCGAATCAGTTTGCTAACTTAGGTGTAGCAGGAGTCATTGCCAAGCCCTTTGACCCTTTGAAGCTGGCAGATCAAGTGGCAAAAATCCTGGGTTGGAGTTAGGGGGGAGAGACGTTCCAATGGAACGTCTCTAGGGGAATGGGTAATACAATTATTTATAATCGCTAATCTGGAATTATCTATCTATCTTTAGATAGAAATTATTATAAGTTCATAATTTGCTCAGTTTTGAGAGATAACCTTGCTTGTGCAAAGGGAAATTAAGAATATCTGCTGTAAAGGCAGTAAAAGCTTAATAGGAGTCAGGCGATCGCTTGACTCTTGGGATTAAAAAAAATTATATGCAAATAAATAAACCAATTAAGGAAGCAAGCACAAATGAATTGCCGCTAAGGGTGGAAAAAATGGCACACAAGCGACGCAGTATTCTAATTGTTGATGATTGTCACGAAGACAGGCAAACTTTCCGCCGTTATTTACACCAAGCCTCGAACTACATATATAGTGTCATTGAGTCAGAGTATGGCGAACAAGCGCTAGAATTGTGCAAGATTTTGCAGCCAGATTGTGTTGTAGTCGATTACTCTCTACCTGATATGGATGGTCTTGAGTTTCTCGATAAATTCAGAAACGCAACCAATCAGGTAGATATTCCCGTGGTGATGCTGACAGCTTGCGGTAATGAAGCGATCGCTGTCCAAGCAATGAAAAAAGGAGCTACCGACTATCTCACCAAAGAACAGCTCACAGCAGAAAATTTGCTTTCAACCCTTCAGCACGCTCTCGAAAAAGTAGAACTGCTGTGGAAACTCAACCTCACTCAAGAGCAATTAAAATTTCAGTCTTATATTTTATCTCAAGTAACCGATGCAGTTATGGTTGCTGAAGTCAAGTTGATTGATGAAATTAAAGCGCGGATTGTCTATGTGAATGCAGCATTCACTCACATGACTGGTTACAGTGCTGAGGAGGTTTTAGGCAAAACACCGAGTATCCTGAACAAACTGAAAACCGATCCAAAAGTACTAAAGGAAATTAGTCAGGCAATGGCTAATTATCAGCCACTAAAAGTAGAACTAATTAACTACCGCAAAGACGGATCGGAGTTTTGGTCAGAAGTTAATATTACCCCGATGCTTGACGAATCAGGGGAATGCACTAATTTTATTTTTGTGCAACGCGACATCAGCGAACAGCAAGCCGCGCTTCGCGAACGCAAAGAAGCCGAAGCAGAAAAGCAACAACTGTTAGCACAAGAAAAAGCTTGCCGCGCTGAAGCAGAAGCAATCAACCGCACCAAGGATCAGTTTTTGGCAATTATATCTCATGAATTGCGATCGCCTCTTAATGCTATACTCGGTTGGACAAAGTTAATTCAAGGTGGCAAGTTAGACGACTTGGCTACTGCACGCGCACTTGCAACAATTGAGCGTAACGCCAAGTTACAAAACGAGTTAATTCAAGACCTCTTAGACTTTTCCCGCATCACACAAGGTAAACTTCGTCTTGAACTGTGCCCAGTTGATTTGACACAAATAATTAATGCCGCAATTGATGTAGTCCGTCCATTAGCTGATGCTAAAAGCATTGCCATTGAGTCAGCACTTGAATTTACAATCGGCGAAGTTTTCGGCGATGCCAATCGATTGCAGCAAGTTATGTGGAATTTACTGACGAATGCGATTAAATTTACACCAGAGGAAGGACAGATCGCAATTTGGTTAGAGCGAGTTGAGTCTGAAGCCCAAATCACCGTCAGTGATACAGGCATTGGTATTAGTCCTGACTTTTTGCCTTATGTATTCGAGCAATTTCGTCAAGCTGATAACCAATATACAGCAAGGCATAAGGGATTGGGACTAGGACTTGCGATCGTCCGTAGTTTGGTGGAAATGCACAATGGTACTATTACCGCAGCGAGTGACGGTGAAGGACAAGGTGCAAACTTTACAGTTAGGTTGCCACTTCATAATAGGGCATCATAATAAAGGGCATCGGGATTTTAAAGAGGGGAAAAGGGAAAGGGGGAAAGGGGAAGGGAAAAATATTTCTTCTTTCTTTACCTTTTCCCTTTTCCCTTTACCCTTTCCCCCTCTTGATTTGCCCAATGCCCATTGCCCAATTCCCAGTCCAATATGCGATCGCTTGCTGAAATTAACGATAAAATTACCCGCAAACGTGCTGTAGTCTTAACTGTTGAAGAACTCAAAGCACGAGTTGCAGAAGTCGGCGTTACTCAAGTTGCCAAAGAAACTGATGTCATTACCACCGGCACATTTGAACCGATGGAATCATCAGGTGCGATTATTAACTTAGGACACACCGACCCACCAATTAAAATTCGCCGCGCTTGGTTAGATAGTGTCCCCGTATATTCCGGTTTTGGGGCAGTAGATTTATACATTGGTGCAAGCTGTGCCGTGGAAGTCACCGACGGCGAAGAAGTCCGGGAACGCGGTGGTGGACATGTAATTGAAGATTTAATCGCCGGCAAACCCGTACATGTACGCGCACAAGGACAGGTAACAGATTGTTACCCCCGTGCCACCTTTGAAACGACAATTACCCGTGAAACAATAAATCAGTTTTATTTATTTAATCCGCGCAATCTTTATCAAAATTTTATCGTGGGGGTGAATGGAGGCGATCGCCCACTTTTCACTTATCTCGGTCCACTACAACCGCGTTTGGGGAATGCAGTTTACTCTAACCCAGGTGCGATTTCCCCTTTACTCAACGACCCGGAACTACAACTTATCGGCATTGGTACGCGAATTTTCTTAGGTGGTGGTGTTGGCTATGTATCATGGGAAGGTACTCAGCACTTTCCCTTACAAAAGCGATTGCCCAATCATACACCTATCGGTCCTGCCGCCACTTTAGCGTTAATTGGTGATGCCAAACAAATGGATGCGCGTTGGGTACGCGGTTGTTACTTCAAAAGTTACGGACCTTCCTTAATGTTAGGCGTAGGCGTACCACTTCCGGTATTAAACGAACAAGTCGTAGAACGCGCTTGCGTGACTGACAAAGACTTAGTAGCGCCGATAGTAGACTTTTCCATCCCTCGGCGCGTCCGTCCCACCTTTGGGTTAGTGAGTTACGCCCAACTTAAATCTGGGCGAATCACTATTGAAGGTAAAACAGTGCGTGTTGCTCCCCTTGCAAGTATGTATCTTTCCAGACTAGTGGCACAAGAATTGAAACAGTGGATTGAAGCCGGCACATTTACCCTGACAGAAGCAGTTTCTCCAATTCCAATGGAGCGATCGTTTTTGCCCCAAGACCGCTGGACAGAGTTTTGATATTGGGTAATGGGTAATGGGTAATTGGTAATGGGTAATGGGTAATGGGGAATGGGTAATGGGTAATGGGTAATGGGTAATGGAAGAAACGCACATCACTATTACCAATTACCAATTCTCAATTACCAATTACCAATTACCAATTCCCAATTACCAATTACCAATTACCAATTCCCTACTACTGCTGCGGCTTCGGTCGTTTTATTGGCTTAGGAGCGGGTGCTTTGGGTATGGGATTTGGCATTGGCGATGACTCGCCTTTCTTGATTGGGCGGGGGGTTTCGCCGCTACTGCGTCTGGGCGGATATGGTTTTCTGCCACCACCGCCACCGCGACCGCCACCGCCACCACGGAAACCGCCTTTTTCAGGTGGTCTGCGTTTTTTGGGCAAATCAGCGATCGCCGTAGCGTTTTCGATCATCAATAAATCAGCTTCTCGCTTCGCTTGGAAGTCCCAAAACTTACCGACAGCTTTAGTACCAAGTACACCCGTAAGTTTCAACTTGAAATACTTGGGTTTGTCATCTGTCTTGCGAGGGGCTTGTTTAATCTTGACCACTAAGCTTTTAGCGTCAAAAGATTGGTAAACTACTTCACCACGAACCGAAAAACCACCATCTGTAATTTCTGATGAAGGTGTAAGAGCGCTGGTAGTTTCTGCGGATTCTGATGAAGCTTCATTAGTAGAAACTAATTCTTCTGACTTTGAGTCTTGATCTTCATCTTCTATGGAATGTTTCGCCAGGTTTTCTGGCTCCCAAACCCCGACAATTTGTAGGTGCAGTGCATCATTTTCTTGCCTTGTACGCGGATATACTACCCACAAATGTTCTTTTTCTAAATCTAAATGATTCTTAACTAAACTCATTATCCGACCAAGAAGGACGGCATTGAGTTCTACACCATCTGTAGTCACCAGCATTCCTTGAGTGAATTGTTCATCACTAGCAACGTAGCGACCTCGGACTAAGCCGATCGCTCGATATTGCATCGGTTCGCTGGGAGGGGGAATCGGTTGCTGCCGATTGCCTAAGTTTGCATCTGAGGCAGTCTCGCTGGGTTCAACGGAAGAATTCTCAGGTTTAGATTGGACTGGTTTTTCAACTTGATTTGCTGCTTCTAGGCTAGTTGGCTCTTGATTAGAGGCAGATTTGGACGGTTCGGACGACGGCATCAGGTCGGAATTCATATAAACTCCTTGCGGCGGAGACACATCCCATTGTGGGATTTTACTAAGGCAGCTGAAAAGAGCGTTTGTGCGGCGCTTAAAAGTATATTTCTTTCAAGTTAGCCACGCGAAAGAGCGCTCTGTGTGATACTCTAAACGCTAAACTTACCATTTAGATACTAAATGTGTAATTTAACGCTTTTACACTAGTTTCGGCAGCTTAAGATAGCTACAATTTCAGAGGATTTCCCCCAAAGTCATCACCTACTTTAGCAGTGTAAATTGCTAATTGTTATAAATTTCACAGCTTAATACCCGTATTCCGCAAACTTTTTAAAATTTTTAACGTTACTGATAGTGTCATTATTCAGAAGAAGGACGGTTTTGTGTCTAAACAAGGCAATCGTTGGATGGTTAAAGTAGTGCTGTTGCTGGCAGTAGTTGCTTTTGTCGGGGTTTCTCTGGTTCCCTTAATTACGGCATTTAATGATACGCAACGCCCAACTCAAAACACCAGTAGCGCCAAAGTCGCCACTTCGCCTGCTTCTGACCCAAAATCAAAGGTAGAAGACGAAGTACGGGGTTATGAATTGGTTTTGCAACGCGAACCAGAAAATCAAGCCGCGCTTAAAGGGTTATTACAAGCTAGGTTACAGCTGCTGAGTCAAAAAGGAAAAGGTGAAATTCAACCAGCTGACATTACTGCTGTAATCGAACCTTTAGAAAAATTAGTCAAGCTGAATCCAGAACAAACGAAATACGCGGTGCTACTAGCGCAAGCAAAACAGCAAATAGGCGACAAAGAAGGAGCAGCTCAAGCTTATCGTTCTGTTTTGGCAACGAAACCAGGGGATATCGAAGCTTTACAAGGCATGGTGGCTCTTTTGGTATCTCAAAAACGCCCGGAAGCGGCGATCGGTTTGCTGCAAGATACGCTGACTACCTCAACGCAGGCAAATAAAATTCAACCGGGAAGTGTGGATGCGATCGCTGTCCAAGTACTTTTAGGCAACGTCTACGCCTCCCAAAAACGCTACACTCAAGCTATCTCTATTTACGATCAAGCAATTAAAAGCGATGCTAAAGATTTTCGCCCGGTTTTGGCAAAGGCATTGCTCGTCAAAGAACAAGGCAAAATTGAAGAGGCAAAACCTTTATTTGACAAAGCTGCCACTTTAGCACCCGCTCAATATAAAGACCAAATTAACCAACAAGCAACAGCCTCACCCAGCCCGACGGCTTCTCCTAAGCCGTGAGGGAGTGGGGAGTGGGGAATGGGGAGTGGGGACAAGGGGGACAAGGGGGACAAGGGGGACAAGGGGGACAAGGGGGACAAGGGGACAAGGGGGACAAGGGGGACAACTAACCACTAACCACTAACCACTAACCACTATCCACTATCCACTATCCACGCTCCTCCTAACTCCCTTCCATCGCTGCAAGTACACCAAACACGATAAATAAGCATCCACCAATTAGGGTAAGTTGGCGTTCGGAGATTCGTCCGGATATCATTCGTCCACAACTTACGGCGATGACTGCACAAATGAAATGTCCTAATATGGCACCGACGGTTACGCCAAAAGGGTTGTTGCTAGCGGCTAGAGCAATGGTGGCAAATTGTGTGCGATCGCCCCACTCTGCCATAAATGTTAATACAAAGGCTTCTGCTATAATTGACAGTGGCGTTTTTTTCTTGGGTAGTTGCTTCTCTGCTTGTTCTACCGCCTCTTTAGCCTCTCCTACTACTTCTGCATCACAACTCAAAGCCGACATCCGATTTGCATCATACAGCAGCTTGATACCAAAGCCGATAAATAAAACAATTTCTGCGTAATGAATATAAAGCTTTGGCAAGAAAGATACCGCTTGTCCCGCTACCACAGAAATTATTGTCATCGCAGCTAAAGCCGCTGTCACACCGATTAATACCAGCCGTCGCGAGTGCCGCATCGCTAAAATTGCGGCGATAAAAAAAGTTTTATCTCCTAATTCGGAAACTGTGATTAATAATAAACCTGCGGTAAAAGCTGTTAGCACTCTCTCAAGCTCCTAAGGATTTTTTTCCTGTGTGAAGCTAAATGAGAGTTGCGAAACTTCACTAAGCTTCACACTTTTTTGTGTGAACTCAGTGAAGGTCTCGCTATCAAATATCTAAATACTTGCCATCTGAACCAGGTTTATCACCAGTATGTTGATTCAGATGCGCTGGCTTTCTTTAAAGTCTTTTTGCCAGCAGCTACTCCCCTTCTATGCGAATCTCATTATACATCTTTCCCAGCTAAAAGTCAACAAAGGAAAAATGAAGAAGTTTGAATAATTTCGTTTCTGTATAACGGTTGAATTGGGCTGCGTGGTGTTTACTGAGGTAAAAACTCATCATTTGTCACTTCTGCTAGCTCGTATGGACACATCACAGGAAAAAACTCTACTGGCAAATTAGTTTCGGCTTTTGCTTGCTTAACTGCTTGTGCATAACACTCTGCAAAGACGCTTTCAAGATAAGATTTGAGACTAGGCGAATCATCGTCAGCTTCTTTAACACGTCTACGATGCTCAATAATGCTTGCTTCCCAGTTACCGCTTTGCTTTTGCGGCTGAAACTGCCATTTGAGCAAATGCACCAAAATTACAATAAAATTACTCTTGAGGCTGCGACGCTCACTTTTTCCGATGTCCGCCATTTCTTCGATGAGGTTTTCCCAGTCTACGTTCGCGTAGTCCTGACTTTGCAATTTTTCCACAGTCGTTTCTATCCATTGCAAGTAGTCAGTATCATATAGCGTTTGGGAATGCGCTTTTAGGGAAGACATGGCAGTTTTGATCGTTTACTCTGATTGTAGTTTGTGCGGCAAAAGCGCGATCGCACTACAAAGAACCTTGAATTGCTGCCACACTCATCAAAACTCTAAGTAATCTAGACAATAACTATAGGATCTTGTATTCGTCCGATGGGTGCTATTCAGCTTTTTTCAGCTTTTCTATTAACAAAGCTTTTACCTCGCTGTCAGGGTCGGCAAGATCAAAGGGATAAGGTTGCTGTGTAGAAGGATCGCGACGACTCATCAAAACTTCCAATGCAGCCCGAAATTCTTCTTCATCATTTCTATGTTTTGAAATATACTGTTTTAGTTCAGTATTTGTCATTTGGTGTAAGTTCTGCGTCATAGAACAAAGTCCCAATTTCGATCTTGATCAATTATGACTACAATTTCATCAGTTACACCAGCTTGAATATAGAGCGTTTTCAACTTTTGGTCGTAGCGGAAAATTTGAATCGGCTGATAAAAATTAGATAGTAACTGGCAAAGGTATATCGCTGTATCCGATTGTTTCTGTGTCGGCAACTAACAACTCCAAACAAACACACCAACCGTAGCTTATCAGAAAGGATGTAATGCGATCGCTCCACAAAAACAAATGAATTCCTGCCGCACTCATTAAAGTTGTTCCTTAATCTAGACAATAACTATAAGGTTGATGACGTTTGTATCACAGCCCTAACCAATCGCGCAAAGATTGTTCTAACTGCTCAATATCGGCATCAGTTAGTTTGCCAATAATTGTAACAACTAAGCTCTGATGTACTGTGTACAAACCTCGTTTAACCGCCGTTGAAACGTTAAGTCCGGCTGCGACCCAATCAAAAAGCACAAAGAAAGCCAGCCAGTAACGGTGTGGTTTTGCTAGTTAATGGAACAATGAAAATGTCTTGAGATACATGCGATGCACTCACAACGACTGCGGGTCTTACTTTTGAGCCGGATAAATCCGAAAAAGGATACCTAACCAAGATGATGTCATTTTTCGAGTAGCTGGGCATAGACATCATCCTCAGTATTATCCCAAATGGCATCAACTGAGACTTGACTTGTCTGAAGCCAAAACTCAGACTCATCATCGAGCAGAAGTGTTACTAATACTCTTGTACCTTCAGGAAGTTCTGTTGGTTCTAGCAACTCGATTTTGCCTTGACGAACAGTAGCCCACACGGTTTTCAGCATAATGTTTCTACAATGGCAACGACGACGATCTTAATTGATCGTAAGCTAGTTAGCTAAAGCCTGAAGAAAACCGATACCAATTCTTTGTAACGATGCCAGCGTAAATTACCACGTTGTAAATCAGTAGAGACGTTCCACCGGAACGTCTCTACTGTGTAAATATTTTAGTATTTCCGCTCTTTTGGCTCAAACATGGTAATCGTCACCGGACGATATTGAATATCAATTCCTGCCGGTGAATAATAAGCCAATGTGTGTCTGAGGAAGTTTTCATCATCGCGTTGCGGATAATCTTCGCGGAAATGTGCCCCACGACTTTCTTGACGATTCAAGGCTGAGGAAAGAATTGTTTGTCCTACTACCATTAAACTTCGCATTTCCAAGGCTTCGACAATTTCTGTATTCCAAGAATTGCCTTTGTCATCTAAGTATATCTGCGAAGCTTTTTGTTGTAATTCTTGTATTTTTTCTAAACCTTGATGCATTAATTCTTGGGTGCGGAAAACACCGCAATATTCTGTCATACAATCTTGGAAGGCTTGACGCACTTGGTTAATGCGATACTGCCCAGGCTGATCTAGCAAAGCTTGAATTTGTTGCTTTGCATCTTTGATGTAAGTTTGCTCGTCTATTGTGGGTAACTTGCGGTTTTGCACAAATCGAGCGATCGCACTTCCGGTTCTCTTTCCATAAACCACGCACTCCAACAGCGAATTACTACCTAAACGATTCGCTCCATGTACGGATACACAAGATGTCTCCCCAGCGGCAAAGAAGCCCTCAACAAGCCCTTCACCACTACTGCGGACTTGACCATCAGTGTTAACGGGGATACCACCCATACAATAGTGAATCGTTGGACGCACTGGCATCGGTTGCGTTACCGCATCAACACCAACTAAGCGGTGTGCTTCTTCCCAACAGAAGGGAACGCGGCTCATAATTTTTTCTTTGCCCATGTGACGCAAGTCGAGATAGACAAACGGTCCGCCTGCACTGCCATCAAGATGAACGCCACGACCGGCGCGAATTTCGTAAGCGATCGCTCGTGAGGTAATATCACGCGGGGCAAGTTCCATACGACTGGGAGCGTAATTCGCCATAAAGCGATCGCCTTCAGAGTTAATCAAATACGCTCCTTCCCCGCGCACCGCTTCGGAAATTAGCACCCCGACGGGATATAATCCAGTGGGGTGGAACTGGACAAATTCCATATCTTGCAGTGGCAAACCGGCGATCGCTGTCATCGCCAAACCATCACCCGTAGAAGCGTAATCATTAGAAGTGGTGTTATAAACGCGACCATACCCACCTGTAGCAAACATCACCGCTTTAGCCCGCACCACGACTATTTGCCCATCCAAAAGGTGGTACATCACTACACCTTTCGCCTGACCTTCTTCTAATATCAGGCGCATTACGTACCACTCTTGATAAATTTGCACACCTGAACGGCGCAAATTATTCACCAGTTCGTGCAAAATTGCGTGACCGGTTTTATCGGCAGCATAGCAAGTACGATTGTGAGAATGTCCGCCAAAAGCGCGTTGGGCAATGCGACCATCATTTAAGCGAGAGAATAAAACACCCATGTGTTCTAGGTCAATCACCACATCCGGTGCTTCACGGGTAAGAATTTCTACCGCGTCTTGGTCTGCTAAATAATCGGAACCCTTGACAGTATCGAAAGCGTGTGCTTCCCAGCTATCTTCTGTATCGACGTTTCTCAGCGACGCTGCCATCCCACCTTGGGCAGCTACCGAGTGCGAACGAATCGGGTGAGTTTTCGCCACCACAGCTACATTCAAGCTAGGATCGGTTCTGGCAATTTCCACTGCTGCGCGACATCCTGCCAATCCCCCCCCGATAATAATCACATCATGTTCAAGCATAAGATATTAACATTATTAAATCAGTACTTTCAGTCTTTAAACCTTAATTAATGCTCACTAAAAGCTCAAATACCCTAAATTCAATGTTTTAGTCTGGCTTCTGAGCATAATTTTATACCTCAATTTCCTGCTCAACAGATGCTGATAGAGATACCTTGTCTATTTTACTTAAACTCTTACTCTTTGCGACTCTGCGGACGCCACTTGCTACAACGGGGGGAACCCCCGCAACGCAGTGGCTCCTCTGCGTGAGACAAATAAAAAAAGACCCCTACCTGTAGGCAAGAGTCTTTCGCGATTACTTTACATTACAACTATATTACATGTTCAACAAGTCAAGCGCTTGTTCTAAGTGCATCTTAGCTTTATGCAAGTTAAGCAGTGCTTCCTGGTCGTACCGATGGGGATACTCTAAACGCTTTGCTTACATCGTTGCTTTAATTAATGCAGCAAGCTTGTCTGTAGGTTGTCCCATCTGATCTAACGCTTGCCCTAAATCCTGATAACCTTTAAAGGTCATTCTTGTCAGTCCTTCCCCTTCCTTCATCTGACGTAAGGCAATAGCCGCAAAGGTCAACAAAGCATCAATCCAAGCAGTTTTATAAGCAGGGTTCCCCAGTGGTTTAAGTCCGTACTGCTTGCACAGTCCCTTAAGTTCCCCCAGAGTTTTGATTTCCAATTCAGAACGTGTAAACATGGAATTGTCCATTTTAAAAAGGTGGATATTGGTAGGGGAGAACCGTGCAAAGTATTCCCCTGCCAATTAATAGTTTATTCACACGACGACTTGTAAAACAAGCTTTAGTTATATTTCTTAATCAATGCCTAACCCCAAAGGGAACCCAGATAATTTGCAACCGTTTACTACCGATAGAGATGAACCATTGATAGGAAAACTTACCGTAAGAGTACCTGAGTCAATATTGGCAAAGTTAAAATCTATTAATAATTACCCTGAATTTGTAAGACAGGCTATCTATAAGGCTTTGAGTGAATTAGAAGGTAGTGAGGATGAAATTACTTAAAGTAATTTACACAATATACTACTGACAAGAGTGAAATTTCTCTTACTGTTATACAAACTCTCTATAACTACCTACTAACTAGGTAAGTAGAAATTCAATACTCTATAGGTATGTTCACCAGCCAAACAACATTTCTTTACATTTCTTAATTAATGCCTAACCCTAAAGGGAATCCTGAAAGTTTAAAAGGACATGGTTTTACTACTGATAGAGATAAACCACTAACAGGGAGGTTAGCTTTTAGAGTGACAGAGGAAGTAGAAGCGAAAGTAAAATCTCTCGATAATTACCCAGAATTCTGTAGACAGGCTATAGCTAGGGCTTTGAGCGAATTAGAGGGTAGTGGTGATGAAATTACTTAAAGTAATTTACACAAGGTACTACCACCACTATTTCTTTACCTACCAAATACTAACTATAATTAATAGCAATACCAACCTTAAGAATTATTTAATACCAGTTTTTTTGGTATTGATATATAAACAATAAATAAAAAAATACTCCTATGATTTAGGAATCATAATCAACACCCCAACTGCAAAAAGAACTGCTGTTCTATTGTAAAGACATCAAAAAAAATTCCCTGCCAATCGACAGGGACGTTAGGTCAATTTTGGATTTTGGATTTTGGATAAGAAATAAGCTATTGGTAATAACCTTGTTAGCTAGTCCCCAGTCCCTAACCTCCAATCCAAAATCCGTCGAGAATGCGCTTTGATCGGAGGAAACCTCCGCTCAAACTTTTCGCAAAATCTAAAATCGAATCAGCTGGTTGCTTCTACAGGTTGTTGCTGGGAAACATTACCGGGTATTGGTTCCATTTTTGTTCCTGCTTCTACAGGAGACAATTCAATATGATTTAACAATGTAGTCACGAAGGCAAAAAGCAAGAAAGGCAACGATAGCAAAACAACAAGTCCAACTGTAGCTAAAGCATAAACGGGTCGTCTAGCACCCATCAGCGCCAAGGCAGCAGCTAAACTAATAGTGATAGTGATTAACCAAACAATTATTTGCCCGTAGATATCGCCAAAGGTCAGGGTACAGACAAACCGATACTTTTGAATATTATTTATGTTCACCATAGTTGCCTCCAGTTTCTCCTACTAGGTTCTAGGTTAGAGCCATGTTTGGATAGTTGACGATTTCTAAATATTTTTGCAAGCTTTGTAATATCACTTTACAATTCTCATTGTTTTGTGCAAATCAGATAGGAGATTTCAGTGTTAACCAATATTTGGCTTAAGAGTTCGCCGTTTTTCTGGTGGTAGTAACGGTTTTAGCTTTTCCCACTGTTCGTTACTTACTGAAGTTTAGACTAAGGCATGACAAAATGACCCAGCAGTACTGAGTTGACAATGTACACTCCTCAGTCGAGAACAACTAAAAGCTCAAGCCGATTTGATTGGTTGTTTTTTCGGCTTAGTAGTACTTTTTTTAACTTTCGGATAGCGAATTCTACGCAATCGGGTTTTTCCAGCAGTCCATCCAGGAAACTTTCCACTCTTGTTTGGGTGCAACAGCAGGTGTACCAATCACCGATAAAACTCCACCCATCGCCTGAGATTATGACAACATAGCAGTCGTAACCATCCCAACTTTGGATCTTTGACTTCTACTAAGGAGTCGGGTGTCCACCAAGTTTCAGAGTCATTGAGCTTGAATTTGTCTCCATGAACACAAAGGACGACCAATCCCTGTGTAAGCTTCTGGTTCACCGTAAAGTAGACGATTCGAGCGCAAACGGAACAATTTATCAGCAGCGATATCTGCTGAAAGTTTGACAAAGCTGGCACAACCGTACTCAGCATCCCACAAGGACAACGGACGAATGGACAGTTTTTCACAGCAGAGTTTTAATTGTGCTTTACTCTTTTTCTTCTCCAGTAATGTTCCAATTAACGCACTCTGGTTTTTCTACCCGTAATCTTCAGTCGCTTTGCCTTCCCTTCTTCTGCGTTTAGTCTAGTCTAGTTCGCGGTGCGAAACTGCTGAACAAATCAGATAGAAAACTTATCAATAATCAATAGTTGTATGTGCCAACTATTGATTATTGATAAAGCTAATTTTGACTATTTTGCCCGCTATTTGTTAAGACGCATAACCTTTCATTACACTCAATTTTAATTGCGTGTAA
>NZ_JTCM02000004.1 GCF_000817785.2 Hassallia byssoidea VB512170 | reverse complement strand
GGACAAAAATGGACAGCCTTCATCTGAGGGTATCGTTGGGCCCATGCGGATCTTTAAAAAAAGGCTGTCCATTTTTGTCTATTGTTTGTGAATCCCCCGAAAAAAATCGCTCTGTTGACCCCCCAATGCCCAATTTTTAGCTATTTATTAGCTTTAAATATAGGTAGTGTAAACCAAAAAGTTGCCCCGGCATTGATTGCACTTTTAACGCCAATTTCGCCGCCATGTGCGGTGATGATTTGCTTGCATAGATATAAGCCTAATCCTAAACTGATAGAATTCCGGGCGCTGGTGCCTCGAAAGTAAAGGTCAAATAAGCGATCGCTTTGTTTTTGACTCATTCCCACGCCGTTATCAACGACGCTGCAACAAATCTTATCATTATGGATGCTGGCATTTATGGTAATTGTTAATCCTGGGGGATTATGTTTGACTGCATTAACAATCAAGTTAGAGAATACTCGCCATAATTGGGTAGGATCGGCATTTATTATCGGTAAATCTGCGGTGACATGATTTATCAGCAATGCCTGATTTTCTGTTAGCATCGGCTTTAAGTCTGCGATCGCTGCTTCTACCACTTTTAATAATTCTACTGGCTGAAGTTGTAAAGCTACGCCTTGAACTTCGCTCATATGAGCTTCCATGAGCGAATTAATTAAACTAAGTTGGCGATCGCTACTTTGTTCCATCCGCTCTAAAATGAAGCGGGAAACAGCTATTTTGTCCTCTGAACGCGATAGCAAATTCCTCAGCACCATTAAAGTTCCCAGCACCGGGTTGCGTAAGTCGTGGGAAACTGCATGAAAAAATACTCTTAGCGCTTCTTCCGCTTGCTTGCGCTTGGTGATATCTTCAATCATTCCTTCGTAATAAAGCAGTTGTCCCCTGGAATTGCGGACTGCATAGGCATTTTCTGATATCCAAACAATGCTACCATCGCGGCGATAAATTTGCGATTCAAACTCGGATACGCTACCATACTGTTCAATTAAACGGACAAACTCGGCACGGCGATTCGGGTCAACATATAATTGATGTTCAATGTCAATTAATGTCGTCACTTCTTCTGGGTATGCGTAGCCATAAATACGTGCTAATGCGGGATTTGCGGTAATATAACGACCATCAACAGTGCTTTGAAAAATTCCCTCAACTGCATTTTCAAAGATATTTCGATATTTAGCTTCTGTAACGGTTAATTTCTCGTTAGCAATCTCAAGTTCTTTACGAGCGTAAAATTCAGAGCGTTGCAGCCTTTCGTATAAATATACACCTAAATCGCAGATGAAACATACCCAAAATATCAACATAATCAGCGTTACACCGAATATCGGTTCTTGACTGAATGGTGGGGGTAGTTTCAGCCCTAAGACGCTATTTACGACAAAATAATAAAGTACCACTCCCAACTGCGATCCCAGATGCAGATACCAGCGAATTGGAATCAGCATCGCTTGAGTCAAAAAGGCAATAATCCAAGCTAATTGATCGGGGAGAGCGAAACCTTTGAAGGTAGCGACAAATTGCTCAACTAAAGTGACAGAAAAAGATAAACATAAAAAAAGGCGCCCCGGATAACGACGCGCTATGTTAGTTTTGTGTAAAAACAAACACACTAATAAACATAGGAATATGCAGCTATTGATAGTTAAAGCGAGATTTTTAATTTCGTGCGGTATCTTTGGGATTTCTTGCAGGTGAAACACCTGTTGCAAGATGTCGCGTAAGATAAATGTAAATACGCAGAGAATAGCGATCCAGATTCCTAAATGTAACCTTTGCCACAAAAAGCGATCGCGCCAAGCTCTATACTCGCCGAAAATTGCATCTGTTGTTGATATTTTTCCCCATATGGCTGTTCTCCAACACTTTTGCACTTTTTTGATGACGGTATTCATTTCTTCCTGTGACCAATTTCCATAACCTCGGTCAACCCCTTCTCATTGTGAGACGCTACGCAAACGGGGAATTAAAAATTCAAAAATAAAAAATAAAAATTAATTTTTTGAATTTTGCACTCTCAACCATTCCTATAGTGACATTATGAGCGGCTCGTTGTCGGCAAATTTGCCAAAGGTAAGGTAAACCAGAAAGTTAAACCGCGTTTGGGGTTACTTTTAACGCCAATTTCACCTTGATGTGCTTTAATTATTTGTCGAGAAATATATAATTTTAAGCCTGTGCAAGTTGAAGAACGAGCTTGAGGATCGCGGACAAACAAATCAAACAGCCTAGCGCATTCTAACTTGTTCATCCCCACACCGTTATCTTGAATTTGAACGCGAATCATCCGATCCTCAACTGTCGCTTTCAAAGTTAAGTTTAATCCCGGTGGGTTGTGCAGCCAACTATAAGTCAACAAATTTTGCAAAACTCGTTGCAATTTAGTCGAATCTGCCATGATTAACGGTAAATCCTTGGGAACTAAGTTCTTCAAGGTAACATTGTTTTCTGACAGCATTGGCTGCAAATCTCTGATAACCGCTGGCAGCAGTGTACCCAATTGTACAAGTTCTCGATGCAGCACAATTCCTTGTTCTTCGCTGGAATGAAGTTCTAGCAAAGAGTTAATCATTGCTAACAGGCGCTCGTTACCTTGTATCATTCGTTCGATAATTGAGCGTTGTACGGTGATTTGGGAATTGGGAATTGGTAATTGGGAATTGGGAATTGGTAATTGGGAATTGGGCATTGGGCATTGGGCATTGGGCATCGGGCATTGGGAATCGGGCATTAATAATTGTCCCCCTTGTCCCCCTTGTCCCCCTTGTCCCCCCATTCCCCATTCCCCACTCCCCACTCCCCCACTTTTAAGTAAATTCTCTAGCACCATCAAATTACCCATGACTGAAGTTCGCATATCGTGGGAAACTGTGTGTAACAGAACATCTTTAACTCGATTGATTTCTTGCAGTTCCTGCATTTTCTGCTGTAACTGGGCAGTACGTTCTTCTACTTGTTGTTCTAAATTGGTGTTAAGTGCTGCCAATTCTTGGTATAGTTGAGCTTGTTGAATGGCGATCGCTAATTGTTCTGACATTTGCTTTAGTAAATCAATTTCCATTTGATGCCAATGGCGAGGATGAGAGCATTGATTAGCAATTAACGCTCCAAAGAATTCACCATTTAACATAATTGGGACTGCTAAGGTTGCCCGCGTTTGAAATTGTTGATAATGTGCTTTTAATTTGGGAGATACATCGATTTGGTCGATATCTTCCACCACACGCACTTTATTAGTTGTCAGTAGCCTTTTCATTTCTTGCATGACAACTGGATCTTTAATTTTGCAGTCTATAACTGATGAATATTTTGGATCTACTGATTCTGCGAGAATTCTGCCTTCTTTGTTACCATCATTTAGACCAATAAAAACTCGGTCTGCTTGCAAAAATTGCCGAACTTCGTTGACAGTCGTTTGGAGAATTTGGTCTAAGTTGAGCGAAGTGCGGATTCTGGCTAAAGTTTCGGTTAATAAGCGATCGCGTTGTGATGTCAATTGTAATTGCGCTTCTGTTCGCTTGCGTTCTGTGATATCATGAGTGACAGACAGAATGCAGCGCATCCCATTCAAATCAATTATTTCGGCGCAAACCATTGCAAAACCAAGTTCGCCGGACTTTTTTCTAAATTCAAATTCGAGATTGCGAACTGCTCCTTGGGAATGCAACTGCTGCAATAATTTTTGGCGATCGCTTTGGTTTACCCAAATATTCAAATCAATTGCAGTACGTCCAATCGCTTCTTCTCGTTCATAACCTGAGAGTTTCACAAAACTGTCGTTAACTTCTATGAAGCGTCCATCTTGCACTGTGCTGATGGTAATTGGATTTGGACTGCAACGAAAAGCCTTGGAAAACTTTTCGGCAAGATTTTGCAAGTCAATTTCTGCTTGTTTGCGCTCCGTAATATCACGGACAAGAGCTAAGACTTCATCTTGTCCGCTAACTACCAACCGTGCTTCATAATTTCGTATTCCCAATGGCGTTGATAGTTGATATTCTAGAGATTGCAGAGTCTGAGAATCCAAAGTTTTAGCGATCGCATGAAGGCTATTATTAGCAACATCATCAGGCAATAAATCCCGCAAATTGTTACCGATGATGTTTTCTGGGGGAATAGCCTTCTTTGCACCTTCACCTTTAAAATCGAGATACTCGCCATCTCGACTGATGCGAAACATTAAATCGGGGATAGCATCTAAAATTGCTTTATAACGCGCTTCACTCTCGCGCAATTTTGATTCCGCTTGCTTGCGGTCTGTGATATCCATCACCAAGCCATCCCAAAGGATATCACCTCCTGCTTGTCTTTCCGGACGAGAAGTGCCTTGAATCCACTTAAGTTTACCACTAGGCGTGATAATGCGTCCGGACCATTGCCAAGGTGTCAAAGTAGAGGCAGAATATCTCACAGATGCTTCAAAGGCGATCGCATCTAGGGGATGAATCAGTTTGCGTAGTATTTGAAAGTCTGCTTGCACAACTTCTGGTTCTAATTCAGATATTTCTCGACAGCCAGAACTCGCATAGACAACAAACTGCGAACCATCTCGCTGCTGAACAAATTGAAAAATCATCCCCGGTAAATTTGCCGCAATTTTTTCTAGTAGCGGCAAAGCTTCTGGTTGAAAATCTGGTGTATATGGCAATTTCACAGTTTGATTCACTTTATAACCCTTTTATACACAAGCAACTGATGTATTACACCATGTAATCATCATCTTTGAAAGCACATTAGCCTCTTCTTCAGGGTAGTTCTAATAGATGCGATCGCATTCACCCGATTGGATGAATCACTTACATAACGATGATTTTACGGAAATTTCTCGTTTGCTGCACAGGCGATCGGTACGGATGACATCTAAAAAATTTCTCTACAATCACCTTTATCGGCGTTTTGTCTACAAAAATTCTGTCACATTACATGTTTATAGGACTTACGCAAAAATAATTGAAAAGTCTATTATTAAAGTAGCGGTAATTCATGAATTACCGCTACTTACGACACGGTGTTACTCGTTATCCGAAAGCATAGTTAAGGGCGCAGTTTTAATAAAATACTTTTGGGTAATTAGGGTTAATAGCTCTATAAAGGTTAAATTAAAATAAATTATTAGGACTTGGCAAGTTTTTTAGTTTTTCAATAAACGACTAAAGTCGTTACTACGATAATTAATCTTTCGTTAGCTCATATTCGATGTTGACGCTATTTTGAATACGATTTATGAGATAGTCTATAAAGACAATGATGGCATAAGCTGTAGTTTCATCATCCAAACATTCAGCATGAATTCGGGAATTTCTAATACCCTGCCATATTCCCTGTAAAATTTTATCAAATCCCATTTGTTCATACACTTCGCCAACTGTATTCATGCTATTGACTTTGATAAGTGGTTTCGGCATTCCGAACACCTCATTGATGCAGTCAAAATTAGCTGTAATTTGCGACGTGCCTAAATCAGCTTTTACCTTGATGCACTCTTGCAATTGAAATGTAGCTGCAAGTATCGCATCTCTATAAAGTCCGCATTCGTATTTTTTTATAACAGCTTGATAAAGAAAGGGGGAAATTATTTGCTCAAGTGTCATATTTTATTTCTCCCTGATTTCCGACGAGGTAGATAATTTATTACGTGTAAAAAGTTAGACAATTTATGATAATTTATTTAGATAATAGACAACAAAAATTAAAATATAAAACTCTTATGATAAAAAGATAATGCTAATAAATAAATAGTGGGTATAGCTAATATGTCAGTTTGAGAATTGACACATTGGCTTTTGACGACAAGTTAAGTAGGGAAAAGGTGTCAATAATGCAAAGCAAAATATTTTTATATTGAACCCCAAGACGCTAAGGACGGGAAAGAAATTATTTACGCTTGTTGAATATTTTCTTTTTGTCTTAGTGTCTTGGTGGTTGATGAAATCTTTTAAGTTATAATTTACCAGCGAAAACTTTTTCTGCAGGTCCTGTCATATAAAGCCGCTGGTCGTCTGCCCATTCAATTAGCAAAGGTCCACCGGGAAGTTCAACAGTAGCTGTGCGATCGCATTTTCCGGTCAACACTCCAGCCACCAATGTGGCACAAGCACCAGTCCCGCAAGCTAAAGTTATACCTGCACCTCTTTCCCATACCCGCATTTTAACGTAGTCGCGGCGCACCACTTCTACAAATTCGGTGTTTATCCGTTGGGGAAAAACTGGGTGATGCTCAAACTTAGGACCAATTGTTTCTAGGGGAATTGCGGCTACATCTTCTACAAAGGTGATGCAGTGCGGATTTCCCGTACTTACACAAGTGACATCCCAAGATTTACCCGCCACCTCTAAGGTATGATTAATTACCTTTTCGTCGGCGTTAGCTAAGGTAGTCGGAATTTCGCCAGCGAGTAACCAGGGAAGACCCATATCTACTTTAACTTGTCCATCAGCCATCAGTTGAGGTGTCATTACACCAGCAAGGGTATGAATTTGATATTTATCTTTATTTCGAGATTCGCCCTCTAAATCAGCCACAAAGTCCGCAAAGCAGCGAATCCCGTTACCGCACATTTCTGGTTCCGAACCATCGGAGTTGAAAATCCGCATCGTGTAATCAGTGTTATTTTCTCCGGGTAAGGCAAAAATAACACCATCAGCACCGATACCAAAGTGGCGATCGCACAACTTGATTGCTTCTTCTGGAGTGATGACTGGCGTTGATGACGAGCGATTGTCAATCAAAATAAAATCATTGCCCAAACCGTGATACTTAGTAAATTCGATTGCCATTTCTCCAAGGATGAATTATCAATGATTAGGAATTGTTAGTTGTTAGTTGTTAGTTGTTAGTTGTTAGTTGTTGGTTGTTGACTACTATCTACCATCCACTATCCACCATCCACTATCCACTATCCACTATCCACTATCCACTATCCACTATCTACTATCATTACGAAAAATGATTACTGAATTCGACACTTCATTACCCAGTATTAGACAAGTTCAAAACCTGATTAAACAAACGACACCAGTAGAATTTAAGTTGCTGACTGGTGATGTGCTGACGGGAAGAGTTTTATGGCAAGATGCACACTGTATCTGTATTGCCGATGAAAACAGCCAGCAGACAACAGTTTGGAAACAAGCGATCGCCTATATTAAGCCCAAGAGTTAGTATAGGAATCATATTTGATTTCGGAAAACAACTACGAGATAATACGGAGGGGTATATCTATTTAACAATTTCTGGAGAAATATCAATGACTATTTCAATGTATCAAGCTTCAGTACCAGTGTGTATTCGCTCACTGAAGAACCTTGTAGGTATTCTGGAAAAAGGTGCTACATATGCAGAAACCAAAAAGATAGATTCTTCTGTGTTGGTCAATAATCGTTTATTCCCAGATATGTTTCCATTGTCAAGACAAGTACAAATTGCCTCTGACATAGCAAAGAGGGGTGTTGCACAATTAGCAGGCACAGAAGCACCCAAGTTTGAGGATAATGAAACTACATTGCCCGAACTTATTGACCGCGTTCAGAAAACTATCTCTTATTTAGACACATTTAAACCCGAACAAATAGATGGTTCGGAAGATAAATCAATTACCATTAAGCAGGGTGACAAGAGCCTATCTTTTCAAGGAATGCCATTTCTCCTATATTTTGTTTTGCCAAACCTTTATTTCCATGTCACAACAACCTATGACATTCTCAGACACTGCGGTGTAGAACTTGGCAAAAAAGACTTCCTCGGTAAGTCTTAACCCTTTGCAATAAGTGGAGGCGATCGCACTACCCGGACGTTTCGGGTGCTAGCGATCGCTTGTTTCCAATTATTTTAATATTAATATCGCAATCCATGACAACATTAGAAAGAATACAGTGTGCGACTTTTAACGGAAATAGTTAAAAATCATTCATCATGAGCTTCAAAACATTAGTCTTCTATGGTTCCTACAGAAGCGATCGCCAAGGTATCAAAGCTGCCAGATTCATGATTGATCAGCTCAGGCAAAGAAACCATGAAGTGATTTTTGTGGATGCAAAGGAGTATAACTTTGGCATCTTAGACCGGATGTATAAGGAGTACGAGAAAGGTCAGGCTCCTGCAAAAATGGAAGAACTGGCAGACCATATCCGATATTCAGACGGTTTTGTAGTTGTTGCGGGAGAATATAACCATTCCATTCAGCCAGGGTTGAGCAACCTGATGGATCACTATCTAGAAGAATACTTTTTTCGTCCGGCTGGTATTGTTTCCTATTCAGCTGGTGGCTTTGGAGGAGTGCGGGCAGCCATACAGTTACGCGCTTTTCTGTCAGAAATGGGAATGCCTACTATTTCAAGCATTTTTGCCATTTCCAAAATTGGGGACTCTCTAGATGAATCAGGTGCTTCACGAGAAGCGACTTTGACAAAAAGAGTCGGTCAATTTTTGGATGAATTAGAGTGGTACGAAGAAGCACTGCAACGACAAAGAAAAGAAAAAGGAACCCCATTTTAAGAGGATGTTTTAAAAGCGAATATAATTCGCTACTACATAAACCAAGTCTACCTACGTGGACTGTGCTATTCTCGCCAATTATCCATAGGTAAAAACTCTTTGAGGGCTTCGGCTTCACCGGCTTTGACAATAGGGATGGACAGCGGTACTGGTTTTGCTGGCGCCAGCAAGTGTTGTAGTTGATTTAAATTCGCCAAGCTACCGCACAAAAGCACTTGGTCGTGAGTTCGCAAGTCCATGTTACCATCAGGAAAGCGGATAAATTTGCCATCTCGCCGCATGGCTTGCACTTGTACGCCGTATTCGCGGCGAATATCCAGATTAACCAAAGTTTTACCGAGAAATGGAGAATCGGCGTTGAGACTTATCCACTGACAAGCGCTATTTTCTCCGGGGACAGTAGCTTTACCTTTGGCGAATTCATCTAAAGCTGCGAATTCTTCATCTGCACCAACTATTAATAGGCGATCGCCTTCTGCCAATATTGTACCAGTTGGCGGATAATCTATTTCTTCACCGTTGGCGCGGCGAATTGCCATCAAACTCACCCCGGTTAAATAGCGCATATCCGCTTCTTCTAAAGTCATACCGACTAAGGGCGAAGCTGATGGTAAACTATACCAGCGGCGATTTAAATCTTGAGTTGCTTGCTGTAAATCGCGCTGTACTTCAGATGCTGACTGTTCGGGTCGCAAATCCAAATAATGACGTTCGCGAATTTCCTGCATTTCTCGCTGTACGACAGTTGGTGACATTAAGCCTGTTAATAAATAAGTTGCCATTTCCAAACTTGCTTCAAACTCTGGTTGGACAACTTCTCTGGCACCTAGTTGGTAAAGCACCTCAATATCTTTATCTTTGGTAGCGCGAACAACCAAATTTAATTCTGGGGATAATTCCAAAGCGCGTTTAAGGCAAAGACGAGTACTCATTGGGTCAGGAAGTGCGATCGCCATACATGAAGCACTGTTAACTCCCGCCGTTTCTAAAACATGGAAACTCACGCAATTACCATACACATAAGGCACACCCGCCTCCCGCAACTGCTGAATTCTCCTTTCTGATTGGTCTATCACCACCATCGGCAAATCGTGTTGCTGCAACAACTTCACCAAATTTCTGCCCACTCGCCCATAACCGCAGATTACCACATGGTCTTTTATCGGTAGCTCATCTGACACATCCAGCGGCTGACCTTCTCCGTCTAAATACGGTTTCAGCCAAGGCATTGATTCAGCAAAGTTGAATAAAAACGGCACTAATCGCAGCACAAAAGGCGTAATTATTAATGTTACCGCTGTCGTTCCCAAAGTCAGTAAATATATCCCTCGCGATACCAACCCCAGCGCTTGCCCTTCACTAGCAAGCACAAAGGAAAATTCCCCTATTTGCGCCAGTCCCAAGCCAGCGATTAACGCGGTTTTTAACGGGTAGCGGAACAGCATCACCAAAGGCGTAATAATCAAAAATTTACCGACAAATACCAGCGCTACCAATCCCAAAATCAATTCTAGGTTGTTCCATAAAAACACCGGGTCGATTAACATCCCAATTGAAGCAAAGAACAAACTAGCAAAGATATCCCGCAGCGGTTCTACATAAGTTAAAGTTTGATCGGCGTATTCCACCTCAGAAATCATCAAGCCAGCAACAAACGCTCCCATCTCAATCGAAAGCCCCATATGTTCTGTCAGCAGGGCGATACCCAAACACAGCGCCACCACTCCTAATAAAAATAGCTCTCGGCTTTCGGTACGGGCTAGCAGTCGCAACAAAGGCGGTATCAACCAAATCCCCGCCGCGATCGCACCACCAGCAAATAAGCTAATCCGCGCTAGCGCTGTTAATACTGCTATACCAATAAATTCTGGTGGTTGATCCAACGCGGGTAAAACTGCTATCATTAGTCCCAGCGCCAAGTCTTGGACTACCAAAATACCCAGCATCACTTGTCCGTGGGGCGTTTCCGTTTCGTTGCGCTCCATCAAGCACTTGAGGACAACTGCGGTAGAAGACAAAGAGAGAATTGCTCCCAAAAAGACGCCTTTAGCAGGTAAGACTCCCCAAGCACCTGTGACACCACATACCAAAACCGTGACGAGAATTGTCAGGGTAATTTGCGCGGTGCCTCCTCCAAGAGCGATCGCTCGCACTTTTTTCAGTTCCGCTAAAGAAAACTCTACCCCCAAAGCAAATAACAAAAAAGCAACCCCGAACTGTGCCAGAGTTTCTACTTGAATAACTTCTTTTATCAGTCCCAGTCCGGTTGGTCCGACGATAATCCCGCCGATGAGATACCCTAATAACACCGGTTGTCCCAACAAAGCCGCCAAAAGTCCCCCACAGGCAGCGATGCCGAAAACTGACACTAAGTCAACTATTAATCTAAAATCTTCTTGCACTTTTTAAAATAACTATTAAGACTGATTAATTCAGCATACAAAGTTTTACATATCTAAAGCCAGGTCAAGACTGAAGGGATTGCAAAATTTCTATAAGTCGGGATCAAGGTAGAGGGGAAGTAATGGTGAATGTTGATTAATCCAAAATCTAAAATCCACGCATTCTATGACTACTACAACCAGACAACTAACCTTTGAAGAGTATCTTAATTATCACGATGACACGGACAATCGTTACGAACTAGTGGATGGAGAATTAATAGAAATGCCGCCAGCACGAGGTAAACATGCTGATATTACGGATGCCTTGAATGATATCTTCAAAGCTGAGATTAAGCGTTTGGATAGAAATTGGGTTTCTCGGCACAGCTCTATAGGTATTCAAATTCCTCAAGTAGGAAGAAGAGCTACTTCTAGAATCCCTGATGTTTGTGTAGTTACACTAACACAGTGGCAGGAACTGCAAAATAAATCAGCAGTGTTAATTGATTCTCCCCCATTGCTTGTAGTTGAGGTAGTCAGTGAAGGAACTAAAATTATTGACCACAGGCGCAAACGTGCTGAATATAACGTAATAGAGATTCCTGAATATTGGCTTGTGGATTTTATCGAGGGCGATCCAAAGTATCTACCTGGTGTAACAGTTTTGACTTTAGTAGACAGTTTTTATGAGGAAGCTGTTTTTAGAGGCAATGAGCGAATTGTTTCTCAAGTCTTTCCAGAATTAAATTTAACAGCGCAGCAGGTGTTAGAAGCTTAAATTTGGGGTATATCTCTCGTTCCCACGCTCTGCGTGGGAATGCTTAAGCGAGGCTCTGCCTCCCGTCAAGAGGCAGAGGCTCTTAATGTGCATTACAAGTCAGCAGCCCAATAACGAGAAAACTACTTTTCGAGCGATGTTGAAGCTGCCGTTTACATCATCTTGAATCAATTAAGCGATCGCTCTCCAGTATCACATTATCATGTAAACTAATGTGACAAGAAAAAACGATAAAGCCTTAAAAATTACACAGCAACGCCATTTCCTTACCGCTAGCTGTATGCAAATGAGAACTGCTGTAGTTTTTCAGCAATTTACCTAAAATCGATATACCTAAATCAATTTCTGATTCTGACGGGTTAGAGAAGCTCAACCGCATAGCTGGATAACCCTGCTTATTGGGGAAAAACACTGAACCAGATGCAAATAAAACATTCTCTGCCATAGCTTGATAGCGAATTGCTTCAATAGGAACATTGTCTGGCAACTGCACCCAAAGAAACAATCCGCCTTGAGGAACTGTCCATCTTGCTGATTCGGGAAAGTAGCGCTCAATTGCTTGCAGCATTACATTGCGACTGATGAGATTTTCTGTTTGCAATCTTTTGCGGTGACGGCGATAATGTCCGGAAGCAAGATACTCGCTAACTATTGCTTGGGAAACACTGGAAGTTTGGATATCTTGGAGTAACTTCCGCTCGATAAGCGCTCTTATATGCTTGCCTGTAACCACCATATACCCTACCCGTAACCCAGGTATCAAAGTTTTAGAAAAAGTTCCTACATAAGTTACTAAATCTTCTCGATCTAAAGCTTTAATTGGTGCTGGTACAGGTTCAAAATTCAATCCTTCGTAGGCATTATCTTCTAATATATGACATTCATATTTTGCCGCTAATGTCAACAATTCTTGCCGATGAGCTTGTGTTGTGGTTATGCCTGTAGGATTGTGTAAAGTGCTGATAGTGTAAATTAATTTTGGGCGATGACTATCGAGGTATTGTTTCAATAATTCTAAATTTATTCCCTCAGCATTCATGGGAATGCCAATTATTCTGGCTCCTAAGTTTTCTAAGATAGCGATCGCACCATGATAAGTTGGAGCTTCCACAATCACCCAATCACCTGGTTGCACATAATAATGCATTGCCAATGATAAAGCTTGCTCGGAACCATTGGTAACAATTAAATCTTCACTTGTTACCTCTAGTCCTTGAAAAACCAGCATCTGAGCGATTTGTTTGCGTAGAGTTACTACTCCTTGCGGCACTTCGTATGCAAACAAAGTATCAACATTCGTCAGCGCTCGTCTACCAATCAGCGCCATATCTTTTGGCGGACGTGGCAAACCTCCGCTAAAATTAATCATCCCTTTCTGGGTTTGTGCTTGCACTGCACTCATATGCACTTCAAAAAAAGAAGCTCCTGATTGTTCAGGAATAATCACGTTTTGTGCTGGTGCAAAAGTTGATTTTAAATTCGCAGACGAAGTATTTAGGCTATTGACAAAATAGCCTGCACCTTGACGAGCGCAAACAACCCCATCTCCTTCTAAAACGCTATAAGCCTCAATAATCGTTAATTTATTTACTCGCAAATTCTCCGCCAAAGAGCGAATTGAAGGTAAGCGATCGCCACTTTGCAATGCTCCAGATTTAATCAGACGACTGATGCGATCTCTGATTTGTAAATAAATAGGTTTAGGTGACTGCCGATCTAAAAAAATCTTCACGATACAGCGCTCATTTATCACTACAAGGCAATATAAACGATTTTTTCTATATACGCCCGGTACAGTTCACTATTTTTTAACTATAACAGTTGTCATCACCATAACTGTACTAGTCAAATTTGCCTTCTTTGTATCTTTTCAAGTTGTAAATTCTAAGCGAATCTGAAAGTAAGAGTTAACTAATCACCAACATGAAAACATTTAATGTTCCCTTACTCAAAAAAGTTTGGCAAAATTTGTTCAGATTTATAGTAACTAGTTCTGAACTACAAGTTTGGCAAACATCAAATAGTCATGGTCAAACTTCCTTCAGAGCTTACGATCCTACCACAGGAAGCTCTGCTTGTTTTGGTTCCGAAGAAGATATGCGAGTCTGGATTGAACAGCTTTACTACAAAAAATAGTTGAAAAAAATCGCGGCATCCAGATACCCGACTTCTTAAAGAAGTCGGGTATCTCGCTTTTCCGAAGTTGGTTTGGGACGTGTCCTATGATATTTAATAATAGCTAATCAGCGCATTTGACGACGACGTGTATCAAAGCATCTATTAAGCGATCGCTTTCCATCGGTATAATATCCTTACCATGCATAATTTCCTGAGATATCACTAAATGCACTAGCGATCCCATCAAAATCCATACCATCGCTTCTGGATCGGGAATATTCAGTTCTGGACGAGAAGCCAGATAAGAAACAATAATCTCGATCCCAGGTTTAGCTATACTGCGAAGAAAAACTTGAGATAATTCCGGAAACCGCGCCGACTCCCCAATCAACATTCGCTGAAATGCTTGATACTCTTTATCTTTCAGCATTTGATTTAAAGCTTTTGTTAACAACTCACGCAAGACAATATTCGGCTCCCCCTCAAGAGATTGCGTGCCAAAAATTGATTCAAACCGCTTTTTTGCAAGTTGCTCTACTAAAACTTTAAATAGTCCTTGTTTATCTTGAAAGTGGCTGTAAACTGTCGCTTTAGAAACTCCTGCTGCTGCTGCTACCTTATCCATACTCGCACCAGCGTAGCCATGCGCTAAAAACTCCTGCATTGCCCCAAGCAAAATTTTTTCGACTTTATCGCTGGAATTCTCCCGCTCAACTTCATTAATTTTTATACGTGCCATTTTTTAATTATCTTGATAAGTGAAAGTAAGCAATAACGCCTAAAATGTAATTTGTTGTGCGATGATATCGCGTCAGAGCTTGTCTGTAAACAATTTTATCGTCAGGCTGAGTTGGATTTGCTGACTTGACTAAACTACTCCGTTTAGTTTAGGATTTATAAAACTAGACGGTTTAGTTTTTTAGGCCGCTAGTAAGAGAGAAATGCTATGGCGCAAAACTTAAAAATAGATGGCTTGGATTCCCAGACTATTTGGCGATCGCCTGTGATGTTAGCAATTACAGCATCTTTGATGACGGGTGCAATCAGTGTTTACACGGTAACGAGGATTCAGAATCAAGTTACTCAAAAGCAAGAAATTCCTGCCTCGATTCAGCCAGTAGTAAAAACAGTCACAGCAATGGGACGGCTAGAGCCAAAAGGAGAGGTAGCCAAACTTTCAGCAGCTACTGCGAATGAAGGAAATCGAGTAGACAAACTGTTGGTAAAAGAAGGCGATCGCGTCAAAGCTGGGCAGATAATTGCGATTATGGACAGTCGCGATCGCCTACAAGCGAGTTTGGTTGAAGCACAAAAACAAGTTAAAGTTGCTTCATCACGTTTAGCCCAAGTAAAAGCAGGAGCCAAACAGGGAGAAATTGGAGCGCGTCAAGCTACAGTCAGCCGTTTGCAAGCAGAACTAGAAGGAAATACGAAAACTCTGCAAGCGACAATTAATCGGCTACAAGCTGAACTGCAAGGTCAACAACAAAGCTTACAAGCAACAGTTGCGCGTGTAGCTGCCGAAAAGCGTAACGCGCAAGCAGACGTTCAACGTTACGAAACTTTATACAAACAAGGAGCTATTTCTAATCAAGAAGTTGATAAAAGACGCTTGAGTGCAGAAACAGCAAATCAGCAGCTAATCGAAAGCCAAGCCACCCAGAGAAGAACCATTGCCACATTGCAACAGCAGCTTGTCGAAGCCAAAGCCAACCGAGACAAAACCATCGCCACTCTACAACAGCAGCTTGTCGAAGCAAAAGCCACCTTAAACCAAACAGCAGAAGTGCGTCCCACAGATGTAGCAACTTCGCAAGCAGAGATAGAAAGCGCTCAAGCCACCGTTGAGAAAATTAAAGCACAACTCGAACAAGCATACATCCGCGCACCTAAAGCAGGGCAAATCTTGAAGATTAATACACGCGCCGGCGAAACCGTTAGTAACGAGGGAATTGTCGATTTAGGTCAAACCGACCAGATGTATGCAGTTGCAGAAGTCTACCAAAGTGATATTAACAAAGTGCGATCGGGGCAACGAGTGCGAGTAACTGGCGATTCTCTTTCTGGTGAATTGCAGGGAACAGTAGATTGGGTTGGAATGCAGGTACAGCGACAGAACGTTATCAACACCGATCCGAGTGAAAATATAGATGCCAAAGTCGTTGAAGTTCATGTGCGACTGAATGAATTATCTAGCAAAAAAGCTGCCAACTTAACTAATTTACAAGTCAAGGTGGTAATTGAATTATGATTGGATTTATACAGCAATTGCAGCGGCGAACACCTCTAGGATGGCTGCAATTAAGTCATGAAAAAAGTCGTCTTTTAGTAGCATTATCAGGAATTGCCTTTGCTGATGTTCTCATGTTTATGCAGCTTGGGTTTCAGAATGCACTTTATGACAGTAACACCCGCCTAAATCGCGTTTTACAAACAGATATAGTTTTACTTAGTCCTCAAGCTCGTAACATCCAAAGTTTATCTACATTTTCTCGGCGGCGATTGTACCAAGCTGCGGACATTCAAGGAGTGAAGTCTGCTGAACCTTTATATATCAGCACAGTCACATGGAAAAATCCCCAAACCCGCCGCAAGACAACGATACAAGTCATGGGTTTTAATCCTGAACAACCAGCATTAAACTTACCAGAAGTTAACCAGCAATTACAAACAACTAAACTACCAGATAGTTTTTTATTTGACCGTAGTTCCAAAGGAGATTATAAAGAAGTTATTGCCCAAATTGAACAAGGAAAAACTGTTACTACCGAAATAGAAAACCACACCATTTCTATTAATGGCTTGTTTGAATTAGGTTCTTCCTTTGGCGCTGATGGAACTTTAATTTCCAACGAGCAGAATTTTTTGCGGCTCTTTCCTCGGCGACAGGCAGGTAGTATCAGTCTTGGGTTAATTTATTTGGAACCAGGCTATGACTCAAAGCAAGTAGCAACAGCATTGCAATCCTATTTAACAAATGATGTCAAAGTATTGACTCGTGAAGAATTTATCAAATTTGAAGAAGACTATTGGAAAAGAGAAAGTCCCATCGGCTTTATCTTCGGTCTAGGTGTGTCAATGGGTTTTATAGTTGGCGTGATAATCGTTTATCAAGTACTCTCCACCGATGTCAATGCTCACATGAAAGAATACGCCACCTTTAAAGCAATGGGTTATAACAATTTATATTTATTGGGTGTCGTATTTGAAGAAGCAATTATACTTGCTTTTTTAGGCTTTATTCCAGGAGCAATAGTACCCTTGGGACTTTATCATCTGACTCGAAATGCGACAAATTTGCCGATTTACATGACCTTAGCAAGAGCCTTTATGGTGTTATTGCTGACTATTACCATGTGTATGATATCCGGGGCGATCGCTACCCGCAAAGTTCAATCTGCTGACCCCGCTGATATGTTCTAGGAAACTTAAGTAGTAAGCACTAAAGTGCTTAAAATAAGCACTGAAGTGCTTACTACCAACAATATTACAATCAACATGGAACCTGTCATTTCTATTAAAAATCTCGACCACTACTTCGGTCACGGTCAACTTCGCAAGCAAGTTCTTTTTGATATCAACTTAGATATTAATGCTGGTGAAATTATCATTATGACCGGTCCCTCTGGCTCTGGTAAAACTACGCTTCTGACTATGGCAGGAGGTTTGCGTTCTGCTCAATTTGGTAGTTTGCAGGTATTAGGACGGGAACTTTGCAAAGCTAGTGCAAAACAACTTACCTTAGCGCGACGCAATAATGGTTATATTTTCCAAGCACACAACTTACACGGTAGCTTAACAGCACTCCAAAACGTCAGAATGGGTTTGGAACTGCAACCAAATATTTCGCCGCAAGAGATGAAAACTCGGTCAGCGGCGATGCTGGAACTGGTAGGATTGGGAAATCGCCTCAATTACTATCCCGATGATTTGTCAGGTGGACAAAAACAAAGAGTAGCGATCGCTCGCGCTTTAGTCAATCATCCGAAAATTGTCTTAGCAGATGAACCCACAGCCGCACTTGATAGCAAATCCGGTCGAGATGTAGTCAACTTGATGCAAACATTAGCCAAAGAACAAGGCTGTACCATTCTCTTAGTGACTCATGACAACCGCATTTTAGATATTGCCGACCACATAGTTTACATGGAAGATGGAAAGCTAGCTGATGCTCCTGCTGCTGTTGCCGCAGGTTA
This sequence comes from Hassallia byssoidea VB512170, assembly GCF_000817785.2. Classification (GTDB taxonomy): domain Bacteria; phylum Cyanobacteriota; class Cyanobacteriia; order Cyanobacteriales; family Nostocaceae; genus Hassallia; species Hassallia carrinoi. The sequence goes on along the minus strand of NZ_JTCM02000004.1, from coordinate 165,920 downwards.
AAGGTTATTTACATGGCTAATAATTAAAACTACATAAAAGAACAAAAATCTTTCTTCCCCACTCCCTACTCCCCACTCCCCACTCCCTACTCCCCACTCCCTACTCCCCACTCCCTACTCCCCACTCCCTACTCCCCACTCCCTACTCCCTACTCCCCACTTTCTATTTTCCCGCATAAACTGCGATCGCGTGCGGTACTTTACGCTCTGTTGAAATCAAAGAATTTCCCTTTACAATCAAAAATGTGCTTCCACCACCGTCAAGCATCGCTGTTGCACTTGCACCAAACCCCCTGAGAACATTAGATGCATCAATTTGACGCGCATAACTACTCGAATAAAAAATTACAGTTTCTTTTGTACCATTGCCGTCATCATCTCGCACCCCAACAAACGTTCTCGGTAAATAACTGAAAGCAGACTTATTTGCAACTCCATCAAGTCCACCTACTACCTCTGGCATTGAATCGAAAGTCTCTTTTGCGTAACTTTGGATATTAGCAATTCCTTGGTCGGGGTTGAAAGAAAACGTGCGAATCTGTCCGGGATATTCTAAGGCGATCGCATAACCATAGCTAATCGTCCTACCACCAAGCTTCAAACCGAAGGCAATACCCGTTGGATCATCATTCGTCGAAAAAAAGGAAGCATTAACAACAACCATTACCTTTCGCGTTGAAGTATTTTGTGTTACAGCATCTTGCCAAAATTCCCTTGCTAATTTTTTCTTAACAGTACCGTTAGGAGTACCCTCAGTACCGATTAAATTGCGTATAGTCCCCTTTTTTAAGTTGACAACGGTAACATAATCTGTATTTCCCTTGGCATCATCTTTTTTGTAAACTTGCACACCGATTTCCGAAAGCATCAGCTTGAAACCGTTGTCAATTGGTAAAGCCTGCACAGTGTAAAGTTGCAGTGTGATTGAAATCGCAGTAATTACCAAGCTTAAAGATAGCCATTTTCTAGTTTTAAGTAGAAAATTCATACAGTTAGTAGTTTTATGGACATTTATCCACTATGCTACTTTTACAGGTGTAACCCTGTAGGGGTGAACCGCAACACCCGATATCCCTAAGCTAAAAGCCGCAGGGACTACTTTACGCATAATATTAAGGCTACCGTTCACATCGGCATGGACAGTGCCACTGGCAGACCTGTACCATTTTTTTGTTCGTACACCCGCAAACTTTATTGTGTGTTTGTTGTTTGCTTGATATACAGGAATTGGGTCATTATCTAAAAACGAAGCAACAGACGTGTAGGATTCTTCGTGAATTAATACAGTAATTCCAACAAGTTCAGCCTTATATTCCAACATATCGATAAATCGAGCATGAGGAATATTAGTAAAGTTCTGATTATTGATTTTACCTAAATTACACGACTGCTTCCAATTGTCATTCTTCCCAATGACTAATGTACCAATCCCAAACTCAACTAATTTATTGATAATAAACCGACTGCAACAATGTAGGTAATTATCAACTCGATTATTTCTCTTTCTAGTTAACTCCTCAATTTTTCTAGATATTTGCCTTGATGATTTTAAACATGATTGACCCAAAGCTTTGCGCTTGTTGTAATAGTGATTGATTGATTTTAACGGCTTACCATTCACCAAGACAGGTTTGAAACCAAGTTGATTAGATGTTAATGCGGCTAAGTTATCAATTCCAATATCAATTGATGCGACTAAACTTGTATCTAAATGTGTTAACAGTTTTTCGGCTTTGTAAACAACTTCGATGACATACTGCCCACACTTGGGAATAATCCTGACTTGCAGTAGATTTTTGACATCAATTTTGGTCGGAAACTCGATATTTGTACCAGATAGCTTAACTAATCCCAGTTTTAATGCTCTTTTACTTATGGCTCCTTTTTCGTAGACAACAAAATATCTCCCTTTTTGTTTATCTTTGTATTGAGGAAGCTTTGGACGACCTAAAAATTTTTCTGGATGTTTACTCCATTCTTGAATTGCCTGAAAAAATGATTTCCAGTTTTTGTGAAGGCTGATTAAAACCTGATTACTCACTTTTGCTGGTAAACACTTATAACTTTCATGTTGCTTTAATAAATGATAAATTTGACAATTATCTAAATACTTTTTTGATTTGATGAATGATTGCCTGACTAAATAATTTGAATAGTTGTAGAGATTTTTCCCACGCCAACATAAGTCCGACGCTTCTTTATAGAATTGATGATTATAGCTGATTATGTGACGCTCGACTAATTCCATCACTCATCCTTTTCGGATAACTCCGCAATTATCTTTTCTGTCTTTCTCTTTGACCTTCTTAATCCGTATAAACGAGCGCAAAAAGATGTTATTATACTTACCAAATCCTCCATCAACTCATCTTTTCCGTTATTTGCTTCGTTAACTACCTCTAACTTTTTACCACTTTTTGATAGCAAGATTCTCATGTAATTGATTCCAAATCTCGCTAATCTATCTCTATGTTCAACCAATAAAATGTTATAATCATCATCTGACAATGCTTTGATTAACATTTTTCGATTATCATTTAAGCCACTCCCTATCTCCTTATATATTTTGTGAATTTTATATCCTTTCACTATTGCATATTCAGTTAATCGATCTGCTTGTCTTTCTAAATTTTCTTTCGCTTCAACAGAAGATACCCGTGTATATATACAAACTCTATCTTCTACTGACGTTGGTTTCTCTTCATCAATGATGATTGTACCTGTTGGCAATTGATATCCTTTGAGTTGCCCTAATTTCCACCACCGATGTGCTGTCTTATAGCTTATTCCTACTTTTCGTGCATAATCTGATAATTTCATTTACCTATATTACTATTAATAGGTATAAATGGGTATATATTCAAGAAATATTTACAAGACATAAAAATTTTATTAATTTTTTTCGGACAACTTATGCAAAAATATCTGCTTGAGTTGGAAACACAACAGATAATAGGCTAGTCTGTTGTTCAACAGAAAGCTTAAGATTTTTTGTGTAATATGACTATCGCCGATCGCCCCAGTAATTCTCAAAATAACTTGCTCTGTTTTTCTCTCAAAGGCTTAAAAGCCTATCGCCGTGCAGCAGGTTTATTAATGGGGATGTTTGCTGCTTTCCCCGTGGTGGCATTACCTGTAAATGCCCTGCAAGTAAAAGTTACACCGAGTCAACCCGATTTAGGGGATACTTTATCAGTAATAATTAATTTAGATAATCCGGCTAATGGTAGTAATCCCACGGTAACTAGTGGAGAAAAAACTTACCCAGCATTTGAAATTGCCCCCAATCAATATCGCGCTTTTGTCCCGACAACACCATTAGAAAGCGCGGGAAATAGAACACTTCGGGTTTCCGGGGATGGAAGCGTGCAAAGCTTATCTGTGCCGGTGGGCGATCGCAAATTTCCCGTACAACGAATTAATCTACCACCAGGAAAAGCCGGAATCGATGCCACAGAATACGAACTCAAGCGTGTAGCGGCTTTCAAAGCATTAATGACACCAGAAAAATATTGGAATGGTGCTTTTATCAAGCCAAACGCCGGAAGAATTTCTACAATTTATGGTGTACGTCGCTACTATAATGGTAAATTTGCAAAAGACTATTACCATCGTGGCGTTGACTACGCTGGTGCAGCCGGTTCGCCCGTCGTTGCCCCAGCCGCAGGACGAGTCGCTTTGGTCGGTAGAGTATCCCAAGGTTTCCGGGTTCATGGTAATGTAGTCGGAGTTGACCACGGTCAAGGAGTCACCAGCATTTTTATGCACTTGAGTCGAATCAACGTAAAAGAAGGCGATATGGTGCAACCTGGTCAATTAATTGGCGCAGTGGGAGCGACAGGTGCCTCCACAGGTCCACATTTACACTGGGGATTATATGTCAACGGGAAATCTGTTGACCCAACACCCTGGCGAACTCCTGGAGTTGAATAGCCCAAACGCGATCGTCATCGCCCGTTTTACCGCTTTTTGGCGGTAGGACGCACCCAAGTGGCGATCGCGCATGTCTTTACTTAATATATTTATGTAATTTGTTTGCATTTTGCCAACAATTAGGCAAAATAAAATTGATTGATTTGCTACCGTCCCTACCTTGCTTGGTGGCGTAAAAAAAATGAGCCTTATGAGTACTATCGAAAAAATTGTGGAACAGTCTCTCCAGGATGGTTATCTCACACCAGCAATGGAAGCAGAAGTCGGGCGAATCTGTGATAATGCCAGCGAACTTTCAATTGAAGAGTACATGGCATTAGATAAGCTAATGGGAGCGCTATTGACTGGTGAGGTAGAGGCAGTACCTCGCAAAGAATTCATTAATGTTATGGAAGAATTGGTACTGACCGAGGCGATCGCCAGAATAGCAGAAATTGAAGCTACTAGCGAAAGTTCTCTTGATGTCGGAGATATTGCCGCTTATGCCCTCAACCGTCTTCCTCCCCTGTATGCAACCACAGAAGAAGGTGCTAGCTATCAGCGCATACGCGCTCACGCAGAACTTCAGCAATTAATCGCCCAGCAAATAAACGAGGCGATTTCCCGTTATTTGGATCGACCGAATTTCTTCCCAGAACGGCAAGCTATAAGCAAAAATACTGGCAATGACATTCTGCAAGAAATCAGTACTTTACTTCAGGCATGTGCGCCTAACTTTGAACAAAAATAATAGTCAATAATCTAAAGTCAACAGTCCATTAGCTGTTGACTGTTGACTCTTAACTTTGCGCCTCTTAACTTTGCGCCTCTTAACTTCGCGCCTTTGCGCCTCTATTCCCGTACTATCACAGTTGTCCCCAAACCCACCTGCTTGTATAGCATTCGCACATCAGGATTACGCATTCTTAAGCAGCCGTGAGATATAGCAGTTCCTATCACCTCAACATCTGGTGTGCCGTGAAAACCAATTTGATTGCGTCCATCTGACCAAAAACCAATCCATCTATCTCCCAAAGGGCTATCAGTACCTGCCGCAAACACTTTGCCTGTAATCGGGTGACGCCACGCAGGATAGTGTTGCATGTGCATCACTTGGAAAGAACCTGTGGGTGTTTCCCAACCCTTTTTACCAACAGCAATTGGGTAGCTGGCTATCACTTCATCTTTAGCATAAACATAAGTGCGGCGATCGCTTAAATCTACCACTACTTGCGATTTGCCAGCCACGCTATTAACTGATTTTGGTTGAGCGATTTGCGCTAAAAAAAACTTTGGCTTTTTTGCTTGGTCTACCACCAGCCGATTATTTTTTGCTAACTGTGCTTCCCTAGTTACATTTTTTTCCACTTTTGCCGACTTAGCAGCAGGCATTGAAGACAACGTAGACGCACTCGCTGCGGATGAAGCCATTGTCGCATCTCGCCGCAACCTAGTAGAGGCTGACTCCTCAAATTGCCGTTCTCCTGCAATCATGCTTCTATGCACAGCCAGAGATAAAATTGCTGTGCCAAAACAGAGCAACATGACTATATGAGCTACAGATTCATTTCTTCCCATCGTCATCGCATTTATTGTTTCTGTATGAACAGTTATGAAAAATTCACAAATAATTATCCGTTTCCTTATGAATATCCCAACACCAGTGGGCAAACTAAGTCTATGCGAGTTATTCCAGCAGAAAAACTTTGGTGAAAAACCTCGTTTTCAGGAACTCTGGAACTATAGCAATCAATCATTAATGGTGTGGGTGAGAGAAAAATCATGTTTGAAAAATTATTGCTAGCGGTCACAATTACATTTTCCCTTAATTTCTTTTTACAAGTTCGCGTACCCGATCAAAGTAATGCTGATACTAGTTATCACGTACATACACAAACTCCACTAACGATTTTGGCAATGAAGCTGAAAAAATAACAGTCATGGTAGCTACAGCAGTTGAAAATGGCAAGATAAAGAAACAATAAGCACACAAAAAAGAGAAAATAGGAGAAAATAGAAAATGCCTTCTTGTCTTTTGGACACTTTGCGACAAGGGCGGAAAATAAGCGAAGTTCTCATACCTGAAGACAATCCGCCCTCTTTTTATTGAAACTTTTCTACTAAATTGTCAACCGTAGATGGTCAGTTTTTAATATTGCACATTGCTAAGTAACATTGCTGTGCAACTTGCCACTGAAAGATAACAGATAAAAAAGCGGCTATACCAGCGATAAAAACAATAATAATCATTTGATTTTGTCATAAATATAGCCATGCTTTATAGATAGCAACAAAACATATGTAAATATTTTTTTGCTATCTATAAAAAGATAATATCTTAATAACTTAAATCACAACAACCATTGCCCTATAAGAGATTATCCAATTTATAACTAATTTTGTACTGGAGATAACTTCCTTAATTATCTTACAGTTAATTGTTTCAAAGTAATTATCCATCAAATAAGCCCCAGAGTGTATATAACCAAATAAATATTCAGCAGCATTTTTGATTATAAGTGACAAAAAATGGCTTCGATTAGCATTGCATGTTCATAATAGTTTACTATTGTTCCAGTCAGAAATCCGTCACTCACTAGAGGAACTTCTTACTGATTAGCAGGTCTAATAGATAGGAATGTTCTAAAGTCAGTGCGTTCTATGAGTCAATCAATTCCTGTATCCTGGTCAACGGTTGATGTGAGGCTTTCAGAAACCTCAGTGCAAGTTGACAAGCTCTCTAATCACGATTTAATTTTGCGCTGTCAAACTGGACTGCGCCCAGATCGTGTTGCGTTTGCGGAACTTATGCGCCGCTTTCAGACTCAAGTTGATCGGGTTTTATATCACCTCGCTCCTGATTGGGCTGACAGAGCTGATTTGGCTCAGGAAGTTTGGATTCGAGTATATCGGAATGTTAACCGATTGCAAGAGCCAGCTAAGTTCCGGGGCTGGTTGAGCCGTATTGCGACGAACTTGTTTTACGATGAGTTACGCAAACGCAAGCGGGTTGTTAGTCCGTTGTCGCTTGATGCTCCCCGTGCGGTAGAGGATGGCGAAATGGATTGGGAAATAGCTGGAGATACCCCAGGACCAGAAGAAGAGCTAACAACCAGAGAATTTTACGAGCAACTGCGCTCCGCGATCGCCGATTTACCTGAAGTATTCCGCACTACAATTGTTCTGAGAGAAATCGAAGGAATGGCATACGAAGAAATTGCCGAAATCACTGGTGTTTCTTTGGGAACCGTTAAATCGAGAATAGCCAGAGCTAGATCCAGATTGCAAACTCAATTGCAAAATTATTTAGATTCGTAACTAACACTATCTATTCAGCCTCTGCTACAATGGCAGAATTTAAGGGTTGATTTCCATAAAATTTAAGATAATTGTAGAGTGCTTCTGCCGCCAGGAGAAAAATTGATTAATTTCTCATTCCTGTCCGCTCGTTTAACCCGTGTTGGAATTGGTAATAATGTTAAGATGACTACTGATTCTCAGTTTTCCGATCGCTTTGATTTGCAAGCTAATAAAGATTTGCAAATACAGGGAGTTAAACAAACCAATGAATCTACGGGTGCTATGGATATGGTGAAGCGCGATCGCTTCGAGTTATTAAGTGCTTACCTCGATGGTGAGGTGACAGCTGCCGAACGCAAGCAAGTTGAACAATGGTTGGCAAACGATGCCTCAGTCCAAGTCTTGTATGCCCGACTGTTAAAGCTACGGCAAGGCGTGCGGAATCTTCCCGTACCACAGCCACTACAGCCAATAGAAGAAACAGTCCAGCAAGTAATGGCTTCTTTACGTCGGCGTTCCCGGCTAGCCTGGGTATGTGGAGGTACTGCCGTCGCCGCTTGCGTCATTAGTGCTGTTTCTGGCTGGCTACCAGGTGGAGATTCCAGTATACCTCAAATGGCTCAAAAACCTTCAATCGAACCGACACAACAGACGCCTTCGCCTGTTGCCGCTTCGCCACTGATGGTTGCCATTAATACTCCTGTCTTCCCTATTCCCAAAACAGCAGAATCCTCTCCGAAAAATTCAGTTGATCGGGTTGCACCTCAACCAGAAAAGACTGAACAGGAACTAAATTAATTCCGGAGTTAATTGTTAATTCCGCTCTTTATAATGCCAACTGTTAAGCCGCAGCCACTCCACCAGCCATCGTGCTGTACTAGGCTGCCTTTTAGTTGACAAATTTGCTGCGGTGTCATTAAATAGACCCAGGCAATACCAAGCGATCGCTCTTGTAGATCGTATATTTCAACTTCTTGTCGATTATAAAGGTTTTCAGTTGTTTGTCTGGAGGGCTGGTAATCTTCTAGGATATCTAGGTTATTTAAAACCTTTGCATCAACAAATGTCAGTAAATATCCGTAGACTAGGCTATCTCCTAGCGTCATAGCTGGGTAGCCCATCGGTAAAGCAAACAGTTTACCAAAAGCGTAAGCTTTCTTTGCATCTACCACTTGAAGCGCACAGTATCTTTGATAATTTGCTTCACCTGGTTTAAGCGTGCCGTAAACAAAGACTTTTAGCATCAAAAATCCTCAATACTAATATTCTGCTCTTTTATTGGATGCATATGATTGTATATCTTCCAATGCCAATTGCTCGAATTTTTTCTGTTTATCTTTTGGCAAAGAACAAGAGTAGTTTTTGATTAATAATTCTTTGCCTTTAGCAGCATTTATGTAAAACCAAAACATTTCTAAATCTTCGGATGGGCTAAAAGCCTTCTCTATAATTATCTGAAAATTATAATTTATTCCAGAAATTGTATAATTCATTTTATATTGCTTAGATACTCTCTTTCAAACTCTTCGTAAGCAATTCTTAAAATTTTTTCTCTATCCTCTACATCTTCAAATTGCTCTGCTAATTTTAAAATTTCATTTTTATTAATTGATTGGACTTTCATATTAATTAAATAATTTTTAATTTCTTTAGAAATATCATCAATTATCAAAATTACGTTCCCATCACTCAATCTTTCTTTGTTAAAATTCATCTTTAATTCTTCATAAATGTTATCAGCAGTATCATAACTGTATACCTTAAGTTTTTTTATTTGGTAAACAACGCCAAAATTTGTAGAAATATCTATCCCTCCATCGTTTGCAGAAGTGCGAGTATCGCGGTAAATTTTACAAGCAAACTTTTCTAGATGAACTTTGATTATGGCAAAACTAAATATTTCAAAATTTGTGGGATTTATTTCGATTTGAACTTTAATTAAGTTAAGAAAATCAATTTGATTTACAGCTAACTCATGTCTGTACTCATAGTTTAGCAGTTGAGGAATCAAACCTAATTTATCGGTAATATACTGATTGATTCTTTCGGGAATCCAAGAGATAAGCATCTCAGCATTTGTGCTATATGGTGGGAGTAGCTCATAACATTTATTATCAATTGCTTTGACTACACCATACTTTGGTAAATTTCGAGAAGGATAAGCATCGTAATACTTTCCTCCAATATGTAAATTATGTTGTAAGTAAGCTTGCATATATTTTACAGCTTTTACATAACAAATCCTAATTTCTTTATCTGAAAATTGATATTGTTTTGTTTCATAATAAGCTTGGACTAATCCAAGAGTAATTATTGGAAAAATAACTTTTGTTTGAGAAAATTTGAGCATTCGCTCAATATTATTTATACAAAATTCCATATCACTGATTATCATTCGTAATTATTAAATGTTTGACATCATTGAGAAAATGCAATATTATTTTGCAAATAATCTAAAGTTATTATTCCAAATGGTTTGGCATGATTAATATTAAAATTAATTATGTCATAAATCTTAATTCTAGGGATGAGAACAGGTGTATAAACAATATCTCTAATAAAACCAGTGAAACTAAGTATCTCCATAAGTCGTCATAATCATAAAAGTAAAAAGGTTGCTAAAGACAGTTATGCAGAAGCGCGGCGGCGATCGCTTTATTTTTTATAAATTAAAAATACTGAACCAATAGGTCCGGCATTTTCTACATATATTTTGTTATTGTAATACAACCCTGGAGACATCCCGCCATCAAATAACATTCCTTCTTGAATTTTACCTAAACAATTATTTTTGGCAATTCCCTCAAGAACATCATCAAAATTATCTGGAAGCAATTCTTGATTAACTTCAGATAAACTAATATCTGAATTGGCTTTTGAATCATTAACCAACAGAATTACATAACCTTTATTAGTTGTAGCTACTAAAGAACGATTAGTAGCTTCTTTACAAGCAAATTCTCCTAAATCTTGGCAGATATCTTTAAACTGCCCTTGACGATAAAATCTGCCATTACCACCGACTAAATTGTAATTCAGAATATCATTTTTTCTTCTTCCTGCTTGGATTGTAGCCGTTCGGTTTTTCGGTTCACCTCCTGAGATTCCAAAAGAAGACCGTTTATTTTTAAAGATTCCGGAATACTCTATTCCACGAGAAATATTTAAACCTTGTGGTTTATTATCAGTTTCTATATAGTCAGCATTAATTGCCGCAATGGGTGTTTTTCCGTTTAATTTAGCATTTTCGTTAGCGATGATTTCATGAAACTGTGTAGGGATATATTCTTTGAGCAATTTACCTTTATCATCTTTGGTGTAAAGATTATGAGCTAAACCGACATTAACTTTAAAATCTAATTCTTCAGATTTAGGATTAAAAATAATTACATGATTGATACCTTTTGAGTCTTTATCACCTTGATTATTAGTTTTGAAGAATTCCAGACTGAATTTGGCATCGTCACCAAGGCAAGTTTTTTCAGCTTCAACTGTAGAATTGCCTGGCAAATTTTTACAGCTAGATAAGAAAGCGATCGCTACTACAAAAATAGATAAGAAAAGTCTTGTTTTCATCGATATATTAAGTAAGCTTTTGACATAGCGCTCAAACGGTATCACAATTTTTTCAAATTAAAAGAATTATTTGTTTTTAATTAGTGATATAATCATAAGATTCAGAGGTGATTTATAAAATAAACATAAAATTGATGTAGGGTGCGTTACTACGTTAACGCACCCTACGGACTAAACTTCTGTTCTACAGCAAGCCCAAATCTTTCAGGCTGCGTCGTGTAATTTCAATCCTCGCTGGTGCGTCTGTTGCTTTATTCATGTCAATGGTGGTTGCGAAGAAATAGACATTTTTGTTTTTTTCTAAATAGCCGACAAACCAACCCAATTCTGGTTTAGTGCTGTTTAACCATCCAGTTTTTCCCCGCAGTGTATAATCTGGTGTCTGTTCTCGCACCATGATGTCTTTAACCAAATCCATTGTCCGTTGCGAGAAGGGCAGCTTGTTTTGATATAATCTTTGCAAAAACTCAATCTGTGCTTTAGGGGTAATTTGCAATGGTCCCTGCAACCAAAAGCGATCGATATCTTCAGCGGTGCCAATCTGACGGTTGCCATAACCTACTTTATCGATAAATTGCTGCATCCGCTCATGTCCTAATCGACGTGCGAGAACTTGATAAAACCAGACAGTTGAATCTTTGAAAGCTTGACGCAAATTCGTATCGTGATTCCAAACATCGATATCTCGGCGAATCCCATCCCAAGTGAGGACAGCGACATCATTCGGCATAATACCAGTTTCTAATGCCACCATTGCATTAAAAATTTTAAACGTTGAACCGGGAGTCATTGCAGTCGCGTTACGTTGAGGATTGTGTTCATAGGTGCGGTTGTTGTTCAAGTCGTAAATTAAGATCGATCCTGAGAGTTTAAATTCTCGGAAATGTCGTCCCAAATCTGGTGCTTTTGCAATTACTGGATGTTGAGTGATGGTGGAATTATTTTCAGCCAGAACACGCACGCTGAAACTTATCGCGATTAACAAGGCAATACATCCAACAATAAAGATAATAAAGCGCGATCTACGCAGAGCGTAGCGCCGAAGGCATCGCCACACACGAAGCAGCATTTTTTCTCCTCACACATATTAACAAGCAGGAAATAATACACCGTCGTTTTGCTGATTTCCGGATGGCAATGATATCATGTCCCGTTAATTAACATTAATAAAAACACTGCAATCGTCGTAGAGACGTTCCGACGGAACGTCTTTACAATATGTGTGATTAAAAAACATGATATAAAAACCCCCGCTACAGCATAACCATAGCGGGGGAAAAGTTTATATGTCGATTTTAGTTAATCCAAAATCCAAAATTAAGAGAACCACTCGACAACAGCTTCATCTTTGGTGTTAGTGTTGCGAGATGGTGTCTCACGAGTAAACTTCATTTGAATTGACCGTGTTTGCTCACCATCAACAGCGACAGCCTTAATCGGATAGTCAATTAAACCATCCTGGAAGGACATCTGGAAGCGGAATGTACCATCTGGATTCAGCTTAATCTGACGATCGCCAATTGTTACAGTAGCATCGGGTTCGGTTGCACCGTAAACAATCAACTCAGCATCCGCAATTAACCAGAACTGACGCGGACGCATCGGCACGTCTCCAGAGAAGCCAGCACCAGACATTCCTACACCAGACATAGTTAAACCAGATGTGGTGGGAACTGCCCACATACCTACCCCAGAGGGGAATACGTAGGAACTGATGGTTTGTTCGTGGACGGAAGTTTGATGCATCGAGCCAAATATAGAACCAGCAACGCGCATTGCTTCGGTAGATTCAGCCATGCCAAAGATTTGGTCATAGATAGGATTGCTACCGTTGGCGTTACCGTAAGCGTTACCGTATGCGGTTGTTTCGGCAACTTTCTTGGATGGGGGAACCAGTTCGTATTGAGTTTTGCCAGCCAAATCTTCTTCAAAGTTGACTGTGATGAAAACGTCTTCAATCCAGTCAGAAGGATAGACGGGAGGAATGTGTACTGGTGCCGATCGCGCCAATATCAACCAGCGACCATCAGCACAACGATAACCGATATCAAGCACATAATCGCGATCGCTCACTGGCACCGGTAAATACCATTCCCGCGCTAATTCATCAGAAGGATATTCCTGAATGCTGTGGGGGCTTTGGTATTCAATATTGATGTCGGTAACATCATAAATCCGCAGTGCTAATTGTTGTCCACCTTGGCGGCGCAGTTCTTCTTTGTGTTCGTTGGAAACATCCCAGTAAGTGTAAGCCCACTGAGGATCTCGCGGCATCAGCACAATCCGGCTTTCTCCGTAACCAGCTGGCAAATCGGCGAGTCCTTCGTCAACATCTGCCAATGAGCCACCATTACGATCTATTTGACCTAATTCAAATTTTGCTGCTTCCACGGTTTCCTGTGCCTCCGGTGAACGAGATGGGGTGAGCGAAACTTTACTGCGCTGAACTTCTTGAATCGATGCCAGCAATTGCGATTTACGCATCCGGCTATAGCGAGAGATACTATATTCGCTCGCAACTCTACGTAGTTGCCTTAGCGTCATCTCTTCTAGCGGTGGGCGTTCTTTTGCCATGATTTTGACCTCCAGTAGTTTAAAAGGTAAATGATTTCCCCTGGCTAAAGAGTGGTGTAATAAATGCCATCCAATCCAGATGAACTTCTTATTCCTGAAGGAGTGGCTTTTGCCCAGTTTTGAGATTTTTTTAGTCGGTTTTTAAATTAAGGTCTACTTCCTAGAAATTCCCTACAAATGCGATCGGCATTTATTTGGGATCGGAAAAGTCCCTTTGTTAATGAATATTAACTAACAAACCCGCACAGGGATCAAGGGGTCTCAAGACCCGTTTTTGTCGTTTTCACGAATTTATCAGCCATTTGGGGATCGTCAAGTTATGCTTTCATGACATTACGGCGAAAAAGGGGCTTTTTTCACCCCCAAATAAAGAGTTAATGTCAGGAAGTAATGACATTAGCTCCAAACCTAGTCTTTAAACTACATCGGCATATAGGTATATATCACCGCTAATCGGATAGTAATTATTTAGTAATTGTCGTAAATCTTCAATCACTGAGATAGACCGCGTTGCTAACTTGCCTTTGGTGTTAGCTTTACGAATTATCAGCCGTGGTCTAACTTTGCCTGAAGGGGTGTAGATATCTTCTGTCAGCAGGGTGCAAGCTTCACGGATTCTACAGGCGCTAAATAGACACACGCCAAACAAGGTTTTATCCCGGTCGTTTAAGTGTTTGTGGCTAAAAACTAGTTGTATCTGCGATTGCGTGAGAATTTTGGCGCGTCCGTGCCTGTTGATTTTCATTGCGCTTTGCAAAAACTGCTGTAACCTATAAATTACAACAGTTTGAGACGTTATTTTTGCCTGCTTAATTTGACTGTAATAGTTTGGGCAATTCTGTCTCAATTTCGTCAGGACTTATTGTGATTCTGTTTGGTGACGCTCTTAATATATCAACGTATTTGTGAAAAGCTTTGGTGTCATGAGGGTTATGGCGAACATAATCACGCAATTCTGCCCGTGTCATATCTTCAAAATTCGATGTTTTCATATCTTAATCTCCCATCAACCTCAATTTCTATTTCTATTGTGTCATTGACAATCATGTAGATACATTTGGTTCGTTCATCTAATCGAGTCATGTTAATGTCTTGTAATAAATTGCTAGCCATTATACAGACTCGGTATAAGGTTTCTAATTGCGCTATTGTAGGCTTCATTCGCTGGTAATTTTAAAAAACTTTCCATTTTAGCGTGAAAAGGTAGCCTGTGTTAAATGGCTATTCAGATTATTTGACCGATTTTTCGATTTTTGTCTGATTTATCGATTTCGGCTGAAAGCTTTGTTTTATCAGCATCCCCACACCTAAGAGCGCGATTCATAAGCTAGATACAGCGCTGGACTTGTGTCAGTTCCTCATTCGTGGTAACTTATTTACGTTTTGTACTTACATACGGAGAGCCACAGATGAAAAATGTTGCTGTAATTGTCCGAAGATTGATATCAGTATTTTTGGTGTTAGTTGTAAGCTTGATGTTCGTAGTGTCTCCAGCTAGTGCTGCTAGTGATACAGAAGCCTACTTTGCTTTTGAAACACGACCTAACGAGAAACCTTTCACTATTAAGCTCACTGACCCGGAAAAAATTCAAAAGGCAAGAGACATACTCAGTGGAAAAGAGACAGATACAATTCATGTAATGGGAAGAATCAAAAAAATACCTGCTGACTACAATTCAAATTGGGACTACCAATTAGATTCCTCAACAATTAGCTTCTTTCCAGTAGCGATAGAAGTTTGTGATGCTACAACTAATTACGTCAACGACCATTTAGACGAGGTATGTGGTGCATTTTTACCAGGTTGCTTTTGGTGTCCTTGGAGTTCAAAGCTAGTTAAAGAAGTTTCTACTAATTAAAATAATTTTTGCGTAGAAGCATAACAACCTGGGGTAATGTGATAGTCTCCCCAGGTTTTTGCTTTATCTCTATTAGTCTATTTTATTAATTTTGCCCTGTCGTGAGGCTTAGATCCCCGACAACTTTTACGAAGTCGGGGATCTAGCAACCCCTGAGAACTTATGAAACGAACCACTAGCACAACCGCACAAATTATTGCTTAACCGAAGCGTCCACTAATATATTCTGATGCTTCTTGAGTTTTGGGAGACTCGAAGATTTGCCTTGTCGGACTAAACTCAACTAATCTTCCGTAGCGTTTGCCGTGTTTATCGGTTTCTGTATTAAAAAATGCCGTCCAATCTGCCACCCTCGAAGCTTGTTGCATATTGTGAGTCACCATGATGATGGTGTATTGTTGCTTCAGTTCTAAGCAGAGTTCTTCAACTTGACGGCTAGAAATTGGGTCGAGAGCAGAACAAGGTTCATCCATCAATAATACATCTGGTTTCATGGCGATCGCTCGCGCAATGCACAGTCGTTGTTGTTGTCCACCAGATAAAGCTGTACCTTTTGATTTCAGTTTGTCTTTAACTTCATTCCATATTGCAGCGCGTCTGAGGGAATCTTCGACTAATTCATCCATATTACCTTTATAACCATTAGAACGCGGTCCAAAGGCAATATTTTCGTATATTGATTTGGGAAAAGGATTTGGTCTTTGGAAAACCATTCCTACTTGTCGGCGCAATTTTACTGAATTAATTTTCGGATCGTAAATATTGCGATCGCGATAATTTAGTCTCCCTTCAACTTTTGCTCCTGGGATTAAATCATTCATCCGATTAAAGCAACGTAGAAGGGTACTTTTACCGCAGCCGGAAGGTCCAATAAAGGCGATAATTTGCTTATCAGGAATATCTATGTAGACATCTTGAAGTGCCAAGAAGCCGCTATAAAATACTTTCACACCCTCAGCATTAAAAACTGGATTATCTTGTTGGCTGAAAGTAGTATTGCTCTGGCTACTTTTATTGTTGCTATAAGTCATTATTTCTCTGTCCTAATGTCTGTAACTGCCAAATTTGCTTTTTAAACCTCTATCGTTATCAAAAAGAGGTACTGTAAGTGCATTTGTGTTTCTATCCTCTGGAAAAATGCTTGATTAATCTATAGAAAAGCGTTGTCTCACATAAATCGCTATTCCATTTAAAGTCAAAATCAAAAGAATCAAAGTGATAATTGTCGCTGCTGCTGCGTTAGCAAAACCCGGTTCGGGACGAGTAATATAACTGAAAATTTGAATGGGTAGTGCCATAAATCTTTGGAATAAACCAGGATTAAATGTCAGAAAACTAACAGCACCAACCACAATCAAAGAAGCCGCATCACCAATAGCACGAGATACAGAAATAATTACCCCTGTGAGAATACCAGGAACGGCATAAGGTAAAACATGACTGCTAATAGTTTGCCACTTAGTTACACCCAACCCGTAAGAAGCATTTCTTAAAGAATCTGGAACTGAGCGAATTGCTTCTCTTGCCGTCACAATAATTACTGGTAAAGATAGCAAAGATAAAGTCAACGCACCAGAAATTAAAGTTGGACCAAACCCTAGTAAGTAATTGAAAACTCCTAAACCTAGCAACCCATAGACAATAGAAGGCACTCCCGCCAAATTGCTTATATTAATCTCGATAATCGTTGTCCACCAGGTTTTTGGAGCGTATTCTTCCAGATATAAAGCTGCTCCTACACCAATTGGTACAGCAGTCAAAATCACAGTAATTCCTAAAAGGATACTACCAATTATTGCCGGACGAATACCTCCTTGGTCTGGAAAACGCGAAGGAGTTTCTGTCAAAAAACCTGGACTGAAAAACCTGACTAATCCATCTTTAGAGATATCAAAAATTAGCAAAGCTAGAACGAATAAGCCAACTAGCAACCCCAAAAGAAAAATTATTTCAAAGGCTTTACCTAAGCTTTCTCTACTTTCGACATTATCAGTAAATTCTCTCTCTCGATCTAGAGGATTGTTTGGTCTGTATGTGGTAGACATATTTATTAATCGTACTTTTCCTTAAAGCGATTAGAAATCCAGTAACTAACAATATTCAAATTCAGTGATATTAAAGCGTAAGCACCTTCAAAGTCAAGAACGCGGTACTGCTTTGATAGCATCTGGGCTGATACCAATGGTAGTAATCATTAATACAGCTGCGGCACAAAAAACTGCTCGTTTCGGGGGGGACGGATGTAATTATCCCCTGTCCTCCTGGGAGGTAACTCTAGGGGTGGGGGTGTCAAGTCTTCGTAAGGTATTTTGCTGAGGATGTGACTGATACAGTTAAGGCGGGCACGTTTTTTATCGTCAGCATCGATGGTAAACCAGGGAGCTTCTGGAATGTTGGTATGAGCAAACATTTGATCCTTGGCTTGGGAATACTCTACCCACAAATCTCTAGACTTGATATCCATTGGGCTGAGTTTCCAGTGTTTTGCCGGGTTGTTTGCGCGGTCTTGAAATCGTCGCTCCTGTTCTTCATCACTCACAGAAAACCAGTACTTAATCAAAATGATGCCTGCTCGCACCAACATTCGTTCAAATTCCGGACAGGAGTGTAAGAACTCTTGATACTCCTCGTCGGTGCAGAAGTTCATCACTCGCTCTACACCAGCCCGGTTGTACCAACTGCGATCGAAAATGACAATTTCTCCCGCAGCCGGGAGATGAGCCACATAACGTTGAAAATACCACTGGGTCTTCTCGCGGTCTGAAGGCGTTCCTAGAGCAACGATTCGACAACCCCGTGGGTTGAGGAACTCAGTAATTCGCTTGATGATGCCTCCTTTGCCCGCAGCGTCTCGTCCCTCGAATATGATGACAACACGCAAACCCTTCTCTTTGATCCAGTCTTGCTGCTTGAGTAACTCAATCTGAAGCTTCTCAATTTCCTTTTCGTAAAATTCGGTTTTAAGTTTTTTGAGTCCCTCTTTTTTAGCTTTATCTTCAGTTTCTGTTAGCAACGTTTTTGAACCATTATTCTCTAATTTATCTTGGCTTTTGTGTTTTTTTTGTTTTGCCTTGTGGGACTTTTTTTTCTGGGATGATTTATCTTTCAGTTTTTCCGGTTTTTGCTCAGTGATTGTTAGCAATTGGGAAGCATTGTTGTCGATTATCTCCATCAATATTTCTCCTTACTATTTAGTAAATTACAAACACGCGGTTTTCTTGCAGACAAAAACCTGGGAATATCACACTCAAGTAATCATTTTCTTAATCGTACTTTTCCTTAAAGCGATTAGAAATCCAGTAACTAACAATATTTAAACTCAGGGTGAGTATAAACAAAACAGCACCTACAGCGTATAAAGTCTTAAAATTAACACTGCCACGCGGACTGTCTCCACCAGAAATTTGCGCCATATATGCTGTCATTGTTTCTACTGATTCCAGTAGGTTAACTGTTATTCTCGGCTGTTGTCCGGCAGCTATAACAACAGTCATCGTTTCACCCACAGCACGGGAAATCCCTAAAATAATCGAAGCGCTGATTCCAGAAAGTGCTGCTGGTAAAACAACTTTAAAAATGGATTCGAGTTTGGTGATACCTAAAGCGTAAGCACCTTCACGTAAAGAACGCGGTACTGCTCTGATGGCATCTAAGCTGATAGAGCCAACCGTCGGAGTAATCATTACTCCCATCATCAACCCCGCACTTAAGGCATTGAAAATTTCCAAGGGGAGAAAATTCCGGAGCAGTGGGGTGATAAATAACAGTGCAAAGTAGCCGTAAACAACTGTAGGTATCCCTGCCAAAAGTTCAAATGCTGGACGGAGAATTGCTGCTACTTTTGGTGGTGCATATTCACTTAAATAGATAGCAGAACATAAACCTAAAGGAATCGCAACTGACATAGCGATCGCTGTAGTTAAAAATGTACCATTAATCAGCGGCCAAACGCCAAAATGTCTTTCTGCAAATAGAGGAGTCCACTTAGTATCCAAAAAGAATTCAGCAAAAGAAACTTCTTGAAAAAACTCAAATGCCACCTGGAAAATAATGAAGACAATACCAAATGTGGTCAGGACGGAAATTAAAGCACAGCAAAATAAAATTGCGGCAACAATTTTTTCTTGAATATCTTCCGATGCTTTCTTTTCTAGTGATTCTCTAGATTGGTGAAAATTATCTTGATTTGTAGCTTGCATAATTCCCAATACTAAATATTAAATAAAATTCGTGATTGGTTGACCTGGTTTGGCTTTTTTGAATTTTGTACCAGTTTCACCTGTAGCCAACTTTTGTTTTACCTTCATGTAAGCTTCATCAGGTAGCGCTACATAACCAACACTATCTACCCATTTCCAAGAATTTTCTAGATAGAAATTGACAAATTCTTTTACGGATGGTTTTTTATCCAGAGATTTTTTACTAACGTAGATGAAAAGAGGACGAGACAAAGGTGTATAGATATTCTTCACTACATTATCAACTGGAACAGGTTTTTCACACTTGCCTGTCGGACTTTCAACAGCAACTATATTTAGCTTATCTTGGTTTTGGATGTAATAAGAAATCCCTACATAACCAAGGGCATATTTCTCACCTGCAACTCCTTGGACAAGGTTATTTTGATTGTGACTAGGATTATAATCTGTGCGGCTGTTTTTGGCTTTACCTGTAACAGCTTGGCTAAAATAATCAAATGTTCCAGTATCCGAAGCCGGAGCGTAAAGCTTCATTTTTTCTTTGGGAAACTTTGGATTAATTTGATTCCAAGTTAATACTTTGCTATCTGATTTAGAACTCCACATTTTTTTGAGTTCTGCAATCGTCAGACATTTGGCAAAATCATTTTGACGATTAACAATTACGGCGATTCCATCCAACGCAATAGGTAATTCTACAAATTCAATCTTCTTTTTTTTGCATTTGGCTACTTCTTCATCTTTAATAGTACGAGAAGCAGCAACAATATCAATTTCCCCAGCGCAAAACTTGCTAACACCCCCACCAGTTCCACTGGAAGCAACACTCACTACAGCGTTATCGTTTTGTTTGTGGTATTCTTCTGCAACTGCCAGAGAAATAGGAAAACCTACCGCAGCACCATCAATACTTACCTGTTGTTGGCTTCCTTGATTGCTGCAAGCTGTCAGATATGATGTCAATATCAAAGATATAAAAGTGAGGCTTTTTTTCAACCTATTGCTAAAACTCATCGGCTTTTATCAATCCCACATTTAATATATAAAATGGTTGGTAGAATATCTAGGCTTTACTTTTAGCCTTAACTTGATCAAAAATTGCGCCATCCCCAAAGAATTTTTTCTGAAGAATATCCCATCCGCCTAAATCTTGAGCGGTAAATAAAGTTTCGATTTTGGGATACTGTGATGCCACTTCTTGGGTGACGGTGGGATTAACAGGACGATATTTTAAGAGCGCAAATTCGCGTTGGGCTTCTGTTGAATAAAGATAATCAACAAATGCTTGTGCAACTTCTCTTGTATTATGTTTATCGACATTTTTATCAACTACCACTACTGGGTTGTCGATGGAAATATTTACTGGTGGTACAACATAAGGTAATTTCGGTCCATTCGTTTCCGCTAAAATTACCTCATTTTCGTAGTTAACTAAGACATCCCCTTCATTTCTTTGGAAAAATAAATCGCTAGCTTCACGCGCATCTTTTGTCAAAAATGGAGCATTTTTATAAACTTTGGTAACATAATCTAATGCTGTTGCATCGTCACCTCCGGCTTGAGTCACCGAACCCCAAAAAGCTAGGAATTGCCAAATCGCAATCCCAGAAGTTTTCGGATCGGCAGCAATTACTTTCACCCCATCTTTTGCTAAGTCTGCCCAAGTATTAATACCTTTGGGATTGCCTTCGCGGGTCACAATTGCCGCTACAGACCTACTAACAATACCATTTCTTGGCGCTCTCGTTTCCCAATTTGATTTAATCAAACCTGCTTGTTGGATTTTATTCACATCCAAGGGAAGCGCTAGGTGTACTATATCTGCTTCTTGCAAACCCCCGATAACAGCAGCAGCCTGAGCGCCAGAACCACCATAATTAGTATCAAAAGTGACGTTTTGGTTATGTTCTTTCTTCCATTTCTGAATAAATTTCGGGATTATTTGGTCGTGAGCAGCTTTTGTAACAGAAAAGGAAACCAGCCGCAGTTTAATATCAGATTTAGAAGCTGAAGCATTTCCACAGGCAGTTATTGCCGTGCTTAAAATGACACCTACGGCAAATAGACATAGAAAATGCACACGCCTATTTGACCAGCTTTTTCTAATTCGTTCAGATAATATCAAGTGCAAACTTTTGATTACATAAGTCTGCATTTGGGCGATCGCTCTACCTACTGATTGTCTCAATTGCCATCTGCTCATAATACACCTTATATACGGCATCTTGAGCGAATTACCGTAGATTGTAAGTATAATAGAGTTTACCGAAGGAAAAAAGCAAGAGTTACATCTATATTTAACTTTTCTTAATATATCTTAATATTTTATTCATATATGGTTGAGTTTATATACGTAGGGTGCGTTAGCGCGAAGCGCTAACACACCCTACAAATACCTTAATATTGTCTTCATATATGGTTGAGTTCAGTCATAATGCTCTTATTAACGTAAGTTGCTAGTTATTATTCCATCGATTTTAGACCGAACCCGACAACGATTAAAATTGTTATCTAAAAGTACAAGAAGGGATAAACCGACTAACGCGATTGAGATTTCTAGTCCGTTTTAACGGACTTTATATATGAGACAGCGATTTTAATCGTTGTCGGATTGTAACTAGCAACGCCGGGTTATTAGCTTTCACTTGTTTTATTGAGAACTGACATATCTCGGATGCGCCAGCTATCATCTACACGAACCAAATTATATCTAACACGAACTTTTTCGTTATAAGACTTTTGCTGATTAATTTGCCCGTTATCATAAAACTCTGCTAACTCAGTTACCGTCGCGTCAACCGTCGCATTATTTTGGTCAGTTTCAGTCGTCTTTACAGATTCCACCTTTACAGTGTGGGTGTATTTGCGATAGCGGTTTTCTTCTTTATCCTCTTGAACAATTGCCTGCCATTTAGATAAAGTTGAACCGATTAAAATCTCCTCTAAACTGTCAACTTCATGATTGACTCCCAAAGCTGCGGATTTACTAGATAGCCAACTTTTAACGACTTCCTGTGCCGTGGTTTCTGTCAAAAGTCCTGGTGGTGACAGTGGCTTGCTATTTGGGTCAGGAATCGGTATTGGTGGTTCATTAAGTTGCACAGACAACTGTTCGCCTTTTAAAGATGGCGCAGGGGAGAACAGATTTTTTAATAATCCCAAAGATGAGGTGAGCAAAAACCACAAAACTACAATACCAGCAAAAGAGCCAAATATCATCCACACTAAGCGCGTTTTTCCTTCTAAGGAGTTAGGAAAACGCTGTGGTTGAGAATGAGCGGGTTTTCGTCTCCTTCGCTTATTCGTTTGAACGGGTGCATTAGCTTTAGCCGAACCATTCAAATTATGATTTGTTCTAGAAGCGATAGGTTCAGCACTCGCAACCTGTGCCACACTATTTTGTTCTGTTGCATTAACAGATGTAGATGTTGTAAAGCTGGGTGGTGAGTAGTTTGAATGAACTGATTTTACTTGAATTGGTGTTTCTAAAACTTCCCCGTTCTCTGTTGTGCTGGAGTGACGATAACTCGCAGTTGAATTACTGCGGTGGGGGTAAGTATTTGTTTGTGTTTGAAAAGAAAACTGCCGATTAGTTACAGTTTCATTGCTTTTTTGTACTTCCGTTGGCAAACCTTCTAAATAAGCTTGCACCTGTTCATCGGCAAAGTATTCTTTTAGAGAAGCTTGGTTATTTACCAAATCTCGAAAGTGAGGAAACACTTCGTTATGCAACCAACGTTCTCCGTATAAACACAGTCCCGGCAGCATGTCAGGAGAGTCTTGAGATTTTTCGCGAATAAAAGCTAGAGCTTCGTATTCTTGACTAAGTTCTAAAGAACGAGTTGCAAGTTCAGTTTGCCCCAAAAGTAAGGCACATAAAGACTGCTCTAAATGTACATCCTGACGCTTGCCCAAACGTGTCAGCATTTGCCTTGCTTGACGAATCAAAGCAGGTTGACGTTGAGCAAATCCCCGCGCTATTAAGGCATACACAGCCAAATATGTAGCGACTGCCGAGGGACGTTTACTTTCAGCTTCAAATATTTTCTGTTGTTCTGCGGCTGTTAAGTGGTAACGTAGTTGCTGAATAAATCGCAAAAAGTCATCTATATTTAAACCAGATTGGTCATTGCCAGTACCATCAATTCCCCCGCGCTCTTCTAAAACGTTTTGTAATAATTCCAAGCCTTGACGTCGTTCGGCGGTTTTTTCTTGAGGTAGTGCGAGTAATTCTAGAATTCGATATGGTCTTAATTTACAAAGGTCTGCTTGAATTTCCGATCGCACGCTGGGAAATAAATTTTCCTTAATTAACAAATCTTGACCTGTTTCTAAGGAAAGCGCTGCGTTTTCATAATGACCTTGCTGCCATTCTTCACGACCCAGTTCTAAACAGGCAAGGGCAACGGTGAGAATAATATCTGGACGTTCTGGACGTTCATGATATTCTTCGTTGGTCAGACTATTGACATTTGCGCCACTTACTGCTCCATTTTTATTAACCAGGTAGGGACGACCTAGTTTGACTACAAGTTCGTATTCGCCAAGCTCTTGCAGAATTAGTAAAGCACCAACTAATTCATCTTGGGAAATGTCAATGCCCAGACTTTTAGCTTCGGTAGTACCGTTGTTCTCAAAAGAGCGATTTTCGACTGCTACTGCACTAGTTGTCGTGCTTCCTTCCGGGTCGTAGACGTTTGCCAGATAAAGCTGGTCGTAGCTGCTACGTTCTTTGGGATTTGATAATACCACGATCGCTTCTTCTAAAAGTTGTTTTCTGGAAGTGATTGCACTTGACGAATACTCACGTCGCGGTAGTTGGACAATGCGATCGCTGTATGCTTGCCGCAATTGTTCATCACTTGCCGCCAACGGTAATCCTAAAATTCGGTAGTAATCTAGCGGAATTCGCACGGCTTACTTCCCCTGCTGCATGATCAACATCATTCATCTCGAGCATTCCCGGCATGTAAAACCGTGCCATCAGATTATCTTCTTGACACACCTTCATAGTGTGAAGTGAAAATAAATTTGTATACTACTTAATCTTTTGCCTTATTGCTGATTTTTATTAAATTTTTCCGGTTTAACTGATTTGTCATCAATTTTATACATTAAACAATACTACACCACAGCGTAGTACCATAAATCTTCTGCTCGCAGGAGTATAAATTTAACTATCGAGCGTGAGATCGATAGATTGTATTCCTGCAAACAATTCAGAGGTACTTTCCCCGGTAGTCAAAATAGAGAAGCACCGCTAGATAAATTTCATCTTGATAACAAGCGTAGCGTAGTATATCATGGCTTTGTTGTAAATACAACTCTTTACAGAAGTATATAAATTGCCGCCACCAATTTCTCAAAATTGTTAATCGATATGCAGAAATCTTTATATTCTGATTGATAATCTATAAGGGTGAGTGGTGAAAAGTCCAAACTGCGGAAGTTCCGCAGATGGTAACTTCCAAGGAGCAGTGAAAATTAAAAATCAAATTAAAAACTATTTACTTTTTAGCAGCCATTGAGAGTGAATTTGTAACTTGTTAACTCCAAACAACGTTATCTTTGTACAAGCTTACGCCGAATGTAAGCAACTTATCTAACATAGTAACTTTAAGTTTTACCACAGGGATACTAACAAAATAATGGTTCAAGAACGCACATTACCCACATTTACAGCGGCATCCGCGCAGATTACCAAAGAAGTTGGGTTACGGTTGTACGAAGATATGGTTTTAGGGCGCGTCTTTGAAGATAAGTGCGCCGAGATGTACTATAGAGGCAAAATGTTTGGTTTTGTCCATCTGTACAACGGTCAAGAAGCGGTTTCCACTGGTGTTATCCAAGCGATGCGACCGGGTGAAGATTACGTTTGCAGTACTTACCGCGACCACGTTCATGCTTTGAGTGCGGGAGTACCAGCAAAAGAGGTAATGGCGGAATTATTTGGTAAAGCCACCGGCTGTAGTAAAGGACGCGGTGGTTCGATGCACATGTTTTCTGCGGAACATCGCTTGCTGGGGGGTTATGCTTTTGTGGCTGAGGGTATTCCGGTAGCAGCAGGAGCTGCTTTTCAAAGTAAATATCGGCGCGAAGTTTTAAAAGATGAAAGCGCAGACCAAGTAACAGCTTGCTTTTTTGGTGATGGTGCGGCAAATAACGGTCAGTTTTTCGAGACGTTGAATATGGCGGCTTTATGGAAACTGCCGATTCTTTTTGTGGTAGAAAATAATAAGTGGGCGATCGGTATGGCTCACGATCGCGCAACTTCCCAGCCAGAGATTTACAAAAAAGCCAGTGTATTCAACATGGTGGGCGTGGAAGTAGACGGTATGGATGTACTAGCCGTGCGAGCAGTAGCCGAAGAAGCTGTTGCCCGCGCTCGTGCTGGAGAAGGTCCGACATTAATTGAAGCTTTAACTTACCGTTTCCGGGGTCACTCATTGGCTGACCCAGACGAAATGCGATCGCAAGCCGAAAAAGAATTTTGGTTTGCTCGTGACCCAATTAAGAAGTTAGCTAATCATTTAATAGAGCAAAATTTAGCATCTGCCGAAGAACTCAAAGCAATTGATCGCAAAATCACAGAAAGAATTGCCGAAGCGGTGAAATTTGCCGAAAGCAGTCCCGAACCTGATAGCAGCGAATTATATCGCTTTGTCTTTGCAGAAGACGAATAAAAGGGAATTGGGCATGGGGCATTGGGCATGGGGCATGGGGCATTGGGAATTGGGCACGGGGCATTGGGCATTGGGCATCGGGCATTGGTAATTTTAACTTCCCCTGCTCAAAAACTGCTCCCCCTGCCTCCCCTGCCTCCCCTGCCTCCCCTGCCTCCCCTGCCTCCCCTGCCTCCCCTGCCTCCCCTGCTCCCCCACTCCCCTACACCTCATCCGGGTTTACACCCAATTCTCTTAAACGCGCTGCCAAGCGATCGGCTCTTTGACGCTCTTGCTCGGCTCTTTGACGTTCTTGCACTGTCCTTTGACGCTCTTGTAGCATCTCTTCTCCTGGTGTTGATATCCAATTTCCATTGGCATCATACCAACGCAACCAGAGCCGCTCAATGCCTTGATAAGTACCTTGCCACAGTCCTAAACCTAGTTTTAAAGTTGGCATCCAAATACGTGTTTCCTCTAGGTTCATTTCCACATAACGGTCTGCCTGAAGCATAAAGGCTCTTAACCTATCTGTGTAGCGGTCAAAGACGATGTAATAAGGTACACGTAGAATTTGCTCATACACTTGCCATTTTGTCGGTGGTTCATCTACAGTGCGTAAAGTTTGCCCCAAATCTTCTTTTTCTGTACCAGGGGAAAGTAACTCAACTACCACAAAGGGGCTTACACCCTCTTGCCAAATTACATAACTTAAGCGTAAATCTCTATCTTCATATAATTTAGAGTTGCCAACTACTCCAAACCAGTCAGGACGCTTATACCACAAAGGATGACGTATATCGTAATAAAGATTTAAATCGCTGGCGACGAATACCTCATCTGGTCGATAATTAGGCGGATGAAAGGTTTCTCGCAAAAGTTGAGGTTGAAAATCATGAAATTCGTCGGGCAAACCTGGCTCCTTTGGATCTTCACTGGGAAGATCATACATCGTTGGTAGAACTTCTTTTGGAGGAAGAGGAGGGTCTACTTGGTACATAATAAGCAACAGAGATGACCAATTAGCTATAGCTTAACTGATAGTAGGCGACTGTTTGACTTGACTAATCATTACAAAAAGGAAAGCAATGTTTGCGATCGCACTTCAAGAGCAACAATACAAAACCTACGTCCTCAAGGACGAAAGCACTAATTCACAATTAGAGGTTGTACCGGAACGCGGTGGTATCATCACTAAATGGCGCGTCAACGGTGAAGAAATTTTTTACTTAGATACGGAACGCTTTACTAATCCGGAATTGAGCGTTAGAGGTGGAAATCCGATTTTATTTCCGATCTGCGGCAACTTACCGGATAATACTTACACTTCTCAAGGTAAGCAGTATACTCTCAAACAACATGGCTTTGCTCGCGATTTACCTTGGGATGTTACGAATCAAGTGACCCAAGATAAAGCTAGCCTTACCGTAGTCCTCAATAGCAACGAGCAAACAAGAGCGGTTTATCCTTTTGACTTTGAACTGGCTTTTACCTACCAGATGCAAGGTAATATCTTAGAAGTTCAGCAGAATTATACAAATAAATCATCTTCACCGATGCCTTTTTCTTTTGGGTTTCATCCGTACTTTGTGACGAATGATAAAACTCAGCTAGAATTTGAAATCCCTAGCAACGAGTATCAAGACCAAAAAACCAAGGAAATGCACTCTTTTAACGGTGATTTTGACTTCAACCGCGATGAAATTGACGTTGCTTTTAAACAGCTAACAAGTCAATCTGCTAGTGTGACAGACCGCAGCCGCAAGTTAAAATTGACTCTAGATTACGATGATGCTTTTCCGATTTTGGTTTTTTGGACGTTGAAAGGCAAAGATTTCTACTGTCTGGAACCGTGGAGCGCTGCTCGAAACTCTATCAATACTGGCGAACACCTGACTATACTTGAACCTGGAGCTAGTTGTTCGGCAACGGTGAAGTTGACAGCAAATTTTTTCTAAACCCCTTTACAAAACTATAGATAGATGTGGTAGAATGACAAAGTTGCGAGTTTAAAACTCAACGGGTCGCTAACTCAACGGTAGAGTACTCGGCTTTTAACCGATTAGTTCCGGGTTCGAATCCCGGGCGACCCATATTAAAGCAGTATCCTTAGATTTGAAGTAACTCGCGTGCGAACCGCCGCACCTTGCGATTCTCGCTTCCGCTATAAAGGACGAGGGGCGCGAACGCGCTTCGCTCGTATGTTGCGTTTGGGGTTTGTTTGAGAACCGTTGGGCAACTTTTATCACTTACGCGATCGCCTTTGATTGTTTATAGTTGACTTCTTGCAGTCACCAGTCCCTTATAATCAGGCTTGAAGGTGGTAAAGTTTTTCAGCATTAGCACCCGACACTAGTTATAATTTCCTATATAAAGTTGAAAAAAGTCTTAAGATTAGCGTAAAAATTGCGCTTGTCTCAAACCGACTAGCTGACTACCACATTAGGAGGACTATCTATGGCGCTCGTACCAATGCGGCTGCTGTTGGATCACGCGGCTGAAAACGGTTACGGCATTCCGGCGTACAACGTGAACAACATGGAGCAGATTCAGGCAATCATGAAGGCTGCTCTAGAGACAGATAGCCCGGTGATTTTACAAGCTTCTCGTGGCGCTCGTTCTTATGCTGGGGAAAATTTCTTACGCCACTTGATTTTGGCTGCGGTAGAAACTTATCCTCAAATTCCCATTACCATGCACCAAGATCATGGTAACAGCCCTGCAACTTGCTATTCGGCGATTCGTAACGGCTTCACCAGCGTGATGATGGACGGTTCGCTGGAAGAAGATGCGAAGTCACCAGCAAGCTATGAGTACAATGTCAACGTTACCCGCGAAGTGGTAAAAGTAGCTCACGCTGTAGGCGCCAGCGTTGAAGGTGAACTCGGTTGCTTGGGTTCTCTCGAATCTGGTATGGGTGAAGCTGAAGATGGTCACGGTTTCGAGGGTAAACTCGACCGAGATCAACTTTTAACTGACCCCGACCAAGCAGTTGACTTTGTAGAGCAAACTCAAGTAGATGCTTTGGCAGTTGCGATTGGTACTAGCCACGGTGCTTACAAGTTTACCCGCAAGCCGACCGGAGAAATTTTAGCAATCAGCCGAATTGAAGAAATTCACAGCCGTTTACCTAACACTCACTTGGTAATGCACGGTTCTTCTTCGGTTCCCGAAGATTTGCTCGCTATCATTAACCAATATGGTGGTGCAATTCCCGAAACTTACGGTGTACCTGTAGAAGAAATCCAAAAAGGTATCAAGAGCGGTGTACGTAAGGTAAACATCGATACTGATAACCGTTTGGCGATTACTGCTGCTGTGCGTGAAGCTTTGGCTGCAAATCCGAAGGAGTTTGACCCCCGTCACTTCCTCAAGCCTTCGATTAAGTATATGCAGAAGGTTTGTGCTGAACGCTATCAGCAATTTGGTACTACTGGTAACGCTAGCAAGATTAAGCAAATCTCTTTGGATGATTTTGCTGCTAAGTATGCTAAAGGCGAACTTAATGCTGTGACTAAGGCTACTGCTAAGGTTTAAGGTGAGATGAGCGCTGAAGCGCTCACTACGGCGCTCATTACGGGTTTTTCATATTAAGATTATTTAACCGGGTTGGAATATTACCCGGTTTTTTGGTGTTATTGGACGGTGAGGAAGGTTCTCATTCCGGCTTTGAAGTGTCCGGGTAAGTTGCAGACGATGAGATATTTACCGGGAGTTAAGTTAACTTTGAGTGTTTTTGTGACACCGCTTTTGAGGTCGTCTTCTTCAATCTCGCCAATTTCTTTTCCGGCTTTATCTTCGTCAAGCTTATCGCCTTCAAGTGGTAGCTTATCTAGTGGTAAGTCTGTTTTAATCACTACCATTTCGTGAGGAATTTTACCTTTGTTGGTCGTTTCAAATTCCACCGGTCCAGCTGGGACTGTTGACTGAGATAATTGAAACTTCATCTCTGTGGCAGTTACTTGAATTTTAGTGCCAGCAGTTGATGTAGCGTTTGGGGAATTAGAGTTTGTAGCGGTTGGGGAATTAGCGGGAGTTGTTTGTGCGGTGTCATTACCACATGCCCAAAGCAGTGAAACAACAGCAGTAAGGAAAAAAAACTTAATTGAAGTTTTCATTGGTTTACATACAAGTGCGATCGCCAAAGCACTAACTTTTTTCTTTCTAGAGATTGTGAGTTTACCATCCCACAAGGCGATCGAACTGTAAATTTTCGCAAATAACCAGCTAAATAAATACGCGATGTTGTAAGCTGGGCATTTGACGGCGAACTTGTTCTAGCCGAGAGAAATTGATTTCGGCGATCGCTACTCCCGGTTTTTCACCAGCATCGGCTAAAATCGTACCCCAAGGATCGATAATCATCGCGTGTCCGTGGGTTTGACGACGAGCGTAATTTACTCCAGTTTGCGCCGGTGCGATGACATAAGCGGTGTTTTCAATTGCCCGCGCTTGCAGTAATACTTGCCAATGATCTTTACCAGTAAAAGCGGTGAAAGCTGCCGGAATAAATAGAATATCTGCCCCTTTGTGAGATAAATGGCGGTAAAGTTCCGGAAAACGGACATCATAGCAAACAGAAAGTCCGATATTACCGAGTTTTTCGTCAAAATAAATCGGGGGTATTTGCTGACCAGCCATTACTGTACTAGATTCGCGGTAAGTATTGCCGTCAGGGACATTCACATCAAATAAATGTACCTTTTGGTAGTGGGCAATTTCTTGACCGTTGGGGTCGATGAGTGTGGAAGTATTGTAGACTTTGCCGATGTTATCTACAGGTACTGGATAGCTGCCGCCGAGAATGGTAACTTGATAGCGCTGCGCCATTTTTTTGAGGAATATTTCCGATTCTTTGGCGATCGCTTCAACTTGAGCAAGTTTATCCTTTTCTTCGCCCATAAACGAAAAATTTTCTGGCAAACTTACTAATTCCGCACCTTGATGGACGGCTAAATCGATAAATTCCTCTGCCTGTACCAAGTTTTTTTCCAGATTTGGCACACTGGTCATTTGAATAGCGGCGGCTAAGTATGACTTCATAAATCCAATAACGAACAGTGGAGTTGTAAGGGATAGATTATCAAATATATCTTTACTTTGGTAGTTGCAAAGACAGACTCTATCCCCATTGCTTTATCTTCCCTGAATTTATTAACCAACGAACACTTTGCGGAAACTTATCATCATCTTAATCTTGCTACGGGTTGTGGAAAAATTAACTAGTTTGAGGTTAGGTTGTTAGAAAACCTTGATAAAGTCTCTGCTGTGGATATTTCTGTTTTCGTTAAAACGTTTGTTGCTGTGTTTGTTCTTGCGGATGCAGTGGGTAATATACCGATAGTTTTAGTTCTGACTAAGGGGATGGAACCGCAGCAAAGAAACAAAGTAATAGATAAAGGAGTAGTGATAGCGATCGCTGTTCTTTTGGTCTTTGCTTTTGGCGGTCAATTCATTTTAAGTTATTTAGACGTCAGCATGGGGTCTTTGCGGATAGCTGGAGGACTGTTGCTGCTATTAATCGCTTTACAAATGCTTCAAGGTGAATTAGATACTCCTGTACTCGACCAAGAGAGAGATATCGCAATTACGCCGCTAGCTTTGCCATTGTTAGCCGGACCTGGTACGCTGACGACGGTAATGCTGTTAATGTCGTCAGCCGCCAATCCTAATTTAAGCGTGACGCTGGGGATTTTGTCGGCAATGTTTGTTACTTGGTTGATTTTGCGCTTCTGTAATTATATTGACAAGTGGATTGGTGCAGAAGGTGAGGTGATTATTACTCAACTTTTAGGTTTCCTGTTGGCTGCGTTGGCGATAGAGATTGGTAGTACGGGAATTAAGGAGTTGTTTTTGAGTTAGAGAGAACGAACCGCAGAGGGGCAGAGGACGCAGAGGAGGAGGGGAGGAGAGGATCGCTTAAAGTTGTTTATTTTTCTTCTCCTCCCCCACTCCCCCACTCTCCCACTCCCCCACTCTCCCCCTCCCTCCTCTCACCCTAATCCCAGCTGTTGCTTTAAGGCGTCTGGTACGTTAACTGCTGTATCTAACCCGCGCACATTTTGCCAATGTTGATTTTCATTCCAAGTCAACTGTTCTAAGTTAGCGTCGCTGAGGTCGGTATTGCCCAGAATGGCGTAGCTGAGGTTGCTATTACTGAGGTTGGCGCTGCTGAAAATAGCACCGCTGAGGTTGCTGCCACTGAGGTTGGCGCTGCTGAGGTTGGCGCCGCTGAAGTCTGTACCAAAGAGTACAGCTTCACTGAGGTCAGCCCCACTGAGGTCGGCATCGTTGAGAGTTACTCCACTCAAATCAGCTTGGTTGAGAGTCACTCCACTCAAATCGGTGTCGCTGAGGTCAGCACCTAAGAACATGACGCTGCTTAGGTTGGCATGATTTAGCTTGGCACCGTTGAGTTTGGCATAGCTGAGGTCAGCAGCTACGAGGATGGCGTCACTCAGGTTGGTGCTGAAAAGAATTGTGTCGCTGAGGTTGGTGCCGTTGAGTTTGGCGTTACTCAGGTCAGCACCGCTGAGGTCAGCGCGGCAAAGGTCGGCATGGTTGAGGTTGACGCCTTTGAGGTTGGCTTCGCTGAGGTTGGCACCAAAGAGGATGGTGTCACAAAGGTTAGCGCGGTTGAGGTCAGCATCCTTAAGGTTGCTGCTGCTAAGGTTGGCGCTACTGAGGTTAGCATTGCTGAGGTTGGTGCTGCTGAGGTCAGCGCTACTCAGGTCAGCGCGGTTGAGGTTTGCACCACTGAGGTTTGCACCGCTGAGGTTGGCGCTGCTGAGGTCAACACCGCTGAGGTTCGCATTGCTGAGGTTGGCGCCGCT
Source organism: Hassallia byssoidea VB512170 (assembly GCF_000817785.2). GTDB lineage: Bacteria > Cyanobacteriota > Cyanobacteriia > Cyanobacteriales > Nostocaceae > Hassallia > Hassallia carrinoi. The sequence goes on along the minus strand of NZ_JTCM02000004.1, from coordinate 133,005 downwards.
GAGGTTGGCATCGCCGAGGTTAGCACCTTTGAGGTTAGCATTGCTAAAGTTGACGCCAGTTAAGTTGGCATCACCGAGGTAAGTGTTTTTTAGGTTGGCTTGGCTGAAGTTAGCGCCAGTTAAGTTAGCATCGCCAAGGTAAGCACCGCTAAAGTTGCCACCTCGCAGAAATTCCCCGACTATGTTGCTAAAATTGCCAATTTCAATGGCATCGCTATAGCTAATAATTCGCAGTAGTTGAGATGTGAAAAAATTTTCTTGACCTGGTTGGGAAGATGGATAAAAGTTAATTTTTTGCTTTAAGTCGTCTTTTGTTTGAGCATAACGGTGTAATTCTAAAAGCAAAATCATCACGTTTAGTCCGGTCTGTATGTCTATCTGTCGCAGTCCGACGGTAATGTTTTGTGCTTGCAACTGCAACATTTTTTTCTGAGGCAAGTTATCATCAGGTGCAGCATCGATAAATTCTCCTTGACACCATCGGCGATAAAAATTTTCTAAGCGCTGGAAAAGCAGCATAGGTCGAAATTCTTGACTGGTAGTCAGCAAGTCGATTACTTGTTCGACTATTTCTGGTGTCAGCGTGCCGTTGCCCAAAATATTGTAAATCTGCTCGTGTAGTTGGCGATCGCTATTATTAAAGCTCAAACCACTACCTGCTTTTGTCCATTCTTCTAAGCTTTTTTGCAGCTGTTCGGGAAATATAAATTCGTGCAAATTATTTTGGGAAAACTCAATACTTTTATCTTGTTCAAATATATTCTTTTCTAGAGGTAAAATTACTTCGGCTTCCACAGATGTTGTCGTTGGCATCTGTTGTAACTCTGTCCCCTGAAGATAAGTTATCAAACGCTTCCAGACTTGAGACAAATGTGCCATTATTGTGTCCGTAGTTACTATACACCTACTGATGATTTGATGAAGATTACCTAAAGATTTTTTTATGTTTTGCGGAATTAGTCTTTCTGGCAAATAGTATTATTTAGTACCATGATTTTTGAGGGAGTTCTAACTTGCTTTTCCTTTGGTTAAAAGTAAAATGTCAGATTGAAAAGTTTTTCGATTGTCAGTAAACTTTATCAATTTGGTCAAATTGCTATACTTTTTTTTCAGCATATTTCCAGATTCAATGTAAAAATAATACGTACTCTCTGCTACAAAGGCAATTGTTAGCAAAAATACTACAGCAAAAAAGTATAACAAAGCTCAAAATGTCGGTTAAAACTAAACTACAAGCTTTCTGCTTGATATTAAGCAGCTAAGACGTGTTTTTCATTGACATAAGTTAATGAAGCAACCTTGCTTCGCTGAAAAAAAATTAAAAATTAATTAGGGGGTCATTTTCAGGAATGGATCGAATGAACAGATTAACGTTTTGTGTGATTTTGTTGCATGGTTTGTGTCTATCAATTTACAGCGTTAGCGCTAAGTCACCGTCTGTTAATGCGGTCAGTGACACCTTTTTGCACAAGGGTACACCTGACTCACAAAGGTATAAGAAGACAGAAGTGACGGGTGGAGAGGCTTTTTCTGTTTCTACACCGCGCTACTCCCAGAAAGGAAATGCTAATTTAAACAATAAATTTGGGCTACCGAGAGAACAAGTATGGGTAATCGACAGTAACAAACACGCTTTGCGCCAGCCTTTTATTTGGGTCGTTAAAGACAACAAAAAAGCTGCACAGCAACCATTTTTACAAATCGGAAAAGTCCCCGACAAACCGGATGAAAAGCCTAATACTACCACCAAACCAACCAAAAAGGATGAATTGCAACAATTTGATGAGGTAATTAAAGACACCCAAAAACAACAGGGACTGTTTACCCTATACCGTAATAAAGACAAGAATAAAATTTATTTAGAAATTAAACCAGAGCAACTAAATAAAAATTATCTCGCCAATGCAACGCTAGAATCAGGGATTGGCGAACGCGGTATTTATAGCGGGATGCCTTTGCAAGATTTTTTATTTTACTTCCAACGGGTAAATAATAAGTTGCATTTTGTCGTCCGCAATGTTAATTTTCGTACTCGCGAAGGAGATCCACAAGCGCGATCGCTTGCCCGTTCTTTTAGTGATTCGGTTCTCTACACCATCCCCATCAAAAGCATCAACTCCCAAAGCAAAACTCTTCTCATCGACTTAAGCGACTTGCTACTTACCGACATAGCAGGAGTATCCGCGAGTTTGGGAATTCCCGCTAGTAAAGATGATTCCTATTTTGGTAACGCTAAAACCTTCCCGGCAAACATGGAAATTGAATCTATTTTAAATTTCACCGGCGGCGGGAGTAAGGACAAACCTGTACCAAATTTTGCTACACTAGCTGATGACCGTGGCTTTACCCTGCGGGTGCATTACAGTATTTCTCAACTACCAGAAAACAACTATCAACCGCGTTTGGCTGATGAACGTGTTGGCTATTTTATCACCGCTTATCAAGATTTATCTGACGACGATCGCGGCGATCCGTTTGTCCGCTACATCAATCGCTGGAAGTTGGAAAAACAAGATCCGAATGCGGCAATCTCTCCACCGAAAAAACCGATTGTTTTTTGGATTGATAACGCCGTTCCTCTAGAATACCGCGATGCAATTAAAGAAGGCGTTCTCATGTGGAATAAAGCTTTTGAAAAAGCTGGATTCCAAGATGCGATTCAAGTGCAGCAAATGCCGGATAACGCTGCTTGGGACCCGGCAGATATCCGCTACAATACTATCCGCTGGATTAACACGGTGGATGGATATTTTGCCCTAGGACCATCTCGCGTTAACCCGCTAACTGGGGAAATTTTAGACGCAGATATTTTAGTAGACGCTAGCTTTGTCCGCACCCTGAAAAAAGATTATCGCGATATTGTCCAACCGAGTCAAGGAGAAAATCGCACTTCTTTATCAGCGTTGATGCAAAATCGGCTGCTTTGCACCAATGGTTTAGAAGCTAACAATACTCCCAACCAAAAGCCGCAAGCTGAAAAGAAATTGTTAAATCGTTTATCGAAAATGGCAGGTGAGTACGATTTGTGCTATGGCTTAGAAGCTGCAAATCAATTTGCGATTGGGACAACAGCAATGTCACTGTTGCAAAACACACCCCCGACTAGCGAACAAGTAAAAGACTATATCCATCAATATATACGCTTAATTATTGCTCACGAAGTTGGACACACTCTCGGTTTACGTCATAACTTCCGTGGTAGTACTTTACTGCCTCCAGAAGAAATGAACAATACTAAAATCACTCGCAGCAAAGGTTTAACTACCTCGGTGATGGATTATATCCCCCCGAATATCGCACCTCCAGGAGTGAAGCAGGGAGATTATTTTCCAAATATGGTGGGACCTTATGATGAATGGGCAATTAAATACGGCTACACATCAATTCCAGCAACTACTCCCGCAGCGGAAAAACCCGCGTTGAGTGCGATCGCTCAACAATCTGACAAGCCTGAGTTAAGTTATTCTACAGATGAGGATGTGTCTGACCTCGACCCGACTGCCGATGCTTGGGACAATAGTAGTAATGTGCTGCTTTATTCGGAGTGGCAGTTAGAAAATTCTCGTGTAATGTGGGATAGGCTAAATAAGCGTTATCCCCTAGCTGGAGATAGTTACAGTGATGTGACGGAACGCTTTAGTACGGTATTAAGTAACTATTTTCAGAATATTTATTATACTACTAAATACATTGGAGGACAGTCTTTTTACCGAGTTAAAGGAGGCGATAGTCAAGGTAGATTACCGTTTGAACCAGTAACAGTAGAAAAGCAACGGCAAGCGTTAGCGACATTACAACAATATATGTTTGCAGAAAATGCGCTCACCTTCTCGCCGGAACTGCTGAATAAATTAGCACCATCGCGGTGGCGACATTGGGGTAGTAGAACTCGTACTGGGCGTTTGGATTATCCCATACACGATTTGATATTAAACATGCAGAGTATGGTGTTGCGAGAATTGCTATCAAGCGATCGCATTTCTCGACTCAGCGACATTGAACTTAAAAGTCCTCCTGGGAAAGCTTTGACTTTGCCAGAACTATTTGATACTCTACAAAATGGCATCTGGACAGAAGTTCTCAAACCAGACGGCAAGCAAATGAAAATTAGTAGTTTGCGCCGAGGCTTGCAACAAGAATATCTCGATTTGTTGACAGCGATGGTATTGCGAAAACAACGAGTACCCGAAGATGCGCGGACAATGGCATGGTATAAGTTAAAACAATTGCAAGAAAAACTTAATGGGGCAGATTCAAAAGACGAATATACGAAAGCGCACTTATTACAAACACGCGATCGGATCGACAAAGTTTTAAACGCCCCATTGCAAGGTAATTAACCACACCCGTGGGTTTCCTCGTTACCAGTCAGAGACTGGTAACGAGAGATCCTCCGCTCGATGGGTTTAGCAACCACCAGCCGATGTCACCCATTTGTGAGATAAGCCTACATGCATAGTTGAACCAGCAATTTCTTGTTCAGTGATGGTCGCTCCATTTATATTTGTATTATTAAATTCTGCTTCATTCAAATTGCTGCCAATCAAATTTGCCTTTTGAAGATTGGCTCCACTTAAATCGGCTCCACTCAATTCTGCCTCGCTGAGGTTAGCTCCAATCAAGTTTGCCTGCACTAAATTTGCACTCCGCAAATCAGCGCGACTCAAGTTAGTTCCCTCCAAGTTTACCTTAATCAGGTCTGCCCCAATAAAGTTTACCTCACTCAAATTTGCATCCTTTAAGTTGGCTCCATTTAGGTCTGCATCAGTTAAGTTTGACCGACTCAAATCCGCTCCACTTAAATCGGCTCGACTGAGGTCAGCTCCACTCAAATCGGCTCCACCTAAATTTACGCCTTTCAAATCCGCCAAACCACACGAAGACATTTAGAAGTTTCGTAGTGAGCGATTTATCGCTCAATTTAAAGCGCTGAAGCGCTTACTACGTAATTATTATTTTGCTAGAGTCTGTATGCTTGTCGATCGCTTGCTTCATAGAAATATATATCAACACGCTTAGACGTTCCGGTGGAACGTCTCTACAAACATATCGCCATCAAATCAAGCTTGATGTGGTGTACCATGTCCCAATAACTCAATAAGCTTAAGCTCAATTTTCTCTCTCACAAGCTGGTTGCCTTGTAAGTTAAGGTGAATGTGGTCTTGATAGATAGATTTTGGCTCTTTGATGGCGTTGAATGTCGGCAGATAATCTATATAAGTAATTTGCTGCGCTGCGGTAAAATCTTTGAGTCGCTGACGTGCGGTAATTTCATAATCTCGCGAACCTGGTTTACCAATTTCTCGCAGTAAGGGAGTCATCACTAACAGAAATTCACAGTTATTTTCACGAGTCAGTGCTTGAATTTTGCTAATTGCTTCGAGATTAATCCCGACACGATCGCCTTTCTCATTTTGCACTGCTTTCAATTCTGGAATTAACTTTTGTTTTCGTATTTGTCGTTCAAATACTTCCACCAACGCTAAAGCCGGTTTACTATCTGGATAGTTGCGATCGCGTCCCACTGGTAAAGATGTCGGAGCCGTAGCAAACAAATCATCGGTATTAATTAGTAACACCACCGCCTGAGCGTTGAAAGTTCCAAACCGCTGCAAATACGCTAATTCATTTCTCGGACCCCAAGAGTTAGCTGAAGCATTCAGCACTTCTACTTCCTGATATTTACCGAGATTTGCCCCACTCAAAGAACGCATCATTAAGCTAGAAATTGTATTATCTTGGTCTGTCCACCAGCCACCATTGGCGATAGAATCGCCTAATAGCAGCACCCGCAGCGTTGAGGGTGAACAAGTTTTTTCTATTGGCGCACTTCGCATAGAATACTGATTAATTTCAATGCGATTACCAAAACGACGAGTACGCTGATTTGGTGCTAACAAATAACCAATCTGCTCATCACCGATGTAAATTGGAGGATTGCCAAAACCAAAAAGCGATCGCAGTCCTACCTCTATCATTACAAACAGTGCGGCTAATACCATCAAAATTATTACAAGCGCAACTTTCACCTTTCAACGCCCTCAAATGATTCCAACAAAAGTTAGGGAGACATAAAGTAATAAATTCTACCAAAAAATCGGAAAAACAAGTTGCGATATATACTTAACTACTTCAATCTTGCTTAAATTCAGCTTTAAGTGTATTTACGGTAAATCTGACTGATTGATATCAGTCAGAAAATTGTCTCAGCCTTAATCTACGTCTAAAGACATAGGTAATATTAGGGATGTAAATTTTGCCCAGCTTTGCTGAAAATTAATTTAATTTTAGTTGCACATGCAAATAGAAAGACTACAATCAAAGCGGGCAAATGAGCACGCTTATCAAAGGAGGCGCACATCGCTATGTCCGACTTAAACCGAGGAATCATGAAGTTTAAGGGCGCAGATTCTCCAAAAGCGGTAACTATCTCTACCGTGCTGCTTTTGGGGTCGATCGCTGCTCTAATTATTTGGGCGCTGCAAGCTGCCTATGCGATAAACTAAGGATATTAGCAGCTGTTGAGGGACACTCGCAAGGAAAGTTTGCCAAATTTAAAGTTCTGACCAATTTATCTTTGTCTTAAGTGTTTCTCACCAGCTACCTAAAACGCTCTGAAAATAATTTATAAAAATTTTATATTTTCGAGTTGAAATTTCACATATAAGAAGTTAAATCTGGCTATCGTGAAAACAGGGTGTGAAATGTATTCTAGATGCGATCAACACAGTAACGCAGTTAAGCTTAAACGCACGCGTCTACCTATATTATTTTTAAATTACTTATAGTACTTGACTTCGGTTTCAACCCCCAAGTATTTATATTTATTAATTTATGTAACTCTTATCGGCAAAGGCATCCAAAATTTTAGATGCATCTGCCCTTGGTTTCTATATGAAAAAATCGCCTTTGTTGACGGCACAAAGAGCCAAGACTATAAATCTCAAACCCACAATCCACAATGTTTGAACTCTGGGGTGCCTTAATTATTTTAATTGCCTGTCCCCTCCTGGGGGCACTACCGCTAATTGACTGGATTACCCAAGCTTTAAATGGGCGGCAATTAGCACACGTAGGTACTGGTAATATTAGTGTTTCAGCCGCATTTTATCACGGTGGCAGACTAATAGGAATTCTCGCGGTATTGTCAGAAGCGTTGAAGGGAATTGCCGCTGTCTTACTTGCCCGTGCTTTCTTTGGAGAGGGATCGGCTTGGGAATTGATTGCCCTGATTGCCTTAGTAGTAGGACGATACTGGGTAGCAAAAGGTGCTGGAACGACAAATGTTGCTTGGGGATTTGCCGTACACGATCCGCTGGTAGCTGGATTTGTGCTTTTTCTGGTAACTATTACTTTTAGTGTTGTTCGCAACAAAAAATTGGTAAAATACGGCGTTTTGGTATTGTTTCCTTTGCTTGTCACACTTTTGCACGCTCAGGATTTACCGAGAATCATCGCTGCTGTCGCTTTAGCGGTGTTACTTGGCTGGATTTATAAACGAATTCCGGATGACTTGAATTTACCAACCGAAAACGCGCAAAGAGATTCGCAAGCAGCTAATAAATTTTTGCGCGGTGAGACAAATATTGTTTCTTTAGATGACGATTTGGATGCTGCGTTATTCGGACAAAAGGCAGCTACTTTATCTCAAATTAAGCGCTGGGGTTATCCAGTGCCGAAAGGGTGGGTACTGGCGCCTTCTGACGACGCAGAAGCATTAGTAGAAATTATGTATCCTTCAGAATTATCGCCTCTGGTGGTGCGTTCCTCGGCGATTGGGGAAGACTCAGAACAAGCTTCTGCTGCCGGACAGTATGAAACAATTTTAAACGTTACCAACAAACAAGAGTTGCGAGAAGCGATCGCCCTAACTCAAGCTTCTTACAATCAACCAACTGCGATGCAATATCGACGCGATCGCGGTTCCCAAGAAGCAGCAATGGCAGTGCTAGTTCAACAACAAGTCCAAAGTGTTTATTCTGGGGTAGCTTTCAGCCGCGATCCGATTACCCGACAAGGAGAAGGAATCGTCATTGAAGCTTTACCAGGAAGTCCGACGCAAATCGTTTCCGGACGAGTTACACCAGAACAATATCGCGCTTTTGTCGTCGAAACCGAAAATTTTAAGTTTGTGCAATTAGAAGGTTCAGGACAAGTACCACAAGCTTTACTTAAACAAGTTGCTTACTTATCCCGACATTTAGAAGAACGTTTTCACGGCATTCCCCAAGATATCGAGTGGAGTTATGACGGTCAAACACTTTGGATATTACAAGCACGACCTATCACCACTTTACTACCAATTTGGACTCGCAAAATCGCCGCCGAAGTAATTCCCGGATTGATTCGTCCCTTAACTTGGTCGATTAACCGTCCTTTAACTTGCGGTGTCTGGGGAGAACTTTTTACAATCGTTTTAGGCGATCGCGCAGAAGGATTAGACTTTAAAGAAACCGCCACACTTCACTACTCTAGAGCATATTTTAATGCATCCCTCTTAGGGCAGATTTTCTTAAGAATGGGTTTACCGCCGGAAAGTCTGGAATTTTTAACCAGAGGTTCCAAGATGAGTAAACCGCCTTTGGATTCTACCTTAAAGAATCTACCCGGACTGGCGAAGTTGCTCAGACGCGAATTAAATTTAGAAAAAGACTTTAAGCGCGATTATCACAGAAGATTTGTGCCTGGTTTGTCGCAGTTGACGCAGGAATTTATCGATGACTTCGATCCGCCGAGATTGTTAAAGAGAATTGACTTTATCTTAGAATTGCTGCGAATTGCGACTTATTACAGCATTTTAGCACCTTTGAGTGTAGCGCTGCGTCAAGGAATTTTTCGCGTAAAAGATGGCAAAATTGATAACAGCGTCACACCAGAAGTAGCAGCAATGCGCGAACTGAGTGCATTAGCCGCAGATGCCAAACAGGTATTACCTTCAGTCGAACCACAGCAAGTATTTGAGCAATTAGCACCAACCCCAGAAGGGCAGAAAATTTTACAACAATTCGACGAATTGCTTCAAGATTACGGCTATTTAAGTGAAGTCGGAACTGATATTGCCGTTCCCACCTGGAAGGAAGATCCCCAAGCGATAAAGCAGTTATTTGTGCAGTTGATGCAGGATAACCAACCGCTGATAGATAATTTAGAAGGAATTTATAGCCCGCGAAAACAAAAGAAAAAGCGAGGATTTGTACAGCAGCGCGTGGATCTCAAAGGACGAGTTACTGAGGTATACTCGCGCTTGTTAGGTGAGTTGCGCTGGTGTTTTTTGGCTTTGGAGAAGATTTGGTTACAAGCCGGCTTGTTGAAGGAAAAAGGGGATATCTTTTTTCTGGAATTGAATGAAGTGCGGCAATTGATAGAAAATTGGGATGCTCGATTAATTTCGCAGTTGCAAGAGTCAGTGTTAGTTAGGCGATCGCAACTCACAGAAGACAGTCAATTAAATCAAATACCTCTTTTAGTTTACGGCAATGCTCCCCCCGTCCCGCTAGCTCTTTCTAAGTTAACCTCCGATCAAATATTACAAGGTATTCCCGCCAGTCACGGACAAGCCGAGGGAAGAGTCAAGGTGTTGCGGAATTTACAAGATATACCAGAGATTGACCGAGAGACGATATTGGTAGTGCCTTATACCGATTCCGGCTGGGCACCGCTATTAGTCAGAGCCGGTGGCTTAATTGCCGAAGCTGGTGGAAGATTATCTCACGGGGCGATCGTCGCTCGTGAATATGGTATACCAGCCGTGATGGATGTCCGTGGTGCTACCTGGTTGCTGCAAGATGGTCAGCGAGTCAGAATTGATGGCTATCGCGGCATTGTGGAATTATCTAATGATTTAAGACCGTAGTAAGCGATTTATCGCTTCCTTGTTCCCAGTCTGAGACTGGGAACAAGTTTATAGTTAGCCAGTAGGGTGCGTTATGCAAAAGTGCTAACGCACCTAAATCTTGTAGTGCGTTAACGAAGTAACGCACCCTACAAATTATGTGTCCCAACTAGGGACATCATATGAGAACCTCTATATCTATATTTTTATCAACTACCAAGCTACGAAGTTAGTTAAAAAACTTAATATATAAATTTCCTCCACACCATTCATAAATAATTATCTATATATATTGATGAAAACGAATAAAAAGAGCCTAAAAGCATTCACTCATAGTATAAAAATAATAATTATCATAAATAAAAAACTATATATTCAAATTTTATCCGGCATTTGCGACTGAACTATAAGTTTTTCCTTATAGATCCAATATAATATTTTTTTAATAATTACAGGTTAAAAGATATCCATTTGGCATCAAAACCTGTAGACTGATTTAAACAACGTTAGCGATCCCAAAAGATCGCATCTATCTAAAGAGGAATAAATAAATTAACCACAGTTTCTCTTTAAGCAGTCGAACGAGTCTTTTCTACTGGAAAAGGCGCATATCTGCTTATTAGTTATAGCTGAAAATTGCCATTGCCAGCGCAAGAAACATTTCTATTGTTTCTCTGCTTAAATTGTCGTACTTAAAAACAAGAAAGTTCCCACTCAAGGAGATATATGACAGAATTTTTTAATCAATTTACTCGTCGCAAATTTATATTAACAGCCGGAGCCTCTGCGGGTGCTGTGTTCCTCAAAGGCTGTTTGGGAAATCCTCCGGCAAGCATTACAGGTAAAAGTGTACAGGCACAGCCAGCGGCTCAAACTGTTGCCAATTTAACTCCAGAACAAAAACCAGAAACGACTACAGTTAAGTTAGGATATATCCCAATTGTAGAAGCGGCTCCGTTAATTATTGCCAAAGAAAAAGGCTTTTTTGCGAAGTATGGCATGACCAATGTTAACCTTTCCAAACAAGCTTCTTGGGGTTCAGCGCGGGACAATATAGAAATTGGTTCTGCTGGTGGTGGGATTGATGGTGGACAATGGCAAATGCCAATGCCGCATTTAATTAGCGAAGGTTTAATTACCAAAGGCAATCAAAAAATTCCCATGTATGTGCTGTGTCAGTTGATTACGCATGGAAATGGAATTGCGATCGCTAACAAGCACCTAGGCAAAGGTGTTAGTTTGCAACTTGCCGGCGCTAAGTCTTTATTTACACAACTGAAATCTTCAACACCTTTCACCGCTGCATTCACCTTTCCCCATGTCAACCAAGATTTGTGGATTCGTTACTGGTTAGCTGCCGGCGGTTTAGATCCGGATGCAGATGTCAAATTGCTGACAGTACCAGCAGCGCAAACTGTCGCCAACATGAAGACGGGAACGATGGATGCTTTTAGTACCGGCGATCCTTGGCCCAATCGTCTTGTGAAAGACAAAATTGGCTATATGGCAGCATTAACCGCTGAAATTTGGAAGAATCACCCCGAAGAATACTTTGCCATGAAAGGTGAGTGGGTTGACAAAAATCCTAAAGCAACCAAAGCAATTTTAAAAGGAATTATGGCGGCTCAACAATGGTTAGATAATTTTGATAACCGGAAAGAAGCGGCTCAAATTCTCGCTGGCAGAAATTATTTTAATCTTCCTGCGGAAGTTTTGATTGAACCATTTCAAGGTAAATATGACATGGGTGATGGTCGCAAAATTGATGATAAATCTATGGCGGCTTATTACTGGAAAGATGGAAAAGGTAGTGTTTCTTATCCTTACAAGAGTCATGATTTGTGGTTCATAGTTGAAAATGTTCGCTGGGGATTTTTGCCGAAAGAATACTTGACTAATGCTAAAGCATTAATCGATAAAGTTAACCGCGAAGATATTTGGAAAGAAGCTGCGAAAGAAGCTGGAATTGCCGCTGCTGATATTCCGACAAGTACTTCGCGTGGGGTGGAAGAATTTTTTGATGGGGTTAAGTTTGACCCTGAGAAGCCAGAAGAATATCTCAGAAGTTTGAAGATTAAGAAGGTTAGTGTTTAGAAATTAAGAAGCGCTTCAGCGCTTACTACGAAATAAAGAGGAGAATACAGACAATGACAATTGCTCAAAAACGTCCTGCTGGCGCTAGGTTAGATAATGGCTTTATTTCTCGGTTGAAGAAGCAGTTTCCTAATTTGATACCTCCGGCTATTGCGATCGCTATCTTTTTAATTCTTTGGCAATTATTTGCTTTCATTCCCGGCGCAACTCTACCGGGTCCGATACAGGTGATTCAAGATACTTGGATCTTGATATTTTGGCCCTTTTATGACAACGGTGGGATAGATAAGGGCTTGTTTTGGCAGATTTTAGCTAGTCTGAAAAGAGTTGCGATTAGCTATACTTTAGCGGCAATTGTCGGTATTGGCTTGGGCGTTTTGATTGGTGTTAATCAAACAATGTCTAAAGCTTTAGATCCTCTGTTTCAACTACTGCGGACTGTACCACCTTTGGCTTGGGTGCCGATTTCGTTAGCAGCTTTGCGACAAAACGAACCCGCTGCTTTATTCGTAATTTTCATTACCGCAATTTGGCCTATTTTAATTAACACTGCTGTCGGCGTAACTCAAATTCCTCAAGATTACAACAACGTCGCCAAAGTTTTGCAACTTAGCCGCAAAGAATATTTCACAAACATTCTGATTCCGTCGGCTTTACCTTACATTTTCACGGGATTGAGAATTGCGATCGGTTTGGCTTGGTTGGCGATTATTGCCGCCGAAATCGTTATGTCTGGTATTGTCGGCATTGGCTTTTTCATCTGGGATGCTTATCAAAATAACAACGTCAGTGAAGTTATTTTGGCTCTAGTTTACATCGGTGTTGTCGGTCTGCTGCTAGATAAACTCATGGCGTGGATTCAACACAAGATTTTACCAGCAGAACAGAAGTAGGGAGTAGGGAGTAGGGAGTAGGGAGTAGGGAAGAGTCTTTCTAATTCCCATTCCCCATTCCCCATTCCCCATTCCCCCCTCCTCCCCATTCCCCACTCCCCACTCCCCATTCCCAAATTACTATGTCTATCTTTGTTGCTGTTGACCAAATTGATAAGGTTTTTGAATTAACCGGCGGTGGTAAGTATATCGCCCTCAAAGGTATTAATCTGGAGATTAAAAAAGGAGAATTCGTTTCTTTAATTGGTCACTCCGGTTGCGGTAAATCGACTTTGTTAAATATGATTGCCGGTCTGGATTTGCCAAGTGAAGGTGTTGTGACTTTGGAAGGACAAAGAATCACTAAACCAGGTCCAGATAGAATGGTGGTGTTTCAAAATTATTCGCTGTTACCTTGGCGGACGGTGAGAGAAAATATTACTCTTGCTGTAGATTCGGTGATGAAGGGTATGCCGGCAGGTGAACGCAAAGCAATTGTCGAAAAACATATCGATATGGTGGGTTTGCGTCCCCATGCTGATAAACAACCGGGGATGTTATCTGGGGGACAAAAACAACGGGTAGCGATCGCTCGCGCTTTGGCGATTCGTCCTAAGTTATTATTGCTAGATGAGCCATTTGGTGCATTGGATGCACTCACACGCGGCAATTTGCAAGAACAATTGATGCAAATTTGTCAAGAAAATGAAGTTACTGCCGTAATGGTGACACACGATGTCGATGAGGCAGTACTGTTATCTGACAGAATTGTGATGTTGACCAATGGACCCGAATCGAAAATTGGCGACATTTTAGAAGTCGATATTCCCAGACCCCGCAAGCGGATGGAAGTAGTCGAACATCCGAGTTACTACAGCTTGCGAAGTGAGATGATTTACTTCCTCAACCAGCAAAAACGCATCAAGAAAATTAGAGCGCGGAAAACTGCGGCGATCGCCCGTCATGGCTTAGAAAAAGTTAACCTAGAAATTGGCTTTTTACCCTTGACAGCTTGCGCTCCTTTGGCGATCGCTAAAGAAAAAGGCTTCTTTGCCAAACATGGTTTAGATGAAGTTAGCCTCGTGCGTGAAAGCAGCTGGCGCGGTATCGTTGATGGCATGACCGGCGGTTATTTAGATGCGGCGCAAATGCCTTCAGGAATGCCGATGTGGTTGACCTTAGGAGGACATAACAACCAACCTTTGCCCGTGGTTACTGCCCTTACCATGACCCGCAACGGTAACGCTATCACCTTAGCGAGACGCTTCTATGAAGAAGGTGTGCAAAGCTTATCAGACTTCAAAAATTACCTGCTTCGCACCCGCGACTTACGCCACACAATGGGGGTAGTGCATCCCGCATCAATGCATAATTTGCTACTGCGCTACTGGTTAGCTGCTGGGGGAATTGACCCCGATTTAGACGTGGATATGAAGACTATCCCGCCAGCGCAGATGGTCGCAGACTTGAAAGCCGGCAGTATAGATGGTTACTGCGTGGGTGAACCTTGGAACTATCGCGCTGCGGTCGAACAAATTGGCTTTACGATCGCTACCGACTTAGAAGTTTGGTGGGGACATCCTGGTAAAGTTCTCGGTGTGCGCGAAGATTGGGCAGAAACTTACCCCAATACCCACATCGCCTTAACTAAAGCTTTGCTAGAAGCTTGTTATTATTGTGCAATTCCGGAAAATGCCCTAGAGATTCGGCAAATTTTAGCACGGCGAGAGTATGTCAGCAACGATATCGAGTACATTCAAATCGAAGATCCGAATGACGCCGCTTGTAGCTTAGATTATCCGCTGCGCGATTATGCCCATCATCAATTTTACTCGGATTCTGCCATCAATCGTCCCAGTCGCACCGAGCAAATTTGGATTATGAGTCAATTAGCGCGTTGGGGTGATACTCCCTTCCCCAGAAATTGGGTGGAAGTTGTCGAAAGAGTCTGTCGAGTTCGCGTCTTCAGCACCGCTGCCCGCGAGTTAGGTTTAGATATTAGCTACACCCGTCAACCGATCCAACTGTTCGATGGAACACCGTTTAATGCTGACGATCCGATATCTTATCTCAACAGCTTGCACATTAAACGTGATGTTTCTGTGGCTGAAGTTATTCTTGATACACCCACGAGAAGAGTAGCGTAGTAAGCACTTTAGTGCTTATTTGTTTGAGCGCTTCAGCGCTCACTACTCTATTTCTCCTCACGCACGAGCTTCAGTTCCTCAACGATGACCTTCAGTTCCTCAACGATGACCCTCTGAAGCTCAACGATGACCTTCAGTTCCTCAACGTTGACCTTCAGTTCCTCAACGTTGACCCTCAGTTCCTCAACGTTGACCTTCAGTTCCTCAACGTTGACCTTCAGTTCCTCAACGATGACCTTCAGTTCCTCAACGATGACCTTCAGTTCCTCAACGATGACCTTTTTAACTTCTAAAACGCCATGCAAAACCGCACTTTAAGACCAACCAACATCGGACAACCATTAGATACTCAAATTAACAACGTCCGCAAGCCTTTTTTAGAAATTAAAGATGTTTCTAAAGTTTATCCGACCAAGAAAGGACCCTTCACCGTCCTTGATGGTGTTAACCTGAATGTCGGACAGGGTGAGTTTATTTGCGTTATCGGTCACTCTGGCTGTGGCAAATCGACACTATTAAATATGGTATCCGGTTTTAACTTTCCCACTTCCGGACAAGTGCTGCTAGAAGGACAACCGATTACCAAACCCGGTCCCGATAGGATGGTTGTCTTCCAAAATTATGCCTTGCTACCTTGGCGGACTGCTTTTGAAAATATATACTTGGCTGTTAACGCGGTTTCTCCCAACAAACCCGAAGCGGAAAAAAGAGCGATCGTCCGCGATCATTTAGCGATGGTGGGACTAGCTGACGCGATGGACAAAAAACCACCGCAAATGTCTGGGGGGATGAGACAGCGGGTTTCTATCGCTCGTGCTTTGGCAATTCGTCCGAAAGTGTTAATTTTAGATGAACCCTTTGGAGCGCTAGATGCTATCACCAAAGAAGAATTACAAGAAGAATTGCTGAAAATCTGGGGTGATAACCGCTGTACAGTGTTGATGATTACCCATGATATCGATGAAGCGCTCTTTTTAGCAGATAAGTTGGTGATGATGACCAATGGACCTCATGCGAAAATTGGCGAAGTCATGTCAATTCCTTTTGCGCGTCCACGCGATCGCTCTCGCATTATGGAAGATCCCCAATATTATCAACTGCGTAACTATGCTTTAGACTTTCTCTTTAACCGCTTTGCCCATGATGATGTAGGTTAGCATCTTTCCCCCGAACGCGGAATGCACCAATACCCCTTACCCTGGAAGGGTAGGGCTATACGGACAAGGAACACCTGCGTGTGCTGGGAAAAATGAAGAGTTTTATAGCCCACGAAGGTGTTCCTTGTATGTTTAGCCAGCGGCTTCCAGCCTGAGGGCGTATAATATGTTGAGTTAAATAATCAAAGTCCCCCACTCCCCCCCTCCCCCTCCCTTCCCAATAATCTTTTTTCTCTACGTACCAGCATTTTGATAAGTTAGTACATGAGTTGAAAATAATTACGTTGCAAAAAAGGGGTTACGTTGAGTTACCATCCAGATACCATTGCCCCCCACGGTGGACAGTTGGTGAATCGCATTGCTACCGCAGAGCAAAGAGATGAATTTCTCTCGAAAGCTGATGTTTTACCGCAAGTGCAGCTTGATGAGCGAGCTGTTTCTGATTTAGAAATGATCGCGATCGGCGGTTTTAGTCCTCTGACGGGTTTTATGAATCAAGAAGACTACGATCGCGTTGTCACTCAAATGCGTCTCGCCAACGGTTTGCCGTGGTCAATTCCGATTACACTGTCGGTAACTGAAGAAATTGCTTCTTCCCTGACCGAAGGCAACTTGATTCGCTTGGATAACCCCGCAGGTGAGTTTATCGGGGTTTTGCAACTGACGCAAAAGTACCGCTACGACAAAAAGCGCGAAGCAATTAATGTCTACCGCACCGATGATATCAACCATCCAGGGGTGCAAGTACTATATAACCAAGGTTCTGTACATCTCGCCGGCGACATCTGGCTATTGCAACGCAAACCCCATCCCCAGTTTCCCACCTACCAAATCGATCCAGCCGAATCACGAGAGATGTTTAAAGTCAATGGCTGGAAAACAATTGTTGGTTTTCAAACTCGCAACCCGATCCACCGCGCTCATGAATATATCCAAAAGTGCGCTTTAGAAACAGTGGATGCTTTATTTTTGCATCCTTTGGTCGGAGCGACAAAAGATGATGACATTGCCGCTGATGTGCGGATGCGCTGTTATGAAATTTTGCTGGAACACTATTATCCGCGCGATCGCGTAACTTTAGCAATCAATCCCGCAGCGATGCGTTATGCAGGTCCGCGTGAAGCGATTTTTCATGCTTTAGTCCGCAAAAACTACGGCTGTACTCACTTTATCGTCGGACGAGATCATGCTGGGGTGGGTAACTATTATGGTACATACGATGCTCAACATATCTTCGATGAGTTTGATCCCAGTGAATTAGGGATTGTGCCGATGATGTTTGAACACGCTTTCTATTGTACCCGCACCAAGCAAATGGCGACGACGAAAACCAGTCCCAGCAAGCCAGAAGAACGGATTCACCTGTCGGGAACAAAAGTACGGGAAATGCTAAGACGAGGTGAATCACCTCCACCAGAATTTTCTCGTCCGGAAGTAGCAGCAGAGTTGACACGGGCAATGCGCGTGGAAGATAGCTGGTATATGCACATATAGTAAAGTTAAACAAGTCTAAGTTTTTCTTTACCCTACAGACTTCAGCCCTTTAAGCTGATAACTGATGTTCCTTAGACCCGAAGTGGCTTGCAGTAGGGTAGGTTAATAACTAATGATGAAGCGACGAACGTTTTTACAACGGATTGGCTTTATACTCGCGGCGTTGGGAGTGACTGAGGCTGGTTGGTTTTCCTTAGGAAATCGCTATTACCAAGCTTTGGCACAACCCAGCCGGCGTAAACTAGCGTTATTGATCGGTATCAATAAATATCCGCATTCCTTAGCACTTGGGGGCTGTTTAACTGATGTCGAACTGCAAAAGGAACTTTTGATTTACCGCTTTGGCTTTCAAGAGTCAGATATTTTGACTTTGACTGATGAACAAGCTACCAGAGAAAAAATTGAAAATGCTTTTTTAGACCATCTGGTTCAAGATGCTAAACCATCGGATGTGGTTGTCTTCCACTTTAGCGGTTATGGCAGCCGCGTCAAATTAAACGCAGCAGAAGAATCCCTGGTAAACACTCTCATTCCCTTTGATGGAACTTACATATCAGAAAACAGTCCAACAGTCAATTGTTTATTAGAAGAAACATTGATGTTATTGTGGCGACAGCTGACCACACGAGTAACAGCAATACTCGATACAAGCTATCATGCGCCAATAACAGCTGCTTCAACAGCTTCGCGAATTCGCGCCTACCAAATGCCAGCACAAGCCGAATTCGCAACAGCAGAACTCGACTTTCAAAAAGAACTTAAAAGCAAAAGTATAAGCGATCGCCCGACACCCCTGCTGCTATCTGCCACCTCGAACCCCAAAGAGTTGGCGAGGGAAATACTATTATCTGGTTTCAGCGTAGGATTATTTACCTACGCCTTGACGCAGTATTTGTGGGAAGCAACTCCAGTAACGACAATTATTCACACTTTGTCGCAAGTGGGAAGTTCCATACGCCAACTGGATGGTAAACAGCAGCCAGCGTTATTAAATAGCAAAAAAAATCAATCAAAGTTACTGAGCGATAATTTTGTTACAGAAAGCATCATTGGTGCCGAAGGAGTAGTTATAGCAACAGAAGAGGATGGTAAAACAGTCCAAGTGTGGTTAGGCGGAATACCTTTACAAGTGCTGGAGTATTATGGAGTCAATTCGCGACTGAGTTTAGTGAGCGAAGATGCGAATATACAAATTGTATTGCGATCGCGTAACGGATTAACCGCAAAAGCGCAAATCTCCGACGAAACTAAAAGTGCAACTTTGATTAAAGTCGGGCAATTAGTCCAAGAAGAAGAGCGAGTTTTAGCCAAAAATATTAACTTAAGCGTTGCTCTGGGTACTAAACTAGAAAGAATTGAGCGTGTAGATGCTACAAGTGGTTTTGCAACGATTTCCCGCGTATCTAGTGTAATTGCAGGAGAACAACCAGCCGATTATGTATTTGGTAAATTACCAGAAACAAAAATTCCCGATTCAGCAGCATCTCCCAGTCGCTACGGTTTATTTTCTCTCTCCTACGAATTGATTCCCAACACCGCAGGAGAAGATGGAGAAGCGGCGAAAGTTGCAGTACAACGCTTAGAACGAAGATTGCAAACTTTGCTAGCAGCGAAATTATGGCGACTGACAGAAAATGAAGGTTCTTCTCGCTTGGGAGTCAAAGCTAGTTTAGAGATAATTAGCGGTATAACCCCTCGCGTAGTCATGCAACGCGAAACAGTGCGAGTAACTGCACAATCGAATAAGAAATTACTTAGCAGCGAAGCCGGATATGTTCCCACCGTACCTGTAGGTAGCCGGATGCAATACCGCGTGGAAAATTTGAGCGATCGCCCGATATATTTGATGCTATTAGGATTGAATAGTAGTAGGACAGCGATCGCATTTTACCCCACTTCCCGCAGTCAAGAACTTAACGCCGAAACAAAACCACCCCTGAAAGAAGTCGTCATCGCCCCTGGTGAAATTATCACCTTACCAAAAAGTGGCACTAATTCCGAATGGGTGATTCCCGGTTCCGCTGACGAATACGAACACCAAGTAATTTTTAGCACCGCACCCTTCACCCAAACCCTCGCTGCCGTTCAAGCTGCTAAATATTCCACCGCAGATAAACAACCGATTATCGAATTGTCCAAACCCTTAGAAGTAGCCCAAGCCCTTTTGCAAGACTTGCACAACGCCAGCGCAGCCACCGAGACAACCAGCCAAAGTAGCGATTTTTACGCCTTAAATGTGAATAATTGGGCAAGTCTCAGCTTTATCTTTCAGGTGGTTTAATAAGTTAGGAGGAGCGGAGGAGCAGAGTTAAAAGTTAGGAGTTACGAGTCGGAACTTATTAAGTACGTACACTCTCTCTTATCTTTCTCTGCTTTCTCTGCCCCTCTGCGGTTCGTTTCTTACTTAAAAAAATGCGTAATTCACTTAGTTAGCTTGGTATATAACTGTGTTTACTGGGCTTATAGTGAGTAAATTCTCATGGAAATCAACAATCAAGTTGCAAGAGCGCTTTCTCTGGTTCTATTATCTGCTAGTGCTGCTACTGCTCAACCGAGTCAAATACCGACAGCGATACCAACTCTATCGGCTCAAGAAAAATTAGAAATAGGCGATCAAGTTGACAACGAAGTAGATCGTGCTTTTGGGCACACTACAACTTTATTAAATATTATGCTAGTCGTATTGACTTTGTTACCAATTTTAGCAGCGGCTGGTCTTTGGTTACTTCGTCGCAGCGTCATTAGTGAATTAGTAGCGGAAACAAAAAAGCGACTAGAAGAAGAGGTAGACGCACAACTACAAAAAGAAGTAGCCATAGAATTGCAAAAACAAACAGAAGCTTTTAAACAAGAACTAGAAATATTAAAGTCAGATTTTGTCGGACAATTATCTCAGTTAAATAATCTTTTTGTAGATGCCCAAACTCAAAAGGAGCAAATATTTCAACAGCTATCTGCATTGACACCCGCACCTTCATTAGTTGTAGATTACATTCATCCAGAAATTCAGCAAAAAATCCAAGAATTGACAACACAACTAGAAAAATTAAAAGGTGGCAATCCGCAATTATTTTTTACAGCAAATGATTATTTAAAACAAGGTGATGCGCTCTTCGTTGAAGGTCGATATGATGAAGCATTTGCCAGTTATAATTTAGTAATTGAAAAACAACCGGAAATTTATTGTGCTTGGGTAAATCGCGGTTGGACACTGAGAAAATTAGGGCGTTACGAAGAAGCCGTTTTATCCTATGATAAAGGAATTGAGATAAGATATGACCAATATATAGCCTGGTTTGGTCGCGGTAATGCCCTAAGAAAATTACAAAGATATAATGATGCGATCGCGTCCTATAATAAAACTCTAGAACTTCAACCAGATTTTCATTGGGCTTGGCATCATAAAGCTCGTTGTCACGTATTACAAGGTAATCATGACTTAGCACTTGAAAGCCTGCAACAAGCAATTAATTTAAAAGTTGATAAACACCGAGAATTGGCAAAAACTAATCCAGACTTTGACATACTTCGCCAAGACGATCGCTTTAAAAAATTAATAGAAGGCTAAAATACTAAGATCCTCGATTTCTTTGAGAAGTCGGGGATCTGATAATCTTACTAGCTGACACTTTCTCTTCTGCACATAAAAGTGCGGTTCGTTTCTACAAATACTTTTGCAACAACAACCTCAACTTCTCTTTTGTTGCCGCCGGCGCTTTTTCTAAATTAGTCAAAATTGCATACTTCAAGGCAGAATGAGCATCACTAGACGGCGGATTTTCACTTAAACGACGTACAGTTTCTTGAATCACCTTTTGAGCATTTACCGCATTCCGCTGTAAATTTGCAATCACCATTTCCACCGTCACGCTATCGTGATCTGAGTGCCAGCAATCATAATCTGTTACCAACGCTAAAGTTGCATAAGCGATTTCCGCTTCCCGCGCTAACTTCGCTTCTGGTAAATTCGTCATCCCGATTACCGTTGCACCCCAACTGCGGTAAAGATGCGATTCTGCCTTAGTTGAAAATGCCGGTCCTTCCATGCAGACATAAGTGCCACCGCGATGCAGACATACATTTGGTAAATTGAGAGAAGCGATCGCATCCCCCAAAACTCCAGCTAAATTTCCACAAACCGGATCGCCAAAAGCAATGTGAGCCACAATTCCTTCCCCGAAGAAAGTCGAAACCCGATTTTTGGTTCTATCAATAAACTGATCCGGAACCACCATATCTAGAGGTTTAGCTTCTTCCTTCAACGAACCCACCGCACTAGCGGAAATTAAATACTCCACACCTAATTGCTTCATCGCATAGATATTCGCACGAAACGGCAACTCAGAAGGCAAAAGCGTATGATTGCGACCGTGACGCGCTAAAAAAGCTACCTGAGTCCCGTCCACAGTTCCCAAAATCAAAGCATCAGAAGGTGAACCAAACGGTGTTTCTACATGCACCTCCTCTACATCTTTCAGCGCATCCATCTTGTATAAACCGCTGCCACCAATAATCCCAATCTTCGCTTGAGCCATGATTCTGAACCTCTAGATGTAAAGGCAATGCCAAGCTATTTTACTAGGAATTGGTCAAAATACATAAACATTACTTATAATGATACTTTTCTATTCCTATGGAGCTATTCCTCTCGGTCGATGTGTAGATAATAATCAAATTATATTGTAATAAAGCAGTGAATCTTTCTATACATACCAGAAATAACTCAAGGACAATTTATCTAAAAATGGTCTGTCTCTTTTAGGAGATTCAGATAAAACTGGGTTAGGTACGCAGTTACGAACTATGCGAATAAGAGCGCGTGTTCAGCAAAAATTGAGATTTGCAAATTGCCTGAAAACGATTGCAGACTTGATTTTGTTCTGTTATATTTAAGCATACCCTTATGCCTAGAAGAACAATCCCAAGTAGAAAATTCATGTTTATTGCTTAGGTTTTGATTCCTTTACGAAATTGAAACTCATGGATCTTTTAAAGTATGAACTTCTTCAATTTCAACCGAAAGAAAAAAGAGAAAAGTATGAGTCGCACAGCTAAAACTATTAAGCTCAAACCAGGGGCAGTTTATATCCAAGATTGTGTCACCAATGAATTAAGCAAACTTTATACCCTGGATTTAGCTACAGGTAAAGCTACGTTTATTGGCGAGATAGTTACAGAAGTCTCTGACATTGCTTTTGTCGGTTCGCAACTATATGGACTTGATCGAGACGGTGACAAGACTCAACTAGTTAAAATTGACCTGAATTCAGGTGATGCCACCGTAGTTGGTGATATTGGCTTTGCTTGTGCTGGTTTAGCATATAATCGCCAGCGTCAAACCCTCTACGCCACAACAGCGAAACAACTGATTGCCATTAATCTCGAAACAGGTAAAGGTACGCCAGTAGTAACAGTAGCGGATAAAGACTACAACTGTGCTGAAGTTGCCTTTGATGCTGATGGCAAAGCTTATATTACCTTGATTGGTTACAACAAGAAGAAGTTATTAGTAAGTTGGAATCTAGAGACTAGTAAAGTCCAGATCATTGGTGATACAGGCTTTCCCAATATTGCCAGTATGGAATTTGTTGGTGATGTTCTCTATGGCGTGACTGGTAACTTCTTTAACTTAGGTAAAGACGGTCAACTAATCCGCATAAACACGACTACTGGTAAGGGAACTTTAGTCACCATGACCGAACCTAAGGGTCGTTGGGCAGGGATTACTATTTATGAACCAGCCACGGCAGTAACAACGGAAATTACCCCAGAAGTCAAGTCGGACGAAAAATCTGAAACAACAAAAGAAGAAACTTCTCAAGGTACACCAGCAGCAGTAAAACAAGAAAAAACTTCTCAACGCATACCAGCAGTAAAACAAGAAAAAACTTCTCAAGGTACACCAGCAATAGTTTCTCAAGAAAGCAAAACTATCAGGGAGGAAGGTATGAGCATTTTAACCATCGATACCAAAAACAATTGTTATGTTATCGACGCCAACCAAATGAACAACTTGCAACAAAATGTTGCAACTTCCTTTACTTTCGATAAAGGTACTTTTGATATCAAAATTATTGGCGGTCGCTACAAATATGCCAAGGCTAAAACAGAAGGAGAACCTTTTGTCTTGCTCTGGATATATGGAGCTGATGGTAGTAAATTTATCAATAAAACCACAGGTTATGAGGTAGGCGCAACCTGGACAACCTTAAACGGATATAATGATAATTTGCAGTTAGAAGTTAAACAAAGAGCAGTTCTCAATGCCTTGTTCTTTGATGTTAACAATGCTGATAATAATGGCTCAATTGACCTTTTGATTACCAGTAATAAGCCATTTTTCAATCCTCATACTTTAACAGTAGATAGCAAACGCAATAGTTATGTGCTGGATGAAAATTACCTGTCAAGTTTGAAGCAATCCGGTACTAACTCCATTGAATTAAGTCCCGGAAACTATCGCCTCAAAATTCGTGAAGGCAATGCAACTTATTGGTCAGATAACAAGAAGTTTAACCTAGAACCTTGGGCTTTAATTTGGGTCAAAGGCGGAAAATTTATTACAAAACTGACTGGCATTGAAGTTGAAGAAACTTGGACTTCATTGAATGGTCTCAAAGATGAAGTCATTTTAGAAGTCAAAGAAAAAACTACCTTAACAGGTTTATTTGTTGATACCTACAAAGAAGATAACGAAGGACAAATTATCCTGGCAATAGAGTCAGTGAGTGCAACTGAACTGACCCAGAAGAAGAAGCAACAGACTACTACAAGCCAGATTACAAATCAACAACAGACTACTACAACCCGGACTGTTACAAATGTTCAAGGCTCAGGTGGATCTAGCAGTCGTGAAGCAGTGGGTGCGAACAGCTCGGAGACTGTTACAAATATTCAAGGCTCAGGTGGATCTACCAGTCGTGAAGCAGTGGGTGCGAGCAGTTCGACAGAGTTCACCTTCCGCTTTAACGAAGACGAGTTAAAGAAGAAGTGGGAGGAGCAGTTACAGCAGATTAATGCATCTATCAAGGTGATAGATGAAAACGATGTGACACTGGAGGCTAAGTATTGGGATCAGCTCGAACAGTGGCTCCTGAAGAACTACGAGAAGCACTTCAAGAACCTGGCTATAGAAGTAGCGAAGGTCAGGTTTACGATGGATGCCTATACACAGCAGATGGAATTTAGTCTGAACCAGCAATTGCAAGGCTGGTCTAGCTACTTAGACAAGCTAGTGGAAGATAGGATCAACGTTGAGATATCGAGGAAAATTAACCAGCAGATCAACCAGTACGTTGACCAAACCTTTGAGCAAAGGATACGTAACAACATCGGATTAATTGTCAACAACATTGTAAATAAGCAGGAACTCAACCAGTACATCGATCGCCATGTCGATCAGCAAATCGACCAAATCTTCGATCAAAAGGTACGTAACAACATCGGATTAATTGTTAACAACGTTGTACGTAAGCAGGAACTCAACCAGTACATTGATCGCCATGTCGATCAGCAAATCGACTCCTCCTTTGAGCAAAAGATACGTAACAACGTCGAATTAATTATCAACAACCTTGTAAATAAGCAGGAACTCAACCAGTACATCGATCGCCATGTCGATGGGCAAATCGACTCCTCCTTTGAGCAAAAGATACGCAATAACATCAACCTAATTACTCAGAATATTGTCAATGATAATACTGAGCTTAATCAGTACGTCAGCCAGCAAATCGACAATACTTATGAGCAAAAGCTACAAAGTCACATCCCAGCGATTACTCAGAACATTGTCAATAACAATGAGGCATTAAATCAGTACATCGACCAGCGCTTACAGCAGTCTGTAACTAACAACACTGAAGTTAACAACTCGATTGTTAACTTGGTTTCCAACAGTACTGAAATTAACAACAAGATTGAGAATCTCCGCAACCAGTGGAATCAGACATTCCTAAGTTTGGCTACTCAGCACGTTGACGAACTGAGCAACATCATCGGTGGTACAGACACATTCAGCAGAGTCATTACTGGGAAGCTTGTCAACAATAATACTGACCTTGAGCAGTACATTAGCCAGCAAATTGACAACACTTATGAGCAAAAGGTACAAAATAACTTGCACCTGATTACTCAGAACATTGTCAATAACAATGAAAACTTAAATCAGTACATTGACGAACGCTTACAGCAAGCTGTCACCAACAACACTGATGTCAACAACTCGATTGTCAACTTAGTTTCCAACAGTACTGAAATTAACAACAAGATTTCAAACCTCCGCAACGAGTGGAATCAGACATTCCTAAGTTTGGCTA
This sequence comes from Hassallia byssoidea VB512170, assembly GCF_000817785.2. Taxonomy (GTDB): domain Bacteria; phylum Cyanobacteriota; class Cyanobacteriia; order Cyanobacteriales; family Nostocaceae; genus Hassallia; species Hassallia carrinoi. The sequence goes on along the minus strand of NZ_JTCM02000004.1, from coordinate 107,094 downwards.
CTCAGCACGTTGATGAACTGAGCAACATCATCGGTGGTACAGACACATTCAGCAGAGTCATTACTGGGAAGCTTGTTCAGAACAATGAAAACTTAAATCAGTACATCGACGAACGCTTACAGCAAGCTGTCACCAACAACACTGATGTCAACAACTCGATTGTCAACTTAGTTTCCAACAGTACGGAAATTAACAACAAGATTGAGAATCTCCGCAACGAATGGAATCGGACATTCATCAATCTGGCTACTCAGCACGTTGACGAACTGAGCAACATCATCGGTGGTACAGACACATTCAGCAGAGTGATTACTGGGAAGCTTGTCAACAATAATACTGACCTTGAGCAGTACATTAGCCAGCAAATTGACAATACTTATGAGCAAAAGGTACAAAATAACTTGCATCTGATTACTCAGAACATTGTCAATAACAATGAGGAATTAAATCAGTACATCGACCGACGCTTACAGCAGACTGTAACCAACACTGAAGTTAACAACGAGTTTGTCAACGTCGTTGCCAACAGTACGGAAATTAACAACAAGATTGAGAATCTCCGCAACGAATGGAATCGGACATTCATCAATCTGGCTACACAGCATGTCGATGAACTGAGCAACATCATTGGTGGTGGAGACACATTCAGCAGAGTCATTACTGGGAAGCTTGTCAATAACAATACTGAGCTTAATAACTACGTCAACCAGCAAATTGACAATACTTATGAGCAAAAGGTACGAAATTACATCTCTGTGATTACCCAGAACATTGTCAATAACAATGAGGGATTAAATCAGTACATCGACCAACGCTTACAGCAAAATGTCACCAACAACATTGATGTTAACAACTCGATTGTCAACTTGGTTGCCAATAGTACTGAAATTAACAACAAGATTAATAACGTCTACAGAGATATTGACATCAAGATTGAGAACGTCCGCAACGAGTGGAATCAGACATTCATAAGTCTGGTTACACAGCACATCGATGAACTGATCAACATAATAGGCGGCAGAGACACATTCAACATCCAGGTCGCAAATATCATCAACATCAAGGTGGACGAGCTTCTCAACCAAATCTTGAGAACCAAGAACGAACTGACTGCAATCATCAACAACGCAGACAGACATCTCTATGAGTGGACTCTGGGAGAACTCATGGCAATCAAAGGCTGCTTAACCGACCGTGAAGTTCTTGTGGAGACGCTAGTCACCTTCAGCGCTCAACTCAGAACCAAGCTGGATGGAACTGCCTGCGTGGACATTAACACATTCAAGCCGTTCAAACCTATGATTGAGCCGAAGCAGTAATTGGTTCATAACTGCACTTTGTCCGAGCAAGGCAATGTAATTGCCACTTTCAAGAACTACATCAAACTGTCACCAAGCCCCTAGGGGGCGGGGTGTGGGGTGTGGGGTGTGGGGGAAGAAATAGCCCCAACAACCGCCTTGGTCAGAAGCCTCGCCCTTAAAGGGCGATTGCGTTGGTTGGGGTTAGAAGCCCCAACCAACGCCGTCTCCCCCCTTCACCCTACACCCATGCACCCTACACCCTGCGCGGAGCGCCGTCACCCGTGCAACCGCAGTAGTAGCCAGGAGGTTAATAACGAGAATTACATGATTTGATTGTGGGACGGGCAAAATGCCCGTCCTTTACTAAAAAAGGAGAACTTAAAAATGAAACTAATGAAACGTCATACTAATCCCAAGAATGAGGTCAATTAAGATGTTTCGCTCTAAAAAATGCTTTAAGAAAACGTTCGTGCAGATTGCGGTGGTAGTGCTAGGTCTGACAGCTACTCCCAAGCTAGTGGCATCTTTCCCATCGATACTTTCTCCTGTCGTTGCCCAATCTAACAGTCCAAGTCCCTCTTTCCCACTTCCCAAATCACTACCGAGTGGGACAACAGTGAAAGTGGATGGCTCCAGCAGCATGAGAGTAATTAACGAAGCATTGAGAAAACGGTTTGAAGAGAAGTTTCCGGGCACTAAAGTTGACCTAGCATCGGGTGGAACGGATGGAGCATTAGCAGCACTGCTGCGAGGTGACATTAATATGGCAGCGGTTGGACGCCCACTCACCGCTCAGGAGAAGGCTCAGGGACTCGTTGCCACTCCTGTTAGTCGGGAGAAGATCGCGATTATCGTAGGTTCTGACAATCCATTTAAGAAAAACCTCACCTTCGAGCAGTTCGCCAAGATGTTTCGAGGCGAGATAACTAACTGGTCACAGGTAGGAGGCGCTCCTGGTAAGATTCGATTTATTGACCATCCAGAGTGGGGGGACACGCGGCGATCGCTAGGCACCTACGATATCTTCAAAAAAGCCCCGTTTAAGAATGGAGCTAACACAACCACGCTGTCCCAGGACGACACTGCAACCATTGTGCCGGCACTCGGCAAGGATGGAATCAGTTATGCGATCGCAGATCAAGTACTCAACTTGCCGAATGTCCGGGTCATTCCCATGCACAAAACCATGCCCTCGGACCCCCGTTATCCCTACTCCCAACCTCGGGGCTATGTCTATCGAAAGGAAACTGCCACTCCAGGAATGCTTGCCTTTCTGGGCTTTGCAACTTCAGCACCGGGACAGGAAATTTTAGCAGTTGCCAAACAGCAGGAAGCTGAAGCAGTGCGTCAATCTATAACGAGTGCTTCAACTTCAGGAACGTCAGTAGTAGCCACTGGTTCTTCTCCCAGTCCTGCACCTAATGGTCAAATTGCGCTTGTACCTACATCTACTGGTGAGGCAACCGAGCAAGGATTTGCCTGGTGGTGGCTTCTCTTGCTAGCCTCCATTCCTTTACTAGGATTACTTTGGTGGTTACTTAAGGAACGTCGAGGCAGAAGAACTGAAATTAACAACAAGATTGAGAACTTGGTTGCCAACAGTACTGAAATTAACAAAAAGATTGAGAACCTCCGCAACGATTGGAATCGGACTTTTATGAGTCTGCTTACACAGCACGGAGATGAAGTAATCAACACAATAGCTAGCCGAGAGTCATTCAACAGAGTAATTACTCAGAAGCTTGTCAATAATAATGCTGAACTTAACCACTACATCAGTCAGCAAATCGACAACATTTTTGAGCAAAAAATACACAATCACATGCAAGTGATTGCTCGCAACCTTGTTCAGAATAATGAGGAATTAAAGCAGTACATCGACCAGCGCTTACAGCACAGTGTAACCAGCAACACTGAAATGAACAACCAGATTCTGAACTTAGTTGCCAACAGTACTGAAACTAACAACAAAATTGAGAACCTCCGCAACGATTGGAATCGGACTTTTATGAGTTTGGTTATACAGCACGTCGATGAACTGATCAACACAATAGGTAGCCGAGAGACATTCAACAAAGTAATTACCCAGAAGCTTGTCAATAATAATGCTGAACTTCAGCACTACATCAGCCAGCAAATCGACAACATTTATGACGAAAAAATACAAAATTATATCTCTGTGATTACCCAGAATATTAGCCAGGAAATCGACAACACTTATATCAACCAACTCATAAGAACCAAGAACGAACTGACTGCGCTCATGAACAATTCAGACAGAAATCTCTACGAGTGGACTCTGGGAGAACTCATGGTAATCAAAGGTTGCTTAAGCGACCGTGAGGTTCTTGTCGAGCAGCTAGTCACTTTCAGCGCTGAACTCAGAACTAAGCTGGATGGTACTGCCTGCGTGGACATCAAGACATTCAAGCCGTTCAAACCTATGTCGATAGATCAGAAGCAACAACCGCAGCAATTACCAAAAAGCTAATAACCAGAACTACGGGAATTGCGAATTGCGAATTGCGAATTGCGAATTGCGAATTGCGAATTGGTAATTGGGCTTTTCCCCTTTCCCTTTTCCCTTTTAAAAATCCCCATTACCCATTACCTATCAACGATTTAAATTGAGAACGAATGCTGTTAAGTCGAGCGACATCGAAGGGCAATTGAACGGTAAAAGTGCTACCTTTATTTAATTCGCTTTGTACGTTAAAGTTGCCTTGGTTTGCTTGAACAATTGCGAAAGCGATCGCCAAACCTAATCCAGAACCACCACTGCTACGCGAGCGATCGCTATTCACTCGGTAAAAGCGATCGAATATTCGCGGTATCTCTTGTTGTGCAATGCCAATACCACTATCTTCAACTTGAATCACAGCATAATTCTCACTGCGATCTAAGATAACAGTAACTTTCCCCCCAGTTGGTGTATATTGAATTGCATTCACAATTAAGTTAGAAATTAAACGATAAAGCTGGTCATAATTGCTGACAATATTGATAGGTTCATCCACTCGTATAGAAGATGTCAGCGTCACCTTAGCAGTATACGCCATCGCTGCAAATTCCTCAATTAAATCACTGACAACTTCATTCAAGCAACATTTCTGTCGTAGTGTCGGTTGTCTATCCAAACGAGCCAACAGCAGCAAATCTGAAACCAGCGTAATCAATCGTAAATTCTGACGCTGTAGAGTTTGCAGAATATCCCGCACCTCTGCTTCATCCAGAGAAGGCATTAAAAGTGCTGATTCCACCGTTGCTTGTGTCGCTGCTAAAGGTGTTCGCAATTCATGTGCCGCATCCGCTGTAAACTGTTGAATCTGTCTGTAAGATTGGTAAATCGGTTGCATCGCTAATCCTGCTAACCACCAACTAGCAACAGCAACCAAACCCATTGCTAATGGCAATCCCAATGCTAAAATCAATTTTACCGCATCTAGATAACTATTAAAGTCTTCAAGACTTCGCCCCACTTGGATGTATCCCCAATTGCGATTATCTTGGGTATGCAGTACAAAAGAAATTTGGTGGTATGATTTGCCCTGGCTATCTTTGAGAGTTTGCCAAAGTTTTTTATTCAAAACAGGAGACAGTCCTTCTGGATAAGAACCTGCGATCGCAATCAAGCGTCCGGAATTATCAAAAAAACGCACATAATAGTAGCCTTGATTGATGGCACTAAGAGTATGACGTTTGGGATTTGATTGTTCTTGAATGCATTTGTCTCCAACTATGCAGATATTTGGTAAAAGCTCTTGTATGACTGTTTCTAAGCGTCCAGGCTGCTTTAACTTCAGTTCAATACTATCGTGTAAAGTTCCTGCAACAGATTCTACTTCTTGGTCTAATGTTACCCAATGGGCATGAGATACTGCTTTATAGACACCAAATCCGCACAAACTTAAAATCAGACCCATGACCATTGCATATGACAATGCTAAACGAATCCGGGTCAAATTAAATAGTTTATTTTGATTCATGGCGTGAGATTGAGACGATATCCCAGACCATGCAAAGTTTCGATCAAGTTCGCGCAACCACTATTAGTTAACTTGCGACGCAGCAAACGCATTTGCGCTGCCACTACATTACTAATGGCTTCTGAACTTACTTCCCAAACCTGATAGCGAATTTGTTCAGTGGTAAGAATTTGGTTTGGGTGCTTCATAAAGTATTCTAATAATTGAAATTCTTTATTTGTTAGGAGAATCACCTGTTTATCTCCCTGAAAATTGTAACTAACCGTACTATTGCTGTAATCTAGAATTAGGTTGCCAACAGAAAGTTGTTGGGGTTGAAAATTAGGCGTAGACGCGGAGCGGCTTGTCATCAGACATCGCCTTTGCAAAGCACGCAACCTCGCTAATAATTCCGCCATTCCAAATGGCTTCACCAAATAATCATCAGCACCTGCATCCAGTCCAGTAACTTTATCTTCCATTGTGTCTTTTGCCGTCAGCATTAACACAGGTAAAGGATTTTTATTTTGGCGTAACCGTTTGCACAACTCTAACCCTGACAATCCTGGAAGCATCCAATCGATAATAGCTAAGGTATATTGCGTCCAGCTATTATCTAAATATGCCCATGCTTCATTACCATCTAAAACCCAGTCTACCAAATATTTTTGCTGCGTCAGAGTTCGCTTAATAGCAGCACCTAAATCTGGTTCATCTTCGACTAACAGCACCCTCATAAAAATTACCCATAATTAATATGTGTGAAACTCAGCAACACCTATGGGAATCTCTGCATCGCTGCCAACTATTTTAACCGATAAGCGGTAGATAGAATTACTACTAATAGTTGGTCTTTTTACATGATGGAAGATTTATTTATTAATAATAAATCTTCCATCAAGAAGTGCATCACTGGCAATTTATTTATTAAAATTAAAACGCCCGTCTACCTTTTGACCGTTAATATCAGAAGTAACTTTCACTTGATATTGACCAGTGGCATTTACAGGAAGCAAAGCTGTATAATGTTTGCCTTCAGTGTCATATTTAAGATTGAAACTTTTCTGAGTTCCATCAGGTAATTGAACTTGAGCGGTTACTTTGGCGTTAGGAATTGCTTCGTGATTGTCTCCTTTTTGTAAATAAAAATCCATATGTGTTCCGTTAGCTTCTTTTTCCGGAACAAACTCTAAATGATAGGCTCCCGTTTCTACAACTTGTCCCCCATGAGATTCACCATGTCCCCCTGTCGCAATGGGTGAAGCCGAAGATTGAGTAGTTGAGGTAGAAGTCGTTGGACTATTTTCTGTATTAGTTGCTTGATTTGCGTTACTACAAGCTTGCAAGAAAAAAAGTCCGACACTACCTAGAATAATTAACTTTGATTTGAATGGTATCATTGCTTTACTCCTAATTTTAAATAATTAATAAGTAGACCGATGCGAATAAAATATTATTCGTTAAGCTTGGGCATTGTTCACTGCTGTACCTAATTTCTCATAATCAGATGAAATCAAGATGAAATTTACGCATCCAGATACCCGATTTATTAAAGAAGTCGGGTATCTAGCTTTTCAGAATGATTTAGGACTGCTATATTATCCTTGACAACTGACACTCGCTTAGGCAACAAGAACCTACTAAACTTCGCATACAATGCGGGTAAAACAACTAACGTTAAAGCTGTAGAAGTGAATAATCCCCCCAAAACTACTATCGAAAGTGGTTGCAAAATTTCTTTACCAGGACCACTGTCAACTACCAGCGGTGCTAATCCTAAAGCTGAGGTAAACGCTGTCATTAAAATGGCATTCAGACGTTCCATTGAACCTTTAATTAAGACTTCTTTAATAGGCATCCCTTCGCCAAACTTAGTGTTGTAATTGTCTACCAACAGCAAGCCATTACGAGTAGCAACGCCAAATAAAGTAATAAAGCCAACTAAAGAAGCGATAGAAATAACGCCACCAGTCAAAGCTACTGAAAAGACACCCCCCACCAATGCTAAAGGTAAGTTAATCATAATCATGGCAGTAGAGGGAATAGATTTTACTGAAAGATACATGATTACCGCAATCACCACAAATGCGATCGCACTAGTAATTAAGATATTCTGAGTAGCTCTTTCTTGCGCTTCAAATTGACCCGCATACTGGATATAGTAACCTGCGGGTATCTGCACCTGCTGCTTAACTTTATCTTGAATTTCATTGACGATAGAGCGCAAATCTCTGCCGCTAGCATTAGCAGAAACTACAATAAAACGAGATACATTTTCTCGATTAATTGTATTTGGACCCGTGCCATTTTCAATTGTGGCAACTTGTGCTAAAGGAATTTTATTGCCATCAGGGGTATCAACTAATAAATTGCGAATAGTATCCAGATTTTGACGTGCTTCTGGCTTTAACCAGACAACTAAATCAAAGGTTTGTTGCTTCTCTAAAACTTGAGATACTACTCGTCCATTAAGGGCAGTTTCAAGAATTTCCGAAAGTTTGCCTACCGTCAAATTATATCTTGAAGCATCCCTGCGGTTGAACTTAATTTGAATCTGTTCGATAGGTACTTGGGGTTCAAGTTGCAAATCGACAATTCCATCAACGGTTTTCATCACCTCATTTACTTGATTCCCAATAGCGCGGAGTTGTTCTAATTCAGAACCGAAAATTTTGACAGCGATCGCACTCCGCACCCCAGACAACACCTCATCCATCCGATGAGAGATAAAACCGCCAATATTCGGTGCTACCCCAGGTAATTTAGCAAATTCTTCTCGTAGCTTCTCGATAGTCGCTTTTCTATTTTTCAATCCTTCATCGCTTAACTCGATATCCAAATGTCCCAAATTCACTTGTGCTGCGTCTGCATCTCCAGGCGCCCGTCCAGAACGCAATTGCACATAAGGAAATCTCGAATCATTTTTCAATGCATCTTGTAGTGCAAAACCTGCGCTATTCGTCGCTTCAAGTGACACACCTGGATAAAGTGTTAATGTATTGACTAAAGTTTGTTCTTGAAACTCTGGTAAAAACACTCTTCCAAACGAAGGAAAAATCACCGTGGCTGCTACCAAACTAACAGTGGCTGCTACTAAAATAATTACAGAATGCCGCAGAGAAAATGTTAACAGAGGCTGATAAAGCTTCTTAAAAAATCTCGCTACCCAAGGTTCCCTTTCTGGCAAATTACCGTAAGGCAATAAAATTGCACATAAAGCCGGAGTCACCGTTAATGCTGTCACACTCGAAGCGAGAACCGCTACTAGATATCCCAACCCCATCGGAATAAAAATACTACCTTCTACACCACTTAAAGCAAAAACTGGAGAGAAGACAACTATTGTAATTACGGTGGCTCCAAATACCGAATCACGCACCTCTTGACAACCTTCAAATACCACATCTAAAACTGGACGCGGCTGAGGAGAATATTTATTTTCGCGCAGGTTACGATAGACATTTTCAGCATCAACGATCGCATCATCCACCGCTGAACCAATTGCTACTGCTAACCCTCCCAAAGTCATCGTATTTAAGCCTTGTCCCAACCAATTCAAAGCCAACACTCCGAGCAGCAAAGATAAGGGTAGAGCAGTTAAACAAATAACTAAATTGCGCCAATTCATCAAAAACGGGATGAGAATAATCGCAACAATAATACTGCCTTCAACTAAAGCTTCTCTAACATTTTCAATCGAAGAATCAATATAGTTTTTTTGTCGAAATGTAGGCGTAACTTTTATCTCTTTGGGTAAGCCTGCTTGAATTTCTTTCATTGCCCCCTCTATGGCACGGGTAACGGTGGGGGTATCCGCTTGAGGCTGTTTATTAATCATGATAATAATTGCCTTTTGACCGTTAAAACTTGCATCACCCCGTTTAATAGCTGCACCAATTTGAATATCAGCAATATCGGATATTTTGATAGGCGTATTATTACGGGCAGTAATTACTGATTGTTGTAAATCTTCGATAGATTCAATCCGCCCAATACCTCGAATTAATTTTTCGCGATCGCTAGTTATTAAATAGCCACCAGGAGCATTGACATTTGCAGCCGATGCTGCTTCTACAACTTGTTCTAAGGTAATATTAAAAGCTTTCAATTTTTCGGGATTAACTAACACTTGATATTGACGAACATCACCGCCATACGCCACTACCTGACTAACACCAGGGACAGCCAAAAGGCGGTTTGTTACTTGCCAATCAACAATACGCCGCACTTCCATCAAGTCGATTTTGGATTGGGAATTCCTCCCCTCCTCATCAACTGTGAAAGCATATTGCAGTACAGTACCAATGGGGGAACTAATGGGGGAAATTTGCGGTGTTTCTACTTTTTCGGGAAGCTTACTTTGCGCTTGTTGCAATCGCTCTGTTACCAGTTGACGAGCTTGATAAATATCGCTTCCCCAGTTAAAAATGATTTTGACAACGGAAATTCCTGATGCGCTTGAAGACCTGACTGCCGTAACTCCGGGAGTACCGTTAATTGCACTTTCAATTGGTAAAGTTACCAGAGATTCAATTTCTTCTGGTGCGAGTCCTGGTGCTTCAGTTTGAATTTCGACTTGAGGTGGTGCAAAGCTGGGAAAGACATCCAAAGGCATTTGGATGATTGTCCGAAATATCCAAAACGTGACGACAATTGCACCCAAAATGACAAGCCAACGACGAGCGATCGCCCATTTAATAATCGCACTGAGCATTGTTATTTATAATTTTTATGCTGATGAGAGTGGTGGTTATCATCCCATGCTGTTTCTGGCATTGCCGAACTATTGGCTGATTCTGATACCTGTGTTTCTGATACTGAAATTAATTGATGTTTTGTGCGTCTACCAGACCAAAATGTACCAGCCATAAAAGCTACAGTTGCTAACGCAGCTCCTCCAGAAATTGCAACCAACCAAGACAGTGGGAAATTACCAATTACTTCTTTCTCGGCTACTTTCTTGCTTTCTTGCTCTCTTTCTTTGCTACCCCCCCGCAAAGACTGTGCGTAAAGTTGAGTAGCACGCTGGGTAACTATTGAATCTCCCTCAAATAAACCAGTTTTCACCTCAACCATATCCCCAGAAGTTTGACCTAAAGTAACTTCAACTGGTTGGTAAGCGTTACCATTTTGGACGTAAACTTGTTTTTTATTATTCGCTTCAACTACAGCCGAGTTGGGAATACTTAAGATAGCTGTCGATGTTTTGTCAGTTAAAACTTCAAGTTCTGCAAACATCCCTGGTTTGAGAACTCCACCCGAATTGACTATTTCCGCTTTTACTGGTAGTATCCGCGTTTCGCCTTCTACCACTGACCCAACTACAGCAATTTTACCAGTGAAAGTACGGTCAGGTACAGAAGCAACTTTGACATTTACTGCTTGACCTGTTTTTATCTTGCTCAAATCTTTTTCATAAATATTTGCAGTCGCATAAACTCGACTGTCATTGACAATCGTCATCAACTTGCCACCCGCATCCTCAAAAGATTGACCGATGGTAACTTCCCTGTCGGCAACCTTACCAGAAATCGGAGCCGTCACCGTCACCAATCCTTTGGCATTAGCAGAATTTCCCAGTTGTTGCAGCCGAGTTGTATACGTCTTATTACTGAGATTAATACGTGATTTAGCTACTTCAACGGCGGCGGAAGCGCGTTTCAATTGATTTTCCGCCTCAATTACATCTCGACGACTGGAAGCTTTAGCGAGGTCGGCTTTGGCTTCTGCTAGCTGGGTTTGAGATTCCAAAGCATTGCGTCTTGGCAAAGCCCCAGCATCGGCTAACTGCTTATCTTTGTTATATTTCTCTTGAGCAAATGCCACTTGACTTTGTGTTTGAGCGATTTCCGCAGCCGCTATTTGCTGATATCGCTCGTAGTTTTGTTGTGCTAGCTTTAAGTCAGCTTGGCTGAAGTGTAAATCAGCTTGACCTTGAGCAAGTTTTTCTTGAGATTCTACACGCAGCGTCACCAAGTCAGGACTGGTTAAAACGGCTACAGGTTGATTTTGTTTGACTGTCGCACCAGGTTCGACCAATAACTCAACCACTTTCGCGCCAGAAATTGGCGTAGTTACTTCCACTTTTTGACTGGGTAGAGTTTCAATCTGTCCGGTGGTTTTAATGCCTACAGCGAGCTTCTGGCGCTTAACTGGCTCGATTTTAATTTTTATACGTTGAGCAGTTTGGGCATCAACTTGAATCGAGCCATTAGATTGAGTAGCTTGACTTTCTTGATGAAATTCATCTCCGTGTCCGGCGTGTGCCAAAACTGCTGCGGGATAAGCCAGCAAAAAAACACTTAAGATTGTGCCAGATAGCGTGCGAATTGCGATCGCTGTTTGGGAACGCAGATTAGGCATGGCGATTCAATAATCCTTGAGTACTGGGTTTCATGCGCTATCTAGAGCGCGATACTCCCTAGGAGTTGGAATTGCGCTTATCTCTCAGTTTGGCATTGAGAAATGAAATCAAGATGAAATCAAGCTTACTTGTTGTACCAAGTTTTACGCCATTGCTTCATTTGATTAATTTCGGCATTTTGTGATTTAATAATCTCTTGGGAGAGTTTCTTAATCTCCGGGCGTTGAGACTTTTGCAACGCATCTTCTGCCATTGTGACAGCGCCTTCATGGTGAGGAATCATTGCATTGATAAAGCGCAAGTCAAAATCTTTATCAGCCGCGCCTAAGTCCATGTTCATCATCATGCTGTTCTTTTGGTCAGATGACATTTCCATCATATGACCCATTTGAGCGTCATAAGCCATTGGTTTATCACCAGCTTTAGGATACCAAGCTGTTCGCCACTGCTTCATTTCTTGCGTTTCTTGGTTTTGCGCTTTGATGATTTCGTCTGCTAGCTTTTTGATTTCCGGACGTTTTGATTTCTGCTGTGCTTCCTTAGCCATTTCTATCGCTCCTTGATGGTGCGGTGTCATACCGTCGATGAACCGCAAATCGTAATTAGCATCGCTTGGACCCAAATCCATTGCCATGCTGTGATTCATGCCACTTCCGTGCATCTGTTGCTTGTCGCTAGCATTGGTAGCGGTGGTGTTTGGTGTTTGAGCTTGATTTTGGTCAGCAGTACAAGCTGCAAGTAACCCGCTAGTTGAGGCGATCGCACTCAAGGTTAACGCCAAAAAGCCATTTTTCAAAGACAGGAGTTGCATAACTTTCTTCGTCTGATTTGCGTTCTTCCATTGTCAACTCTCCACTCAGCTAGAGAGTCAACAAGATTGCAAAGAAAATTTAAAAAAAGCGAATTTTCCGAGAAATATGCATCTAATTACACATATTGTAGAGACGTTCCGCACCGAACGTCTCTACGACGGTTGCAACTATTTAATTATTTTTCTGAGCATTACCAACGACGCCTAAAACACTCATTCGCGAAAGTTTCAAGTTATCCAAAGCTCGCTTGAGAACAGAACTGTCTGTTTTGTCCATCCTTACCACCAGCAAAATTCCATTAGTGTGGGGTGCTATCAGGCTAGCATCAGCTAGTCCAACTAATACAGGAGCGTCATATATCACCAAGTCAAAGCTATTATGAAATTCTTCCATCAGTCGCTTCATCTTTTCCGAGGAGAGCAACTTGGTGGGATCGGGTGGTATGGGTCCCGAAGTAATTACAGATAATTCGTTCATAGAAGGTAGTTGCCGAATCACCTCTTTGACTGGCAAGTTTGTCGAAATCAAATTACTCAATCCCCAAAGATTATTTAAATTTGATAAAGTGTGAATCGTCGGCTGACGCAGATCGGCATCTATAAGTAGTACTCGTTGCCCCATTGCTGTAGCTATTTGAGCTAAATGAAATGCAACTGTAGACTTACCGTCACCAGACATAGCTGAACTAATAATTATCGAGCGAATTGGGCGATCGGAACTGAGCAGTTGAATATTCGTACAAAGTACCCGTAAAGCTTCCAAAAATTTGGGGGAATAATTGCTATAGTCCTGGTCGGGTATTACAGCTAACCCAGGAACACTCTCACGCAGCGAATCTGTTACTCTGACTATGGGAATGTTTTGTTTGGTTGTGCCATGTTGACCATTTTGGAGTTGCTTTTCAAATGGAATAGTTCCTAACAACGGCAGTTTGATTTTCTCTTTCAGGGCAGCGGCGGTATGATAGGTATTGTCCAGTTTTTCAATTAGTATGGCGATGCCAATTCCTATGGCTAGCGAAGCGAAAAATCCCGAAATCAAATTACGTTTGATATCCGAAGATAAAGGACTTTCAGGTTTACTTGGGGCTTGAATTAACTGCCAAGGTAGTTCTGTCTGAGCCACCTGAATTTGCAGTGTTTCGCGGGTAGCAAGAAAACGATTCAAGCTTTCAGTTGCAACCTGCAATGTTCGCTGCATTTCGGTATATTGTCGTGTCAAAACTGGCAATTGCTTGCGTCTTTCTTCAAGTTTCTGTTCGGCTTTGGCAAGCTCTTGGCTCTGCACTTCTAAAGTTTGAACTTGAGTCGCTACGTCTGCAACTTTTACATCCAAAAAGCGCTGCGCTTCCTGACGTAGCAAAGGCAGCAGGTTGTCTCGTTTCTCCTTTAATGTTCGCATGTTTGGGCTATCTGACTGGAAACGAGCTGACTCCGCAGCAATCTGAGTTTCCAATTGACGCACCTGAATAATTAACTGCTGATATACAGTAGCATTATTCAACGCTGCCAGTTCTCCGTCTTGTGCTTGTAAGCCAGCTAAATTAGCACGAGCTTGTGCCAATTGCTGATTAACTGCTAATCGTTGCCCAGATAATATGTTGACTTGACTGGCGATTTGCTCTGCCTGGGTGTCTGGGTCGATAAAGTCGTATTTTTGCCGGAAATTTTGCAAATCTTTTTGAATTTCATCAACTCGTTTCTGTAAGGATGGCAGTTGTTTTTCAACAAACTGAATCCCCTGACGCAACTTGGTTTGCCGCTTTTCCAGGCTGTAATTTAAGTAATCTGTAGCAATTTGATTTAGTACTACTTTAGTCTTATTTGCATCGTTACTTCGATAGCGAACTTCTATAATCTTGGTTGTACCTAAGCGAATAATAGTCAGAGAATTTAGAAGAGAATCATAATCTATTTCTGGATAGGAACCTTGCAATTGCTTAACAATGTTCCCCATCAGTTCAGGACTCTTGAGGACTTGAATTTGACTTTCGTAATCTAGACTAGACTTGGCTACGTTAGCGTCTTTGACAACATCCAGCATTTTGGTATCATCATTAACAGGTTCCACTAATAGCCGAAAATTGCCTTCATATTCTGGTTTTTGCGAGAGTGCTTGGCTGACAACAATTGCCATCACAACAGTGGCTACCCCTGCAATGATAAGCGATCGCCGCCGTAAAATACCCAGAAAATCACGAAAATTCCAATCATTTTCTTGTCCTTCCGACTCCGTAAAAGGTTGAGTCTGAAGAAATGGAGAGCTAAAGTTCCTATTTTGGTCAGAACTTGAGGGTTGAGAAGAATTATTCTCCATTATTTCTGAATACTTGCTAACAAGTCAAATAAGATTTTTCTAAAAATTTCCAGCAATAATAATTCAACCAGAACAGCAATCTTAGTGATGCAAGCACTATGGTAGAAGGTTATTGCAAGCTGATGCCTGACAAGCTTATTTTAATCCGTATATAACACGGCTTATCACTTATTATGACATTAATTAATATATTTTATTTGTGATTCTTAACGCTATAAGTGCCCTCGTCCCCTTGGGCTGAACCTGGACAAAAATGAACAGCCTTCATCTGTTGGTATCGTGGGGTGTTGCGGATCTATTAAAAAAGGCTGTCCATTTTTGTCTATCGTTTGTGAAACCCCACGGTCCACGGTACTTTGTAGGTAAATAAATCGCCCGCCGTCAGACTCAGATCCAAGGGTAGCAACTTTTGGCGAGTGCGATCGCACTCCTCATAAACCCCAAAACACGCTGAAAGTAATTTATTTTTCTGATTTTCTCTTAGCTTGACTTTTTTCCATTTTATTGAACTATTTTGCCAGGTTTTTGAAGAATTTTTAGATTTAACTATTAGACATCTAAAAAACGCATAATTTTTTTAGCTCAAGCTATTACGCATCTATATTATACAGTTAATAAAATAATTCCTTTGGCTGATTAGACAACTTTAAGTTGTATTTTATACTATTTATTTTTGGTGCTGACGATAATTGATATCGCAGATTAAATAATTAAAAATGAAGATGATACTTATATTTGAGCAAATAAATCTCTTGAGGCTTTGACCGAATAAATACTTAGGTATTGTACTTTTTGTATAAACTCATTAGGGATTTATACATAAATGAATCGTAATTTTATTAAGATAATGTAAAAAAGAACCATATTTATATAAATTTTTCATGAAGTACATAAGTAAATTTCAAACATGGTATTCTAATTAAAAATTACATGTAAAGATAAAAAAGGAACAGCATATTCTGGACAAGAATTACATGTAATAGTAAAAAAAATCACTTGAAGGCTAATATGATATGATGCCAATCTCATTTAATTTAGAGGTGCTCCTCCTTCTTTAACCAGAAGGCAGTTTAGAATGGCGGCTACTACCTTAATAGTCTCTGGAAAAAAAGTCAAGAAAAGTTCTGTATTCAGAGAAAGCATAGGGACTTTCCTTAAAGTCTAAGGTTTGAGTAGTAGCAAATGTTGTTAATCAGATTTGTTTTTGTGTTGTGTGTTTTCATGTCTGTGTCATGTGTTGTTCTGTCCAAAAGAAGTACGTATTATCAACTCAAATGACATGCTGCTTTGTATAAATAGGCTACAAAGCTTGCAGATACGTCCTGTGAGTTTCAGGAAAATTTTGCACAGACTAATACATCGCCCAGCTCGAATGAGTTTAGCTTTGTATTAATCTGCACCACTAGGTCGGCTTGCCGTTACTTTCTGTGACTCTTGGGATTTTACCCGCTAATTAACACTCGTACATCGCAGTCAAGCAATTGTACAGATTTATAAAGCCGGGTAAATTTTTCATGTGAATTAATAGCTTGGCTTGAGTATTTCAGTGGCGTTTTAAAGAAGATTAGGGTGTAGCCGATGAGACTTAATGAATGGATTAATATCAAGTTATTTCAATCGCTCTCTTCTGGGTTAGAAAGTAAGAATCAGCATTCTCTAAAAAATCAACAGTCGATCAAATTGTCTGTAATTACTCAGTTTTTCCCGCCAGACTATGCGGCAACAGGACAGTTGGTTGAGGAACTTGTGAGACATTTAGGGTATCTTGGGATAGACATTGAGGTTTTTACCAGTCAGCCTGGATATGCGTTTCGGACTCAATACGCTCCAGCAGTTGAACGGATAGGTCGAGTGCGAATTCAGCGATCGCGCACTGCTCAACTTTGGCTTGGGCGAATTCGCGGCAAAGCTGTCAATGGTATTTTGTATACGTTGCGGGCAGGGCTGCATCTATTTAGGGCGAGACATCGCAACAATGTCTTATTAGTGACAACAGCTCCGCCATTTTTGCCACTTGTGGGATATCTGGGTTATCTGTTGTTTAAAATTCCTTATGTTTGCATCCTCTATGACCTTTATCCGGATATAGCGATCGCTCTGGGTGTAATTCCCAAGCATCACTGGCTAGTGCGATTATGGCAAGCGCTGAATAAAAAAATTTGGCGAAACGCTAAGGCGATCGTCGTTCTCAGTCCAGCGATGAAACTACAAGTAGCGGCGCATTGTTCGCAGATAGCCGATAAGATTTCTGTGATTCACAGTTGGGCAGACCCTGACTCGATTGTGCCAATTGCCAAGCAAGAAAACTGGTTTGCCTGGAAGTACAACCTAGTTAAGAAATTTACCGTACTCTACTCCGGTAATCTAGGTCGGTGTCATGACATGGATACCATCCTAGAAGCGGCAAAGCAACTGCAAGATGAGCCAATTCAGTTCGTCTGCATTGGTGGTGGAGCAAAACGCGATGAGTTGATTTCGCAAGTGAATCAATTAGGGTTGAGCAATTTTATGTTTCTACCCTATCAAGACAAGGAGGTGTTGCCCTACTCACTAACAGCTTGCGATCTGTCGCTCGTGAGTGTGGATGAGTGTACGGAAAATTTAGTCACGCCAAGCAAGCTTTACTCAGCTTTAGCATCGGGAAGACCGATCGCAGTGATTTGCTCACAGTATTCATACCTGAGACAACTCATTGCCGAAGCCAACTGTGGTGGCACGTTTGAGAATAAAGACGGTAATGGTCTAGCTCAATTTATTCGCTTGCTGAGTCGCGATCGCCAACTAGGGGAACGCATGGGTAAAGCCGGACGTCAATATTTGCGATCGCATTTCACACCCAAAATTATCTCCAAACAATACTTTGATGTTTTGGCAAGAGTGATATTATCTGAAGATGTGAGATTTATGTCTCAAAATCTCACAGAGTAAGTTATTGGGGATATTGTTTTGTTCTGCCAATAGATATTCAGCTTGGGAACATAAATATTTGCGCTTTTATTGTTACCCAATCTAAATATTCTCTTGAGTGGAGGCAATAGAATTTACCACGTTTTGACAAAGTATCTACCATCAAAAATAAGATTAGTAATACTTATATTACTATGAATTGTCATCCTGAATACTTACTGGAGCAACAAACCTGTCAAATTCCGGTGAGTAAACATTTACCTTTTTAATTTGAGTCAGATAATGAGGCTCAAATTAACCGACAATTTCCATCTTCTTGTGGCGAAACAGTTAGATATTGAAGGATTAAATATTATGAACACTTAACAGGTTAAGAAAAGTTATTGCCAGATAGTAACAGCACTTGCAATTGTTTGCTTGGGCTAAGTTTCTCTTACTTTCTAACTTGTTGTCAACTGGAAAATAAGTTTATTTTGTTTTCATATTTAATTGAGTTAAGAGTAAAAATGTGAGGAAAAAAGTGTAAGATATTACATATATCGCTAAAATAAAAAAACATTGATTTTTATTGAGATTATTCTCAATTGATGCCGATACTGGAAACAGATAAGGCATGAAAAACGAAAATTGAATAATTATTTATGAATTAGGAGTTTGGGCTTCGATGGTCTTTTCGATCTCAGTCCCTCCAACGTAACCTTCATGATTGTCTAATCTTTTATCGTGGGAGGTCGAAATTGCAGAGAAGGTGTGACCGAAATCGGAAACGTTCAAAACGACGAGCCATATATTGTCCAGTTCATAGTTGCTATCTCGATAGCATGAGTCAAAAATATCAGTTGTTTGCCGATCGCCCGGGGCAGTTGCAGCAACGGGGTATGAGCCGGCGAAGTGCATTGATGCTCGTAGCGTCCCAAACTACAGTTCCTATAGATGGAGAATGGTTAGAAGCTTTTTGGTGCGAGCAGTGCCAAGCGACAAAATGGTATCACGTTCGTAAGTCCGATGAGCGCACCTATGAACTTTCAGCAGCGCCACGCGAGCTTTGGCAACAGGTATCAGGAGTAATCGATCCTCAGGGGAACCCTTCTGTGGGAGAGTTTACTCGCAGGCATTCACGGCTAGTTGGTTGCAGTGGCATCAAAGATTTCAAATTTGTCAGTTAAGCATCAATCTATGAGTAGTCAAGAGATTGCCTCCAAGCACGAGTTAGTGATTGAAGCCGGACGCGCCGAAAAGCAATATTGGAAAGATTTGTGGCGCTATCGCGAACTGTTCTATTTTCTTGCTTGGCGTGACATTTTGGTGCGTTACAAGCAAACTGCGATCGGCATGGCTTGGGCATTGATCCGACCATTTTTGACAATGGTGGTGTTCACCGTGGTCTTTGGAAATATTGCAAAATTACCGTCGGAGGGAGTGCCATATCCGATTTTAGTATTTGCCGCCCTGCTACCTTGGCAGTTTTTTTCCACTGCGTTAGCTGAGTGCAGCAACAGTCTGGTTAGCAATGCCAACTTAATCTCTAAAGTCTACTTTCCGCGTTTGATTGTACCCATTAGTGCAGTGATTGTCAGCTTTGTAGACTTCATGGTTTCCGGCATGATTCTCTTGGGGCTGATGGCTTGGTATAACTTTGTTCCCAGTTGGCGCATACTCACACTACCATTATTTATCGGCATTGCCTTTGCCGCATCAATCGGAGTCGGTTTGTGGTTAGCAGCGTTAAATGTAGAATACCGAGATTTTCGGTATATTGTGCCATTTATTGTGCAATTTGGCTTATATATATCGCCCGTAGGTTTTAGTAGCAACCGAGTTCCAGAGCAATGGCGTTTACTGTATTCTTTAAACCCAATGGTAGGCGTAATTGATGGCTTTCGCTGGGCTATTTTAGGTGGAACTTCAAAAATTTACATGCCTGGATTCATGCTATCTGTAGGATTAGTTTTCTTTTTATTAATAAGCGGCATTTGGTATTTCCGCAAAATGGAACGGACATTTGCTGACGTAATTTAGATAGGAATTCATAATTCATAATTCATAATATCGATAAAGAATTCAAAGGCGTTGCTGATAAGTTTTGTAGGGTGCGTTACGCTCCGCTAACGCACCCTACGTGTATTTAAAAAATCTTCCGAGGAGTCCTATAGGGTGTTGGATATATAGTAAAACTTCAAATTTCTTCTGCGAGTAAACTGAATTTAAAATCCTTTTTTGGGAGTAAATAAAAATGCTTTTAAAAGAACTCAAAGATAAAATCGAAAATCAATCAGCAAAAATTGGAATTATTGGATTGGGATATGTAGGATTGCCAATTTTAACAGCTTTTGCCAAAAAAGGTTTTTCAGTACTAGGATTTGATGTAGATCGACAGAAAATTAATCAAATTCAAGCTGGGCGATCGTATATAAAACATATTCCTGACGAAGATTTAAAAAATCACTTAATTGATGTCACCAGCGATATGAGTCGTTTGGGGGAAGTTGATGCGATCGCCATTTGTGTTCCGACTCCTTTAAATATACATAGAGAGCCTGATTTAAGTTATGTTGTCGATACAACTTATGCGATCGCTCGTTCTTTAAAAATAGGACAGTTGATTATTTTAGAAAGTACAACTTACCCAGGTACAACCAAAGAAGTAGTGTTACCCATACTTTCTCGCAGCGGCTTTATAGTAGGTGAAGATTTTTCGCTTGCTTACTCTCCCGAACGCGAAGATCCGGGAAATGAAAACTACTCTTTAGTTAATGTCCCAAAAGTAGTAGGTGGAATCACAACTTTATGCCGCGATTTAGCGGAAACTCTCTACAATCAAATAATTGCCACAACTGTTCCCGTATCATCAACTCAAACCGCAGAAGCAACTAAAATTCTCGAAAATATTTACCGTGCAGTCAACATTGCTTTGGTAAATGAATTAAAGATTTTGCTTCAAAAAATGGATATAGATATCTGGGAAGTGATTGAAGCCGCAAAAACCAAACCCTTTGGTTTTCATGCTTTTTATCCAGGTCCCGGATGGGGTGGACATTGTATTCCTATAGATCCATTTTATTTAACATGGAAAGCCAGAGAATATGATGTTTCTTTACGATTTATTGAATTGGCAGGTGAAGTTAACACTTTAATGCCTAACTATGTAGTCGATAAGTTAGTTGCAGCACTGAACGATCGCAGCAAACCTTTAAAAAATTCTCGAATTCTAATTTTAGGAGTAGCTTATAAGAAAAATGTGGACGATCAGCGAGAAAGTCCTTCTTTGAAAATAATTCAGCTTTTACAAAGGCAAGGAGCAGATATAGAATATCACGATCCTTATGCTCTGACGTGTTCCAATCATCGTCATTATCCAGAAATCAACTTACAATCTGTATCTTTAACTCCAGAAAATTTGCAGAAGTTTGATGCGGTCATCATTACCACCGATCATGATAATGTAGATTATGATTTGGTTGCCGAACATTCATCCTTAATTGTTGATACCCGCAACGTTTTAGCGGCAAAAGGTTTAAAAACAAAAAATACCGTTGTTGCTTGAGTGCCAAATAATCTGCTATCTTTTTTTATTGGGGATTTTGAATTGTTTATGATACCTCTGAGTGATAAATATGTAGCAGTAATAGGCTGTGGATACTGGGGTAAAAATTTAGTTCGAGAATTTGCTCAATTAGGTGTACTGCGGATAATTTGTGATTCCAGCCAGCAAATTCTAGAAGACTTAAAAACAAAATATGATGTTGAGGCAGTTTCTGACTTTGCCAAAGTATTAGCAATGCCAGATGTACAAGCGGTAATAATAGCTACACCAGCGCCAACTCATGCAAGTTTGGCAGTGCAAGCATTAGCTGCCGGCAAAGATGTGTTTGTTGAGAAACCTTTGGCTTTAACGTTAGAAGATGCACTTTTGATAGAAGCTGCTGCGAGAAAAAGCAATGCCATTCTCATGGTTGGACATTTACTAGAGTACCACCCAGCTTTAGTTAAACTTCGCGCTTTTGTAGCTGAAGGAAAAATTGGTAAACTGCGATATCTTTATTCCAATCGCTTAAGTTTTGGTAAAGTTAGAACTGAAGAAAATGTGCTTTGGAGTTTTGCTCCTCATGATATATGTTCAATTCTCGGATTCGTTGGCAAATTACCTGTATCTGTACAAGCTCTTGGTAGTGCTAACTTAGGTAAAGTTGAAGATTTTTGCCTTGTAAATCTGGAATTTGAGCAAATCAAAGCTCATATTTTTGTCAGTTGGTTGCATCCTTTTAAAGAACAGCGGTTAGTAGTAGTTGGAGATTCTGGTACATTAGTCTTTGATGATGTTTCTGTAGATGCCAAGCTGACTTTTTACGACCAGCAAGCTGAATTGCAAGATAATATTCCCGTACTCAAATTAAATTCTAAAATTGTCATTCCTCTTGAGGCAGCATCACCTCTCACGCAAGAATGCAAACATTTTCTCAGTTGTGTAGAAAGCAGAGAGACACCTTTAACCAGCGTTAAAAACGGGATTGATGTTTTGACTGTTTTACAGTCCGCTCAAGAATCGCTAGAATCTTCAGGAAAAGCTGTTTACTTAAAGGAGGTTCAAGTTGTCAACGGATAGTACTTCGACAGCAAAAAGTTTAGATTATTTTGTACATGAATCAGCTTATGTTGATTTGCCGTGTACTATTGGTGCGGGAAGTCAAATCTGGCATTTTAGCCACATTATGAAAGATGTGGTGATTGGTGAAAAATGTAAAATTGGACAAAATGTATTTGTTGCTTCTGAGGTGAAAATTGGGCGAAATGTGAAAATTCAAAATAACGTTTCTGTCTATGCGGGTGTAATTTTAGAAGATGATGTTTTTTGCGGTCCCAGTTGTGTTTTTACCAATATTAATACACCGCGTTCTGCTTTTCCTCGCAATACAATCGATGATTATTTAGTAACTTTGGTGAAGCAAGGAGCGACAATTGGTGCAAACGCGACAATTGTTTGCGGTCATACAATTGGACGTTATGCATTTATCGGTGCTGGTTCAACTGTGACAAAAGATATTGCCGATTACGCACTAGTTTATGGAAATCCGGCAAAGCAAGTTGGTTGGATGTGTGAGTGCGGTGCAAAGTTAGATGAATTTGAAAAAACTACTGTTTGTAAAGCTTGCGATCGCACGTATGAATATTGCGGTGAAAATCAAATTAAAAGGATAGAATGACATTGTGAATATTCCCCCATTTGACGCAACTTGTCAATATCAAAGTATAGCAGCTGACATAGAAAAAAATATCTGTGCAGTCATGGCAGGTGGACGCTATATAATGGGTCCGCAAGTCAAAGAGTTTGAAGCACAGTTTGCTGAATATTTGAGTTGCGAGCAAGTAATTTCTTGTAACTCTGGCACAGATGCGCTACATTTAGCTCTAAGAGCTTTGAAGATTGGTGCTGGTGATGAGGTGATAACGACACCTTTCACATTTATTGCCACCACAGAAGCAATTGGTATAGTGGGAGCGACTCCTGTCTTTGTCGATGTTGATTTAAATACCTACAATATCGATACTGACTTAATTGAGTCTCAAATTACAGAGCGCACCAAAGCTATCTTACCAGTACATTTGTACGGTCGTCCTTGCAATATGACGGTAATTATGGAAATTGCCCGCAAGTATAATTTAAAAGTGATTGAAGATTGCGCTCAAGCTACAGGTGCTGTCTGGGAAGGTAAAAAAGTCGGGACAATTGGAGACGTTGGTTGTTTTAGCTTCTTCCCTACCAAAAACTTGGGATGCTTTGGCGATGGAGGGGCGATCGCTACTTCTGATAAAGTAATTGCAGAGCGAGTTGAGTATTTACGCCGACATGGGGGTAAAGTTAAATATCAGCATGAAGAATTAGGACTGAATAGCCGCTTAGATACTATACAGGCAGCAGTTCTTTTAGTCAAGTTACAGTATTTGGATCGGTGGAATTCTGCCAGGGTTGAAATTGCAAATTATTACATCAATCAACTCGCAAATGTTAAAGGCATTGTCCTACCTACAATGCAGTCAGGATCGGTATGGAATCAGTTTACCATCAGGGTTTTAGATAAACAACGCGCTAAGGTGCAGAAATTCCTCAAAGAAAAAGGAATAGGTTCAATGGTGTACTATCCTATCCCTCTCCACTTACAGCAGGTACACTCTAACTTGAATTATGCCCTTGGTTCACTACCAATCAGCGAACAATTGAGCGATGAAGTTTTATCTTTGCCGATGTTTCCAGAATTGACTGCATCCGCACAAAAAGTAGTTGTTGAGTCTGTAAGTCAAGCTTTTTTTGCATTAACTTAACAGCACCATTTCGTTGATTTTTCATGGTAATTTGTGATGAACGCTGAATCATCTCCTTCTCGTTTGAAGTTAATTTCATATCTAACTTTGTTTCTCAGCATTGCCTTTGGTATCGTTGGACAATTGCTGATGAAACATACGATGAGCAATAAAACCGAACAATTATTTACTTGGACATTTATTCAGCAATTAGTTTTAGCTTTGAGTGTTTATAGTCTCGGAATAGTCAATTGGATATTTGCTCTGCGAACTGTCAAACTAAGTATTGCTTATCCTCTTACTAGCTTAAACTACGTCGGCATCCTTTTGGGTTCATACTACTTTTTTGATGAAAAAATTACTCTAATTAGAGTAGTTGGAGTAGTTCTAATTTTTATCGGAGTTCTTTTGGTAGCGCTTCCAATTAAGAATAGCCAAATCCACAAAAAAGCTAGTTAAAGTTACAGTAAACACAAAAGGTATTCAGAAATGAATATAATTGCTTGGCTGATTTTATTATTTGTAGTTGTGCTGGGTACAGTAGGGCAACTTTCGCTCAAGTATGCATTTCAAGGTTCTAGTTCTGCTAAGGAAACAAGCAACTCAGTTCGAGACTTGTTATTTTCTCCTTATTTTTGGATTTGGTTTATCTCTTATGTAGTTGTGACTGTATTGTGGCTGATTGTATTGCGGACAATTCCTCTGAGTCAGGCATTTCCAGCGCTAGGATTAACATTTGCTCTCGTACCGTTGGCTTCTCATCGTTTTCTGCGTGAGAATGTTGTGTTTAGCCAATGGTTAGGAATAGCTGTTATTGTAGCAGGTGTAATTCTTGTTGTCCAGACATAAATAAGCCCATCTTTATTTTTTTATTGTAACAAAGAGAAACTTATATGGCTGAAGCTCCTCACAAAATTTTAGTTACAGGTGTCGCTGGATTCCTTGGTTCTCACTTACTAGACAAGCTATTGGCATCAGGTCATGAGGTTATTGGTATCGATAACCTCTCAATGGGTAAATTAGAAAATATTGCTGAACATTTGAGCAATAAAGCATTTCAATTTCTCCAAAAAGATGTCACGGAAAAAAGCACATTTGAAAATTTAGAAAAGGATATCGATTGCATCGTTCACCTTGCTGCTTTCAAAATACCTCGTTACGGCAAAGCAATTGATACTCTGAAAATTAATTATCAAGGTACAGACAACGTTTTAGAATTAGCCCGAAAATTAAATTGTAAATGCGTACTTGCCTCAACTTCTGACGTGTATGGACGCAATCCCAAACTACCTTTTAACGAAGACGATAACTCAGTTATTGGGTCATCGAAAGTAGCTCGTTGGAGCTATGCTGTATCTAAGTTGTTTGATGAACATTTAGCTTTTGCTTATCAAGATAGCTATGATATTCCAGTTGTCATTCTACGCTTTTTTGGTTCTTATGGACCGCGCCATCACCTGTCTTGGTGGGGGGGACCGCAATCAGTTTTTATTGAACAAATATTAAACGATGGTGAAATTTCTATTCATGGTGACGGACTGCAAACCCGGAGTTTTACTTATGTGAGCGATACTGTAGCAGGTATTTACGCTGCGACGATTAAACCCGAAGCTAATGGGGAAATTTTCAATATTGGTAGCGATCGCGAAATAACCATCCTTGATTTAGCTAAAACTATCAAGCGACTTAGTAACACACCTGGAGAACTCAAGGTGAAATTTGTTCCCTATGAATCTTTTACAGGTAACAAATATGAAGATGTGAGAAGACGTGTACCCGATAGCACCCGTTGCGAACAAATTCTTGGTGTCAAAGCTGAGGTGAAATTAGAAGAAGGGTTGTCTAAAACTATTGCATGGCATCGCACTATTAGAGCTTGCGTGTAAATGATTGGGAAGCGTTGCTCTAAAGCGATCGCTTCTCGAATCGTACTGAATTTAAACTAAAATTTTTCGTTTGGAAGCCACTCGCACGCAGGGGTTCTCTTATTGAAGCAACAAAAAGTATGTTTTGTAATTCTGAGTCGAAGAGCAAATCTTATGAAACAGCTAGTTAAACGTTTACTATATAAACTCATTCCTCTACAAACGTATGTAAACTATCACCATAGGATAATTAATAGATTTTGGCAAGAGCAATTAATCCCACAATATGCATACTTAAATTCTCAGTATGAGATATCTGCGGCACTGATAAAAGCTAAAAGCAAAAAATTATCCCAGAAGTATGAAAATGCTAAGGATTTATTAGTAAATGTGGGTGCAGGTCCTCATGCTAAAGCAGACTGGATTAATGTAGATATTTCCGAAGCTCCAGGTATTAACTGTGTTTGTGATTGTCGCAAGAGTCTTCCGTTCCCAGACAATTCAGTAAAAGGTATTTTTACTGAACATTTCTTTGAACATATAGATTATGTAGAGGAAGTACCATTATTTTTATCCGAATGTTATCGAGTCTTAAAACCGGGAGGAATAATACGTATAATTGTTCCAGATATTGAAAAGTATTTGTATGCTTACTGTCAGGGAGGTTGGGAAGAACTAAGTATTATTAGACCTCTGGATTCGGATCTCACAGATTTCCACTTTAAATTTAAATATAATACCAGAATGGAATTAATCAACTTTGTATTTCGCCAACACTATGAACATAAATATGCATACGATTATGAAACCCTTGAGTTTATTTTGTACAAATATGGTTTCTCAAAAGTGCAAAGGCAGGCTTTTGGTAAGTCGTTGATGGATGAATTATCTATCGACCAACAAATAAGAGCCTCCGAGAGTCTTTATGTTGAAGCAATCAAGTAAATATATTAAATCATGAATATTGCCGTTATTGGCGGCGGAATGATGGGGCTAACATTAGCCTATCGACTTTCGCAGCAAGGTCATAAAGTAACCGTCTTTGAAAGCAACAACCAACTCGGCGGACTTGCTACTTACCATGATTACGGTTCCTTCGTTTGGGATCGATTTTATCATGTTATTCTACCATCTGATACTCAGTTAATAAATTTTATTAAGGAAATTAATTTAGGGGATAAGCTGCGTTGGCGTCCTACTCTTACAGGATGTTACATAGACCAGAAATTGTATTCAATTAGCAATACCATAGAATTTCTCCGCTTTCCACCGCTAACTATTATCGGCAAGTTTCGGTTAGCTTTAACTTTGCTATATGGTTCGAGAATGAAGAATTGGCGACGGTTGGAGAAAATTACTGTTGAAGATTGGCTGTTAAAAATCTCCGGGAGAAATACATACGAAAAGCTTTGGCAACCTTTATTGTTAGCCAAACTAGGAGAGAATTATAAGCGTGTCTCAGCAGTCTTTATTTGGTCGTATATTAAACGGCTGTTTTCCGCTCGTGATAGCAAGTTGCATAAAGAACAACTTGGTTATGTTGCGGGTGGTTACAAAACTGTTTTTGACCAATTAGAAAAATTAATTTGTGCTGCTGGGGGTAATATTTGCACTGGTGTTGCAGTTAAATATGTTAAACCAGATTCAAAAGGTGGACTGTGGGTTGAACATAATAAGGCAAAGGAGCATTTTGACAAAGTAATCTTTACCGGACCTGTAAATATTCTCCAACAAATTGCCGATCGCAGCTTGGTGCAAATTGGCGACTCTACAGTAGAATATCTCGGTGTAATCTGCATGTCACTGATTACCCGCAAGGCTTTGGTTCCTTATTACATAGTCAATCTTGCCGATCTACGTATTCCCTTTACCGGGGTTTTGGGTATGAGTAATTTAGTTTCTTTACAGGAGACAGCAGGACTGCATCTTACCTACTTACCGAAATACGTACATTCCGACGATCCTCTCTTAAAACAAACAGACGATGAATTGCGCTCATTGTTTTTTCGGGGTTTGCATTTAATGTTTCCACAACTTAAGGCAGATGACATCGTGGCAGCACATATTAATCGTGCGATGAAAATGCAACCACTACAGGTTTTAAATTATTCCCACCTGGTACCAAAGATAGTCACCGAAAACGATGATTTTTTCGTTCTCAACACTTCACAGTTTGTCAATGACACTTTAAATAACAATACAGTTGTCGGGCATGTTAACGAATTTAGCGAAAAATTTAGTAGTAAGCACTTCAGTGCTTAAAATTGAAGATATGAGCGGTAAACCGCTCACTACGAAAAAGAGTATTTTAAGTTTGCTTGTACGCAGTAGGAAATTATTCAGTAGAAATGCTGAAGTGTATTGAAGATTTATTAATTACTTTGTATATTAAGATTAATTTAATTAACCTGCCTGTCTGAATCATTTTTGGATTCAGGAAACTTGGTATCATAGTGTATATTTAAATACTATTAATTTCCATGATTGCAATAAAACGGTTATCAGTGGCTACCGCTGTTGGTCTTGCTTTGAGCTTGCTAGTTAACAGTGAGGCTTTTGCTTTCACTTACACTAAAATTGCTGACAGCAATGACCTTTTTAGTAAGTTCGGTTTCTACCCTGCGATCAACAACGAAGGCACTGTTACCTTCTCTGCCGATCTAGATGCGGGGGGAAGTGGTATCTACATTGGTAGTGGGGAGAATACGAGTCTGATTGCTGACAGCAGCGGTCAGTTTAGCTCATTTTTTACTCCTGCGATCGCCGACACAGGTATTGTCGCTTTTAAAGCTGCTTTGGATGAAGGGGGTGTTGGCATTTATACGGGTGAAAATACTGCTCCCATTGCTTACAGCAGAGTTCCTGCTGCTTTAGGCGATCTCGCCATCAATAGTAAAGGTATTGTAACCTTCTCGCAAATTCTAGATCAAGGAGTCCGTGCCGTCTTAACCAATAACGACGGAATCAATACCACCATCGCCGATACCAGTGACACCAGTCCCTATAGCCGTTTTGAGGGAATCGCAATTAATAGCGCAGGCACCGTCGCTTTCACAGCCGAACTTAAAGATAGAGGTCGTGGTATATACAGTGTTAATGGTGGAAATACGACCACCATCGCTGACACGAATGGAGACTTTGACTTTTTGTTCAACCCTGCCATCAACAATGCAGGCACAGTAGCCTTTAAGGGTGTTCTTGATAAATTGGCAGGTGAAGGCATTTATACTAGTGACGGTCAAACTCTGACCAAAATAGCTGACAACAGCAGTGTTTTTGACTTTTTCGAGAACCCTGCAATTAACGAACGGGGTACTGTAGCTTTTAAAGGTGTCCTTAAGGGAGGGGGTTTGGGTATTTACACAGGAGCAAACCCGGAAACTGATAAAGTCATTGCTTTGGGTGATTCTCTGTTTGGCTCGACAGTAACAGACCTTTATTTTTCCAATCGCGGGTTAAACGATAAGAACCAGTTTGCCTTTTATGCCAAACTTGCAGATGGTAGAACTGGGGTATTCCGCGCAGACTCGGATCATCAAGAGCCAACTACTTCTGTTCCAGAACCAGGTTTTGCGTTGGGTTTGTTGACAGTAGGTGCGTTGGGTACAGTTTTGCGACGCAAGCGCGATTGTAGGGGTGGACTGCCAAAATAACATATAATTCTGGAAATGGGTATTGATTGTGTGATTTCAACATTAAGATTCCCCAATTTCAACCAAGTAGGGAATCGTTGTTAAATCAACAGGGCAATCCACAATGAATCTACCTCAGAGTCAATTTACAATCATCAGCGGCGATCGCCAAAGCGGTGTCATAAAAACTGTGTTACCCAAACCTTTGGTAGTGCAGCTAATAGACAGTGCTGGCAATCCAAGAGCAAATGTGCCAGTCAACTTTGCAGTCAAAAGTGGTGGTTCGGTTTCTCCAACCACTGCCTTAACCGATGCCCAAGGTAGGGCAAGCACGATGCTAACCTTGGGGACTGAAGCTGGTGTAATTAACGCGATCGCTACAGCATCTAACATTGGCAGCGTCAGCTTTAGTGCTACAGCTGTTGCGACAACCAATCCTATTTATCTAGAAAAGCAAAACCCTGCGACTACTGAGCGGCAAATTACCAACCAGGCTACCAACAATCAAAGCGTCTTTACAAATCAACAGCCAAATAATGAAAATGCTACCGATGGTGTGGAATATGAACTGGGAATGAAGTTCCGAAGCACCAAGAATGGTAATATTGTCGCGATTCGCTTTTGGAAAGCACCGGGCGAAAGTGGCACTCATATTGGTAAAATCTGGACGGCAGACGGTGTTCTCTTAGCAAGTTGCACATATACCAACGAAACAGCCTCAGGTTGGCAGCAGCAAACTTTGAGTACACCACTTGTCATTCAAGCTAATACTACTTATGTAGTTAGCGTTAACACTGCCAATACCTATTTCCCAATTAGCCCTCAAGGATTGGCAAGTTCGGTGGTGAATGGAGATGTGAGTTCAGTTGCTGATGGTTCTAATGGGGTGTACGGCAATGTGAATGCTTTGCCAACAAATTCCTACATGAGTTCCAATTATTTCCGCGACATCGTATTTACTGCTCAAGTGACTGCTAGTATCACCAAAGTCAGCGGTGATAATCAACAGGGAGCAATCAAAACTGTTTTACCTTATCCATTAGTTGTTCAAGTTAAAGACTCTGCTGGCAATCCACAAGTGGGAGTTACAGTCAACTTTGCTATTTCCAATGGGGGAGGAACTGTTTCACCTGCCAGTGCCGTAACTGATGCCAACGGTAAGGCAAGCACAATGCTGACCTTGGGGCAAGTCGCTGGTGTAACTAACGCGATCGCCACAGCAGCTAACATTGGCAGCGTCAGCTTTAGTGCTACAGCTCAACCGACGACAACCAATCCTATATATTTGGAAAACCTAAAACCTGGGACTACTGACTGGCAAATTACTAACCAGGCTACCAACAATGAAATTGCTGGCTATGCTACAGCAACTAGTGTAAATCAAGGCGAGTCGCTGCCCATAAAAGTTTCTTTGGCACAACCGGGAAAGTTTACGATCAAAGTGTACCGCTTAGGTTACTACGGTGGCAAAGGAGGGCGACTGATAAAAGACAGCGGTCAACTCAACGGCTTCACTCAACCTGCTTGTGCGATCGCAGATGCCAATACCCGGTTGGTTGAGTGTAACTGGTCAACTTCCTACACTCTCAAAGTAACCAAGAACTGGACTAGCGGACTATATATTGCTAACCTTAGAGACCAAATAACAGGCAAGCAGTCACAAATATGGTTTGTTGTCCGTAATGACAGCAGTCAGTCTGATATATTGTTCCAGAGCAGCTTTACCACCTTTTGTGCCTACAATAACTACGGTGGTTATAGCTTGTATGAATACAGCTCAAAACATAACCAAAAAGCTGTTAAAGTTTCCTTCGACAGACCCTTCTCCCAAACTCTTGGACATGACGATTACAATCACTTTTTGTCTTGGGAACGCAATATGATGCGCTGGTTGGAGTATTTAGGATATGATGTATCATACATTACTAATGTGGATGTCCATACTAATCCTTATATTCTCCAGCGACACAAATTATTTCTTTCTGTTGGTCACGATGAATACTGGTCGAAAGAACAACGGGATGGTGTCGAACAAGCCCGCGATGCGAAAGTCAATTTGGCGTTTTTCTCGGCAAATTCAGCCTACTGGCGATTTCGCTTTGAGAAATCGAGTCGTGGAGAAGCCAATCGGGTAATGGTCTGCTATAAGGATACCCAAGATCCGGTTGCTCCGACAAATAAATGGAGAAGTCGAGAAAATCAGCGACCGGAAAACGCATTAATCGGAGTAATGTATACAGGCGATCGCGACGATCTGTATTACACTTGGGGCGATCCTAACGGGACTACTGATACCTACAACGGCTACGATTTTGTAGTTGCCAATAGTTTAGATCCATATTATGCCCACACCAACCTGAAAGATGGCGATTCGTTGAGTCAACTAGTAGGTTTTGAATGGGATGGAGTTGTCAATAACGGCTTTTCTCCTAAGGGATTGGTTATTTTGTCTTCTTCACCAGTTGAGCCAAAATCTCGAGATTTGGATCTTTCCCCTGGAACCAATACCCAAGTTTCCAATGCAGTCCGCTACACAGCGCATAGTGGTGCCAAGGTCTTTGCCAGCGGCTCTATTCAGTGGATGTGGGGGCTGGATAGCGATCGCGTCAAGCCTTTTAAAGAAGATATTCGCGCCCAGCAAATGGCTATCAACATTTTAGCAGATATGGGTGCCAAGCCTCTGATACCGTTTAACTTTAAGGTTGATACTTCCAGCCACTTTGAAAGCAGGGAGCAGAAAGCAGCGGTGTCAATATAATTAATAATTCATAATTAATAATTCATAATTATTATCCCACGCCTCTTGGTAGGGACGGAAAGTGAGGAATAAAATTTATTACCATCAATAAATTGATTTGCTCTGTACCCTAAATTATGAATTATGAATTAATAATTATTCGGTCAGCCTAGCTGAAATCAAAATGGCAAATACAGCAAGCTAATTTCTCATTTACTAGCATAGATATTTATAGCCCACTCTTTGCCATTTCCAAAACCTAGTATTTGAGGTGATGAGTAAACTAACTGATGTTCTTTAGTAATCCATTGGTCAATCAGCGGGTTGAACTCGGCGTAACTCTGATAGCCTGGTTGAAGCCACCAAAAAGGAACATGTACGTAAACTATGAGGGATGGAGGTTTATTTTTCATGCGATCGATAAACTCCCGCTCTGCATCTGGAGTAGGAACAACCCCTGGAAGAAAGATAGTTTCTTGACTGGGTGAGTGAGTTTTGGTAAGAAAATTTAAAGTGGCTCCAGCGGGAACTACCAGTACAGATTTGGCTTTAGAAGCGTTGATATATTTAATAGTTTGGTTGAAGGCAACAGCGAGGTCAGCATATTTAGTGTAAATAGTTCCTTCAGGCGATCGCACTGCATAGCGATACTGTCCTAACTCCACCAAGTTCATACCACCACCAATCAGCAAGCAAATCAACAAAAACCTTGAGATTGGCAAACTAGTTTTTTCAGCCAAATTGTATAAAAACGTGAAAAACAGTATTAATGCTGTTACAGCATAAATTCCATAAAAACCGATGTAGAACAAAAAGCGAGCGTTGAGCAACATAGAGAAAGCGAACAAGGCATACAGTAGAGGTGCATGTCGGTGCTGAATTAACTCCCTGAAACTCAAAGCAAACCATGCCACCAATAACGGTAAAAGCCAAGCCATATTCCCCAAAGGGTGGAAAACAACATCAGAACAGCAAGCCAACCGACGCAGTATTAAAAAGCATAAAAATACAAAACATAGAACCACAAGCGACTTGACTGCAAGCCGAAGCGATCGAGAATTGGGTATCCACTCTCGTCTAGAAAGCCACCTCGTAGCTAGGGAAGCAACGCAAATTACTAGCAAAACAACTAAACCAATTTTGAAGGCATTCTCCCAAATGTTGATTCGCAACAAAACCAAACCTAATAAAGAGAAAGCGATACTTACAATTCCCTCAATTAGTATCTTGTATCGATTATTGGGTATCCACTCGCGTCTAGAAAGCCAGCCAGCAAATGCCAGTGCTAGCCAAATCACGATTGAAGTAGCTGTAAAAACGTTGAAAGTACTTCTTGTGATATTCAGGGTTTTGCCAGCGGAAACATCAAAAAGTCCGCTTTTGGTAAGAACCTGGGACTTGGAAACTGGCAGGATTGAAGTTTGTAGCGTCTCCCAGGAAACTTGATGGGCAAGCAATGCGAATGGTATTATTACACAGATACTTGCAACTAAAATTACTAAAATGCTACGTACTACCACGCCCTTGAGATTTCTCGGACGCAGGTTTGCACCAACCAACACACCAACAAGCCCAGATACTCCGTATTCTTGCTTAGAAAGTCCGGCTAATCCGCAGGCGATCGCAGCTGCTACCAACCATCTGGTTTTGCCAGTATGTCCGTAGCGGTCAACAGCAGTAAAAGCCAGCAAGCAAAATACCGTCCCATAGACACTACCGTAACTATAAGGAACGATCAGATTAAACAGCCCTCCGGGAGCGAAAGCACAGTATATCAGCACGCAAATTGTGCAAAGTGCTGCCCAAGGCTTATTGGTAAGCCTTATAGTCAATTGATAAGTTAGCAAGGTAACTGCCAATGCCAAGACCAAACCAACTGCGTAGAAAACTTCTAAGTGATGCCCAAACAGCAGCAGTGCAAGCGCATTGACGTAGTAAGGGAGAGGTCCGTAGTAATTTTGCAAGTCGCGGTATAGTACTTCCCCTGCCAGCAGACGAGCGGTTATCTCGGCTTCTTGCCCGGTATCAAATATCGGATGTGCTAATTTGCCCCAACTGACAAACGCCAGCAAGATAAAACAAGCAAGTACAAAAAATAACCACGGGTCACGTTGCAGAATATTTATCTTTCGATGCTTTTTAACACTCGGCACGCCAGAGTCAGCAGGATATACCATATTTATTTTTATCTTTTTGGCTGATATAAGAATGCAAAGCTAATACTCGATCTTGGCAGATCGGCTTAATTTCATTGTCAATTTTGTTTGCACTTAAGTAATATATACGCACTATATATGCTTAGATATTTATATATAAAATTAAAACAGTTTTTCGTAATATAACCAAGCAAAGTGTCAGCTAATACAAAGTTCCTTAACATAACAAATCCTTTGAGCAAATGGATAGCGTCTTTACAACTCAACAGCCAAATAATGGCAACGCCACCGATGGTGTGGAATATGAACTCGGAATGAAGTTCCGAAGCGCCCAGAATGGTCAGATTGTCGCGATTCGCTTTTGGAAAGCACCCAGCGAGAGTGGCACTCATGTAGGCAAAATCTGGTCAACATCAAATACTCTTTTGGCAAGTATAACTTTCGCCAACGAGACGGCTTCGGGTTGGCAGCAGCAAACTCTGTCTTCTCCGCTGACAATAAGCGCTAATACTACTTATGTGATAAGCGTTAACACAGCCAATACCTATTTCCCAATTACCGTTCAAGGATTGACAAGCTCGGTGGTAAATGGAAATGTGAGTTCAGTTGCTGATGGTTCTAATGGAGTGTACGGCAATGTGAATGCAATGCCTACTAATTCCTACAATAGTTCCAACTATTTCCGCGACATCGTATTTACTGCTCAACTTCCTCCTAGTATCACCAAAGTCAGCGGTGATAATCAACAGGGAGCAGTAGGAACTGCGCTACCCAACCCATTGGTTGTCCAAGTTAAAAATGGTTCTGGCAATCCACAAGCGGGAGTTACAGTCAACTTTACAGTTACTAATGGCGGAGGAACTGTTTCACCCACCAGTGCCGTAACTGATGCCAACGGTAAGGCAAGCACGGTGCTGACCTTGGGAACAACTCCTGCAACAAATAATACCGTGAGTGCAACAGCTGCCAACATTGGCACGGTTATTTTCAGTGCCTTAGCGGAGCCAAAGAACCCCAATCCTATTTATCTAGAAAACAAAAAACCGGGCACTACAAACTGGAAAATCACCAACCAGTCTACTAGTAATGAAATTG
Organism: Hassallia byssoidea VB512170; assembly: GCF_000817785.2. Classification (GTDB taxonomy): domain Bacteria; phylum Cyanobacteriota; class Cyanobacteriia; order Cyanobacteriales; family Nostocaceae; genus Hassallia; species Hassallia carrinoi. The sequence goes on along the minus strand of NZ_JTCM02000004.1, from coordinate 71,647 downwards.
TCGGCTATGCTACAGCAACTAGCGTCAATAAGGGCGGTTCGCTGCCAATCAAGGTTTCCCTAGCACAGCCCGGACAATTTACAATCGATATCTACCGCTTGGGTTACTACCAAGGTAATGGAGGGCGACTGATAGTTAGCAGCGGATCGCTCAGTGGCATCACCCAACCTGCCTTGACACTTACAGACTCAGCTACCAAGCTATATGAAGCTACGAACTGGTCAACCTCCTATACTGTTGCTGTCGGCAATAACTGGACGAGCGGGCTGTATATTGCCAAATTAACAGAACAGGCAACAGGTAAGCAGTCACAGGTGTGGTTTGTTGTCCGCGACGACAGCAGAAACTCAGATATTGTCTTCCAAAGCAGCTTTACTACTTACTTTGCATACAATAACACTGGTGGTTACAGCACCTACGCATATCAGAGTGTCGGCGGTCAAAGAGGATACAAGGTTTCTAGCGATCGCCCCCTGTCAATGACCACCTCTGAATGGCATCACTACAACCAAATGACTCTTTGGGAACGCAATATGGTGCGTTGGTTGGAGTCTCAAAGTTATGACGTTTCTTATATCACAAATATCGACTTTCAGACCAATTCGCAAATATTACAGGGGCACAAAGTATTTTTATCAGTTGGTCATGACGAGTACTGGTCGTTAGAACAGCGCAATGCTGTTGAACAAGCCCGCAGTTCTAAAATCAACTTGGCGTTTTTCTCATCCAATACTGCTTATTGGCGGGTGCGCTTTGAAAATTCAAATGGAGGGCAAGCCAACCGAGTTATGGCATGTTACAAAAACACGGCAGATACGGTTGCGCCGACAAATAAGTGGAGAAGTACCCAGAACAACCGACCAGAAAACGCATTGCTGGGAATTATGTACACAGGCGATCGCGATGACTTGTATTACACTTGGGGCGATCCTAACGGTAGCACCAACAGCTACAGTGGCTACGACTTTGTAGTTGCCAATAGTTCAGACCCATATTACGCCAACACCAATCTGACCAACGGTAGCAAATTGACTCAGCTGGTCGCTTTTGAGTGGGATGCGGTTGTTAACAACGGTGCGGCTCCAAGTGGTTTGGTGATTCTGGGACAGTCCACAGTTAGCCCAATTAATGTGGATGACGATCTGCCTGCTGGTACTAATACACAAGTATCTCATGCAGTCCGCTACACCGCCGCCAGTGGAGCCAAAGTATTTTCCACTGGTTCCAATCAGTGGATGTGGGGATTAGATAGCGATCGCATCACTCCAGCCAAAGAAGATAACCGCGCTAAACAAATTGCTGTCAACGTCTTTGCAGATATGGGAGCTAAACCTCAGACTCCAGGAGCTGGCATAATTGTCCCTTAACAATATGACCAAGAGTTCTTGAAAGGGGAGGCAGTGCGGGGAGCGGGGTTCACCTGCGTGGAGCATCTGCCGTGAAAGGAAAAAAGGGGTTCATGTAAAGAAAAATCCGCATGAAAAAATAAAATAAAACTCTTTATTTCTTACACCTTTTCCCTTTACCCTTTCAAGAACTCTTCGTTGACGCATTGCTTATTGCTATAGCACAGGAGGGAAGAGAAAATGAATTTGAGAATCAGACGACGAAGATTTGGGCAGATAGCGATCTTAAGTGCAGCATTAAGTGCGATCGCCAACTTCGCAGGTAAGACCGTTGCACAGCAAGCAGAATCAATTATTTATGGAGTGAGTCTTACCAGTAGCAGCAGCATTATCAACATCGGCATCAAGGTTGGAGAACTCATCGATGTCAACATTACCCCAGCAGTAACCCTAATTAGTTCCGACTTAGTGAGTGGTAGGGATCTGGCAACGATTCAACTACCGGGTATAAGTCTTAACAACCTGGATACGCTGATTGAGACTGCGAATAAAGCCTTATATACCGAGCCTAGCGAGCGGTTAACTGCTCTGACTCCCTTAGCCGATGGTTCATTCGTTATTGCCTCTGTTGCATCCACAAGGACGGGTAATGTCAATCGCATCATACTTATTGATGCTAAGTCTACTAGACCTCTAAGAGCTCTAAGAGTATCAGGATTCAGAAGAGTAAATGGCACGCTTGAAAGTTTAGTAGCAATCAAAGAAAACAACTTTCTCGGTGTAGTTAGCCTCAATGAAGGCACTCCGCCTTTTGATTTGGTAAATTTGGACTTGAACTCCGGCAAATTAAATTATAGTGACGATCTACCAATACTTGCAGCGAACCTGCGATTTAGCAATCTTGCCCAAGCCCCAGATGGTACAATTTACGCAACCCTTCTCAGTTCGCAAGGTGGTACAACTCTCGTACAGGTGGACTTAGAAAATAAGGCGATCGTTAGCGGTAGAGGAAAAATTATCAGACTGTCGGAATTGAAATATGACGGTAAACCTTTGGAAAATGATTTACTCAGCCTAGCCGTTTCTAGATCCGGTGAAGTATTTGCCCTTGCTAACCCCACTAATGAGAAAACCAATTCTCTATTTAGTGTCGATGTGAAAAGTGGAGAAATGAAGTTTGTGAGAAAATTCGCGGCTGATAAGATTGCCTTTGCTCGTGCATAAGTAAGTGGGCGAAATTAAACGTAAAATATCGTAGTGAGCCAGCGCGGTCTTCTCCCAAAGGGAGAGGCTAACGCCAAGGGGAGCCAGTGCGTTGGACGGGTCTCCCGGCTTGAAGCATCTGGCGTGGTCTCCCCCATGAGCGACTTCAGAACCCGGAGGGTGAGCGGTTTACCGCTCATATTTTCACATTAAAGGGCTGTTAGCGGAGCTTTCCCGTAGGGTAGCCCTTACTACTAAGAAGCGCGTTTATTTATACCCATCTACTTTAGGTAAATCAAAGATACTCAAATGTTCGGCAACATAATCAAAACAGCCTAATCATACAAGCATTTATCCTTAACCCCTTTGTCTCTTGGCAGAGGGGTTTTTAGCGACTGTGGGTAATCAACCAGATATAAACTATACAGTTCTCAGTTGGGTGAAAAAATTAAATATTCTTCGGAACGTTCGCTATATACCGCAACTTGCTATTAGGAGGCAAAAATATGCATTTACAACCTTTAGAGTTGGAAATAACAGAAAATAGACAATCGATAAGCATTATAGTTCCCTGCTTTAATGAGTCTGAAGGAATTGAATCTTTAAAGAAAAAACTAATGCCAGTATTGATAAAGCTGCGCTTAACTAGGTCAGTCGAACTTATTTTAGTTGACGATGGTAGTACAGACGATACTTTTTTCAAGTTAGAGCAATATTTTGGACAAATTGCCCAAATAATCCGCCATCCGAAAAACAAAGGTCTCTCGGCAGCCATACAAACAGGATTAGTATACTCTATAAATGATATTGTTTGCACAATCGATAGTGATTGCACTTACGATCCCCAACAGTTGATTGAGGTTCTAGATTTGATGCGTGCTAATGTTGATATTGTCACAGCATCTCCATATCATCCCAAAGGTCGCGTAAAAAATGTTCCGGGTTGGCGTCTATTTCTCAGTAAAGGGTTATCACTGCTTTACAGACTTGTATTGCCACAAAAGCTTTATACCTATACAGCTATGTTTAGAGCATATCGTCGTGAAGTTCTAGAGACAGTACCAATTACTTATCCAGGCTTTCTCGGTCTTGTAGAGATTTTAGCTGAAGCGATGTTGCGCGGATATAAGGTTGTGGAGTATCCAGCCGAATTAAGCAGTCGGATTTTTGGGCAGTCGAAGTTACGTGTAGCTAGAGTTATTTTGAATCACTTAAAGTATATTAGGAAGCTGATCGTCCGGCAAATGTTTCAACAGAAAAAAATCAAAATGCAATATTACAAGTATACTAAAAAGGACTTATGAAAATCGTTACTATATTGGGTGCAAGACCACAATTTATTAAAGCATCTGTAGTCAGTTCTGCTTTTCAACGTGCTGGAATAAACGAAATTATTATTCATACAGGGCAGCACTTTGATTCATTAATGTCCGATATATTTTTTCAAGATTTAAACTTGCCTCAGCCCCAATATCACTTAAACATTCATAGCCTGAATCATTCAGCAATGACAGGTAGAATGATGGAGAAAATAGAGGAATTACTTGATGATAAACCTGATTGGATGTGCGTTTACGGAGATACGAATTCAACATTAGCAGGTGCTTTGGTTGCAGCAAAGCTGCATATACCAATAGCACATATAGAAGCTGGACTGCGAAGCTTTAATCGGCAAATGCCTGAAGAAGTTAATCGGGTTGTAACCGATCATCTTGCACAACTTCTTTTTGCTCCGACAAATCTGGCAGTTCAATGTCTTGAAAACGAGGGGATTTCTCAAGGAGTCCACTTAGTTGGAGACGTAATGATGGATGCTATTTTGCAGTATCAGGCTAAAGCAAAACAAACATCTGATATTCTCGCAAGACATCAGTTGAGCCGGAATGAATTTTACCTTGCTACTGTTCACCGACCCAGCAATACAGACGATCGCGTGCGTCTGAGTTATATCCTGGACAGTTTCACGAAACTAGATCATCCGGTTGTTTTTCCGATCCATCCTCGAACCCAAGCTCAAATTGACAAGATGGAATTGAGTCATTATCTGGCTGCTGACTCAATTGTGGCGATACCACCAGTTAGTTATCTTGATATGCTAGCGTTAGAAAGTGCCTGCCGTTGTATAATTACCGATTCTGGAGGTATACAAAAAGAGGCTTATATTTTTGGGCGTCCCTGCTTTACTCTGCGAAATGAAACTGAATGGAAAGAAACTGTAGATATCGGCTGGAATCAATTAGTACAACCAGAAAATTTAAGTGAATCAATTGCAAACTTCACGCGACCATCTGAATGCCCTAAACTTTATGGAAATGGTGATGCAGCAACCCAAATTACTCAAATACTACTTAACTTATAATTATTATTAAACAAGTATATGCACAGGCAAGCAGACCGAGCATTAGTGTAATTTCACACCAAGGATAGAGAGCGTGTCAGATACTGTGATTCGGGTTGAAAACCTGAGCAAAAAATATATAATCGGTCATCAACAGCAAGAGAAACATTCAACTTTAAGAGATGCTTTGGTTTATGGAGCCAAATCTCTGGGTGACAAACTACTAAATTTTTCTACATATAAACATATCTCACCAACATCTGAAGATTTTTGGGCACTCAAAGATATTTCTTTTGAAATCAAGCAAGGCGATCGCGTTGGTATCATTGGTCGTAATGGTGCAGGCAAATCAACTTTATTAAAAATATTGAGCCGTATTACCGAACCAACTACTGGGAGAATTTCCATTTTTGGACGAGTAGCCAGTCTGTTGGAAGTAGGAACAGGTTTTCATGGGGAATTAACTGGACGGGAAAACATTTATCTCAACGGTGCTATTTTGGGCATGAGCAAAGCTGAGATCGTCAAGAAGTTTGATGAAATTGTCGCTTTTGCAGAAGTAGAAAAGTTTTTAGATACACCAGTCAAGCGTTATTCTTCTGGAATGTACGTGCGTCTTGCCTTTGCAGTCGCTGCTCATCTTGAACCAGAGATTTTAATTGTAGATGAAGTACTGGCAGTGGGAGATATCCGCTTTCAGCAAAAGTGCCTGGGGAAAATGGAAGAGGTTGGTAGAGAAGGACGTACAGTTTTGTTTGTCAGTCACAACATGAGTACGGTGAGCTACTTATGCAGTCGCGGTATTTTGTTAGAATCTGGCACTTTGTACGTAGATAGTGACGCCGAAGAAGCTATCAGAATTTATCTGGATAAGTCTTATAACGTTGCTCAATTGCCTTTAATTGAAAGAAAAGATCGTAGCGGCTCTGGAAAAGTAAAATCTGCTAGTTTTAGAGTGTTAAATCAGGAAGGTACAGAAGAAAATACCTTACAATCAGGTAAAAATTATTACTTAGAAATAGGTTATTTAAATTATACAAAAGAACGTATCAATAATGTTGTAGTCAGTCTTGATTTTTTTGATGACAAAGGTATTCGAGTTCTCTTACTAAGAACTAACTTTACAAATAGTAATCTAACTATAGACGCGGAAAAAGGATATATTATTTGCGGAATCAACAACTTACCTTTAGTTAACAGCTTATACCGAGTGTCGATATATTTATCACATGCAGATCAAGAATTACTTGATTGGATTGAAGATGCAGCATCTGTAACTGTAGAGGGAGGTGATTTTTTTGGTACAGGTAATCCTGGTCTTCCCAATCACTGCAAAATTTTAACTAAGGCTCAGTGGTCTACTGAGATATCTTTTTTCTCTTCTTAGCAAGCTTGATACGCTAATTCCAATGAGCGAACAACATCCTTATCGGGCAACAATTCCACCAGTTCCAGAAAAAGCACCAAGTCCTCTTTGGTCTGTAATGATTCCTACGTATAATTGTGCAAAGTATTTGCGCGAAACCTTGAAGAGTGTGTTAGCTCAAGATCCTGGTGCTGAAGTGATGCAAATTGAGGTGATTGACGATTGTTCTACCAAAGACGATCCCCAAGCAGTTGTTGAAGAACTCGGTCGGGGACGTGTTGGATTTTATCGGCAATCAGAGAACGTAGGTCATACAAGAAATTTTGAAACTTGCTTAAAACGCGCTCGCGGAAAATTGATTCATCAGCTACATGGTGATGATTGTGTTAGAGATGGCTTTTATCGAAAAATACAGCGAGCTTTCGAGCAGAACCCTGATATTGGTGCTGCTTTTTGCCGCTATATTTACATGGACGAGCATAGCCATTGGCAACATATTTCTATGTTGGAGCAAACTGAAAGTGGTATTTTGAATAATTGGTTAGAAAAAATTGCTGTCAAACAGCGAATTCAAACACCATCAATTGTAGTACGACGTGAGGTGTATGAAAAGCTAGGAGGGTTTGACAATCGCCTATCCTGGGTTGAGGATTGGGAAATGTGGGTAAGAATTGCTGCACACTACTCAGTATGGTACGAAGTTGAGCCGCTAGCATTGTATCGCACGCACTCTGCTTCCAATACTGGACGTTATCTGCGTACTGGTGAGAACATTCGAGATGTTTGTAGGTGTATAGAGATACTGAAATATTACTTACCTCCGACAGAGGCTGATGAATTATTAAGTCAATGTAGAGAAGATTGGGCAGTTTATGCCGTGAGTTGCTATGCACGGGAAATGCTGGATCTAGGAGATATAAATGCTGCTTTAATTCAGGTGCAAGAAGCACTCAAATGTAGCAAGTCGATGAAAGTAATCAGGCAATTGATTCGCTTTGTGCGATCGGTAGCGATCGCCCAAATCAAGCGAATATTACGAACAGCAGCGCAATCTTTAGTATGAGCGATTTACATCCTTATCGGGGGACGATACTGCCAGTATCAGATAATACACAGCGCCCGATTTGGTCTGTGATGATTCCTACGTATAATTGTGCGAATTATCTGCGGGAGACGCTCTTGAGTGTATTGGCACAAGATCCGGGATCGGACATGATGCAAATCGAGGTGGTTGACGATCGCTCGACCCAAGACGATCCTGCTGCGGTAGTTGAAGAATTGGGTGGCGATCGCGTTGGGTTTTATCAACAGCCAAAGAATGTCGGTCACATCAGAAATTTTGAAACTTGCTTGCAGCGTTCTCGGGGAAAATTGATTCATTTACTGCACGGTGATGATTGCGTTAGAGATGGCTTTTATCGCCAATTACAACGTGGTTTTGACCAAAACCCGTCAATCGGAGCTGCTTTTTGTCGCCATATGTTTATGGACGAACAAGGACATTGGTCTTATATTTCCGACCTAGAACAGCTTGAAAGTGGTATTTTGAGCAATTGGCTAGAGGAAATTGTCGTGCGGCAGCGTATTCAAACACCATCTATTGTAGTACGGCGTGAAGTATACGAGCAGCTTGGAGGGTTTGACCGTCGCTTTTCCTGCTGGGGTGAAGATTGGGAAATGTGGGTTCGTATTGCAGCAAACTATCCAGTATGGTATGAAGTTGAGCCACTGGCTTTGTACCGCACAAGATCGACTTCATTAAGTGGAAATTCCGTGCGTACTGGTAAGAATATTCAAGACATCCGTAAAGCAATTGAGATGGTACGAGAATATTTGCCAAAAGAGCGTGCCAAACAACTTACTCAAAAAACATTAACACACTATGCGCTTTTTGCCCTTGGTTATGCAAGGCAATTAGCTGCCAAAGGAGACACTTATGGTGCTAAAAACCAAATTAGGGAAGCTTTACTTTGCCAATCGTCATTGAAGGTTATTTTATCGGCATTAAAGTTAAGCACAAAATTATATTACCGAAAAATTATGGATAAAATACCTAAATCTTAGATAATATTTACCGAATATATAAACTTAAAAAGCGCTATCTACAGAATAAAAAACTCAAAATAAAAATTATTTTATGAAAGCACCAATTAGCGTTATAACTTGCACGCATAACCCCCGGCGTGATTATTTTGAGAAAGTATTATCAGCATTAAAATCTCAAACCTTGCCACTAGAGCAATGGGAATTTTTGCTAATTGATAACGCAAGCCAACAATTGCTGTCTTCAGAAATTGACTTAAGCTGGCATCTAAATGCTCGTCACATTCGAGAAGAACAGTTAGGTCTAACTCCTGCGAGATTACGAGGTGTTAAAGAAGCCGCAGGTGAAATTTTAGTCTTTGTTGATGATGACAATGTTTTAGACTCAGATTATTTAGAAGCCGCTTTCAAAATCAGCAAAGATTGCTCAATGATTGGTGCTTGGGGTGGAAAGATTATACCTGAATTTGAAATACCACCTCCAGAATGGACAAAGCCTCACCTAACAGCTTTAGCAATTACAAAATTTGAACAAGACATTTGGTCAAACCTAATACATCACCGTGAAACAACTCCTTGCGGAGCAGGACTTTGTGTTCGTAAGATAGTTGCCGAAAAATATGCTGAATTAATTCATACAGACCCCAGACGTGCAGATATGGATCGCAAAGGTAAACTGTTGACCTCTGATGGTGACACAGATTTAGCACTTACGGCTTGCGATATAGGCTTAGGCACAGGACTGTTTACATCTTTAAAGCTGACTCATTTGATCCGAGCTAGTCGTCTGGAAGAAGATTATTTTCTGCGTCTGGCAGAAGGATTTAGTTATTCAGGAACTATCCTGGACTATCTGCGAGGTAAACGGCGATTTCAGCCAGCTTGGAGAGCATCAAAGACATATCTGTTATATCTACGCTTGCGATATGGTTCTAGAAGATGTCGCTTTTATGAAGCTTCGCAAAAAGGCTTCAGGCTAGCTCAAGAAAAAATCGCCGATTGGGAAAATTGTTCTAAAAGTTAATTACCAGAATGAGAAAATAATTCTTGCATGAATAAAATTTGGGCGTTGCAGTCCTATAAAGGCTGAAATTTCTAATTACTCGTAGAGACGTTCCGCCGGAACGTCTCTACAAATAATGGTTTTAATGTTACAGTCATCCTGAAAAAGTTCAAATTAATATTTCAAATCAGCAACGCCAAAATTTGAATGATTAAAATGCCCTTAGTATCAATAATTATTCCCTGCTATAACGCAGCACGCTTTTTAGAAGAAACACTAGAAAGTGTCTTTAAGCAAACACTAAATGACTGGGAAATTATTATAATAGATGACGGTTCAACTGACGATACTGCCAGTTTGATTCGTGCCTTTGGTTCAAGAGTGAAAGCTGAATTTACCTTCAATAAAGGTGCAAGTGCTGCACGCAATCGAGGTACACAGCTTGCTCAAGGTAGATTTATTCAATATTTAGATGCAGATGATTTATTGCGGGTAGACGCATTAGAAAAACGGGTAAATGCTCTTGTTAATAGCGGTGCAGATGTAGCTTATTCCGATTGGCATAAACTAGAAGAAGGGGAAGATGGTAAGTTTAATTTAGGAAACGTTGTAGCTAGGCAAATTGAGGATGTACATGACGATCCGCAAATTGCCATATTTACAGACTTTTGGGCACCACCTGCTGCCTTACTTTACCACCGTCGGATTGTCGAGGCGATTGGATCTTGGAATGAATCTCTGCCGATTATTCAGGATGCTCGCTTTCTCTTAGATGCAGCTTTGGTAGGGGGTAAGTTTGTTTATGTACCAGGTGTACAAGCAGATTATCGAGTTCACAAAACCGCTACTAGTTTATCGCGCCGTCAGCCCGATCGCTTTGTTAAAGATTGCTTTGATAATGCTTGCCAAGTAGAAGAGATATGGAAAGCTAATGGCAGTATAACTCCACAGCGTCGCGTCGCACTAGAAAAAGTTTACGGGCAAATAGCCCGATTTTACTTTGAGCATAACCGCCTAAAATTCTATGAAGTACTTGCCAGAATTCGCAATCTAAATCCGAATTATCTTCCTGATGGTCCAAAAAGTTTGCGAATTCTGGCAAAATGGTTTGGATATGAACAGGCAGAGGCGATCGCTCTCAACTTTCGTCGGTTCAAATACTTTGTTCGGCAATTAACTCACTGATGTGAAAGTCATTCAAGTCCCCTTTTGTTTTTATCCTGACCCTGTAGGTGGTACTGAAGTTTATGTTGCAGCGTTATCTGGCTACTTGCAACAACAACAAGTTTCAGTTATAGTTGCAGCCCCAGCAGCAGTTAGTCAATCCTACTTCTATCACAACATACCTGTATACCGTTTTGCAGTCTCGAACAAAGTCGAAAATATCCGAGAAATTTATGGAGAAGGAGACTTACAAGCTGCCTTAGAGTTCAACCGCATTCTAGAGGCAGAACAGCCTGATTTGGTGCATCTCCATGCTTTTACCAGTGGTGTTTCTCTGCGGTTAGTGCAAGCTGCCAAAGCGCGGCAAATTCCGGTTGTGTTTACCTACCATACTCCCACAGTGACTTGCCAGCGAGGAACCTTGATGCATTGGGGTACTCAAATCTGCGATGGCAAACTGAATTTACACACTTGCGCCCAGTGTACATTACAAGGGTTGGGACTGCCTAAAACTGCTGCGATCGCGATCGGTAGTCTGCCACCTCAGATAGGGTACTGGTTAAGCAACTTCAACTTACAGGGAAAAGCTTGGACAGCTTTGCGAATGACAGAATTAATGAAACTTCGCCACGCTGCCATAGATAATCTGCTGTCTGAAGTTGACCGCATTGTGGCAGTATGTAACTGGGTCAAAGATGTTCTGCTAGTTAACCACGTTCCGTCTGAGAAAATAACTGTTATTCGTCAAGGGCTTTGTCACGATTTACCAGAAAAAATTATCTCTAGACAGCAAAGCGGTATACAACCAACTTTAAAAATTGCTTTTTTGGGTCGGCTTGACCCCACTAAAGGAATCCATATTTTAATTGCAGCAATGCTTGGGGTGCCTGACTTACCAATTAAATTAGACATTTATGGCATTTCTCATGCAGGCAATGCTACCTACCAGCAAGAATTGCAGATGGCAGCAAACGACCCGCGCATCGATTTCAAACCTGCCGTTCCCGCTGAACAAGTAACAGCAACCCTGACAAATTATGATTTGTTAGCGGTTCCGTCCCAGTGGTTGGAAACTGGACCAATGGTGGTTCTGGAAGCGTTTGCAGCAAAAGTTCCAGTCATAGGTTCTAATTTAGGCGGTATTGCTGAACTGGTTCAATCGGAAGTTAACGGCATTCTAGTAGAACCTGCTTCCGTTGCCGCTTGGAGTCAAGCCCTGCAACGACTGTGCCAAAACAAAGATTTGCTGACGCGACTTAGCGCTGGCATCCAGCCTCCCCAAACAATGGAGACAGTAGCAAGCCAGATGCTGTCAATTTATGATGCGGCATTGCTTTCTTCAAGCGATCGCCTAAAATTATGAAAATTTTATACATTCAATATACAAATCCAGCCGGATACCCACCCCTTCAACAAAGTTCTTGCATACTAGCACTTGATGGCTGGGAGGTACTTTTTCTCGGTACAAAAGCGCTGGGAACAGATGCTTTGTGTTTTCCACCCCATCCCAACATCACCGTACAACTAATGCCCTATTGTTCGTCAGGTTGGCGACAGAAATTGCATTATCTGCAATTTTGTCTTTGGGTGTTAATTGAAACATTACGCTGGCAACCGCGATGGGTATATGCCTCTGATTTGTTATCTTGCCCTGTGGCTTTGCTGTTAAGTTTTTTACCGGGTGTTAATGTTATTTATCACGAACATGACTCGCCAAACGATACATCTTCAAGCTTTTTTATTCGCTTTTGTTTAACAACTCGCAGATGGTTGGCAAGCAAAGCGAAGATGTGCATTCTGCCAAATCAACAGCGCTTCGAGCAGTTTGCTTTAGAAACCAACGCTTCTAGCAAGCTTTTATGCGTCTGGAATTGTCCCACTCAAGCCGAAGCGATCGCCAAGCGCTCATTTACTCAAAGTGATAATTTGCAAATTTTATACCACGGCTCCATCGTGCCATCGCGACTACCAACAGCCGTATTAAAGGCTCTGGTAATGCTGCCTGATAATGTCAAATTGCGCGTGATTGGCTATGACACAGTAGGTCATCAAAATTATACACAACAATTGCGAGATATCGCTGAACAACTGGGAATTGGCAAGCAAGTTGAATTTCTTGGCGCTATGCCTAGATATGAACTATTGCAAAAAAGCTTGGACTGTGATATAGGGCTAGCATTCATGCCGATAAGTAGCGAAGATATTAACCTGCAACGCATGGTGGGTGCTTCTAACAAGCCTTTTGACTACCTCGCTTGCGGTTTAACATTGCTAGTTTCAGATTTACCCGATTGGAAGCAAATGTATGTTGAACCTGGTTACGGATTAGCTTGTAATCCTGAAGACCCAGAAAGTATTGCTGCTGCTTTAAAGTGGTATTTAGAGCATCCGGTTGAAATGCGAGAAATGGGCGATCGCGGTCGGCAATGCATCTTAGAAAAATGGAATTATGAAACTCAATTTGAAGTCGTTAAAAATCAGATGAATAAAATATCATTAAAATAAATTTTTTTCATCATTTGTTTTGCAATGCCCATACTTTTAGATGAAAATTTTAACTTATGCTGCGTATTGCTTACTTTGTATCTCATCCGATTCAATATCAAGCTCCTTTATTGCGACTCATAGCCGCCGATCCAGAAATTGAACTGAAAGTTTTTTTCTACAATGATTTTTCTTTAAAACCTTATCAAGATTTGGGATTTGGACGTGTAATTGAGTGGGATGTGCCACTAATAGAAGGTTATGATTACTGTTTTTTAAACTCTTGGGGTAGCAAGCAGCAACAAATGTCCCAACAATCCCTAGCCAAAGATATTAGCAAACAGTTAAAACAAGGACAATTTGATGCTGTTTGGGTGCATGGATGGTCTTGGCTTTGCAGCATCCAAGTAGTGTTGGCAGCCAATCGCTTAGGTATTCCAGTGTTGCTGCGGGGAGAAACTAGTGGTTTGGGGGAACCAACTCATCCTTTGAAAAAAAGGGCGAAAAGAGCTTTTTTGAACTGGCTATTTCCGAAGATTGCAGCATTTCTCTACATCGGAACTCTCAACCGTCAATTTTATAAAAACTATGGTGTTGAGGACGATCGCCTGTTTTGCGTGCCTTATGCGGTTGACAATGACTATTTTCAGCAGCGAGTAATATTAGCACGTCCCAACCGTGAAGAACTGCGGCGATCGCTTAATTTAGATTTTGGTAGACCGATTATTCTCTACGCTGCTAAACTGATTGAGGTGAAACGTCCGCAAGATTTGCTTGCAGCTTATCGCTTGCTTTCATCTGATGGGATCGAACCAAAACCTTATTTGTTGTTTGTGGGAGATGGCATTTTGCGCTTAACTTTAGAAGCCGAAGCGAAAAAAACAAATTGGCAGTCAATTCGCTTTTTGGGTTTTCGCAATCAGTCAGAAATGCCTGCAATTTACGATTTGTGTGACGTATTTGTTTTACCATCTAATTTTGAACCTTGGGGATTGGCAATTAATGAAGTGATGAATGCAGGCAAAGCTGTTGTTGTTAGCGATCGCGTTGGTTGTGCCCCTGATTTGGTGAGGGAAGGGCAAAATGGACGGATTTTTCCCGTAGGAGAAATTACGGATTTAGCAGAGGCAATTCGCTTTTGCATCGACCACCAAACAGCTGGAGATATCAGCCTCAAACAAATTCAAAAATGGAGCTATCAAGAAGATATCCAGGGACTCAAACAAGCTTTAAATTACCTCAAGTATAAGGTGGCTGAATGAAAAAAGTTTTGATTGTCGGACAAACGCTGGAATTAGGTCGTACTGAGGAACTTTACGGACGAGGATTTTCGGCACTTGGTTGTGAAGTTCAACATTTCACTTGGCACGAAGCAGCACCCAGCTTAGTTTCCGGTTTGTTGTGGGATAAAGTAACTTGGCGACTTGCATGGCAACTACGAGCCAAAACCGCAAATCAGAAATTAGTTGAGATAGGCAATCAGTTTCAGCCTGATTTGACTGTGGTTACTTCACCAGATTTGCTTGCTCCTAGCAGCATACAAGCTTTGCAGCAGCATGGTTTAGTCTTTGTCTTTTTTACAGATAATCCCCTAGATGCACATCACACCCATAGTAATTCCTGGGTCAAGGGGGGGTTAATCTTGTGGGATGCAGCTTTAATCTGGAGCCGAGAATTAGTTGAGCGGTTAACTGAAAATAATGTCAAAAAGGCGGTCTTTCATCCTTTTTGTAGCGATGTTGAATATCACTTTCCCAAAAAGCAGAGTAACCCAGCTTATGATGTAGCGTTTATCGGTAATTGGGATGCTAGTCGCAAACGCGAGCAGTATTTGAAAGCGATCGCTGATTATAAATTAGGGCTGTGGGGGTCTAATTACTGGAATACTCATTGTCAAGAACCTGCATTAAAAAATCTGTGCCAGGGAATGTGCAGTTATGCAGAAATTCCGGAAATTTTAGGCTCTGCCAAAATGGGTTTAAATATTTTACGTCCGCAAAATGAAGAGGGACATAATATTAGAACCTTTGAAATTCCGGCTACACAAACGCTGATGTTGAGCGAGCGAAGTAGAGAATTATTGAATTTATTTGTAGAAGATAAAGAAGCAGTTTATTTTTCTAACCCTGAAGAATTAAGAAATAAAGTTGCATATCTTTTACAAAAGCCGGAAAAAATTAAATTTATTGCTCAAGCAGGATATCATCAGGCACTAAAACATAAAATTGCTGATAGAATCACAGAAATTGCTAACTTGTATCAACAATTGAAATCTTCTCCATCCAGTGACGTTAAGGTTTTGCACTCATAAAAGGTATAGCTATGAGAAAATTACAAATTCAAATTAAAAAATGAAAGTTACTGTTTCAGTCTTTGGGCGGTTTCATGCCTTAAACTTAGCCCAACAATTGCAAAAATACGGTTATTTATACAAATTAATTTCTAGTTATCCAACGTTTGAAATTACTAAATATGGTATTGATAAATCTTTGATTAATTCTCTATTGTATTGGGAAGTTTTATCTCGAAGTTGGCAGAGAGTACCTAGTTGGCTTAAAGGCGATCGCAATTTACAGCTATGGTTTATAGAACAGTTTGATCGTTCAGTTGTTAACGCTCTCTCACCAGGATTTGATATATTTGTGGGATGGTCGGGATGTTGTTTTTGGTCTATGTATCGCGCTCAAAAAATGGGCGCTAAAACAATAATTGAACGTGGAAGCAGCCATATGCAGTACCAAACAGCAATCCTCCAAGAGGAGTATGAAAAGTGGGGACTGCAATTTACAGAAACTCATCCCGGAATATACGACAGAGAAATTCAATCATATAGTGATACAGACAAAATTGCCATCCCCAGCGTATTTGTCAAGCGGACTTTTTTAGAACAAGGAATACCAGAAAGTAAACTTATTCACGTTCCCTATGGGACTAATACAGCAGAATTTTATCCAGAGCCAAAACAAGATAATATCTTTCGAGTCATTCACTGTGGTGGTATAACTCTGCGTAAAGGTGTGCAGTATTTATTGCAAGCTTTTTATGAGTTGAATCTACCCGAAGCTGAATTGTGGCTGGTGGGTACAATCTCTTTAGAAATCGAGCCTTTTTTAGCCAAATATCAAAGCGATCGCATTATTATCAAAGGCAATCACCCTCAAAGCCAACTACGTTTTTTCTACTCTCAATGCTCGGTATTTTGTCTGGCTTCGATTGAAGATGGTTTTGGTATGGTGATTCCGCAAGCAATGGCTTGTGGACTGCCAATTATTCATACAACTAATACTGGTGGTGAGGATATTGTGCGAGATGGTATTGATGGTTTTTGTGTTCCTATTCGGGATGTAGAAGCTCTCAAAGAAAAAATTATTTGGTTATATGACAACCCAGATAAGCAAGTTGAAATGGGGAATAATGCTTTAGCACAAGCTCGCAAATCTCTTGATTGGGATGATTATGGACAGAGAATTAGCAGTGAATATTTAAAGATTTTGCAGCCTGTATCTGCCGAAAAATTAACTTAATAAATAAATTTATCAGCAAAAAAATGAACAAGCAAAATCAGAATATACAAGCTATTGGCGGACACATACTAGACCTTTATCTGTTGGCATCATTCAAATTTAAAAATCCCCATAGCTATACAAAATTTCGCCAGATTAAAAGCCTGAAAAAAAGAACAAACGCCAGTGTTTTTGTCGAAACTGGAACTTATTTAGGTGTAACCACCAAAAGATGTGCCCCCATTTTCAATCAAGTCTACACAATTGAGCTTGATAAAGAACTTGCAGAACTTGCCAAAAGTTTTTTATCTAATAACAAAAACGTTGAAGTTCTTCAAGGAGATGCTTTAAAAGTATTGCCTCAATTATTAAAGCGTGAAGAAATTAACGATGCGCTGGTATTTCTAGATGGTCACTTTTCGGGTGGAATAACTGCATGTGGAGAAATACCAGAACCAGGAATTGAAGAAATAAAAATACTTGCTCAACACAAACACAAAATTAGGTGTATTGTTGTTGATGATTTTCGTTCATTTGGAACCGAGTCAAGTTTTCCCACAAAATTTGAATTACTGAAAGCAGCAGAAGAGTATTTTCATGATTATGAAATAACTGTTCACCTAGATCAGTTAATTATTGTCAAGTGAAGTAATGCCAAAAACTTTTGACTGGCTAGGGTAAACATGTCCAAACAACCTACTTTATTAGTTTATCCCCAATTACCCAAAGCCGGCTTAGGCAACATGCTTTTAGTTTGGGCAAAGGCAGTTTTGTTTGCTGATATAAATCACCTGCCTATTGTTGCACCTGTTTGGGGCAAAATTTCCATTGGTCCTTATTTAAGAGGTGAACGAGATAAAAGGTATTATGGTCATCTCTTTTATCAGAAAAATTATGAGTCACGATGGAAATCTTCTCTGGCAATTTTCCGAAAAAAATATCTTCACAATAATCCAGCAATATCTCAAATAGAATTATCTCATTTAGAGCCACAAAACGTAGATTTGCATCTATTTATTTTTAATCAACTGCCACATTGGAGTGACTACTTTGCAGATTTAAAAGAATATCAACCTATTATTAAGCAGGAACTGTCTTCTATCATTCGTCCGTCAGTATTTGAAGCCATTTTAAATCGTCCAACCCCGGAAATCGGCATTCATATTAGAATGGGAGACTTTAGAAAACTTAAACCGGAAGATGACTTTACTAAATTAGGTAATGTTCGCACACCTTTGAGTTGGTTTATTCAGGTGATTGATGTAACTCGTAAAATTGCTGGTTATGATGTGCCTGTAACTATATTTTCAGACGGTTACGATCGCGAACTTGATGAACTGTTAAAACTTCCTCAAGTTTCCCGTGCAACTGCTGCTTCTGCTCTCTCCGATATGCTTACCTTGTCTAGAAGCAAGCTTTTGATTACTTCTTCAGGCAGCACATTTAGCAGTTGGGCTTCATATTTAGGACAATGCCCGACTATCTGGCATCCAGCACATTTCCATGCAGGTGTTTTTCCTGCTGATATTAGCCAGAGTATATTTGAAGGAGGGTTAGATCCTGAATCAATGACAGTTCCCGATTTACTAATTCATAATATCAAATTAGCATTCACAAGTATCTAAGTTTCTTTGTTTTATTGTTTTAAACAATATCCGAATGCTGAACTGCCCAAATTTCAAAGTTAATGAACATTCATGATAAATTATGTCACTCATGAGCAAAACATCAAATAGCCCCTACTTATCATCTATCGATTCAAATAACCAAGATGTTTTAACAAAGTTTAAGCATCGGATGTCTAACTATTACTTAACATCCCCTTACCACAGCAATTGGATTAAAGGTTTGAACGTGCATTGGCAGCAAGGGGCACACGATGCTCAATTAGCTATGTGCAAACTTATTCCAGATGAGTCTTCTGTGTTAGAAGTCGGTTGCGGTGATGGAAGCGCTGCCCAAGAAATATGTTCTCGCGTCAAAAATGCCAATTACACAGGTGTTGATTTAAGCGCAGATATGTGGGAAGGAAGGCAAGATTTTAATTTCGTAGCAGCTAGTGCAGATAAACTACCATTTGCACCTGCATCGTTTGATGTTGTTCTCTCAATGTTTGTCATAGAACATCTTGTCTTTCCTAATTGTTTTTTAGATGAAGCATGGAGAGTTCTCAAACCAGGGGGAAGTTTGATTACCATCGCTCCAGATTTTGATGCCAACGCTATGCCTTCTGAAAAAAGTGGTTTCAGCTATGGAACTGGAAGGACAAAATTAGCACAAGGCAAACTCCTGGATGCACTAATAACTTTTTATGATAGTCGTGTGCGCCTACATCGAATGCGTTCGCGACGCAGAAAGCAAATCGAAAGTGGTTCATTTTATTTTCCTGTTTTGATTGAACCTAGGTGTCTGCAATTCCCGGAATTTATCACAGATTGCGATGCTGTTTATCCCGTATGTTCCCAAGAGATTGTCAACTATCTGCGGCAGAAAAGCGATTATAAAAACGGAGTAGTATTTTATCGCGATCGCTCAACCTTTGGTCTGCTAATTACAAAAAATTAGTCAATTATTGAGTGGAACAAAATGATAAATATAGCAATTTTAATTCCCAGTTTTAATAATGAAGATACTATTACTTATACCCTTGAATCTATTCAAAGTCAGGGTGAATGGTTAAAGAAAATTTCTGCTGTTTATATTGCCGATGATTGTTCAAGCGATCGCACTATAGCATCGGCAGAAGCAAGTTGGCAGTCCCTAATTCCATTACAGGTTTTCCCAGCAAATAAAAATGTGGGTGAACGAGGCAACGTTAACCGAGCTATGACACTAATTAGAGATATAGACTGGGTTTTGCTATTGCATTCAGATGATATAGCTAAACCAAATTGGCTGGAAATGATGGTGTCAAGAATAGAAGTTTGTCCAGACAACGTAGGCAGTATTTGCTCAAGTTGGGATAATTTAATGTCTGATGGTTCTATAGAACCGGGAGAAGATGACCCCAGCCGAAAAATCGAAGTAATAGAAGGTAATAATGATGCTATCAAAGGTACTTTATTGAAAGGTTGCTGGTGGCATATATCAGGCTGTGCTATTCGAGTTAAAGCTTTTGAAGATTGTGGATGCTTTGACCCGAACCTGCCACAACTAGGTGATTGGGAATGGCTATTGCGCTGTCTTCAGAGCGGATGGTCTGTAGAGTACATACCTAGAACATTAATTTTATATAGGCAACATGTAGGAAGTGTGTCTTCTAAATCGTTCCAAACTCATCGAGATATTAGAGAATTTTTGCAAATTATCCCCAAGTATATTACTTTTTTAGAGTCTCACGATTTGTTTTATATTTATCTGCAAAGAATGAGGTTTATTTTCCGGCGGTTAGTCAAATCTTTAATTACACTAAATACTCAGAGAGTTTGGCAATCTTTCCAAGTATTTTTTATGTTATTGGGCAGTTTGAGAGCATGTCAAAAGCAATTAAAGATGATTGATGAGTAAGAAATATATTTGCTGACTTTGTTAGTATTTATAGGAGTTAAATGAAACAAAAGCTTGGGTAACTATGTTTACAGTAGAGCGGCAGTGGTTAATTGTCTGGCTATTCGTCTGGGTGGGAGTGATGGGTTTGGTGGTCTACAGTCAATGGAATAGAAAATTACCCAGCGTCGGCTTTCCACTGTGTTATTTGTTCAATCTATCGATAAACCACTGGTTTGGAGCCATGATCTATTCCTTTCCGTGGTACTATCCCCAGTCTGCTTACTTACTTAGCGTCGGTTGCTCCCCAGAAAATACGATTTCAGGTTTTCAAGTAAGTGTGCTTGGTGTCATAGGATTCGGATTTGGCAGCGTATTTCTTGCTCCCTGGTTGCTAAGAAGTTTCAAACCCCCTTGGCTGCGGGAGATGCCAAAACAGCCTAACTTAAAGTTACCTAAAACTTACATTTTCTTAGGGCTGCTTTTTTATTTTGTTATCGGACCAATTTTAAGTAAAATTCCTAGCGTCGCTGCCTTGACAGGTTCGGGTTTCTCACTGTTGTCTGTGGGTTTATGTTTAGCTTGCTGGAAAGCTTGGTGCATGGCTGATAACAAAGCCTTTCTATCCTGGCTGTTGATTTCCTGCTGTATACCTTTTTTATCTATGGTGAATGCAGGCTTTATTAGTTTTGGCGTAGCAGCAGTTCTGATTGTGCTGATATTCGTATTCACTTTTTACCGTCCCCGATGGCAAGTCTTAATTATCGGATTGCTGGTAATGTTTTTAGGTTTATCTGTCTTAGTTACCTATTTTCGCGATCGCGATATAATCCGCGCTCAAGTTTGGGGTGGACAAAGTACCGAGTCACGAATTGAGCAAGTATGGAAAACAATGACTAACTTCGAGTTTTTTAATGTTTATAAACAGCAACATTTAGAAGTAATTGATGGTCGGCTAAATATGAATATTGGAGTGGGTCTGGCTATCAACCACATCTCCGAAGGTATAGCTAAATTTGCTGATGGCGAAACGCTGGGGCAAGCAGTAATAGCAGCAGTTCCTCGTATTTTATGGCCCAACAAACCGATATCTGCGGGTAGTGGGGACTTAGTGAGCCGATACACAGGCTTAGAGACTCCTCCTGGAACTAGTATAGGAGTAGGAAATGTTTTAGAGTTCTATCTCAACTTTGGTACATTCGGAGTAGTTTTCGGATTTATCCTTTTTGGCACTGTGCTACGAGTATTTGATATCACAGCCGGACAAAAATTGCTCTCTGGTAATTGGGTAGGATTTGCTTCCTGGTTTCTGCCTGGACTGGGCTTGATGAATCCAGCCGGTTCCCTAGCAGAAGTGGTATCAAGTGTATCTGCCTCTGCGGTTCTGGTTTATCTCATTAACAGGTTTTACCTCAACAAACAAAAAAGATTATAAGTTGCTTTTTTCAGTCCAAAAATGAAGGAGGAAATCTGATTTTATTTAGCTGATTGGTGCAGAAAAAGGGGCAAATAATACAAATCTACTAGCTGCGCTCAAAGCGAGATGCAGATGAAACTATGTTTACTTTAAACTTCCAAAATATCAGCACTAGTCAAATAGTAAATGAACTAAAAAGCAAAGGATACTTTGTTTTTGAACAGGCATTGACCGAACAGTATGTTGAAGAACTACTTTTAGACATAGATTTCAATCACATTCTAGTTAATAATAATGATGTTGGTGTAGTTATTGCTTACAATCAAAAATTTTTAACTCATTGCCTTGTTAGCTCCAAAAAAGCCTACGATATTATCACATGTCAAAAGGTTTTAGATATATGCAATGAATATTTTTCTGACAGTTACAAGCTAACTAATCATAGAATTTATCAAACAAGCAAAATTTCGCACATGCCCTGGCATACAGACAATAATCGACAGGCTGGTAAGCAATTAGTCAGCAAACATAATATGCCGGGGCTATTATTTTTATTTTATTTATCGGACGTAACTAAAAATCCATTTCAATATCTAAAAGATTCTCACAAATGGTCTCACAAATATAGTCACGAGATTTACCTTAGCGATCGCTTTATCGATAATAACTATAAACAAGATATTCTAACATTTATGATGAAAAAGGGAAGCCTTATCTTGTGCGATATCCACGGAGTACATAGAGCTGAACCTTTTCAAGATAATCGTTACACCAGAACTACCTTACTGTTTCAGGTCGATCAAGTTGGTAATGACAACGCAGGACATGGTGAAAAAAACATCGTTAATACTGAGTACATTGATAATCCAACTCAAGAGGTCATGGATTACTTAGGATTTGGTTTTAAGAGAGAGTACCCGGCATTTCCTTGCACCTCAGTTGCCACCATGACACCTGAAGACATCTTGAAAATACAAAAGCAGTTGTTACCCCTAACATTACAGGCTCTTGCCAAAAGTCTAGCAACATTTTTGTTACCTGGTAAAGTAAAAATTAATGCCAAGCGTTTGTTATGGCATCTCAAATCAAGCCGCTCAAAGATAAGCAAACTTTTTAGAAAGTAATGAAAGTTTTGTTGCTAGCTAATTACCAACCAGATGCCATACAAAGCATGGATTTGTTTGCTTCCATGCTGGAAATTTACTTAACTAAACTTGGTCATAAAGTGCGTGTAATTCGCCCAAAGCCTTGGTTTGGTACTATGTTTAAGTCATCCCCAAAGGTATTAAGAAAATGGTTTGGTTACATTGATAAATTGATTCTTCCAGTACAATTTCGTCAAACATTACCTTGGGCAGACGTAGTTCACATCTGCGATCATGGCAATGCAATTTACACCAAATATTTGCAAAATACGCCCCATGTTGTCACTTGTCATGATTTATTAGCAGTTCGTTGTGGTTTAGGAGAGTTTCCCGGATATCAAACTGGATGGACTGGTAAACTATTGCAGAAAATGATGATAAGAGGGCTAAATAAAGCCCAAAAAGTCGCGTGCGTTTCCAAACAAACTAAAAGCGATTTGATACGTCTTAGTTCTCTGCATGAAAATGATATAACAGTGATTTCTGTGGGTTTAAACTATCTCTATAAACCGATGGCGATCGCAGACACCAAGCAACGTTTAGCAGCTTTGGGAATTCCTCTAGATTGTCGATTTATTCTGCATGTAGGGGCAAATCATTGGTACAAAAATCGCCTTGGGGTTTTATCTATTTTTGAAGCACTGATGTGTAAACTGCAACAACCATTTTATTTAGTTATGGCAGGAAAACCCATGACTGATGAAATGTATCAGTTTATCAAAACTCATAATCTGGCTGAAAAAGTAATAGAGTTAGTAGAAGTTGATAACGAGAATTTGCGATCGCTCTATTCTGCTGCAACTGCTTTACTATTTCCTTCCCTGCAAGAAGGCTTTGGCTGGCCCATTATAGAAGCTCAAGCGTGTGGTTGTCCAGTGATTACATCAAATCGCCAGCCAATGAATGATGTCGGGGGAGAAGCAGCTATATACATAGAACCAGACAATCCCCAGTCAGCAGCAGAAAAAATTATCTACCATCTTGACACGCTAGAAACACTAAAATCAAAAGGATTTATTAATTCTCAAAGATTTACAGCCGAAAAAATGATTTCTGAATATGTTGAGCTTTATCAACAAGCAATTGATGAAAAATTTGGAAATCCAGCAGTGTAGGGAATTGCATTTACCTTCAGGGAGTGGGAGATGAGATTAATTACATCAAATATTTTCTTAAAAAAGCCAGAAAGTCGCCAATATCAAAAAGATAAATGTTTAGATTTACATTTATGGTTTCCTGATATTTTTGAATTTAAAGGAGGTATTCAAGTTTACTCAGCCTTTTTGCTAGAAGCATTACAAAGCTTATATCCTCAGATTGATTATGATGTTTTTCTCAAACATGATACTCGGTCAAGAGAATATTTTTCTTTTATAAATAAGACTAGATTTCATTTTGCCGGAAATTCGCCGATCGCTCTGCGGACAGTTGTATTTGCGGCTAAAATTTTCGGACATGCACTCTGGCAACGTCCTAACTTAGTTATTGCCTCTCATCTCAATTTTACAGTTGTTGCCTATTTGCTAAAACGCTTAATGGGCACACCTTACTGGACTGTTGCCCACGGGGTAGATGCTTGGAATATCACCAACCCTACCCTAAAAACTGCTCTATATAATGCCGATCGCATTTTAGCTGTCAGCAGTTACACGCGCGATCGCCTGCTGAAAGAACAAAACTTAGATCCAGGTAAAATATCTCTTTTACCCAACACCTTCGACCCCAGTCGCTTCAAAATTGATGGCAAACCGTTACATTTGTTAGAGCGATACAAACTCAAACCCCAACAACCAATTATTTTAACCGTCTCTCGGTTAGCTAATACTGATGCCTACAAAGGCTATGACCAAATTTTACACGCTCTACCAAAAATTAAACAACAGCTTCCAGATGTTCATTACATTCTAGTTGGCAAAGGCAGCGATCGCTCGCGGATTGAACAGCTAATTGTCGATCTCAATTTGCAAGATTGCGTTACCTTAGCAGGCTTTGTTGCTGATAGTGAACTGTGCGATTATTACAATATGTGCGATGTTTTTGCCATGCCCAGTCGAGGTGAAGGATTTGGGATAGTCTATTTAGAAGCACTCGCTTGTGGCAAACCGACTTTAGGGGGAAATCAAGATGGTGCAATTGATGCCTTATGTCACGGTACACTTGGAGCCTTGGTCGATCCTCAAGATGTGGATGCGATCGCTCAAACTCTCATCCAAATTTTACAAGGTACTTATCCCAATCATTTAATGTATCAACCAGAAGCTTTACGACAAAAAGTAATTGATACATTTGGCTTCCGAAATTTCAAACAAACTCTGGCAGAACTGATGCAAAATTTTGCACCAATCTCTAAATAATCAATGAGACTTAATTTTTCAGCCGTTAAAGTAAATACAACTACAAATCAGCCCCAAGTTTGTCATGTGGTTGCAAGTATTAACCAAAACACTGGCGGCACTGCACATTTAGTTGCAGACCTAGCAGCAACCATTGCCAATCAAGGAATATCATCTCATTTATTCACTCTAGATTATCAACAACTTGGTAGCCAAATTACACCTGCAAATGTCAAACTACATAGCTATCCCGCTACCTTTTTAAGCCAACACATGCGAGGATTTCATCCCCAAGCCAGTCATGCTTTATCGCAGTTAGCATCAACAGAATTAGATTTAGTTCACAATCATGGTTTGTGGATGTTTCCCAATCTTTATGCGCGGCAAGCTGCAAAATTGCATCATTTGCCTTTGGTAATTTCACCCCACGGTATGCTTGAGTCTTGGTCTTTAAAGCGCAGTCGCATCAAAAAGTGGCTTGCCTGGTCGCTGTACGAGCGCAAAAATTTACATAGCGCTACAGTTTTCCACGCTACCTCTAGTGAAGAAGCAAACTCTATTCGTCAACTTAATTTGCAGCAAGCGATCGCTCTAATTCCTAATGGTGTGCATCTTGCTGATTGCAATCAACAAGCGAGCAAAGAAGTATTAACAGAATTATTTCCGGAACTAATTGATCAGAAATGGTTGCTGTTTTTTTCTCGACTGCATCCCAAAAAAGGTATAGATAATTTACTCTACGTTTGGCAGAAATTAGCCGCTAAATTTTCCGACTGGCATTTAATAATTGCTGGACCTGATTTAATTGGCTACCAAGCAAAATTAGAATTGTTAGTAGAACAATTTAATTTGCAACAACGAGTAACTTTTACTGGTATGTTGTCGGGACAGCAGAAATTTTCCGCGCTCAGTAATAGTGATTTATTTATTTTGCCAAGTCACTCAGAGAATTTTGGCATGGTAATAGCTGAGTCTTTAGCTTATGGTGTGCCTGCCATAACTACCAAGAATACTCCTTGGCAGGATTTGGCAACCTACGGTTGCGGTTGGTGGGTAGAAGACAATCAGCAGGCATTAATGATTGCTTTGATTGAAGCGATGGAAATGTCCTCTAACGAACTGCAAGCAATGGGTGAAAAAGGACGAAATTTGGTGTCAGTAAAATATTCTTGGAATTCTATCTCTAGGAAGATGATAAATCTATATCACTGGATTCTTGGTGGTGGTGAGCCACCAAGTTTTGTTCAGTTTTATGGTTCAGGAATGAGCGCATTCGTTATGAAAAAACGTTCGCCCTTGGCGTTGCCGGAGGCTACCGCAGAGGGCGCAGAGTTCACAGAGTTTGGGAGAGTTTAAGAGGTTTTTGCGCTCATTCCTATGGTTATTAATTGGGAATACTAATGTGATTATTTCTATTGCTACCGGACCTTGGTTGCCCGTGCCGGCGGTGCAAGGAGGTGCCATTCCTCGACTTTGGCAAGGTTTAGCAGAAGAATTTGCTAACAGAGGTCATCAAGTGAGAATTCTCTGTCGTTCTTATCCAGGACAGCCTCAAACAGAAACGATAAATGGTGTTGAATACATTCGACGTGGGGGACTGCCTCAAAGTACTAATATTCGCTTGGATTTAATCAAAGATTTGCTTTATGCTTTGTTGATTTTTCCCACCTTGCCGCGTGCCGATATTTTGGTCATCAACGACTTTTGGTTGCCTGTATTTGCGGCTTTACGTCCCTCTTCGGGGCAAATTGTGGTGAATGCGGCTCGTTTTCCTAAAGGACAATATCGCCTGTATACAAAAGTAGCTTGCTTTGCGGCTGTATCGCAGGCAGTCAAAGAGGCGATCGCGCAAGAATATCCTCTTCTCATACCGCGAATCAAAGTTATCCCCAATCCTATTGATACGAGTATATTTTTTCCCGCAACTTCTTCTAAATTCGCCAATCAAGAGAAAGTTATTCTTTATGTCGGCAGAATTCATCCAGAAAAAGGTATCCATCTGCTTGTAGATGCATTTTTAATTTTGGCGCAACAAATTTCTACCGTTAAACTGAGAATTATTGGTCCACAACAAGAAAATCAAGGTGGTGGTGGAGATAAATATTTACGCAGTCTAAAATTGCAAGCTGAAAAATTAAATATTGAATTTTTAGAGCCTATATTTGATGTAGATAAACTAGCTGAAGCGTATCGTCAAGCCGATATATTTTGCTATCCTTCGCTAGCAGAAAAAGGCGAGTCTTTTGGAGTAGCACCTTTAGAAGCAATGGCATCAGGTCTTGTACCAGTAGTTTCCGACTTACCTTGTTTTAGAGACTTCATTGAATCAGGAAAAACCGGATATTTTTTTAATCATAAAAACACCGATGCCGCCAAAAATCTCTCAGCTACATTAGTCTCAGCAATACTCAATTGGGAAACGACTACTAAAATGGGTGCAAAAGCTGTGCAAAAAGCGCAAGAATTTAGCTATCAGCAAATTGCTAACGCCTATCTATCTAATTTTGAACAATTATTAACAATAACGAAATAGGATATATCATGGAAAAAAAGACAATTCAACGCTTTTATGACGAAGTTTATACAGAATATCTGTCTGAAGGTTTAAGTGAATTTGATGGTTATGAAAGAAATCATGTTCTCAAGCGAATTTATCCTCAAGTAAATGGCAAGCGATTGTTAGATTTAGGAGCAGGTCATGGAACTATCAGTAAGTTTTTTCTTGATAAAGGCTATGAAGTGTATGCCATTGAGTGGACTGTAGCCGGAGTGCAAAAACTCGTGAAAATAAAAGTCAATGCAATTCAAAAAGATATTGAAGATACTCCTTATATCTATGAAGATAATTTTTTTGATGAGGTTTTTTGGGGAGATAATATAGAACACCTTTTCTTTCCCGAACAAGTCGCTCAGGAAATATATCGAATTCTCAAACCGGGTGGAAGATTAGTTTTAAGTACCCCCAATCATGGCTGGATTATCAATCGGCTGTATTACCTGTTAATGGGTGTACCTAGAAGAACAGAGGGACATAAAATTCCTATTTGGGAATGGCAGCATATTCGGTATTTTAATAAAGCTGAAATTAAGAGGTTTTTAAATCATTGCGGTTTCAGCAAAGATTTTGCTTTTTATGGAGCTGAACGCAGACAACCATTTGCAGCTTTAAGTAGGTATTTCCCTTCAATTATGGGATCTGTCATGGTTGTGGAAATTCGTAAGTAAATGTATAGCAGGAGGCACTTTGCAGGGGGCAGGAGGTTGATTATTGATATTACGTTGTTTGAGCCATTAGACTTCTTGCATAAATCAAAAAGAAGAACCCCACCCCGCCGTTGACGTAAGTCAACGTCTCCCCTCCCCGCCTGCGGGGAGGGGTTGGGGAGCCACTGCGTTGCGCGGGTTCCCCGCGTTGTAGCAAGTGGCGTGGTGGGGTTTTGGGGGAATGAGTGCAATCTTGTCTATTTAATATGTCCTAAACTTTGTGGCTACTGCTGTATATGCTTGACGAAGTAACTCCGCTGATTCTCACCTACAATGAAGCGGCAAATATCGATCGCACTCTCCAGCATCTTAGTTGGGCAAAAAAAATTGTTGTCATTGACAGTTACAGCACCGATGAAACTCTAGAAATTCTCAACTCATATCTAAGAGTGCAGCTAATGCAAAGGAAATTTGATACCCATGCAACTCAATGGAATTATGGACTAGAACAAGTTACATCCGCATGGGTTCTTTCCCTTGATGCAGACTACATCATCACTGATGAACTAACCGCTGAAATCGCATCTTTGCCAGCAGATGGTGATATCGATGGCTACTTTGCTTTCTTCAAATACTGTGTTTTTGGCAAACCTTTAAGAGGCACAATATTGCCACCACGTCAAGTTATTTTCCGCCAAGAAAAGGCTATTTATATAGATGATGGTCATACTCAGTTGCTAAAAATTAATGGTAAATCTGGGATGCTTTCATCCTATATTCACCATGACGATCGCAAACCTCTAAGTCGCTGGTTGTGGTCACAAGACCGCTATATGGTGATTGAAGCCAAAAAGATATTAGAAACTGCAAATAGCGAACTCAGCTTGGGCGATCGCATTCGCAAACAAAAAGTTCTGGCTCCCTTCATTGTTTTATTTTATTGCCTGATTGTCAAAGGCGGTATTTTTGACGGTTGGCATGGTTGGTATTACGCACTTCAGCGTATCTTGGCAGAAATTCTACTAGCAATTCATCTGATTGAAGCTGAGAAATTAAAACCTTAATTCTGCTTTTTCTACAGTTTATCAAACTTAATACACATGAACATCCTGGGAATTAACGCTTATCATGGCGATGCTTCAGCTTGCTTAATCCAAAACGGTGAACTGATTGCCGCAGTTGAAGAAGAACGGTTTAATCGAGTTAAACATTGGGCTGGATTTCCGGAAGAATCTATCCGCTATTGTTTAAAAGTGGGTGGTATTAGTGCCGCAGATTTAGAACATGTGGCTGTATCTTTCAATCCGAAAGCCAACTTAAATCGCAAGCTACTATTTACTCTGCAAAATCGTCCTTCTGTGCGATCGCTTTTGGATCGATTTAACAAGCAAAGCAAATCTGCAAGTCTTTTACAACAACTAGCCGATGCCTGTCACTGCCAAAGCGAAGAGATTCGCGCCAAAATCCATAACTTAGAACATCATACCACCCATTTGGCTGGTAGTTTTTTTGTTTCTCCCTTTGAAGAAGCGGCAATTCTCTCAATCGACGGCATGGGAGATTTTGTCAGCACTCTGTTAGCTGCCGGACGCGGTAACGAGTTAGAATATTTTTCTCGCACTCACTATCCCCATTCCGTCGGCTACCTCTACAACGCTGTTACTTTATACCTGGGCTTTCCCGCTTACGGGGATGAGTATAAAGTCATGGGATTGGCTCCCTATGGCGAACCTGAATATTTAGAAGCGTTTCGCCGAATTATATATCCTAAAGGAGACAGTTTTGAATTAAATTTAGACTACTTTACCCACCACACCCAAGGTATTGCCATGAATTGGGAAAGTGGTTCTCCAACTGTTCAACCATTCCACAGTCCAGAGTTAGAAAAATTACTCGGTGCAGCGCGAGATCCGAAATCGGAAGTGACATCAAAGCATCAAAATATTGCCGCATCTGTGCAAGCTGTGACTGAAGAAATTATCTTTCATCTGCTGAATCGTTTAAGCGATCGCTACAAGAGTGAAAATCTCTGTTTGGTCGGTGGTGTAGCGATGAACTCTGTCGCTAACGGCAAAATCACTCAAAATACTCCCTTTAAAAATATTTACACTCCCATCGGTGCGGCTGACAACGGCACATGCTTTGGTGCAGCTTTTTATGTTTGGCATCAAATGCTAAAACAACCGAGAAAATTTGTTTTAAATCATGCTTACTGGGGGTCAGAATTTAGTAATGAAGAATGTTTGTTAGCTTTGCAACAACACAATTTGCAACCGAAAAAATTAGAGCGGAATGCACTTTTAAATCATGTTGTAGATGCTTTGTGTGCAGGTAAAGTAGTCGGTTGGTTTCAAGGTAGGATGGAATTTGGTGCTAGAGCTTTAGGTAATCGTTCGCTTTTAGCCGATCCGCGTCGTGCTGATATGCGGGATATTATCAACTTAAAAATCAAATTCCGGGAAAAATTTCGCCCCTTCGCTCCTAGTATTTTAGAAGAAAAGGTCAACGAATATTTTGAAATTGATGCGCCGGTACCTTTCATGGAAAAAGTCTTTACAGTTCGCTCTCAAAAAAGGAAACAAATTCCTGCTGTCACCCATGTTGACGGTACTGGACGCTTACAAAGTGTCAGTCGCAGTACCAATCCCCTTTATTGGGACTTGATAAATACATTTGCTCAACGCACTGGTATTCCCGTCGTTCTCAACACATCCCTCAACGAAAATGAACCCATCGTCCGGACACCAGATGAAGCTATCAAGTGCTTCTTAAGAACTCATATGGATGCTATTGTTTTAGGTTCTTATTATGTAGAACGCAGCGATATCAAAGTTGTTGGTTGATAGTGGGCATTGGGCATTGGGCATTGGGCATTGGGCATTGGGCATTGGGCATTGCACTTTTCCCTTTCCCATCTTCAAATTACCAATAACCACCAACCACTAACCACTAACCACTAACCACCAAAGGGATTTTTGGCGATCGCATCTATTTTACACTTGACAAAAACCTTGATTCATGTATCTTACTTTAACTTTTGATTAATTTTCGTAACCTGAAAGCGATTTTTTCAGGTTTACAGAAATTATGCGGCAAGTGATGCGATAAGTTAACTATAATACTGGCAGTTATGCCTAGCACGACGAATTTGATGCTACTTCTTCTATAATGTATAAAATATATTTTTCAGAAGTAATAGTAAAATTCATGTCCAAACAAAGTATTCGTGAGATAGTTTTTCTCAAAACTTTGACTAGTAGTGCGAGCAAAATATCTCCGAAATTGACAGGAACACTCAAATCCTGGCGTTTTCGGCTGATTGAATCTGTTCCATTTTTGATTGCTTGTGCAGTATTTCTAAGCGTTATCAGCCTGAAAAGTCCTATCCTGCTTTTTTGCTTACTTGTTGGTAGTTTAATTACAATAATTATACAGCAAATTGGGCACCAGGTACATCTACCCAAGCGATCGCTCATATTGTTACAAATCTTAGCAGTAGCGATCGTCTTGAGTTTATTTTGGTTAGACTATTTTGCAGTTCCCGCACAAGCCCAATTTTTTAGTCGAGCCGAAGGTTTTTTTAAACAGAATCTCACCACAGGAGATGGAGCAGTAAATAATGGTACCCAAGCAGTTAGTTTAATATTCAACGTGTTGCGGGCAATTTACCTACTTTACATAGCAGTTTCTTTGGTCGGTGTTATTAACGCAGTTCGCAAAGATGAAGATTGGCAAACTATCGCCAAAACTCCCTTATTAGTAGTTGTCGCCGTGACAATTGCTGATGTTCTCACAGGCTTTATAATTGGCGCTCCTAATAGTAATCCATAATTTATTTAGATAAAATGAAAAAAAGCTAAAAATTTCATGACTCAAGACAAAGACAAAGACTTTCGTCCAGTCAATCAAATTTTAGGAAGCCAACCTTCATTAGGACCAATTCCCGCCGATCAAGTCCTTCCTTGGACGCTTATTGCCCTAGCTGCTTATTTTATCATCAATGGAATTTTTGGGGGAATTTTTCCAGACGACTTTCAAAAATGGTTGTGGACGGTACTAATTACTATTTGGGGAATGGCAACTTGGTGGATATTAACAGGTGGTAGGAGTTGGCGTTTTTTAAGTAAATTTGTTGGTGTTCCTGCTTGGACAAGAGGCTTTGCTCGTTATCAAAGCATACTATTCGTAAACCATGAAGCAAAAAATCGGAAAACAAAGCGTCGGCGTCGCAAGTAGTGAGAGATTAACACCATTTGAAGATGCTTTACACCTAGCGACAATGTTGCGCGTCTCACTTGGGGGACGTGATATAGGCGCTTATCTTTTGACAAAGGGAACTCAAAAAAATAGATTTTGCTTTGTTTTTGGTTTTGAATGTCGAGGTATTCATACAACTTTAAGAACAGACCAAATAGATACAATTATTAGTAATATTGAATCGGGTTTAAAAGACATTCCCGCTAATGAAAGAATAACCTTTCATTTGAGTTCTTTTAGTTCCGATCAAAAGCGACAAAAAGAACTAAGTTCAATCATCAAAAAAACGCCATCAAAAGATATAAAATACTTGTTAATGGCGGAAAGAGCAAGAACAAAAGAACTTACTGCTTCTGGTATTCGCAAACCGAAATTTCTCAAAATTTATGTAACTTATACCGTTGAACCCAACTCCACCAATACAGATGATTCGATAGAAAGGCTTTTAGCTAAAGCTGAATCGTGGTGGTTGAAATTTAAAGGAGATATAGCAGAAGTTGAAAATCAGCGTATAGAAACCATTGTGAGCAATGCTTACAAACAAGGTTTTTCTCGCTGGGAACAAATATTATCTAATCAAATGGCGTTGGATGTTAAGCCATTAACTAGTAATGAACTTTGGGGAGAAATATGGAGAAGATTTAATGATACCCCACCGATAGAAATTCCCCAATTAATGACTTTAGATGAAAATGGACTGCACGAAGAAGCTTATTCAGATTTAGCTAGTACCAAATTACTTGTAGATAATATCCACAGTACAACTTTGCTGATGGAATCTAGTGTACCTTGCGCCGATCGCTCGTGGGTTCATGTTAAGAATAATTATATTGGTGCATTAACATTTTTAGAAAAACCTGGTGGTTGGCAAAATAAATCTTCTCAACTGCGCTATTTATGGGAATTGTTGGCAAGAGAAACGGTTGTTGATACAGAGATTTTTTGTGAGTTAACTGCGGCAAATCCAGCATTGGTAAAAAATACTTTGCAACGAGTGCTGAAGCAGTCGAATGTGACAGCACTGACGGCTCAAGAAAAAAGCCGAACTATTGATGTCAACGCTCAATTAAAATTAAGAAAATCCGTAGCAGCACAAGAACAATTATATGAAGGTGCAGTACCTATTTATACGGGGATAGCGATTTTTGTACATCGTCCAAGTGTGGAGAAATTAGACGAAGCAATAAGATATATTGAAAACTGTTTTCAACGTCCAGCAAGGGTAATTAGAGAAACAGAATATGCTTGGAAAATTTGGCTGCAAACTTTACCGATAGTTTGGGAAGGTTTGTTAGCAAAACCCTTCAACCGTCGGCAGTTGTATTTAACAAGTGAAGTACCGGGGTTAATGCCTTTAGTATTAACTAAAGTTGGCGATCGCGAAGGTTTTGAATTGATTGCGGAAGAGGGAGGAACACCGGTATATTTAGATTTATTTAACGAGCATAAAAATTTAGCGCTGTTTGCGACAACTCGTGCTGGTAAATCAGTATTGGTGTCAGGAATTTTAACTCAAGCTTTAGCGCATAATATTCCGGTAGTAGCGTTAGATTTCCCCAAACCAGATGGGACATCTACCTTCACCGACTATACAGAGTTTATGGAGAAGAGTGGAGCATATTTTGATATTTCTAAACAATCGAATAACTTATTTGAACAGCCAGACTTGCGATCGCTAGATCCAGAACAACAGCGCGATCGTCTGCTCGATTATACAGGCTTTTTAGAATCAGCTTTAATGACAATGGTTTTAGGGTCATCTACAGAAAATCCATTGTTATCGCAAACCGTGCGATCGCTTCTTAATTTAGCTTTAACAGCATTCTTTGCAGATGAAGGTATAAAAGAGCGATATCGAATCGCGATCGCAGGGGGATTTGGCAGTTTAGCTTGGCAGAAAACCCCCACATTAAGAGATTTTCTTTATTTTTGCTCAACAGAACATCTACAAATCAACTCTGTAAGTGGCAGAGTTGAAGATGCCTTAAGTCAAATTCAATTGCGCTTGCGATTTTGGCTTTCTAGTCGCGTCGGACAATCGATTTCTGCACCATCTAGCTTTCCCACCGATGCACAACTTTTGGTTTTTGCTCTGCGAAACCTATCAGATAATGAAGATGCAGCAGTGCTATCTTTAAGTGCTTATTCAGCAGCATTACGACGCGCACTCAGCAGTCCAGCTTCCATATTCTTCATTGATGAAGCACCAATTCTATTTGAATTTGACCAAATTGCTGACTTAGTTGGCAGAATTTGTGCCAACGGTGCAAAAGCTGGAATTAGAGTTATTTTATCAGCACAAGACCCCGATACCATCGCCAAATCTAAAGCCGCATCAAAAATTTTACAAAACTTAAGCACACGATTAATCGGACGCATTCAACCCGTTGCCGTCGATAGTTTCATGGAAATATTAAAATATCCCCGTGAAATTATTTCTCGTAACGCTTCAGAAAACTTCTTTCCTCGCAAAGAAGGCATTTATAGCCAATGGCTGTTAGATAATAACGGTATTTATACCTTCTGCCGCTATTATCCAGGTTACGAACAATTAGCAGTAGTTGCTAACAACCCCAACGAACAAGCAGCACGGAGTAAAATAATGCGACATCACAGCGATAAATATGAAGCAATTTCTACATTTGCACGTCAATTAGTAGCTTCATTACGTGGTAGTTAACATAGCAATGTTAAACCATTCATTCGTCAAACCCTCTCCTTCCTCTTCCTCTGTGTTCTCTGCCTCTCTGCGGTTCGTTTCTCAAAAAGGAAATAAAATTCCTATATAATTTCTAGTAGGGTGCGTTATGAACGTTAGTTCTAACGCACCGAAAATCTGGGATGGTGCGATCTTCCTACGGCATAACACACCCTACAAAACTACTTAATAAAATAAAGTACTAAATTCCTATAAATATTTTTCCCGATTCAAACCTATGAAAAAAATCGCCCTTTTAACACTTTCTCTATCATTCCTCATCATCCTACCAGCAACAGCGCAACTAGGCAAAGTTTGGACTGATTTTCAATCATATTCTACAGACTTACAAAATTATTTAACAAATAACGTCAACGACAGTTTAAAACCTGTAGAATTTCAATCTCAAAATGCCATTTATAACGCAACCGGAGAATTGAGAATACCTAACCCTATTGACGCAGGAGATAGAGTTAGTATTGATATATTTCTCAACTCCATATCAGATAAATTTGAAAATAATCCTGTAGTACGTTCAAGTTTAGTTAATAATGAAATAAATCGTTTAATTACTCGTAGTTCAGCCGCAGGTGTCTTGGGTGTCAATGGTCAAATTCGGTCAAAAACAAAGTTAGAAGATACTGAAAATAGACTGGAAAAAATTGGCGTGTTTACCGATGAACTAGACGAAAATCAGCAAAATTTTCTCAATGATATTCAAGATCGAATTGTTCAACTTGGGAGTAATGCTTCAGTTGCAGGACAAGTAGGAGAATTGCTTGGTATCCGCGAGCAAACCAATTTACAATACCAACAAGTTAAAATTCAACGCGAACAAGTAAAAATTGTAGCCGAAACACTTGGTCAAACAATACAGACGAATCAATCTTTGCAATACACTAACTTAAATCTCGCAAGTCTTTCTCAGCAAGTGGAAGATACAAATCGTGCTAGAAGAGTAGACGCATCCGCAGAAGCAGCGCGACTTTTGCGAACCACTTCTCAAGCAGATTTGTTTGGCAGAGAAAATAAATAAAATTCATGATTAAGAACGTATTCTTACGTAGTGAGCGGTTTACCGCTCATATCAAAGCTTTTAACGGCTAAAGCCGTTACTACGAAGAACTTTTATTTACACTTATCATAATTTAATTGAGTTTTAACTTCCTTTTAAAGGAAAACTTTAAAAATGAAAGATATTTTCCCAACTTTTTTACTTCAAATCGGTATAAATGATGTTTTCAGTAATGGAGCCACAACCGCTACAAGTATTGCCGAAGGTTGGGATAAGCAATGGGTAGATTTATTACAAAATGATACTATTAATAATTTATATGGAGCGCTGACGAGTCTGGGTGTCTTTTTTGCCGTCGGAACCCTACTGTTTTTTATGTTACAGTGGCTAAGAGATGTTATCAACAGCGAATTTTCCCGTCCAATATCGGCTTTAATTTGGCCTTTTGTAGTAGTGATACTATTAACCAATTCCGGAAATGGCACTGTATTGTCCAATTTGACACTAGGGGTAAGGAATTTTCTCAATACGGTAAATCAGCAAGTAGTGACAACAGCAGACGCAAATCAAACTTATCAGCAAGCACTGAATATGACTGTTGGTGAAGAAATAGCCGGTTCTTTATTGCGTCCTTGTCAGTCACTAACTGGTGAACAACAAAATCAATGCTTTGTCAAAGCTAAGGAAAAAGCTGACTTTCTCTGGCAGGAATATAGAAACTTATACGGAGATAAACCTTGGATAGATAGACTAGAAAATAAAGTAAATAATATTACATATAATACCGCTAGCATCTCGGAAAATTCATTTGATTCTTTCTTAGGTTCTACAGTGCAAGTTAGTATCAAAAACTTTTTAGTTTCATTGCAATATGCTTTCCAAAATTTGATAGAAGCTACAATGTTACTGATAGCAGCTTTGGGACCGTTAGCTGTGGGTGGGTCTTTACTACCTGTAGCTGGTAAACCCATTTTTGCATGGCTGACTGGGTTTTTATCTGTAGGGATTTCTAAGATTTCATTTAATATTATTGCCGTAT
This sequence comes from Hassallia byssoidea VB512170, assembly GCF_000817785.2. Classification (GTDB taxonomy): domain Bacteria; phylum Cyanobacteriota; class Cyanobacteriia; order Cyanobacteriales; family Nostocaceae; genus Hassallia; species Hassallia carrinoi. The sequence continues at coordinate 34,603 of NZ_JTCM02000004.1, read as the reverse complement.
TAACTGCCGCAGTTATTGTTAATGGACCGGGACAAGATGTTAATGCCGATCCTGACTTAATGTGGTATATAATTTTTCTGGGAATTTTAGCCCCGATTGTATCTTTATTTGTGGCTGCTGCTGGAGGATTTGCAGTCTTTAGTGCTATCAGCAATACGGCTTCGTGGGTGAGGGAGAGGGTATAAATCTCAAGTAGGGGGGATGAGAAAATGGTACGTTTACTGGAGAAAAGACAACGAACAGGAAGTATTTTAACAATTTTTGCGATCGCTACTTTCAGTTTGCATCTATCGGCTATATTTTTATTAATATTTCAAGGCATAAATATTCGCCAACTCAGCTTGAGAAAACCTCCTAACTTTGTGCAACTGATAGATGGCAAACCAGCAAATCTTCCTGATGTGGAAAGACAACCAGAAGCAATTCGTCAATTCGTCAGTAAAACGATGACATCAATGTTTAACTGGTCGGGAAAACTTCCACCACAATCTATCGAAGAAGTCACACAACCTCAAGCAGATGCAGGAATATCAATTTCAACTTTACGCGGTGGTAGCCAAAAAGTTAGTACTACAAGTTGGATAGCCAGTTTTGCTTTATCTGAAGATTTTCGCAAAGGTTTCTTAAGCCAAATTGCGGAAATGACACCCCCAGAAGTTTTTTCTAATAACCCCCGTCAAGTTATTTCCGGACAGTTAGCTATTAAGCGAGTTTATCCACCGGAAAAAATTGGTTTGGGTAAATGGCGAGTAGGGATGGTAGCCGACTTGATTCAAAAAAGACAAGCTGACAATAGAACAATAGTAACTCGTTTTAATAAAGATTTACTTGTCCGGGCAATAGATTCTTTTGCTGAACCACAAGTTGATAATACCACTGTTCTGCAAAAAGCAATTTATAGCGTCCGCGCCGATCAACTAGAAATTTACGAAATTCGTAATTTATGTTTAATCGATGAATACAATAACCAAAATCAAGATATAAATGTATGCGGTAATAGACAAAGGACTGATAGTTTTATCAAATAAAAAATTTCTTCATGACTTACGCAGAATAATGAAAAACGAACCGCCAAGTACGCCAAGTACGCCAAGGAATAAGAGTTTGAGAGAGTTTTGGCGTAAGTTGTATTATTTGGGAGAATATTAATGCAGATACTTAAGTCGGAAAATAAGAAAAGCAGTATTCTACCATTATTTGCTGTCGCAACTTTTGGTTTGCATTTGCTGACTTTATTAGTACTGTTCTTCCACTGGTCTATGTTGCAGCAGTTACAGCGACGATTAACACCTCAAAGTTTAGTGCAACTTGCTGATGGACGCGCGATAACAGTAGACCCCAAACTAAATTTAGAGCGAGATCCTCAGACTATTCGGCGCTTTGTCGGTGAAACTATGACTTTAATGCTTACTTGGTCGCAGCAACAGCAGCCAAAAACTGTCTGGGAAGTTAGTTCTGAACTGATAGCTAATGAATTGCAGCCAAAATTAGAGTCAGAAATTAGTCCCACTGAAAACTTAAGTAGAGGAACTGAAAATGTATTGGTTATACAAAGCATTTCTCCACCCACAAAAATAGAAGATGGTAAGTGGAAAGTGGAAATGTTTGCTAATAAAATAATTTTTACCAATTCTGATAGGTTAGGAAAATCAGTTTCCTTTAATAAACAAATTTTAGTTAGAGCAATTGATGAACAAGCCGCTTCACTACCAAACTCACCGTTACCTTTGAACTTGGCAGCTTATCGGCTTGGCGAAGCTAGATTAAAAATTTATAATATCTGTGAAATACAAGATAAAAAATGTTCATAAAATTATCAGCTAAACTATACTAAGTAATTGCACGTTGAATTTATATTTAGTCAGCGCTGAAAACGCCTACCAAAATGGCATTGTTGAATTCCCAATTTAAAATTACTTATGACTGGATATTCAATTCCTTCAGAAAATCTGCCACCAAATCGAGTTAGTCCACCCGAATTAGATTCTTTAGATTGGGAATCACGGATGGCAAGATTGGTTGGCTTGCAAGAAGAATCGAACGAAGCTAATACCGACCAAGCAGTAGAAGAATCAACTTCAGGAGTGCAGCCTTCGTCTGAACCTCAAGAAGTTCGCACTCTTGAACCTCTTTCATCTAACCCGTTTGCTAAGTTAGGCTTGGTGGGTGCTGGTACTTTGGGTATAGTTTTGGTGGCTGGGGTGTTTTTGTCGCAGCTAACGAACACTGGCAAGCAACAGCCAAAAAAGAATGATTCTGTTTCTACGCGATCGCAACCAATCAGCGAATCCCGCCCTCAACAGCTACAATCAGAACTAGAGACTTTAAAAACTAAATTAGCCCTGACTGAACAAGCAGAAGCGGTGAAAGCAGCACAACAAAAGTTGAGACTTCAAAAACCAACGCCTTCTCCTCAGCTTGCATCTCGACCGACTCCACAAGCACAACGGTCAGCTTCTGTCAATACACCGAGGATACCACTGCAAAGGATACCAACACCCGTGCGAACAGTTTATGTGCCTCGCACAGTCACTGTTGAGCGTATCGTTAAAGTACCCTCTGCTCCACAAAAGGCGATCGCACTAAAGCCTATTCCACAAAAGCCTATTCTACAAAAGCCTGTTAACTCTCAAATTTTACCATCACGTTTGCCGATAGTTGCACCAAACACTCAGCCAATAGTTACAGCAACTCCCAAACCCACACCAGACCCGCTTCAGGAATGGGCAAAGTTAGCAAAATTAGGTAGCTACGGTATGGTTTCTGTTACTGGTACAAGTGCTGTTCAAGCAGCTACTCCTACACCTCCTGCTCCACCTCCTGTAAATAATACTCGGTTACAGGCAAGAAATAACGACGAGCCAGACGACGAACCAGAAGAAGAGTCAACCCCTCCTGCGGTCAGCCAAACAAAACAGCAGACTCCGAAATCCGTGGCTGTAGGAACTAAGGCGAAAGCAGTATTTGCGACCGCTGTATTTGGGGAAAGTACCAGACAAACTACTAATAGCAATAGAAACGAAAGCGGCAAAGACGTATTTGTAGCGACTTTGAAAGAGCCATTAAAATCTGTGGATGGTACTCCCGCTTTACCTGCAAAAACCCAGTTCTTAGCTCAAGTTCGTTCTATTTCCGACCAAGGCTTCGTACAGTTGGATGTAGTCAAAGTTATTCTCCCAAATAATAACAGCTTCATAGAAAAAAGCTTACCGCCATATGCACTAACGATTCGCGCTCCTCAAGGCAAACCTCTCATAGCAAGCCGATTTTCCAATCAAGGGGGGTCTGGGGTAGGGATAGCGGATGTAGGAGCATTCGCCTTGAATGGTATTGGTAAAGCAGCACAGGTATATAATAGTCCTGAGACCAGAATCGTGTGCCCCAATAATAGTGTTGCTGGTACTAATACTACTGGGACTACTGTTGTTAATAATAATTGTTTTAGCACCTCCGACTCCAGACGCAACATCTTAGCCGGCGTTTTGGAAGGTGGTGCGACTAATATAGCTAACCAAATTAACCAACGCAATCAACAAGCTTTCTCTAGAAGACAGGGGCAACAAACTAACGTTTGGGTTCTGCCGGCAGGCAAAGAAGTTGAAATATATGTAAATCAAACAACGCAGTTTTAATAGTTATAATTTGGAGAATGAAGCATTAAAAATTTCGGCGTTGGTTAATTAAGACATGAAATTTATAATCTATCGTAGAGACGTTCCACCGGAACGTCTCTACCAATCGGTTGCAGCAAAGGTATGAATTATATTGACATGATATCATTTAACAACGCCCGCATTTAATTTGCTTGAACTATTTATCTATCTATCTCAATCTTTGCAGCCATGAAAAACGACACATCACAAGGAAATACTCCAGATAAATCTTATTTATTACATCTGGCTACCTTGATTTTTTCAACTGCAATTTTATTAGTTGCAGGTCGTGTTTTAGCTAATAACGCCGTTCTGCGTTCGATGTTTTCCTGCCAAGCACAGGGTTTGGGGGGAGCAACACCTCAGATCGATGTCTGGTATCAACAAGGAACAAACTTAAGCTTTATTCAAGCCGGAGAAACAATTAAGAAAGTTTGGTTAAACGACCCTTCACAGGTAACTATAGATTTTGACGGTCCGATCTGTATGCAGTTTGGTCAAGACCGTAATGTTAGTCAAGGAGATTGTAAAAACTCAGCCGCGAATGTAATTCAACTCAGACGAATTCCCAAACTAAAAATTGCCGGATTGCCTAATACTAGTAATACGCTTTTAACAGTAGTTACTGAAAAACAAGGCAAAATAAAGTTGTATGCTTTTCGAGTACTATATGGCGAAGGGAACCCTGAATATAGCACTTTAGCAATTTTCGCAGACCCCCCTTCCACTAATGAAGCGCCTTGTGTCAGAACTGCAAAATAATTTAAAAATAATCACCGCAGGCTTATTTCATCAACATTAATCATTCGCCAAATTTACCGTTTAAACGTTTCTATATTGCAAAATATTAATTTTTACAATTCATTTAAGTAAGTTGGCGCTAATATTTCAAGGTATGTGAAGAAATTTAAATGTAGGGTGCGTTACGCTGAAAGCTAACGCACCGTCAACAATTTAGGGTGCGTTAGCCTACGGCATAACACACCCTACAACAAATTTATATTTCTTCATATACATTGAATTTTTCTTGCCGACTTACTTACGAATTGCATAAGTAGCTAGGTGCAAATAATTATAAGATAGGGTAGGGTGCGTTATAATGTACCGCTGACGCGGAACCCGAAGGGTAGTTTAACGCACCATTAATGGTCTTATTTCATCAACATTAATCATTCGTCAAATTTACCGTTTCAACGTTTCTATATTGCAAAATATTAATTTTTAGAATTCATTTAGGAACATTATATTAGAATGAATAACGACCTAGTTCTTTTTCTTATTAGTATTGGTGTACTTGTGCTGTATCTCGTCTTCTCGGCGCTGACTGAGATGGGTACTAAGCTACCTTGGAAAAAATAGCGCCCAAAGGTTTTGAGATTTAGCCTATCAAAAAACCCTTACCATCGAGGATTAGCCATAATTAACGCCTCTGCCGCAGAACTATCTAATGGACGCGAGAAAAAATATCCCTGTCCGTATTCACAGTTCAACTTTCTCAAAAGTGCTAATTGCTCTTGAGTCTCCACCCCTTCGGCAGTCACATCCATACCTAGTTTATCTGCCAGCGTGACAATTATCTCAATAATTTCTAAATTCCTATTATTAGCGTTTATCGGGCTGACGAAAGAACGGTCAATCTTTAACACATTAATCGGAAAGCTATAAAGACGACTTAATGAAGAATAGCCCGTACCAAAGTCATCAATTGATAACTTAATCCCCATCGCTCGAAGTTGTGACGCGGTATTTGCCTCATCACCATTTTCCATAATTGCGCTTTCAGTAATTTCTAACATCAGACTGCACGCATCAAGACCAGTCGAGTGCAAAATTTGTGCAATCTGCTCAATCAAATCCGCTTGGGAAAATTGCTTGACACAGAGATTGACACTGATTTTCTCTAGGGAACTGGTAGGATAGCGCATTCGCCAGACTTGCATCTGGCGGCAAGCATCAATTAGCACCCAGTAGCCAATCTCGACAATTAGTCCAGTTTCCTCCGCTAGGGGGATAAAATCTGCCGGAGAAAGCAGACCACGCTCTGGATGCTGCCAGCGCAGCAGAGCCTCAAAACCGGAAATTGTGCCACTATAAAGCGAAACAATCGGTTGATAATAAACCCGAAACTCCTGGCGTTCAATTGCTCGACGCAGATCGGTCTCTAACTGCAATCTGTCCAGAGCATTAGTATACATATCTGGGTGGAACAGCTCGTAACGCGATTTGCCCAGCACCTTAGCTCGGTACATCGCCGTGTCAGCATCCCTCAGCAAATCTTCTGGTTGGTCATAGGCTGCCGTGGAATTGAGAGCGATGCCAATACTCGCGGTAGTGAAAACTTCTTGCCCGTCAAGGTCAAAGGGTAATGCCAGTTGCTGTTGAATTCGCTCAACCACCTCAATTGCCTCTGACAAATTCTCGATTCCCTCAAGCAAAATTGTAAATTCGTCTCCCCCAAGCCGTGCAGCTGTATCTATCGAGCGTATGCAAGCTTTTAGCCTGCTTGCTATTTTAATCAGAAATTGGTCTCCTAGTAGATGTCCGAGACTGTCATTGATCACCTTAAACCGATCCAAGTCGAGAAACAGCACGGCAAATAAATAATCCTCATGTTCTTTGGCTTGCTCGATCGCATGTTTTAAGCGCTCCATAAACCAAGCTCGATTGGGTAGACCTGTGAGTGCATCGTGAAACGCATTGTGCAGCAGTTGTGACTCAGCTTGTTTGCGCTCAGTGATGTCATGGGTGATCCCAAGAATTTGATGAATTTCCCCATGCTCATTTAAAATCGGCACGTAGGTGACAACTACGGTAAAAGAGCAACCAGGCAAAGTGATATTGCATTCTCCGGTTTGCTTGGTGCGCGTCTGGACAGTTTTTTGCAAAAGTGGTAAATACGCATTCGTCACTTCTTTTGGGTGCATCTCGTCATCCGTATGTCCAATATATGCCTCTAGAGGAAAACCACCGCGATTAACTCCGAAAGCATTGACAAACTGGAACCGCCGCTTGGCATCATAAATTACAAATGTATCAGGGATGTTATCAATTGCCAATCGAAATCGTTCTTCACTGAGGCGTAGCGCTTCTTCTGCTAGCTTGCGATCGCCAATTTCAGCTTGTAGTTGGCTGTTAGCCTTTAATAGTTCAGTAGAATAAGCTTGTAAGTTTGTGTAAAGTTTTGCATTTTCAATTGAGATAAATATTTGGCTAGTTAATAACTTTAATACTTCCAAACGGTCAGGAGTAAAAGCTTCAGTAGTCTGGTTATTTTCCAAATAAAGCAGACCCGCCAATTTGCTTTGATTCAACAGCGGCATACACAACACTGATTTCGTTTGGTGTTTAACGATGTATAAGTCGCGGGTAAAATTACCTGAGTGCAAAGCATCATTCAAAATAAGACTCTCTTGGGTACGGATAACATAATTGACTATGGCAAGAGGTACTACTGGTATATTGTTGCGATCGCTGACCGTTTCTATAGGAATAGACTGCAAAACTTTGATATCATCAGATGTAACTGTTCCTGATGCTTGAATCAGCCATTGCTCTTGTTGGTTCAAAATAAGATAACCTTTTTCTGCCCCCGCATTTTCGAGGACAATTTTCATCATTTTTTCTAACAGCGTATTGAGTACAATTTCACTCGATAGAGTTTGAGAAGCTTTGAGAATGCTGTTTAAATCGAGTTCGGAGGATGTTTTTGACTCGGTGGATAAAATTGTTGTGGTAGTCTGGGTGGAACTTGACGGGGTTTTGGCAAAAAAATCAGGATACCGTTGTTCCAAATCATTGACCTTTGCTGTGCTTCCCCAGCGAACATAGCTATAGTGAGCCTTTGTCATGTATAGTTGGGCAAACTCTTCCATTCCACGCGCTAGATAAAAATTTGCCGCTAACTCATAAGCTAATGCTTCGTGTTGAATGTATCCGTTATCCCTTGCTTTTTTTATAGCTTGTTCATACAAATCCATTGCTTCAACAACTTGTCCGAGAACTCGCGCTTTTTCTGCCTCGACTAAATCGTAAGTGTGCTGAAAATTCATCGGTGCATGAACTGCCCAGGTTTTCATTTCCTTTTGGTTAGCTGCCACTTGTTCTATATATTGTGTTCTTTCTCGATCTTCAAGGTGAAAATAATTGGCTAAAAGAGAAAGAGAGTAATAGAAATTATGTTCAGCATAAGGCAACATACCTTCTAAAGCTTGTTTATTGCCTGCTGCATCCTCACCATTCTTAACTGCTGTAGTATAATCGTTGAATAAATAACTGAGCCACGTTTTGGCGAAATCGATGACAAACAAAGATTGAAAGTTATTATTTATTTGTAAAATGGCTTTGATTTCAGTTTCATCGAACAGCTTTCCCACCAATATGTTGGATTCTCTAGAATCACCCAGAAAATTTAATATTAATTGACTCCATATTTTAGCATAATTCAGAGAAAATTCTTGTTTAATAGATTGAACTAAGCTGATATAATGTTTATACGTTTTCTTGACAGATTTTAAAGGCTCTCCCACTAAAAGTAAATTAGAGCAATAGTTAATAGCTGCATAAGAAGCATATTCTATATCTCCAGTTTCGATTAATACTTGAAGCGTTGACTGCAAAGATTCTAAAGTGTTGCGTTTATGTTCTTTCCAGGGTCTGATAAAACAGTTAAACAGTAAGTTAACCTTCCCTTCTATTTCTGAACTATCAAATTGCTTTAATATTTTCAACGAAAGCTTGCCAAGCTGATAGCCAAAATCGAGGTCAGATTGCGTCCGACAAAGAAGGAAACCATATAAAAGATAGGCAAAAGCGGCAAAAGATGAATTTCCATAGTTGACGGATAGCTCCATCATTGTAAATATAATTAATGGAGCTATTGAAGAATTTGTTGTATGAACCGCAGACCATATAGCCTTTAAAATTCGCATCGCTACCAGCTTATCTGGGTCAGTCATTGGTGGAAGATTGTATAAATCATCAATGACCAATTGACTTGGCGGTGATTTTGACAAAGATATGCCTAACAGCTTCAAAAATTGCAGCCCAATATCTATTGAGGCTTGCATCTGGTTTTGAGCGATATAAAGCTGAATTTTAGTTTCATAAACATTAGCTTTTTCTCGCACAGTCTTAACTTGTTGTAGAACAACATTAGACAGCAATTCGCTTCGTTGGTAGTTAGTGTTTAAATATTCTGCATATGCTGCTGACTCGTACAAACTTAGCGTCAAGTCATACTGAGTCTGCCAACTATCTTCTGCTAATAAATTTAGCCCAACATTCAAATAATTGACTGCTGCTTCATAAGCCATTGCTGACTTTGCTTTTTCACCCGCTATCAAATTCAGTCTGGCGATTTCATCGCGATCAAGTTGATCGGTTACAAAATCACTGCCTATCTTAAGATGATCGACGATTTCAAATATCTCTTCTGATAACGCTTCTGGTGCAGTATTCTGCAACAGCAAACGACCTATTTGTAAGTGAATCGCTGTTTTTTGCGCTTCATCAATTAAGGCATAAGCCGCTTGTTGTACCCGGTCATGCAGGAATTTAAAGCTAACTTCATTTGCGACAAAATCATCTTCTATATTTATCAACTTATACTTGTTATTCAAAGAAATAACTAAACCTGATTGCATCGCTGGGGACAAATCAGCAAAAACCTCAATAAGTTGATGTTGATAGATAATGCCTAAAGTGGATAAATCAAATTTATTGCCAATGCAAGCGGCTAACTGCAATACAATTTGGGTGTCAGCTGGTAACTTGCCAATATTGCTCGCCATCAATTCCACCACATTGTCTGTGATATCCTTAGCTTGAATTTGTGCTACATTCCATTGCCACCCCCCTACCCCCCTCTGTCCCCCCGAAGTTCGGGGGGATGAAAGCAGGGTGGGGGATTGAAGGGGGTGGTCAAAAGTTAATAATTCTTCGGTGTAGAGCGACTTCAAAAACTCACTGGTAAAAAAGGCGTTACCTTGGGTTTTATCATACACTAAATCGGTTAACGGCTGCGTTGAAGTGGGTGGAGACTTTAAAGCCTCAGAGATGAGAGTGTTGACATCTTGCACAAGCAGATTATCTAAGTGAATCGATGACAAAAGTCCTTGTTTTTCGATTTCTTCTAACGTCATCATCAGCGGATGACTAGCATTTACTTCGTTGTCGCGATACGCACCGATGATGAGTAAATATTGAATAGTGGCATCGCTCATGATTGTTTTGAGCAGGTTCAGTGATGCTTTATCTGCCCATTGCAAATCATCGATAAATAAGACTAGGGGATGTGACTTTTGGCAAAGAACTTTGATAAAGTTTTGAAAGACTAAATTGAAACGATTTTGCGCTTGGGATGCTTCCACTTGGACAACAGGTGGCTGAGTACCAATGACTCGTTCTAAATTAGGGATAACATCTATCAAAACTTGTCCATTATTACCAACTGCTGCTAATATTTTCTCTCGCCATTGATTTAATACTGCTTCAGTTTCAGTCAGCAGTTGTTTGCATAATTCATCGAAAGCTTGAGAGAGTGCGTAGTAAGGAATATTGCGTTGGTACTGGTCAAATTTGCCCCAAATGAAATTGCCACGTCTTGCAGTAATCGGTTTATGGAGTTCTCGAACTAAGGCAGATTTGCCGACGCCAGAATATCCAGCAACCAGAATCATTTCGATTTTGGATTTTGGAATTTGGATTTTGGATTGAGAGGCAGCTTCGATTTTGGATTTTGAAATTTGGATTTTGGATTGAGAGGCAGCTTCGATTTTGGATTTTGGAATTTGGATTTTGGATTGAGAGGCAGCTTCGATTTTGGATTTTGGAATTTGGATTTTGGATTGAGAGATTGTCTTCCTCTCTTTTTCTTCCCCTGCTACTCTCGTGAAAGCTGCGAGGAGGATTTCAATTTCTCGCTTTCTGCCATATAATTTTTGGGGAATTTGAAAGCGATCGCAAATATCTTGTCTTCCAAGAGCAAAGACATCAATTTGCCCATTTGTTTGTAGCTGGTGCAGACATATCTCTAAATCCGCTTTTAGACCATAAGCTGATTGGTAACGGTCTTCAGCGTTTTTTGCCATTAACTTCATGACAATATCTGAGACGATTGACGGTAGGGAACATGTCCCTACAACCGAATGCGGTGGTACGGGTTGTTTGGCGATATGGCTATGCACCAATTCCAACGTATCACTACTGTTAAATGGCAAAGTACCCGTCAGCAATTTATAGAAGGTAGCACCCAGAGAGTAAAAATCGCTGCGATAGTCTATTGCCCGATTCATCCGTCCTGTCTGTTCGGGTGAAATATAAGCGAGTGTGCCTTCTAAAATATTAGGATTACTCAATGTGGGATTTTCTCGTGAAAGTACGGTTGAAATCCCAAAGTCAATAATTTTGACTTGTCCGGTGGTTCGGTTGAGAACAATATTGCTGGGGTTGATGTCTTTGTGGATAATGTTGGCAGCATGAATTTGACTTAAGATGTCAGTGATGGCGATCGCTAACTTCAAAAACTCACATAACTCAAGTTGACCCGCTATTCCCAACAGATCCAACGAGTCCCCGCCGAAATCTTCTAAAACCATCACCAAGCGATCGGTGTCCCGAAAAAGCGCGTAAGCATCCACCACTCCTGGGATTGTCAGGTTGCGAGTGATTTCATATTCTCGCTTAAACCAAGCAGTGCGCTCTGGAGTAGGATAAAAGTCTTTGAGCATTTTCAGCACAACGGGTTGCTGAGTATCCACCCGCCGACCACGATAAATTAGAGAATTGGCGCTTTCATACAGTTGCGCTAGCAGGTGGTAAGCGGAAATCGTCAACATTTGTAGTCAATTTGATACAAGATGCGATGAAAGCTAAATAGCCTCTGTGTACCAAGCGCGAGTGCGAGGCTCGAATTAACTTGAGGCGATTACCTTGGTTATCAGCGATCTAGATATCGTATATTGCGATCGATTGATTAGTCATGATTTCGATTACTACTAAACTATGACTTACGCACTGTACAAATTGAACATCATGTAATATTAACGCGATTTGCTCGTTTTCAACAAAATTTTTAAGTCGGGTTTGTTGATTTCCTGAAAATTTGGCTTGCTCATAACTAGTAGTCTGGCATATCACCTTGCAGGGTAAACGAAGGAAAGAGAATCTTTCTCTCTTCCTCTTCCTCTGTGTTCTCTGCGCCTCTGCGGTTCGTTACTTTACCCATCAAAATTGACTTGCCAGACCATTAGTGCCAGGATTTACGCACAATTAGGAAAAAACGAACCGCAGAGGACGCAGAGGACACGGAGAAATAAGAGGAGCGAGAGAGTTTTTGCGCTCATTCCTATCTGCGTTGCTCAACTGCGGAGTGCATCCCCCGACTGAACATCAAACCAGTGGATATTCTGCGGCGGCAGAGCTAGGGTAATTTCGGCATCACTCCAATTTTGGTCTGTGGGTAACAAAGCACGTACTGTTGGCGATTCTGTCTGAGAACTGGCAATACGCACGCTTACCAAATTGTGCATACCTAAGTTTTCCACTAGATAAACTCGACCTTGAATGGTCTGTGTATCTTCGCTTCGGGCAATACGGACGTTTTCTGGACGGATGCCGAGGACAATTTGCGGTGGAACTGTTGGGATATTTGGTAAATTAATGCGGAAATTGCCTAATATTGCGTAACGTTCTTGACAAGGCAATGTCAGCAAATTCATTTGCGGACTGCCAACAAATCCAGCCACAAATAAGTTAGCGGGATGGTTATAGATGCGTTCTGGGGGGTCGAGTTGCTGTACGTAACCGTTGTTTAAAACTGCCACCTTTGTAGAAAGCGTCATCGCTTCTGTTTGGTCGTGAGTAACATAAACTACCGGGGCTTTTTGAGTAGAAAATATTTGTTTGATATCTGCGCGGACTCTTTCGCGGAGTAGCGCATCCAAATTACTCAGCGGTTCATCTAATAAATACGCTTGAGCGCGACGGACTAATGCTCGTCCGACTGCAACCCTTTGTCGTTGTCCTCCTGATAATTGACCGGGTTTGCGCTGCAATAATTCTTCTAATCCTAAAAGTTGAGATACTTCTGTGACTCGCTGTTGAATTTCGGATCGGGGTGTTTTTTTCAGCTTTAGTCCAGAGGCAAGGTTTTCAAAGACGGTCATGTGAGGATAAAGCGCATAGCTTTGAAAGACCATTGCCATATTGCGATCGCCTGGTCGTTTCGATGTAATATCTTCACTACCAAGCAAAATTCGACCCTCGGTAGGTTCTTCCAACCCCGCTATCATCCGCAGCGTCGTAGACTTACCACAACCAGAAGGACCGAGTAAAGTCAGAAATTCATTGTCATCGACAGTTAAGCTAATGTCTTTAACTGGAATAACTTTGGGGTTATAGGTCTTATTTAAATTTTTTAGTTCAAGTTTAGCCATGATTTTAAATGGGGAATAGGGAATAGGGAATAGGGAATGGGGAATAGATAAGTTTTTTAATCATGGTTAATTTTTAATTTTCACCACTCCCCACTCACTACTCACCACTCCCTCATTATCCCTTAACAGCACCAGCAGTTAGACCTTGGATAATCTTGCGCTGGAAGAACAAAACAAGTAAAACTAAAGGCAATGTCCCGACAATTGTTGCTGCGGCAATTGGACCATAGGGAATTTCAAATTGGGTTGCACCACCTAATTGCGCTGCGGCTACGGGAATTGTTTTCATCTCTTCACGAGTAATAAATGTCAGAGCGAAGATAAACTCATTCCAGGCAAATATAAAGGTGAGAATTCCTGTTGTCACTAAAGCGGGAATTGTCATTGGTAATAAAATTTGCAAAAGCATTTGTAAAGTGTTATAGCCATCTACCTTGGCGGAATCTTCTAAGTCTTTTGGTAATTGTTCAAAGAAGCTACGTAATACTAAAATTGTTAAAGGTAAATTAATTGCAGTGTAGGGAATAATTAAAGCTAAATAATTGTTACCCAAGTGCAACTTTTGGATAATTTCTAACAGTCCTAAAAATAATAAAATTCCCGGAAATAAGGTGATAATCAAAATACCTGCAAGGATGAATTTTCCACCCCAAGGACGCAATCTTGCTAATGCGTAAGCAGCAGGTGCGCCAAAAGCTAAAGAGAAAGCTGTAGAAATAATCGATACGAAAGCGCTATTTAAAATGTAGCGCCAAAACGGACGGCGAGTAAATAATTCTGTATAGTGATTGAAGGTGATGCGAGTCGGAAAGTAAACGCTGGGAACTTGGGAAATATCTTGATTTACCTTAAATGAAGTCAAAAGTTGCCACATTACAGGTGCTAAACAGAAGATTACCACACAAGCGATCGCTATCCCCAACAAGATATTTTTTACACGATTCTTTACTTTAGTTGTAGGTTTGGGATTTGTAGAACTTACTTCAGGAATTACAGCCATACCGATTTTAGATTTTAGATTTTAGATTTTGGATTATTTAGAGTATATAAAAATATCTCTTTCCCACTCCCCACTCCCCACTCCCCACTCCCCATTCCCTTAACTGCGAGATTTGTTGAGTAAGAAAAGTGCGATCGCCACTATAAAAATTAACAAACTGAAAGTAGATACTACCAACGCCGCGCCATAACCAAAATCTAAGTAGCGCATAATGGTAGAATAAATATACAACGATACGACCTCGGTTGCACCGCCAGGACCACCTCCAGTCATCACCGCAATCAAATCGAACACACCAAAAGCTTGAGCAAAGCGAAATAACGTAGCTATAAGAATTTGCGGTATCAACAACGGTAGCGTAATTTGCCGAAAACTTTGCCAAGGTGTCGCACCATCTATAGCATGAGCTTCATACAAATCTGATGAAATTGACTGCAAACTAGCTAATAGTAGAATACTAATAAAAGGCGTAGTTTTCCAAATATCAGCAACTATTACCGCTATCATTGCCAGTGTTGGTTCTCCCAACCAGTTTATATCAACTTGAATTAAATTCAGTCGCCGCAAAATATCATTGACGACACCAAATTGATCGTTAAAAATCCACGTCCAAGCTAGACCAATCAGCGCTGTTGGCAAAGCCCAAGGTAAAATAGCGATCGTTCGCACTACACCGCGTCCAAAAAAACGCTGGTTGAGAATCAAAGCAATACCCATTCCTAGAATTAATTCTAGAAACACGGTTACTGTAGTAAATATTGAAGTTGTCCAGAAACTTTGCCAAAAACGACCATCTCCCACCATTCGTGCGTAATTGTCAAAGCCCGAAAAAACAGGTTGTAGTTTCGTTCCCAAATTTTGAGTAAACAAACTTAACCAAAAAGCACGAGCGATCGGGTAGCCAAAAACAAACAATAGCATTAACAAAGCGGGCAGTAATAAAATTAATGCTGTGCGTTGTTCTCTACCTCGAATTGTTTGCATATTTGTTAGTTGTTGGTTGTTGGTTGTTGGTTGATAGTTGTTGGTTGTTGGTTGTTGGTTGTTAGTTGTTGGTTGTTGGTTGTTGGTTGATAGTTGATAGTTCTTGGTTGTTGGTTGACGGTTAACAGTCAACAGTTATCCACTATCCACTAACCACCATCCACCATCCACTATCTATTTCAACAATCTCCGCGTTTCATTTGCGGCGGCTTTCATGGCGCTTTCTGGGGTCATGCTGTTTGTTAAAGCGGCACTTAAATAACGTTGCAAAATATCTGAGGCTTGGGCATATTGGGCTATGGGTGGACGTAAAACTGCTTTCTCAACTATTTCTAATAATTTGGGGTAATGGGGATATTTAGCGAGAATTTCTGGGTCTGTAAATAATGCGCGTCGGCTGGGGACAAAACCGGCATTTAAAATAAATCTCCGCTGTGCTTCTTCGCTTGTAAAATATTTAATTGCTTTCCAGGCTTCTTCGGGATGTTTCGATGATTTGGCAATTCCCAAACCCCAACCGCCTAAACAAGCTGCGCCACTTTTCGGGTCAATACCAACCATTGATTTAATACCGATTTTGCCTTTGATAGGCGAATCTTTGGCATTTGCAAGGGGCCAAACATAGGGCCAGCTACGTAAAAATGCTGCTTGACCGCTTTGGAAAATTCGCCTTGTATCTTCTTCGATGTATGTTGTGACTCCAGGTGGAGAAATGCCTGATTGAGTTGTTTGTTTGAGAAAGGCGATCGCTTTTAATGTTTCTGGTCGATCCAGTCCAACTTCTAACGTTTTCGGATTTACCCAAAATCCCCCAAAGCCTTCTAAAACTTCAACAAACATCGCCGCAGCACCTTCATATTGGCGACCTTGCCAAAGATAACCCCAATTAGTTTTGCCCTGTTTTTTCAACGCTTGAGAAATTTTCAGCAAATCTGCAATGGTTTCTGGCGGTTGAAATCCTTGTTGCTTAAGTAAGTCTTCCCGATAGTAAAGTACCCCAACATCGCTTCGCATGGGAATTCTATATAACTTGCCCTCGATAATTCCTGCTTCTACATCTTTGGGCGAAAATGCGGCTAACTCTTCTGGGGTGATGCGATCGCTTAAATCTCGCAACCATCCACCCGCTGCAAATTTCGGTGTCCAAATGACATCCATATTCACTATGTCATAAGGAGAATCACCTAAAATAAAAGCCGAAGTATAAAGGTCTTCAAGCAAATTTGTGGCATTAGGTCCTTCGATCACGTTAATCCGAATTCCCGGATTTTTCGCTTCAAAGTCTTTAACTATACCCGTTTTCCAAGGTTGGGCATCGGGTGCCGTCATCAACAAATTCAAAACTACTGCCTGCTGCGATAAAACTTGCTGAATCGATAAAATGATGCCCAACAATACAGCAAAAAATATCCCAATTGGCGATTTTAGCTTTTGTACTATTTTGTGCTGACATTTATGTATTGTCATTTGCAAAATGTTGCTTAAATAATGCAAATCAATAATTTTATTGGAAAAAATTATTTTAAACTTTCTTTTTCAAATATATCTTTGTATATCATACCTGACGGATAAATATAGTAAATCCTTTGTAACAAACTATTAATTTTTATCATGAATAATTTTGAGAAAAATTGATACCTTTCTTAACAAACAAAAAATATAGCCTCTACACACCTGATGTAGAGGCAGATAATCGTAATGAACTGAGCAATAAACATCTCCAATAACGATTTACTAAAGCTATAGTTCAGTATAAAACTAGATATTTTTCACTTTATTTTTCCATTAAACATCTAAAAGCCTGATTTGACAATCGAGAATGATTAATTTTGCACTTCAACCGCATATTGACAAAAAATACATTTAGACAAGACAGATGCGATCGCTCTCAACTATATATAATACATAAATTGTATCTGTCGCCGACTATCTCGCAGTTCGCAAAGGTCTTGGAGTGTATACTTTTGCCAAACTGAGTTAGCAGCTTGACGCGCTTCGTACCAGACATCTTGAATTATTTTACTTTCTGTTGTTTTGGATGTTGTATCATCAGTCAAAATAGTTTCTACGCCTTCAATGCAGTTTAATACATCTAAAAGCGTAATCTGTTGGGGGTCTCGTGCCAAGATATAACCGCCCTTCGATCCGCGTATGCTTTTAATTAAACCTCCACGTCTCAATGTGGCTAGCAGTTGTTCTAAATAACGATTGGGTATATTTTGTAGCAAAGCTATTTGTTGAATTTGCAGAGATTCGTTACGGGGGTAACAATTTGCCAACTCTAACAAAGCTAGAAGTGCGTATTCAGATTTGCTTGATAATTCCATAGGTGTAATGCTTTAAATTCACACCATCAGGATGAAAATGAGAGAGATTAAACTTGTAGTTGGCACTATTTGTGCTACAATGCCAACTTTAAATTTATCACATCAATCCTGACAGTTTATTAGTACATGCAGGTTGATTTAACTTTATAAATTCTTTTTGATAAAAGCAAATATATTTTTTTGTTAATTTGATAAATCAAAGTGATTAATTCCGAGAAAGCAGGTGTTTTCATTTCTACCCGACATTCTGTAAGGGTGCATTCCGGTAAATTAACCGAAATTTTGACAATTTTTAACTAAACCTTTACTGTTATTGACTTACTTTGTTCTTGTCATTTTAGATAAACTACCTAAATCCTGTCGTTTTTTAGATGTATGCAATAATCAACGTTCTTTGTACCAAAGCCAGACTCAAAGAAGAAGGAAAATTGCTAAACTAAGCATCTTTTTATTTAAGGAAAGAATAACGATACAGAATCTTAGGAGTACAAATGCTTGAGGCGATCGCTGTTGCTTGGCTACTATTATTTTTTGGCGATTTTTTTTCTACCTTCTTATACCATATACCAGAGCATGTTTTTGGTAGGCTTCACTTGCAAACGCATCACTCTTGGAAGAAAAACTTTCGCCACTATGCAATTTTAACTTTCAATTTCCAGGTTCTTTTAGATGGTATTTTAGGTGCTTTACCATATTTACTGTTAGCAGTATTTCTGTGGACTTTCTCTCCCGTTGGCGTTATTTGTGGGTTGCTTTTTGGTCAGTTTCATGTATGGTGGAGACACATAAGTGTCTTGGGTTGGGAAACTCCTAAGTTTTTGAATTTGCTGTGTCAGGTTTTATATATCACTACACCTGAGAGACATTGGCTGCATCATCAAAAAACTAACGTCGGTTACGGTGATATTTTTACATTCTTTGAGCAACCGGCAAAAATTTGGATGCGATCGCTACGTCTCCTCAGACTAAATCTGCGTTCCTCACTTACCCTGATACAGTAACGAAAATACTAAATTTTTGTCCCTAATGCATAAATAAAATAATTGTTCGTTACCTTGATATCAGCCTGAAATCCAACTTTTAGCAACTTGTTATAAAGTTCATCAGGCTGATAAAAAATCTTGACTATCTGAAATTCTTCACCATTATTTAACTTCCGGGTTTGATAAATGTTTTTGTCAGATTCAAAAATATGATTCTTGGCTGTGGATGTAGGCTCAAAGCGTGAGTCTACCAAAAAAAATTGTCCGCCAACGCGAACAGAATTATAAACTTTCCTCAAAAACAAATCAAGTAATGCTGGTGGTACATGAGAAAGCCAAAAAGCAAAAAATACCAAATCATATTCAATATCCGGTTTCCATTTGAATAAATCAAGTTGGTGATATTTCACGTTTGGTGAAAGTAACTTTTTGCGATTAATTTCAATTACTTCCTCGCAAGCATCTATCGCAGTAATTTTCTTGCCAATCTTTACAAGTTCTTGCGTCCAGATACCTGTTCCACAAGCTAATTCTAAGATGTTATCTGCGGCTTTAAGTTGATATAATGCGGCTTTGACAACAGCAACCTCGCGTCTCCAGCGCTGGTTGAATTCTTCGCCGCGATCGTAGCGACCAAGCCGATAAAACCACTCATCATATTCGTTTGCTCTGGCACGATAATACGCGATTTGTTGTTGAATAATATTATCTGTCATCGCCCTTGATTTTTCGTTTACCCTGGTTAAGCTGTTGCGCTTACAATTTGCAATGCTTAAAATTTAAAACAAAAGCCTCAAACTTTCTCAAGAACTCTCCCTTGTCCCCCCCCTCTCCCTTGTCCCCCCCCTCTCCCTTGTCCCCCCCCTCTCCCTCATTACATGGGGTCTAAAAACTCTAGCTGGCAATCCATCTCTACACCGTTGGGAAGTTTTACCCGCACGCTGCCAACTCTAGACGGGTACAAATCGACAATAAACATTTCTCCTAATACTTTATGGCGTACTGGTTTATTGGCTATGTAATATTTGGTGGCTGTTTCAATCGTCATACAATTTACCTGTAGATTACCTTTATACAGCGATCATCGAGTGTAACCTAAAAACGAAGCTACCCAGCCGATGAAAGCACCACCGAAAACTAACCATGCAGCATTGATGCGGAAGCGAATCAGCAAAACGGCTGAGATAATAGCGATCGCCACAGCTAAAAAGTCCACATACGCAGCTTTTGGTATTAAAGTCGTTGCTGCTAATTCTAAAGTAACAACAAACATCAACGCTACAGCACTGACATTCACCGCATCAAGAAATGCACTTGTCCATTTGGAAGCGCGTAACCGAGGAACCAGCGGATTAAGAATAGCCGTGAAGAAAAACGACGGTAAGAAAATTCCCACCGTTGCCACAATTGCACCTTGAACACCTGCAATGATGTAACCGATAAAGGTAGCGGTAGAAAGAACCGGTCCTGGGGTAAATTGACCGATCGCGATCGCATCGAGTAACTGTTGTTGCGTTAACCAGCCGTATTCCTGAACTAATCCACCTTCCAAAAACGCTACCAATACAAAACCACCACCAAACAACACACTACCGACTTTCAGGAAAAATAAACCCAATTTCCACAAAGAGACATTTGTTACTGTATGTGCAGTAGTTGCGGCACTCACTGCTGTTGTTTTAAAAGCCGCACCTGTAGTTAAATTAGCGATGAGAAAGTTTGCTGTGTTTGGTGGGGTATTATTGCGATCGCCACTACGCAACCAAATCATACCTAAAATACCGCCAATTAAGAGGGCAATCACTTCATTGAGTTTCAGCAGCAATAATAAGACAACTACACCCAAGGCGATCGCCGACATTTGACGACTTTTTACGGCTTTTTTTCCTAAACGCCAAAGCGCATCCAAAATCACTGCTAAAACAGCAGGCTTAATTCCATATAGTAAAGGAGCGACTTGGGGCAAATTGCCATAGTTAACATAAATCCAGGCAAATACACCTGTAATTAACACCGCAGGTAAAATAAAGCAAACACCCGCAACAATCAGCCCCAGCCATCCCGCGTAGACATATCCTACATGAATCGCCATTTCTGTAGAATTTGGACCCGGAATCAAATTAGTTGCTCCAAGTAAGTCAAGAAAATGCTCTCGTGTCATCCACTGACGCCGCTTGACTACTTCATCTTCAATCATAGCGATATGAGCAACCGGACCCCCGAAACCGATGATACCCAACTTGAAAAACAGTGTGGCAACTTCGCTCAAACGACCGAGTGTTGAATTCATGACCTCTAATTCGTAGTGAGCCAGCGCGGTCTTGGGGGTCTCCCCCATGAGCGACTGGCGAACCCGGAGGGTGAGCGGTTTACCGCTCATAGCAAGGATTTTAAGCACTGAAGTGCTTACTACATTAATTCTTTATATTTTCATAACTATGTATTGACTTTTTCGATAGAAGATGCATTTAACTGTGGTTGTTCAAGTTGCGCTTCACTAATAGCATCGCTGAAGTTAGAGCCGACAATCTTATCGTAGTTAGAAGCAACAGCTAAAAAAGCCCCACCCAAAATATAAATTGGTAGCGGTAGAGAAAGTTCTTGCACCCAGTCAAACAATTTTGCTAGGGCAAACAGCACGAAAAAGCAGGCAAGCCAAACTCTCATGTTTTTATCAGAAGCCTTCAAATAATTCTACTTATAGGATAGATGCATTGGATCATATTGTAGAGACGTTCCAGCAGAACGTCTTTACGACAATTAGTTAAGTGAATGCAAATCATCAACTCAAATCTGGGAACTATGTAATTAGCTAACTTTCCAACTGCTTCCCAGGTAGTAATGCTACTTAAACTCCCGACAAATTCCGGTATCAACAAATTCCCAAAAATCTCACTACGTCTTATTCTTGTCGTTCCTTTTGTGCTGCAAATCTTTGCTGTCGTGGGATTGACCGGGTATCTATCGTTACGTAATGGGCAGAGAGCAGTTAACGAACTTGCTTCGCGACTGCGGGGTGAAGTCACTTCGCGTATCGACCAACACCTTGACAGTTATCTGGAAACGGCTCGGCATTTGGCTCAAGTTAATGGAGATGCGATTGATTTGGGTTTGCTAGATCCGCAAGATTTAGAAGGTATTGGGCATTACTTCTGGAAGCAAATGCAGTTGTATGACGTTGGTTATATTAGCTTTGGCTCTAAATTAGGTGAATTTTCTGGCTCTGGATATTACATGAACAATGGTCTCATCATTGTTAACGATCTTTCCCGAAAGCGATACGGCAACAATGATACCTACAACTACCAAACAGATAACCAGGGGAATCGTCTCAAGCTGCTTGATACTTTTCCCGACTACAAATTTCAAAATGAAGCTTGGTATGCAGAGACAGTCAAGACTGGTAAACCGATATGGAGCCAGATTTATCAATGGGAAATACAGCCCTTTCCCCTAGCAGTTTCTGCCAACCGTCCTGTTTATGATAAAAACAAAAACTTGATAGGGGTGATTGGCATTGACCAGCGTCTGTCTCAAATTGGTGATTTCTTGCAACAGTTAAAAGTTAGTCCCAACGGCAAGACTTTTATTTTAGAGCGCAATGGCTTAATAGTTGCCACTTCCACCAAAGAGAAGCCTTTCACAATGGTAGATAAGAAACCGCAACGGCTGAAAGCAATAGATAGTAGTGATGCCTTAGTTCAAGCAAGCGCGAAATACTTAACACAGCATTTCGGCGACTTGAGCAAAATCAAGAATAGCCAGCAGCTTGACTTTTTAGTTAATGGTCAGCGGCAGTTTATTCAGGTAACACCTTGGCAGGATGAGTGGGGGTTAGATTGGCTGGTAGTTATTGCCGTTCCCGAATCTGACTTTATGGGGCAAATTAACGCCAACACCCGCACGACAATTTTACTATGTTTGGGGGCGTTGGTGTTAGCAAGTTTGCTGGGCGTATATACATCGCGCTGGATTACCCAACCAATTTTACGGCTAAGTAAAGCCTCGGAAGCGATCGCATCCGGTGAGTTGAACCAAAAAGTACAGGAGTCAGCAGTCAATGAATTAGGAGTTCTTGGTCAATCGTTTAACCGCATGGCACAGCAGTTGCGCGAATCTTTCACTACTTTAGAAAAAAACAATCAAGAATTAGAAGTTCGCGTTGAAGAACGTACAGCAGAACTGAAAGAAGCCAAAATCAGCGCTGATACGGCAAATCATGCTAAAAGCGAGTTTTTGGCAAATATGAGCCACGAACTGAGAACACCGCTTAATGGTATTTTAGGCTATGCCCAAATTATTCAGCGATCGCTAACCCTCACAGAAAAAGAACGCAACGGTATCAGCATCATTCATCAGTGCGGTTCTCATTTATTAACTTTAATTAACGATATTCTAGACCTCTCAAAAATTGAAGCACAGAAAATGGAACTCTACCCCACAGATTTTCATTTTCCTGCTTTTTTGCAAGGTGTCGCCGAAATTTGCCGCATCCGTGCCGAACAAAAAAATATTGCTTTTACTTACCAAGTAGAATCGGAAATTCCTCAAGGTATTCATGCTGACGAAAAACGTTTGCGGCAAGTGTTAATTAACCTACTTGGTAACGCTATCAAATTTACAGACCAAGGAGGAGTAACTTTTAAAGTAGAAGTAATTGGTAATTCCCAATTCCCAATTACCAAAATTCGCTTTCAAATTGAAGATACTGGTGTGGGGATGAGTGATGAGCAATTAGAGAAAATATTTTTGCCGTTTGAGCAAGTTGGTTCAGAATCTCGCAAGTCTGAAGGAACCGGTTTAGGATTAGCAATTACGCAAAAAATTATCTCTCTGATGAACAGTAGCATCTCTGTGAAAAGTCAGCTTGGTGAAGGCAGTATTTTTTCATTTGATGTCGAGTTATTAACAGCTCCCAATTGGGCAGAAACAGCTAAAACATTTTCTCATGGAATTATCATTGGTTTCTCTGGTCAACAAAGAAACATTTTAGTAGTAGATGATAAATGGGAAAATCGCTCAGTTATTGTCAATTTGCTAGAACCAATTGGTTTTAACATTATTGAAGCCAAAAATGGTCAAGAGGGTTTAGATAAAGCCGTTGAATTTAAACCAGACTTAATTATTAGTGATTTAATTATGCCTGTGATGGATGGTTTTCAAATGATACAACACTTGCGGCGATCACCTCACTTAAAAGAAGTCGTAATAATTGCTTCTTCTGCTAGCGTGTTTGAAACTGACCAACATAAAAGTTTAGATGCTGGGGCAAATGAGTTTCTACCTAAACCCGTGCAGGTAGAAACTCTGCTGGAAATATTACGAGTACATTTGAAATTAGAATGGCTTTATGAAGGAAACAACCAAGCCGATAACGAGCCGGATGAAAGTATTTCCCTTGCGTCTACTACAATAGTACCACCGCCCGCCGAAGATTTATCTCGACTGTACGATTTAGCTTTGAAAGGTCGCGTTAAAGCTATACAAGACCAGGTTGATCGGCTTGCCCAATCAGATGAAAAGTTTACTTTATTTGCTCAAGAAATTATTCAATTAGCCAAGAACTTTCAAATAGAAAAAATTCAAACTTTTCTTCAACAATATTTGACGAATCACTAAATTTAGTTAATAAATATTTCCTGATTATGCATGACTTAGAAAATAACATTATTTTAATTGTGGACGATAACCCCACTAACTTAGCAGTAATATCGGAAGCTTTGATTGATGCAGGCTTGGAAATTGCTGTAGCAACGAGCGGTGAAAATGCTCTCAAGCAAAGTACATATGATCCACCAGACCTGATTTTGTTGGATATTCAGATGTCAGGAATTGATGGTTTTGTCACTTGTGAGAAACTCAAGGAGAATCCGCTAACTCATGACATTCCTGTGATTTTTATGACTGCGTTACATGATACGGCAGATAAAGTCAAAGGTTTTAATTTAGGAGCAGTAGATTATATCACGAAACCGTTTCAGCAAGAAGAAGTTATCGCTCGTGTTTGCCTGCATTTAAAAATGCGAAATTTAACCAAGAAGCTGGAAGAACAAAATATTCAACTTAAGCAATTCACAGAAGAGTTAGAGCAACGAGTAACACAGCGAACGGCTGAACTTTCTGAATCTTTAAACGACCTAAAACAAGCTCAAATTCAATTAGTACAAAGTGAAAAAATGTCTGCTCTCGGTCAGTTGGTGGCTGGTATTGCTCACGAAATTAATAACCCACTCAGTTGTATTTCAGGTAATGTTGACCACATTGAAGAATACTTTCACGATTTGCTGGAACACTTGCAATTATGCCAGCAATACTGCGAACATCCAGAAATTGAAACTCATGCAGGAAAAATAGATTTAGAGTTTTTGACTGAAGACATACCAAAAATAATTGATTCAGCTAAATTAGGAGCGAAACGTATACGTGATATTAGCAATTCTTTACGAACTTTTTCCCGTGCCGATACTACTTCTAAGGTGTTAGCTGATATTCACGAAGGCATCGATAGCACTTTGATGATTTTGCAACATCGCTTGAAAGCAAATGAGACTCGTCCAGCAATTAAAATAATTAAACAATATGGAAACTTCCCTTTAGTTAAATGTTATTTGGGGCAACTAAATCAAGTATTTATGAATATTCTAGCAAACGCAATAGACACATTAGATGAATCTAGTCAAGGACGCAGTTTTGCTGATATAGAACGAGTACCTAATATTATTAATATCAAAACAGAATCTCTAGATAATCAAAGTGTCATAATCAAGATTAAAGATAATGGCAAAGGTATATCATCAGAAGTTAAATCACAAATTTTTGATTATTTATTTACTACTAAATCAGTTGGCAAAGGTACAGGTTTAGGTTTATCTATCAGTCGTCAGATAGTGGTAGAAAAACATGGAGGCTTTTTGAGTTGTGAGTCAGTCTTGGGAGAAGGGACAGAGTTAGCGATCGCTATTCCCATAACATAATTTGTAAGTAGATGTGCATAAATAAACGTTCCTTAACGTAGTAACGGCTTTAGCCGTTAAAATCCAAGAGCGACGAGCGGTAAACCGCTCACTACAACCAGGAAAACATTACAAATATGTGAATTCTTAACTTGCATTTGGGAACTATATAGTTAACATCCTCAAAAAATGCACTCATAATGCATCCGCTGTTGATTATATACATACATGCAACCTCCCAAAATCAATGACTCAACTCAATTAGATCGTCAGATTATCGATTCCGATCAAAGAAAGCAAGTAGCTTTATTTAACTTTTTGCCTGCGATGCGTCAGGTAATTAGCAGACTCAGTATCAGCAATAAGATTAGCATTGGGTATGCGATCGCTCTCACCATCGTCGTTGCTCCCACTCTTAGCGCATTAACTATCGGTAATTATTACCAGCAGGCAGCTAACAAGCAGAGAATGAGTATTCGCAAAGAGCGTAAGCTTTTGTATAACTTGCGCTTGACTTGTTTAGAATTTGAACCAGTTAAAGAGTTTGCTCCTTATCTGCAAAAACCGAAAGAGTTTCAGAAAGCAAAAACAACGGCGATTCAGCGTATTGCTAAAGTTAAGATATTGCTGTCCTCTCTCAATTCCTCGGTGTCAACTTCTTCGATAACATCCCTCAAACCGCTACTTGTAAAGTATAACGGCATATTTGAACAATTTGCCCAAGATTTACAAGCTACGTTGAATAAAATTGATCCGGCAAATATAGAGTATGAAAATGTTTTAAAAGCAAATAAATTGCTAAAAAATTTAGCAGAGAGCGATACAAATGTCAAAAAAAATCAATTGTTTTATGAACTAGCACTTGTGATAGAAACTGCTGAAAAACAAGAAGAATTGTCCGAAGTTGCTAATTATCACGGAGAAATTATCTTCAAAGTAATTATTTTTGTAACTCTGATAATATCGATAGCGATCGCTACTTATTTTATTATGTATATAAGTAAGGTGATCGCTTATCCTCTAAAAGCATTAACTGATGTTGCTCAAAAAGCAACCCCAGAATTAAATGTGGAAACACCTATTACTAAAACTGACGAAGTAGGATTATTAACAGCTTATTTAAATCAACTGATTCACCAAGTAACAACCCTTTTATCAGAGCAAAAAGAAGCCAAAATAGCAGTTGATATTGCCAATAATGCCAAGAGCGAATTTATCGCAAACATGAGCCACGAATTGAGAACCCCACTCAACGGCATTTTAGGCTACGCTCAAATCCTAGAAAACTCCAAAACCCTAACAGAAGAAGAAAAACATGGCATCGGCATTATTCGCTCATGTGGTTTAAATTTATTAACATTAATAAATGATATTTTAGACATCTCCAAAATAGAAGCTCACCAAATGGAACTGCGACCAACAGATTTCTATCTACCCTCTTTGCTACAAGGAGTTGTAGAAATTTGTCGTTTCAAAGCTCAAGAAAAAAACATCGATTTTATTTACCAACCTGCTGCAAATTTACCAACAGGTGTCACTGCTGACGACAAGCGACTGCGACAAGTCCTGATTAATTTGCTTGGTAATGCGATTAAATTTACCGACAAAGGAGGAGTAACTTTTAAAGTAGAGGTAATAGAAAATGGGGAATGGGTAATAGGTAATAGGGAATTGGTAATGGGTAATAGGGAATCGGTAATAGGTAATAAAAAAGAAGAATTCCCAACTCCCAATTCACCATTACCCATTACCCATTACCCACTCCCCACTCCCCACTCCCAATTCCCAATTACCAAAATTAGATTTAAAATTCAAGATACAGGGGTTGGCATGAGTCCTATACAAATAGAGAAGATATTCTTACCCTTTGAGCAGGTAGGAGATAGCACACATCAAACAGAAGGTACAGGATTAGGGCTAGCTATTAGCCAGAAAATTGTCGAACTTATGGGTAGTTCCATTAAAGTTAAAAGTAAGTTTGGTGTAGGTAGTGTGTTTGAATTTGAAATAGAATTTTTAATACCTGATAATTGGACAGAGAGTAATACTATCACAAGTGGCGGGAGAATCACTGGTTATTCTGGTTCCAGAAAAAAAATTATGATTGTCGATGACAGTTGGGAAAATCGCTCAGTAATTGTCAATCTTTTAGAACCCTTGGGTTTTACTATAATTGAAGCTGCTAACGGTGAAGAAGGGTTAGAAAAAGCAAGTCTTTATTATCCAGATTTGATTATCTCTGACTTAGAAATGCCTAGAATCGATGGGTGGAAAATGCTTAAAGAACTGCGAACAAACCAAAAGTTTCAAGAGACAATATTTATTGTTTATTCGGCAAGTATTTTTGATATAAACCGACAAAAAAGTAAAGTAGCAGTAGGTGATGATTTTTTGGCAAAACCGGTGCAAGCAGCGGAAATTTATCGCCTTTTGTCAAAGCACTTAAAACTGAATTGGATTTATGCAGAAGCACAAAAAGAAAAAGTGCGATCACCTAAACCAGAAACAACAGGTGAAATCATTATCCCACCAGTTGACGATTTGGCAATGCTCATAGAATATGCAAAAAAAGGACAAATCAAAGGAATTCAAAAAGAATTGGAAAAAATTTACAAAATGGATGAAAACTATAAACCTTTTGTTAACCACTTAAATCAACTTGTCAAAAGTTTTAACATAAAAAAAATACGCCAATTTCTACAAAACCATATAAATTAATATCAAAATCAACAATTAAATTAAAAACTACAATGATTAATTTCCATAACCAAACAAACGACTTATTAACTGAAAGCACAAGCAACATTTTCAATAATATTGAGACAATATTAGTTATTGATGATAGCCCAACCAATCTACAAGTTCTTCACACTACTTTAGAGAATGCTGGCTATGAAGTTATAGTTGAAATGGACGGAAATAGTGGAATTGAGCAAGTAAAAAATAATCCACCTGATTTGATATTGTTAGATGTAATGATGCCTGGAATAGATGGTTTTGAAACTTGTCGGAGATTGCAAGCAAATCCATCTACTCAAGAAATTCCGATTATTTTTATAACTGCTCTTTCTGATTCCGTAGAAAAAGTTAAAGGGCTAAGTTTAGGAGCCGTAGATTACATTACGAAGCCATTTAATCAAAAAGAAGTCTTAGCCAGAATTAAATTACACTTAAAATTGCGACAACTCAAATTAGAGTTAGACGAACAAAAACAGCAATTAGAGCAAAGAGTTAAAGAACGCACTGCTGAACTTTCTCAAGCTTTAGAAGAACTCAAAAAAACTCAATTACAGTTAGTTCAAACTGAAAAAATCTCCTTTTTAGGGCAGCTAGTTACCGGCGTTGCTCATGAAGTTAACAATCCCGTCGGCTTTATTTCTACTAACTTATATCACGCTGACCACTACATCCAAGATTTAATTAACTTAGTGAAGCTCTACCAAAAAAAGTTTCCCACACCTGGGTACGAAATTGAAGATAACATTAAGACGATGGATTTAGAGCATGTACTGCAAGATTTGCCTAAAGTGATTTCTTCAATGAAACTTGGTACTGAACGCATTCAAGGAATCATGCAATCGCTACGAAATTTTTCACGGGTGGATGGAGAACAGAAAAAGGCTGTTGATATTCATGAAGGGCTAGAAACTAGTTTAATGATTTTGCAGCACCGTTTTAAAGCTTTACCCAAACGTCCCACTATTAATGTAATTAAAGAATATGGCAATTTGCCCAAAATTAAATGCTACCCCGTACAACTCAATCAAGTGTTTATGAATTTAATCTCAAATGCGATTGATGCAATTGAGGAACCAATAAAAGACATAGAAACGTTTTCTACGGCTTCTCGCAGATTCGGACTAATTCGCATTCGCACCACCATAGACAAAGAGCAAGTAACAATTCAAATTTACGACAACGGAATGGGGATATCAGAGTCAGTGCAAAGCCAGATATTTCAACCTTTCTTCACAACTAAACCAGAAGGTAAAGGTAGTGGATTAGGACTTTCTATTAGCAACCAAATTATCACCGAAAAGCACGGCGGAACGTTACAATGTATTTCATCTTTAGGAAATGGTACAGAATTTGTGATTCAAATTCCGTTAAAGAGTTAGAAGTTAAGTAAATGCGGATTAATGTAGTAAGCGGTATCCCTTAAAATCGAAGCTATGAGCGGTAAACCGCTCACTACGAACTTACGAGGCTATCCTAAATGGTGATGTCAGAGGCTGTGCAAAATGCTAAAAGTAAAACAAAGCCTGAAAATTTGGATTTTTTAAGTGGAGAGCGACTCCGTGGAATCATTGACGTTGAAGGTTAAACAGCGAGTTCAGGAACTGCGGCAATTACTACAACAAGCTAGCTATGCCTATTACGTCCTCGATTCTCCCATAATGGAGGATGCAGTTTACGATCGCCTATATCGAGAATTGCAACAACTGGAAACTGAACACCCAGAAGTTGTCACCCCAGATAGTCCCACTCAGCGCGTGGGTGAAAAGCCAGCTACACAGTTTACCTCGGTGCGGCACAACATTCCCCTCTACAGTTTGGAGAATGCCTTTAATGTTGATGAGTTGCAAAATTGGGATCGGCGTTGGCGACGCCAAGCACCGAACATAGATGCGGTAGAATATGTCTGCGAACTGAAAATTGATGGTAATGCTTTAGCTCTGACTTACGAAAATGGCGTTTTAGTCAGAGGAGCGACTAGAGGTGATGGTGTAACTGGTGAAGATATTACCCAAAATGTGCGAACAATTCGCTCAATTCCCTTACGCTTGAATATGTCCGGGTTAGAAAACGTTGAAAGGGTGGAAGTTCGCGGTGAGACGTTTTTACCTTTGGAGGTGTTTAAGCAAATTAACTCACAAAGGCTTGCAGCGGGTGAACAGTTATTTGCCAATCCTCGCAACGCTACCGCTGGTACACTGCGGCAATTAGATTCTCGCATTGTCGCGCAACGGCAGTTAGATTTTTTTGCTTACACGCTGCACATTCCAGGGTTGGATGACGCAAGTATTGCTAATACTCAATGGGAAGCTTTGGAATTATTGCAAAAAATGGGTTTTCGCGTCAACCCAAACAAGCGTCTGTGTGCAACTTCTGCCGAAGTTGCTGAATATTATCAACATTGGGATACAGAAAGGCTGAATTTAGCTTACATGACTGATGGGGTGGTGGTAAAGCTGAATTCTTTTAAGTTGCAAGAACAGCTGGGATTTACGCAAAAGTTTCCCCGCTGGGCTGTGGCACTCAAATACGCAGCCGAAGAAGCACCCACCCGCGTGGAAAATATTGCGGTGAATGTTGGCAGAACCGGCGCGTTAACGCCTTTAGCAGAAATGCGCCCGGTGCAACTTGCGGGGACGACTGTATCACGCGCTACTTTACATAATAGCGATCGCATTGCCCAATTAGACATCCGCATCGGCGATACTGTCATTGTCCGCAAAGCTGGAGAAATTATCCCAGAAGTGTTGAGGGTACTCAAAGAACTTCGTCCCGACGACACTAAACCGTTTGTTATGCCTACCCATTGTCCAGTATGCAATCAACCGGTAGTGCGAGAAACAGGTGAAGCGGTAACTCGTTGTGTAAATGCTTCTTGTGCAGCTATCCTCAAAGGTGCGATAGAACATTGGGTAAGTCGCGATGCGCTGGATATTCGCGGCATGGGGGAAAAACTGGTGCATCAACTCGTTGATAAAAATGTGGTGCATTCGGTTGCTGATTTGTATAACTTGACAGAAGATAAGTTTTGTGCATTAGAGCGGATGGGGAAAAAGTCAGCAGAAAAATTGGTGAGTGCGATCGCATCTAGTAAAAATCAACCTTGGTCGCGGGTATTATACGGTTTAGGCATTCGTCACGTTGGCAGCGTCAATGCCCAATTATTAACTGAGAAATTTCCCACCGTGGAAAAGTTAGCTAACTCTGACCAAGCAGATATTGAAACTGTTTACGGTATTGGTGCAGAAATTGCTCAATCTGTTTATCAGTGGTTCCACATTGCTGCAAATCAAACTTTAATTGAACGGTTGCAAGCTGCGGGGTTACAATTTGTTGGGGAAGTAACTGAGATTAAAGAGAAAAATCAAAAGTTTGCCGGGAAAACTTTTGTAATCACGGGTACTTTACCAACTTTGAAACGCGATGAAGCGAAAGCTTTGATTCAGAAAAATGGTGGTAAAGTTACGGAATCTGTGAGTAAGAAAACAGATTATTTAGTTGTGGGGGAAGATGCGGGTTCTAAGTTGGAAAAAGCGCAAAGTTTGGGAATTACACAGTTAAGTGAAGCGCAATTGTTGGAGATGGTGGGGGAGTAATGAATCTGACTAAGAAACCCGGCTGGCGTCATCTAACATACGAAGTAAACATGTATACATTCATTAGTAACTATCTTAGCAATTATCAATATTGTACGAATGCAAATAGTATCGGAAGTACTCATATATTGGTGCGTATTGAAAAGTGTGTTTTGCGTGTCGATGAAGGGAGGCACCTGTAATTTTGACGCTTCGATAGAGATAAATATATAGCAGTACGCATATATTGAGAAATGAAATTCTGGAAAAATTTATATGGGTTCGTATAAGCGGACGAACCCACATAACTACCCGGACAGAAATATTTACACATGCGTCTTCGGCTGAATAAAGGTTTCAGGTCTAATTTTGTGTAATTAATTCTGTCTTATTACTTCCCTTCTAGCTGCTATTCCTTTGACAGTTCCCACAAAAGGAGTAACACCTCAATCAAAATACCCAGACCTGGGTACATCAAATCAGCAAGCAAGGGAATGAGAAATAAAATAATCGCAACCAATTTCTTCCTATCCATTCGTTAATCCTCAACTGTTGAGGCAACGGTAAATTAGGGGTAGTACACGGAAGCAAAAGCCGCTCTTATGCGTCAAAATTGAGGAATATCTGGAATTTAGAGTTCGGGGTAGGTAGACTAAATAGGGGATACCCCAAACTTTATTACAACTTTTTTAGCTAAGTTTATGCCGCGCCTTAGTTACGGTGATGATGTAAAAGCAAGAGTAAGGCAGCTTTTAGAAGCGCTGTTGGCTTATGTTAATCACGAAGTAGAGAATTCTGATCGCTATCAGATTAAATGTTGGAAGCAGCTGCCGAACCAGGTGATTATTAAAACGCAGTCACGGACATTGGCTGAGTTATCGAGTTTAGAAATCAAACAAGTCAGGCAAGCGTTAAAACTACTTGAAAAGTTTTCAGAAATTCTCGAAGATTTACGTGCCCAGAAACAAGGCTCAGAAAATTATGATTTTAGACTAACGTTGTGGCATCCTATAGATGAAAAAGAAAACAATTTACAGACCTTTAATGAAGATTGGGAACATAAACGCGCACAAAAACCAGGGGTACAGCGCACAGAGGGACGAAAAGTAAATACTCCAAAGTCAAAAAAAATCGATGATTTAGTACAAAACGCACGCGATGAAATTCGCCCTTATATTGAAGAACTTTGCGGTAAGATGCGTGTACTAGGCATGAATAAGCCAATTGAGGTAGATGATATTTATACCAGCGTCAATATTTTGGAGAAAAGTACCAAGTCGAAATGGTTATCAAGGGAAGAACTTCTTCAAAATGCTGGTTATGAGAATTTTGACAGACCTAACTTGAGGAAGGTAAGCGAACCAAGAGTACCAGGATTGAAAGCAGTAGAAGAACACCCCAAATTGATGGTTTTGGGTAAACCTGGTGCTGGTAAGACGACGTTTCTCAAACATATAGCACTACAATGTATTAATGGCAATTTTGAGAAAAACCGCGTCCCGTTGTTTGTAACACTCAAAAGTTTTACAAAAAATAACAATTCAGCTGATTTATTTAAGTATTTGACTCAACAACTTATTCCTCAATTTATAGACTCGCAAGTAATCGAACAACTACTTAAAGAAGGGAAACTACTTATACTGTTTGATGGGTTAGATGAAGTACAAGACCCAGATAAACAAGTCTCAGAGGTTCTTGAAAGTTTTACACGTCAATATTATAAAAATAAATTTGTTATTACTTGTCGAATTGCAGCACGCGAGTATATTTTTGAAAATTTTACTGATGTCGAAATCGCTGATTTTAATGACGAACAAATTGAAACCTTCGCCAATAAATGGTTTACTGCTAAAAATGATGCCAGCAAAGCACAAGGATTTATTTCACAATTGGAAATAAATAAACCTATTAAAGAAATTGCGACTAATCCACTATTATTAACATTATTATGCTTGGTATTTGAACAAAAAGGTATATTCCCACAAAATCGCGCCGACTTGTACGAAGAAGGTTTGGACATACTGCTTGATAAATGGGATACTACTCGTGGTGTTGAGCGTGACCAGCTACCATACAAAAACCTCTCGCGAAAACAAAGAAAAGATTTATTGATTCAAATTGCTTACCCAAAATTCGAGGATGGTAAATACTTCTTCAAGCCAGAAGATGTTGATAAATACATAATAAAATACTATGAATCACTAAATATTAAAGACGACATCGAAACGAAGAAAATATTGCAATCAATCGAAGCGCAACATGGTTTGCTTGTCGAACGCGCGCACGATATTTATTCATTCTCACATTTAACCTACCACGAGTATTTTACGGCAAGAAAGATTAAAGAAGCAGGTGACGACAAAATTTTACGTGATTTATGTACCCATATTACCGAAACACGCTGGCTAGAAGTTTTTCTTTTAGTTGCAGGATTAATGCGTGATGGAGCTGACCAATTACTACTTTTTATGGAAAAAGGGGCGCGTTCTTGTATTAATACTGATAAATTACAAGAGTTATTACGTTGGGCAGACAAAGAAACTACGGGTTCTATGGGTGATACAAAACCTTACGGTAAACGTGCATTAGCCATTGCCCACGCCTACGCCAACGCCCACGCCTACGACCACAACCACTTAATGTCCTACCGCTACTTCTACACCGAACCCATCCTCCTCGCTTACGCCTACAACAGCGCCGAGGGCGGCAGCGGCACCCACGCCTACGCCAACGCCAACGCCAACGCCTACGCCTACCCCATCGCCAACGACTACGCCTACCCCATCGCCATCGCCATCGCCAACGCTAACGCTAACGCCAACGGCATCGCCATTGTCGAAGCCATCGCCAAAGCCATCTCTATCGCCCTTGGGCTGAACCTGGACAAAAATGGACAGCCTTCATCCGAAAATGTCGTGGGGGATCGAGGATCTAGTAAACAAGGCTGTCCATTTTTGT
>NZ_JTCM02000054.1 GCF_000817785.2 Hassallia byssoidea VB512170 | reverse complement strand
GGGGGGGGGGGGGGGGGGGGGGGGGGGGGGGGGGGGGGGGGGGGGGGGGGGGGGGGGGGGGGGGGGGGGGCAGGGGGCAGGGAGACAAGGAGACAAGGAGGACAAGGAGGACAAGGATGAAATTTCTATATCTCCCTTATCTTCCCCCTCTCCCTTGTCTTCCTTGTCTCCCCATCCCCCCCTCTCCCCCTCTCCTCCTCTTTCCTTCCTCTTCCTCACTGCGGTATTAATTGCCAACTTTGTAGCGTTGATTTTAACTAACTCGCGCAATGCTTGGGCGATCGCTATTGCTGCTTGTTTCGCTTATGCTGTCAACCAAGGTTGGCGGATTCTTATCGCTTTTGTTTCTGGTGTCGTCGGTAGCGTCATGTTAGCTGCTTTTGCGCCCCAAGCGATCGCAGTTATATTTCGTAAAGTCGTTCCTGCTTTCTTTTGGGCACGGTTAAACGACCAAATGTATCCCGATAGACCAACAGCCTTAATGCGAAAAACCCAATGGCAATTTGCTTGGTCTTTGGCACAACAGCGTCCTTGGACTGGTTGGGGTTTACGCAATTTTACTGCTCTTTACAAAGCACATTCACAGATTCGCTTGGGTCATCCTCACAACTTGTTTTTGATGCTTTCCGCCGAAACAGGACTTCTGAGTACTCTGTTATATTGTGGTTTACTCGGTTGGATTTTATTTGCCGGTGTCCAAGTGTTGCGAAGGTCAAAAGATATCGACCAAGAAGACAAATTGATACTTTTGAGTTACCTTCTTGTCTTAGTCGGGTGGGTGCTATTTAATACGGCAGACGTAACTTTATTCGATTTCCGCTTGAATACTCTAGCTTGGTTGCTGTTTTCTTCTGTTTGTGGAGTAGTCTATCGCTACAAAAATGTTTAAAATTACTTCTTCACCTTTCCCCTGAAGAAAATCCCCATTCCCCCATTACCCATTACCCATTCCCCATTCCCCATTCCCCATTCCCCATTCCCCCTAAAATAGGTGTATCAACAAAAGAAAGACACCATTATAACCAACTGTTATGTTCACAACAGGTGATTTTTTTCAATATACCCAATGGTCAGGAATTGCTACCTTGGTTTTGGCTGCGATCGCAATCCTGGGTTTTATTTTAAAATGGGGCATCCGCTTTCGGCTGGTGGGTGCGACTGGCTTTATGCTGGTGATGACGGCTGGTTTGTTTACACTCTCGTTGGGACCTTTAAGCCGCACGGTAATTCCGGGTGCGCTGAAGTATTCTCTAGTTTATGACAATGGGTCTACACAAGCAGTGATTGCTATACCACCGAGTATTACCCCAACGGAATTAGAAGCTACTCTACGTCAAGCAGCCAGCAATCTATATTCTTACGGTCGCTTAGGTTCACAGGGAAATAACCAACTGACGATTCGATCGCGTACTATTATCCATCCAGAAGCAGGGGTTTCTGTGCCACTATATTTGGGTGAGGTCAAGCGATCGCTTACTTCTCGTGAAGACTCAGAAATGACGCTGGAAATTTATCCAGAAAAATTCGCGCAACTGCCAAAACCAACCGCTTAATTGCCTAACTGGGTGATTGCAACATTCCCGACTTCACAGAAGTTGTCGGGAATCTCACCAAAGATAAAGCTTTAGTATATCTTTAAATATTTTATCCTGTTTTATTCTTCTTTTTCTAGATAAGCTGAATTATTCGCTCTCTTCGTTTATCTAAAGTTACTAAATGTATCGCTGTCATAAATTGTATGTAGTACGTAATGCCAAGGCTTTCTCTTCTGGTTCGTAAACAGCCTGGGTGTATTGGACATATGGTGAAAATGAACTGTGCGTTACCCGAAACCTTTGTAGAGACGTAGCAGTGCTACGTCTCTACATCTTTGACAACAAATGTCTATTGCACTCAATTGATAACTACATTTCTCAACTTAACAAGTATCGTCGTTGTTTGTAGAGATACTTGCATTTTTTTGCATCGATTCAACTACCTCACTGCTATGCGCTTTGCGGTATTTAATGCTGAAAGATTAGCATAAATCATTTGAAATATTTTCAGCAGATAACTATATAACAGTGCCGAAAAACTAGAGAGATTAAGTTAATGCTAATTGATAGCCGTAATTTACCTACAGATGAAGTCATTCAAACTGAAGTTTGTATTGTCGGTGCAGGTCCAGCCGGAATTACTTTGGCACGAGAATTTATTGGACAAGATTTTCGAGTTTGTCTATTAGAAAGTGGTGAGTTGGAATTTAATCAAGAAACACAATCTCTCAGTGAAGGTGAAACTATTGCCGATAATTTTCCCGAACTACATGAAATGCGTCGGCGTCAGTATGGTGGACTGGCTAATGCTTGGGGTATTGAAATATATAACAAGCAAATTGGTCTGAGACACATGCCTTTGGACGAAATAGACTTTGAAAAACGTGATTGGTTGCCATATAGCGGATGGTGTTTTAATAAATCTCATCTTAATTTTTTCTACGAACGCGCTCAAGCAGTTTGCAAGCTGGGAAATTTTGCTTATGAGGCTGAAGCTTGGTCAGATAATAAATCTCCTCAGCTACCTTTTAAAAGTGATAATGTAACTACTAGTATGTTTCAGTTTGGAACTCGCGATATTTTTCTCAATGAATATCGAGAAAAAATAAATCGGTCTGGGAATATCACGACTTATTTAAATGCAAATGTAGTAGAAATTGAAACTGACGAAACCGCGAAAACTGTAACTCGTGTCAAAGTAGCTTCTTTGCAACAAAATAGATTTTGGATAGCGGCAAAAGTATTTATATTAGCGACTGGGGGAATTGAAAATGCCCGGTTGTTATTACTATCAAACCAAACGCAAAAAAATGGCTTAGGCAATGAAAACGATTTAGTAGGCAGATTTTTTATGGATCATCCTTTAATTCGTTCGGGTGTGATTTTGCCTAATAATCCCCAAATCTTCAATTCTACAGCTTTATATGACTTACGCTTGGTAAAGAATGTCCCTGTAATGGGAAAAATTACTTTAGCTCAAGAAGTTATGCGTCGGGAAAAATTACTCAATATGAGTGCATTGCTTTTTCCCAGACATAACAAATTTACAACGGCGATTTTTCCGACACATAACGAATTTAGAACTGCGGGAAAAGCTTCTTTAAAAATCTTGCTTGCCGCAACTAAACGCGGGGAAATACCTGAAGATGTTCCTAAACATTTAGCAAATGTAATTAAAGACTTTGATAGTCTTTTTCTTCAATGGTATAAGCGTCACTTTCAAAAGCAACTGATGTTTTCTAATTTAAGTCAGGGTGGATGGTCGTATCAAAAAAATAAAGATAAGAAGTTTACAATGTTTGAAGTGGTGAGTCAAACTGAACAAGCTCCGCACCCTGATAACCGGGTGATGCTTAGTAGTAAACTTGATAAGCTTGGTTGTGCAAAAGCGCAGTTAAATTGGCGCTGGACTGAAACTGATATTAATAGTATAAAGACTTCGCAAGCAATTTTAGCACAAGAAGTTGCTCGCGCTGGATTGGGTGAATTTCAGATTGCATCGGATGGAGAACTTCCCCAAGTATTATCTATCAGCACGCATCATCATATGGGTACAACACGGATGCATGACGATCGCAAACAGGGTGTTGTCGATGCAAATTGTCAAGTTCACGGTGTCTCGAATTTATTTTTAGCTGGTAGTTCGGTTTTCCCTACAGGCGGCTTTGCTAATCCTACCCTGACGATTGTTGCTTTGGCTGTGCGGCTGGCGGATTATGTGAAAAGTCGCTGTTTTTAGTTCCCGACGACTGAAGTCGCGGTTCATCTTGCACTAGTATAGCCACGGCGCGATCGTTCGGATATGATGCTTGGTCACTTGCAACCTATGAAGTGCTGATGCTTACACAATGAAGCGATTAGCGAAGTGAGCTTGCTTACAATAGCCCCCACTTTGAAAACATCCTCTTAACTGTCTGAAAAATTTGCTTAAGTGTCTTAACTGTCTGAAAAATTTGCTTAAGTGTCTTAACTGTCCTTGCATTTTCGCTTTGATGCTGATAATATTTTCAGGCATATATACCAATAGTAATACATCAGCAATTCTACGAGGGATTTAATGGGTAAACACTAAGCAAGAAAACTGGACAATAATTCTTTCACTGATAAATAGCGTCTGCCAAATAGTAAATTCTCAAAAAAATTAAAGAGGTAACTGATGAGCGAGATCAAAGAATTAGTGCCTGCTTCAGAATTTATGAGGAAAAACTTAGGAATTTCCTCAGCTCCCCTTGAAGCATACTTGAACTACGGATATGCACTGCTCGCTATTGCAGGAGCAGATGGAGAGGTTTCAGAAGCTGAACTTAACTGGTTACTAAATCATCAGCGTCTTGTCGGCGCTCCTGAAGAAGTAATAGAAAAATACAAAACATTTGAATACAAAAATGCTGACTTAGAAAATTTGCTGAGTAAGATTACAGTTGATGTTTCTACTTGGTCGAAATCAAGGTCATTGTTATATCATGCAATTCAAATGTCTCGTGCCGATGACGATTACTCACTTGAAGAGCAACTTGCTGTAAAAAAAGCAGCTAAATTGTTGAAGGTTGAAGATGATATTGCGCTTGCTCTCAATAGGTTGGTAGAAACAGAAGAAGCAGTAACTGCATTACGTAAAGCGTTACTACAAACTGAGGTTTTAGCTTAATCGAAGAATAAAGGTTTCGGGCTATGGGTTTAAAACCTGATTTAAAAGCTCGAAACCCTTACTGTCTAAAGTATTTAGCTTTTTTATCTATCTCTAATCCTTTTATTTTGGCTAAGGTAACAGAACCGCTAACACAATTGATCGAGATGGTTAGTATCACACAGGTGATATTGTCTATGTTGATGTGGTTTCTGGAGTTAGTAGCCTACGATCATTAATTTTTCTGGGCTACCATATCCCCGACTTATTGAAGAAGTCGGGGATATAGCTGCCTTTTTTCAGATATTTAGAAGGAAAAAGATGAATATACTAATTATCCTCGGTGAAGTCATATTTTTAATAGTTATTTTCTCGCTGTTTAACTGGCTAATTGGCATCATCTTCAAGCAAGTCGCTAAAGTTTCGTGGCTTCAAGGAAAAACTAGAAATATCACCTTCCTGAAGAGGAATATCAGCAGACTTTTGATTTTAACTTGTGTGATTCTGTGTCTTGTGCTGATTGGTGTGAATGGGATGGTGATTTATCGAGGTGGAAACATTCAAGAATTTCAACTTAATCTTATTCGCAGTCTTCCTACTCAGTTTTGGCTCAATCTCTTGACTGCAAGCTTGAAAAGTGTGAGTTTGCTGATGCTAGTTAAATTTAGCATACCACCCTTAAGCCGGGGTATAGATTGGGTTTGCGATTACGCCAAGAAAGCCGATCAAATCAAGGCTAATGATGAAAGTACCGAGGCTTTTTTTCGGGTCTTAAAAAGAATTATCATTCATACTCTTTGGATATCATCTGCTATCCTGTGCGCTAAATTTCTCTACCTACCAGAAGTCGTTACTAAATATCTTTACATTGCCTTAAAAATATACATTATTGTCACAGTTGGTTTACTCATTGTTAAAGCTGTTGCTACTATTGTTGACACTCTCGACGCGCTGAGTCTTAAATTCTCCAGTTCTAACGATCTACTGCGTTTATATGAGCGTTTACGTCATTTAATTCCCCTCTTCAAAAAATGTTTGGAATACGTCCTCTATGTTGGCATAATAAATCTTGTTGTTCCAGAAATAGAACCTATTGCTTGGATAAGTGCTTATACCCCTAGAATTGTGCAGATTATTGGGGTTTATTTTATTAGCAATGTTTTGATTGAAGTCGCTTACTTCATTCTTGATGAGTTCTACTTAAAAACTACAGATACAAATGACTCACAGCGACAAAAACGACTAACACTGATTCCCTTAATACGGAGTTTTGCCAAATATTTCGTCTACTTCACTGCCGGAGTTACCATACTCAAGCTTATTGGTATTGATCCAGCACCTATCTTAGCAGGTGCAGGGATTGTAGGTATAGCAGTTGGTCTTGGGGCGCAAAACCTGATAAATGATGTCGTTTGTGGATTTTTGATTTTATTTGAAAACTATTACTTGGTAGGTGATTATGTTGAAGTTGGGAAAGTGGAAGAGAGAAATATTGAGGGGCTTGTAGAAGCGATTGAACTGCGAACCACTCACGTCCGCCATCCTGATGGTCAATTGCAGATTGTTCGTAATGGGGATATTGGATCAATTATCAACTACTCCAAGCAGTATATATATGCAAGGGTGGAAGTTAGCGTTTCCTATGACTCGAATTTAGATCATGTGTATAGAGTGGTTGAGAAGATAGGACAGCAGTTAAAGCTGGATGAACAGGATGTTCTGGAACCTACAAGAGTAGCTGGACTAGAAAGTTTTGGTGAGAATAACCTATTGCTGCTGAC
Source organism: Hassallia byssoidea VB512170 (assembly GCF_000817785.2). Lineage (GTDB taxonomy): Bacteria > Cyanobacteriota > Cyanobacteriia > Cyanobacteriales > Nostocaceae > Hassallia > Hassallia carrinoi. Next base: position 37,386 of record NZ_JTCM02000054.1, on the reverse strand, counting down.
GCTGACAAAGGTCAAGCCTGGAAAACACCTTCATATTCAGCGTGTTCTCCGCAAGATATTGAAGGATACTTTTAGCCAAGAAGAAATTGAAATTTGCGGTTTCTCCAAAAATTGATACTAGCTGTTGGCTCCTCCAGGGTGCAGGTGCAAAATATAAGTTAAATAATATCAAACTTTTTTTGGCAAACTAGAATATATGCTTAGTTAATTTTCTAATCCTACTTTGTCTACTCAAACTTCTAATTCATTATTTACTCTGACGATCGCACCAGCAAAGGTCATCCGTGGTGCGGGTGCGTTGACTTCTTGCGGTGAAGCAATTTCTCGTTTGGGAACTCGTCCGTTAATTTTAGCAGGCGATCGCACTCTCGCTCTGATTCAAACTCACTTACAACCAGTTTTACAGCAATTGCAAGTTGCTCAAGCATCTTATGGTGCAGATTGTTGTGAAGATAGTTTAAATTCTTTACGCAAAGCGGCTAAAGAACATCTTGCTGATGTCATTATCGGTGTTGGTGGTGGTAAAGCACTCGATACAGCGAAGTTAATCGCGCATCAATTACAGTTACCCGTAGTAACAATTCCTACCTCTGGCGCAACTTGTGCCGCTTGGACTGCCCTCTCAAACGTATACTCTGACAAGGGTGCGTTTTTATATGATGTGGCGCTTTCTCAGTGTCCAGATTTATTGATACTCGATTATGATTTAATTGAAACTGCTCCTCAACGTACTTTGATAGCGGGAATTGGGGATGCGATCGCTAAATGGTACGAAGCCTCAGTTAGCAGCGGACACTCAGAACAAACTTTAATTATTTCCGCAGTCCAACAAGCGCGAGTTTTGCGGGATATTCTTTTTCAAAAGTCAGCCGCAGCCTTAGAAGCCCCAGGAAGCGACATTTGGCGCGAAGTTGTAGACGCTACCGTTTTACTCGCTGGGGTAATTGGCGGAATTGGTGGGGCACAATGTCGTACTGTTGCGGCACATGCAGTGCATAATGGTTTAACCCACATTTGCAAACACGACAGTATTCACGGCGAAAAGGTCGCTTACGGTATCTTGGTGCAACTACGTCTAGAAGAAATGGTACAGGGAAGTCAGCTAGCTGCTGCCGCAAGGCAACAGTTGTTGAAATTCTATACAGAAATCGGGTTGCCGCAAAAGTTGAGCGATTTAGGATTGGGCAACATCACTTTAGGTGAGTTGCAAACAGCCGCAGAAATTGCTTTAACGCCTAATTCTGACATCCATCGACTACCATTTAAAGTGGCGTTGGAACAGTTGATGGCAGCGATGGTTTCCACCACTGCACCAATAGATACTACAGCTTTGCGGGTATCAATAAGGGGAATTGACGAGGTTCAGGAATGAGTTTGGATTGGATTGTCCCGGCGGAACGTATACAGCAACTACCACCTTACGTATTTGCACGGTTAGATGAACTGAAAGCGAAAGCGCGGGAACAAGGATTAGATTTGATTGATTTGGGGATGGGAAACCCCGATGGTGCGACACCGCAGCCAGTTGTAGAAGCAGCGATCGCTGCTTTGCAAAATCCCGCCAATCACGGTTATCCACCGTTTGAAGGTACTGCGAGCTTTCGCACCAGCATCACCAATTGGTATCATCGTCGCTATGGTGTAACTCTTGACCCTGATAGCGAAGCTTTGCCGCTACTTGGATCTAAAGAGGGATTGACACATTTAGCGATCGCCTATATAAATCCTGGCGATTTAGTTTTGGTACCTTCTCCCGCTTATCCGGCACATTTTCGCGGACCTGCGATCGCTGGAGGCAAAGTCCACAGCTTGATTCTCAAACCAGAAAATGACTGGTTGATTGATTTAGCCGCAATTCCCGATGAAGTTGCCGAAAGCGCGAAAATTCTTTACTTCAATTATCCCAGCAATCCTACCGCTGCGACTGCCCCCCGCGAATTCTTTGAGGAAATCGTCGCTTTCGCCCGGAAACACGAAATCCTCTTGGTACACGATTTATGTTATGCTGAGTTAGCTTTTGATGGCTATCAACCCACAAGTTTGTTAGAAATTCCCGGTGCGAAAGAAATCGGTGTAGAGTTTCACACCCTTTCTAAAACCTATAATATGGCAGGTTGGCGCGTCGGTTTTGTGGTAGGAAATCGCCATGTCATTCAAGGTTTGCGGACTCTGAAAACCAATCTTGATTACGGCATTTTTGCCGCTTTGCAAACTGCCGCCGAAACCGCTTTACAACTGCCTGATGTATACTTGCATGAAGTCCAGCAACGCTATCGTACCCGTCGCGACTTTTTGATTCAAGAGTTAGGACACTTGGGTTGGGATGTTCCCAAAACCAAAGCGACGATGTATTTGTGGGTTCCGTGTCCTCCTGGTATGGGTTCAACAGATTTCGCTTTGAATGTCTTACAGCAAACTGGTGTAGTAGTGACACCGGGTAACGCTTTCGGAATTGCTGGTGAAGGATACGTGCGGATAAGCTTGATTGCTGATTGCGATCGCTTGGGTGAAGCAATGCGACGCTTCCAGCAAGCCGGTATCCGCTATCAAAGTGAAGCCGTTGTTTCTACATAATAACCCTCTTCTCTGCGCCTCTGCGTCTCTGCGTGAGGCTTATTAATTAGCTGTTACACATCTAATTTTGATTTTAAACCTTACTAGGCGCAGAGGAGCCAGCGCCTTGCGGGGGTGGAGGAGTTTGTGGCGACTGGCGTGGCGCAGAGTCACAGAGAAAAGAGTTTGATTTTTATAAGAATTACTGATTTTGAATTTGCACTTAACCAATTCTGATGTTGCGATCGCTTGGGTGAAGCCATGCGACGCTTCCAGCAAGCCGGTATTCGCTATCACTCAGAAGCCGTCGTCTCTACATAATGACCCTCTTCTCTGCGACTCTGCGGCTTTGCGTGAGGCTAATTTTGATTTTAAACCTTTTCGGTTTTTAAGTTGTTAGCTTCAATGATAGTCTGAACTAAATTGTTAAGTTTATCTAACTCTGTTTGGTTTGAACGCTTCTATTGTTCTAAAGCAGATTTAATAGAAAGAGCTTTACTCTGTTTTTTAGGAATTAAAACAGATGAAAAATGCATAACTCAAAACAGTGTATAGGTGCTATAGAAGACTTGCAAACAGGGAATACAGATGTTAGAGAGTAAAGAATAATGATAAAACAATCATTAATTAATAGACATGAGAAACTTAGAGCTATTGCATACAGTATGGACTTACTAATCCCCGGATTTTATTTCTGGTGTCCATATTTCACTGTCCGAATTGGCGGCGCTATACCAGATGATAACCCTTATAAATATCCTGGTAAAATTCATAGTTTTTGGGGCGTGGCGCTGGTGCTACCCGGATACAAAATAGTTACAACTTACCAGGGTAGCTATGACGCTTGATAAGCATACTATCCAGGGATTATCAGCATTTACCAGCAAAACATTACCATCAAGTGAATTTGAAAAACGAATGATTAACGCGGGTTATTGCGAAGTGGGAACCGCGCCCGCGCAAGGTGGAAGAATAAAAGTATGGTGGTCACACGATATTTTCCCTAGGGTAGAATCTATCTATAGTCCTAGTAGAAATACTGTATTAACTGCTTATCACGTTTAACAAATACGTTAGCTGACTACAACCCATTACCAATCAAAATAAACGGCGCCCAATAATATGGATGCGACAAATCATTTTGTTGCGGATTCTTAGCACTATACAGTAAACTCAATTGCGCTTGATGCAAAGCTTCAGCTTTTGTAACATGTTTTTGATTAGTACTTTTAGCCAGATTACCGTAAAAATTCTGCATCAATGAACTAGTGCTTTCATCATTCACTAACCACAACGAAGCAATTACAGCTTTAGTTCCCTGTGATAAAAACTTAGAACTAATGCTGTTAATTTCCACACCATCTTGTCCCTTTTTACCAACTGCGGTTTCACAAGCAGACAGCACTACTAAATGCACATAATATAAATCTGACAAATTAGTAATTTCCGGTATGGTAAGCTTTTTACCAGTTCCCAATACAATATAAGAAGCATCAGCACTACCAGGTTCAAATACTCCATGAGTAGCGATGTGGAGAATTTGATTATCGCGTAAATTATTTCGCAGCGTGTCAAAGTTAAATGCTTGGTTGAAAAACTCTTTACCGGGAAAAATACCTTTCTTATCTGTTGTTGATTTGCGGACTATTCCATCTAACTCTGTTTGGACATTTGGTAAAGGATCGAAACCAGGAACTGCATTAGTAAGTCCTAATCCTAAAACAGAGACATTTTGAGTACCGGGAGGCAGCTTTTCTTTCATATCAATTAACGCTGCTGACGGTACTACAGAGACGTTGTAGCGTTCAACGAGATATTTTTCTCCATCATATAAAGCACTCATCGGCACATAACGCACTTGTCTATCGAGTGCAAAAACTAAGTTTTGAGTTTTATTTTTACTCAGTTCGCTTTCTAAAGGTTTAATTAGCCAATCGTACAATTTTTTACCTTTTTGTTGCACCTGATTAACAGGTGTGAAGGATCTTGCTAAGGAAGTGCGAAAGTCTTGTACAGCTTGTCGCAATTCTTCCTCACTAACATTCTTAATTTCCCAAGCTTTGCGAACACCACCTTCAGAAGCCCAGATTAACCAAATGCTGTTATCGTAAACTATGGGAGAAATGAAAACTGTACCTGGTTGAGATTCGACGATTTCCCGGATTTTGCCACCTAATTCGGGGTCGAAAAACCCCTTATTATCTTCTGCAAAACGATTGCGTAATCCCATCGCAAGTTTATTTAATTTAGTGTTATATTGATTGTTTATTTCATCTTGAACTGTCTGTAATTGTTTGAATTCACTACACTTATTTTTTCTACAGCCTTCCAGCTTTTGTTCAAATGCAATTAAGCTACCATATTGAGCAATGATTTTTTTCTCCGTCTCACTCAAGACAACATTTGTAGTTTGTCCCATCGCTTCGCGTAATTCTTGAATTCCTGCAAGTTGTCTAACTTGTAAAGATTCTTCAACTCGTCCTTGTTTTAAGAGTAAGACGGCTAATTGACGATAAATATCAGAGGTTTTAAATTTATCAAAATCAATCGTTGCTTGCAAGAATGATGTTTGTAACTGTGGTGGTAAACCTTGAATGTTTGTCCGAAGTTGTTCTAATCCACCTATAGATTTTTGATAAAAATTAATTGCTTGATCGACATCATTTTTATCTTGGTAAACACGGGCTAAACCTGCATAAATGTAAGCATTCTCACCTGCAATTGCTAAAGCAGCGTTATAAGTGGAAATTACTTCATCTTTGCGTCCAAATTTGCGATGCAGACTTGCAATATTGCTGAGTGCTAATTTTTCAAAGACAGGATTTTGCACTTTGCGAGAAAAGGTTAAAAAGTTTTGGGCTGATTCCATTGCTTTCGCATCATTACCCAATTCACCGTAACCAAGACTCAGTATTTGATATGCAAAAGCTTCCAGTCGGGGAGATTTTACTTGTTGAAAAAGAGTTAAAGCTTGTTGGGATAACTCCACAGTTTTTTGTGGTTCCCCTTCAGCAAAAGAAATGTTAGCTAAATTTAATAAGACTACTCCTTTATCTTCACGGTTATTCAATTTTTCCAATGTAATGAGTGATTGTTGATAGAATTCTTTGGCTTTGTTGTAATCTCCCAAATCGTTGTAAATACTACCAAGAGTGTTTTGGGGGGATACTAAAAGAGGGAGATTGTCAAGTGATTTCGCAATTTTTAAACTTTCTTCGCTGAATGACAGCGCTTTTTGATAATCTTTAATTTGTCTGTAATATCTACCTAGTCTATCGAGAGCGGTTAATTCTAAACGAGGATTTTTTAATTCTTTGGCAATTTTCAAACTTTGGTCAAGAAAATCTTTCGCTTTTGTATAGTCACCGATATTTGTGTAAGCACTACCTAAGTCTGTTAGTAATTGTGCGCTAGAAATGCGATTGTTTATTTTCTGCGATAATTTTAGGGCTGGTTCGGCAACTGCAATGACTTTTTGATATTCTCCCAAAGCCTCATAAATTTCACTTGTTACAGCCGTAGCTGCTACTTCTCCTCCAAAGTATTGTTTTGTGTGGAACAACCCCAAAGCACTTTGCGCTGTTTCAATTCCTAAATCGTATTCTCCGCGAAGTTTGTATGCTAGGCTGAGTTCTAATAAAGCGATCGCTTCATCATTAGGAGCATTCTGTTGTTTTGCTAAAGTTATGGCTTGCTTCGCTGTCTCCACTGCTTTGGTGGTATCTCCAGTTAAGCGATATCCTTCACTTAAATCATTTAAACTAGAAGTTTCAAAGAGTCCAAGTTTTGCTTTTTGCACCAGCGCTAGTTTTTGCTGTGCTAACTCCAATACTTGTTTGTAATTACCTTGATTTTTATAGATATCACTAAGTTTCTTTAAAGCACGAAGCTCTAGAGTAGAGTTTTCTAATTGCTTGGCAATTTCTAACAGTTGATTTGCGGTTAAGAGCGCTTTTTGCTGATTTCCTTGGTTGTTATATGCGTAGCTTAAGTTGTCTAATGCCTCTGCTTCTAAGTTGGGTGCTTTGATTTGTCTTGCAATGGTTAAAGCTTGTTGACTGAATGCGATCGCTTTATTAAAATCCTTGATACTATTGGTGTATAAAAAACTTAATCGTAGCAGTGCATTTGCTTCTAAATCCGGTTTGCGGATAGTTTGAGTGTATTTCAGTGCTTGTTGGGCAAAATCAACAGCTTTGTCAAATTGCCCAAGACCTGTATAACTGCGACTTAATCCATCTAAGGCTCTATACTCAAGTGACAATGGATAATTTTGTAAATTTGTCGCTAGTTTACCAATTTCGACTTGTCGCGCTGCGGCTATAGCTTGTTGGTAAGCTTCCACAGCTTTTTGATATTCATTTATATTAATGTAGATGTCGCCCAAACCGATTAAACTAGATGCTTCAAATAATTTATCTTTTTGCTCTCGGTAAATTTCTACTAGACGTAACTTTACCTCAAGTTCTTTGCGCTTATCACCTTGGTCAATGTAAATATTACTGAGAGAGGTAAGAACCGATGATTCACTATCTAAGTCTTTTATTGCTTTAGCAATGCTCGCCGATTGTTGCAAAACTTCAATCGCTTTTTGATATTCTTTTAGTTCGCCATAAGCTGTTCCCATATACCATAAGGCATCAGCTTCATATTTCCGAAATTTCAACTCTCTAGCGATGGTTAAGGTAGCTTTTGAAAGTTCAATAATGCGAGTAGCATCTGATTTTACTGAGGTGTAATCTCCTTTTAATTTATTGTTAGATAATCTTTGTCCATAAACTCTTGTTAACCAATCTAAAGCTCTCATTTCTTGGCGGCGTAACTGATTTTCTCGCGCCAAAACTAATGCTTGCTGCCCAAATTCTAAGCTAGTGTCTATTTTCTTTTGCAACCAGTATACGCCCGATATCCGTCTGATAATCTGACTTTCTTGAGAGCGATTTCCCGATTCTCTTGTTATAGGTAGTACTTGCTGTAATAATTGTAGGGCTTGATCGTATTTATTTTGTACTAAGTAAATTATACCGATTCGCGTTAAACTCTCACCCTCTCTGGCGTGGTTTTTTATCTCTTGGTTCAACGATAATGCTTTTTGTGCTACCTCCAAAGCACGGGGATAGTCTTTCAAATCAGAGTAAACTTCTGCTATCCTGTTGAGGGTTAAGCCTGTTTGTAACTTATCTCCTGCTGCTTCTTGAATCTTGAGAGCTTGGTTTAAAGTTTCCAAAGCCTTGGTATATTGTTTGAAACCTCTATCATAAACTGCTCCTATTCGGCTGAGGGTTTTAGCTTCACCAGTTTTGTCTCCTACTTCACGACGAATTGCCAAAGCTTGCTGCAAGATTTCCAAGGCTTTATCATATTGTTCCTGCAACAAATAAGCCCCACCAATATTATCTAGGGTTTCTCCCGCTTTCACCTTGTCTGGTAATTCCCGCCAAATAGCTGAAGCTTGCTGCAATACTTCCAAAGCTTTCTCATCTAGTTCCAAACCTAGATAAACCTCGCCGATATTATTGAGAGTTTGCCCAATTCCCGCTTTATCCCCCAACTGTCGCCGCATTTCCAAGACTTTTTCATAAGTTTGCAGCGCTTGGGGATATTTTCCTAGCCGATACTGCTGCACACCTTCTTGAAACAGCCTGTCAGCTTCCCCTTTGCTATTTGAAGTTGTCGCAGTTTGTGCAAGTGTATACTTGACGACTAAAGGATTAGCCGCTAAAGCTACTGGACAAATTAGGGAAATTACTAAGCTAGTAACAGTAAGACCTTTCAGACGGTGGGACATTGGTAACTCCTACAGATACATGCGGCAATTAGGGAATTACCGCTACTTTGGATGTCGTTTATATTATGAATATCATGACTTAATAGTAAAATTACGTAAACAAATAATAACCGCAGATAAACCTCTTCTTTGCGCCTTTGCGCCTTGGCGTGAGATTTCTTTAAAATAACCGCAGATGAATCTCTGGGGATTCACAATAGAGACGTACCCTTGTCAAAATTCAATGCAAACCTCCCAAACAAATATAGTTGCCGGTTTTCACGCTCTCTCCGATCCGCTGCGGTTGAGGGTTTTGGAACTATTGCAAACACAAGAGCTATGTGTATGCGATTTGTGCGAAGTGTTGAATGTGACACAATCTAAGCTTTCCTTTCACCTGAAAACCCTGAAAGAAGCGGGTTTAGTAAACTCCCGCCAACAAGGACGTTGGATTTATTACAGTCTCAATCCGCCTCAATTCGCTGTTCTACAACAGTATTTAGCAGAGTACAGCCGCTTGAATCAGATATTATCGGCGCGTTCTTGCGACTCTGGTTGTTAATAAATCAAGTTTTTTTGATATATTTCGGTAAATGTATTATTATCTAATTAATTCATCAATTTTTTTTGATATGAAGTGAAGATAATTACATCAGCAAAAATGAAATCATTCATCAGGGAAGTTTCTCAATCTCGGCGAGAAGCTTTAGCAGAAGCAATTGGTACTTTTATTTTAGTTTTTGCGGGTACTGGCGCGGTGATGGTGAATGACATCAGCGGTGGTGCTGTAACCCATGTGGGAATTAGCTTTGTCTTTGGTGGGGTTGTGGCTGCTTTGATTTATTCTATAGGACATCTGAGCGGCGCACACTTCAATCCGGCAGTGACTTTGGCGTTTTGGACTAGCGGTTTTTTCCCGAAACGGCGGGTATTAATTTATATTATGGCGCAGTTATTGGGGGCAATTTGTGCTTCAAGTTTGCTGCTAACTAGTTTGGGAAGAGTTGCGAATATGGGTGCAACTATACCACTAAATGGCAATTGGTGGCAATCTTTGGTGCTGGAAACGGTTCTGACGTTCATTTTGATGTTTGTGATTTTGGGTTCGGGACTGGATCGCCGCGCACATATCAATTTTGCGGGTTTGGCGTTGCCGCTCTGCGGCTTGCCGAAGGCATCGCTCTTACGGTGGGGGTAGAAGCTGCTTTTATGGGACCGATTATCGGTGCAAGTATGAATCCAGCGCGATCGCTTGGTCCTGCTTTGGTGGGGGGAATTTGGCAATATCACTGGGTTTATTGGGTTGCACCGATTTTGGGAGCGCAGTTAGCGGTGGTGGTGTATGCAGTGCTTTCGGATGGGTTTCGGGATGTTAAATAAATAAGATTGAAATTTTATCTCACGCAAAGACGAGGCAGTGCGTTGGACGGGTCTCCCGGCTTGAAGCAACTGCCGTCGCAGAGACGCAAAGAAGGGAGTTAGTAGCGAATAGTGCGCTAGAAGTTGATAAAAGTTTAACCACTTATACCAATAAATAACAACATCATGAAACGAGTAATGTTTGTTTGTAAGAAAAATTCTAGGCGATCGCAAATGGCAGAAGGATTTGCACGCACTTTAGGAGAAGGCAAAATTTCTGTTAATAGTTCGGGTTTGGAAGCAAGTCATGTAGACCCGAAAACGATTGATATCATGTCAGAAATTAACATTGATATTAGCAATCAAACTTCTAAGCCTTTAAGCGATTTTCATCCGGAAGATTTTGATGGTGTGATTTCTTTGTGTGGCTGTGGTGTGAATTTACCCCAAGCATGGGTATTAAGAGAAGTTTTTCAAGATTGGCAATTAGACGATCCAGAAGGACAACCAATTGAAACTTTTCGCCGCGTTCGTGATGAAGTGAAAGAGCGGGTAATAAAGTTGATAGAGTCTTTTGGTTCGTAGTGAGCGGTTTACCGCTCGACGAGTACGGATTTTAACGGCTTTAGCCGTTACTACGTTTTAATTTTCTATCTATAGTATGATGTCATTTTTCAGCAGATAAAGCTACAATTTTAGACTAAGCCAACTTTTGTGATTTTCTGAGGTGTTGTGGTTAATCAAACTTCTGAAAACCTTTTAAACCCTCACATTGAAAAACTATCGACTAAGGGTTATAAATTCACCTGGTTTGATTGGTTTTGCCTGTGGTATCCTCCAGGTTGGCTGATTTTATTTAACCGCCATTGGCAACATTATCACGCCGATCCAGATGGTTGGAATTGGCTAGAGTATCTATTATTCTTAATTCCGGGTGGATTTTATCTCGCGGTATTAATTCGCTGGTTGCGTCTTGGATGTCGTTTACCGCGTCGTGAAGTTGATGAATTTGAACCAAAGTATCAACTAGCTTTTAGAGAAGAAATTCTCAGTTTAATTGTTAAAGATTATTTTCAAGCAGAGTTGCAACAACTTGAGAATTTGCCGCAAACAGGACCGATGATTGTGGCAATGAATCATGCGGGGATGTCTTTTCCTTGGGACTTTTTAAGTTTAGGTTATTTATTAAGTAAAACACGTGAATGGCTGATACAACCTTTAGCGAATGTATCTTTATTTGAGCATCCTTGGGTGATTTGGTGGTTGCCGGTTGGATGGTCACAAGTATTAGGTGGTGTGAAAGCCCAAAAAGATGACTTTGAAGCGGCGGTAAAAGAGCGTAAAATTATTTTATATGCACCAGAAGGTGTACGCGGACCTCAGAAAGGTTGGGTAAAGCGCTATCAGTTGCAAAAGTTTGATTTGAGTTTTATTCAGTTAAGCGATCGCTATCAAATTCCGATTCTTCCAGTTGTCTGTATTGGTAGCGAAAATCTACATCCCTTCGCTGTAAATTTCCGCAAATTGCAGAGATTAGTAAAATTACCATTTTTGCCTTTATCACCTTTGATGTTCGTCTTTCTTCTCTTTCCTTCAATGGGAGTTTGGGCGAATAAAACTGATTTGCGTTACTTTATTCAGCCGTTGTATACTACGGATAACGGCGAAAAATTAAGTAGAACTGTGGTTTATCAAAAAGCACAACAATTGCGAGAAAAGCTGCAAAGTCAAATTAATCAGCTTCGGTAGGAGATAGTTGTTATTTGTTAGTTGATAGTTGTTAGTAGATGGTTGTCAAAATACTACTAACTCCTAACTCCTAACTCCTAACTCCTAACTCCTATCCATTACCAATTCCAAAACGATAACCTTTGATCGCTAAGGCATTATGGTTGTTGGATGAACAGCGGTAATTTCAGAGTAACGGGCAAAGTCGCTGATATTAAACGTGAGGATGTGGGTTAACTCATGGACAAGCATTGCTGCAACAAGTCTCGCGTCATGCACGTTGACTCCCATGACTGCATGAGCAACTACAAGCCTTTCCCATTCTTGGTATATTGCTTCAGTATCCAGCAACAAGGGAAAAAACGCCTTTAAGCGGTTAATTTCTACTTCAGCTTCAGCTACGGTATGTCCCAAGCCATTTTTCTGTGCCGGACGAGTGTAAACATTCCAAAACTCAATTAAGTTTTGCGGTACAATATGTAGTAGCTCACCCTGTCCCAACAAAGTAGCGATCGCATTACTTGCATCTCCATACATCGGATGAGTTGGTTCGACACTACGTAAAAGTAAGTTTGTGTCTACGAGAAAAGCCACGCTTTACACCTCATCATCATAGATACTTTCGCGGCTAACAGCATAATCAGATAAAAGTGGTGTATTATGTTCATGACTTTCTGCCCACTGCCGAAAAGCTTGCTTTAATTGAGATGGTGTAGCCGTTTCGTACAAAAAACGCTTTTGTTGAGGTTCCACTAACCGCTCAAGCATTATACCAAGCTGCGATTTAATCTCGGATGGACTACGGCTAGTTATCCGAGCCAACACCTGAGTAATTGTCTCTATATCTTCTTTGTGTTGCTCTTCTATTTTGCGAAGAAGTTCAGACGCTTGACTGTTGCTAGCCATAAGACCATCTCCCTAACTGATAACTTTGTAATATCGCTCAACTTAGTACAGTTTTGCCTAAAATCGTAGCGTTTTTAAATAGATATAGGCGTATAAATTAATTGTGCGTTGTCTACAACCCTTGTATAGACGCGAAATTTAACGTTTATACAATGTTTTTCAACACAAGTCCGTTGGTTCACAACACAAGTCTGTTGGTTCACAACACAAGTCTGTTGGTTCACAACACAAGTCTGTTGGTTCACAACACAAGTCTGTTGGTTCACAACACAAGTCTGTTGGTTCACAAAACAAGTCCGTTGGTTCACAACACAAGTTGATGCATTCATAATGCATCGGGTATTGCCTTCCTTTAATTCGCGACAAATTAATGAAATGTTGTACTTAGTCCACTGAAGAAGCACCAAAACGATAACCTTTACCGTAGACGGTGTGAATTAGTTGCGTTTCACCAGCTACCTCAATCTTGCGACGCAGCAAGCGAATTAATGCCGCTATCACATTGCTGCTGGGTTGTTCGTCATCTGACCACAAATGCTGCATAATTTGCGCGTGAGTCAGCAATTGTCCGGTGTTTTCCATGAAGTATTGCAACAGTTGACTTTCTTTTTCTGATAGTTCTATAATCCGTCCTGGGCGAAAGGCTACTTGATTTTCGCTATCAAGTTCTAAATCAGCTACAGTCAGCTTGGCTGTGGTAGTTTGCGCTTCCGTACCGGAGCGACGCAATAAAGCACGCACTCGCGCTAATAACTCCCGCAATTCAAACGGTTTAACTAAATAATCGTCCGCACCGGCATCTAAACCTTCTACTCTATCATCTAAAGTATCTTTGGCGGTGAGAAACAGCACGGGTGTAACTTTACCACTGCGTCGCAATTGCTGACAAATTTCCAAACCGGTTTTTCCTGGCAGCATCCAATCTAAAATTAGTAAGTCATAATTGCCAGATAAAGCCAGTTGGCTACCATTTGTCCCATCATAAACCGCATCCACAGTGTAACCCTCGCGAGTTAACACGCGACTTAAGGGGTCAGTTAGTTCAACTTCATCGTCAACTAAAAGAATCCGCATGTTAAAAGTTATGAGTTATGAGTTATGAGTTATGAGTAAGCTATTTACATTCAAAACTCAAAACTGAAAATTTAACATCTACCTACTTATGATTACTGTTGCACTGCCAAAAGGGGAACTACTCAAAAATAGCATTCATTTGTTACAATCTGTGGGATTAGATTTTAGCGCTTTTTTAGATTCCGGAACTCGCCAACTTCAAATTCCTGATACCAGTGGCAAAGCAAAAGCTTTGTTGGTAAGGGCGCAAGATGTGCCTGTTTATGTAGAATATGGTCAGGCACAATTGGGTATTGTCGGTTACGACGTACTGCGGGAGAAAAAGCCGCAAGTTGCTCACTTGGTTGATTTGCAGTTTGGCTATTGTCGCATGTCTGTGGCGGTGAAAGCATCGAGTGCTTACCGTTCGGCGTTGGAATTACCTGCTGATGGTAGAGTGGCATCAAAGTATGTGAATTGCGCTCGTGAATATTTCCAAAGTTTAGATTTACCTGTAGAAATTGTGCCGTTATATGGTTCAGTAGAATTAGGACCAATTACGGGGATGTCAGAGGCGATCGTTGATTTGGTTTCTTCTGGGCGGACGTTGCGCGAAAATGGTTTGATTGAAATTGCGACATTGTATGAAAGCACGGCACGGTTGATTGCCCATCCTCTAAGTTATCGCCTGAATACAGGTAATTTGCACAAGTTGGTTGAGGATATGCGATAGCGAAGCGCTGCTGCGTTGGCGAAGCCTCTCCGCAAGGAGAAGCGCAGATCGCTTTCTTCACGAACGCAATCTAACATGTAGGTGAATAACGGTTTCAATCTCTGGGATAATGTGGGAGTATGAATATTAACGATACATTAGGAAAGGTTGCTTTTCTGATTGTAAAAATTAATATAATGCTCTTACTATGAGCACTACCAAACCTCTAAAAAGATTCTATACAGGGAACCGTCGGCGTGAAAATGACTGGCGGTTATTTTTGCGTTTAGTACCCTATGCGCGAAAACGCGGACGACTGCTAGCGCTTTCGATGTTGTTACTCGTGCCGATCGCTGTCGCCGGTGCGATACAACCTTTGCTAATCGGACAAGCCATATCCCTAATTCGCTCGGAACCAAGCACTTACGAGTTTCTGAGAAATCGCCCTTTAATGCAAGGGCTAAGTATCGTTGAAGGATTGTTGCTCTTAACGGTGAGCATCAACCTGATATTTACAGGTTTTCAGGGTTATGTTGTACAAAAGCTAGGACAAGAAATCACCGCCGAAATTCGCCGAGATTTATTTCATCATGTTACATCTTTGGCGGTACGTTTTTTTGACCGGACACCTGTTGGTAAACTAATTACCAGACTCACCAGCGATGTGGAAGTGTTAGGTGATGTCTTTTCCACTGGAGCGATCGGCATTGTCTCGGATTTGTTTTCAATGCTGGTGATTCTCGGTTTTATGTTTTCTATCGAGTGGGAACTCGCTTTGTTATTGCTGTTGATGCTGGTGCCAATCACTTGGTTAATTGTTTTCTTTCAGCAACAGTTTCGCAAAGCTAATTACAAAGTGCGGGAAGAACTTTCTGTTCTTAATTCCCAACTGCAAGAAAATATTACCGGGATTAATATAGTACAGTTATTCAGGCGGGAAAAATTTAACGCCCAATTGTTTCGCAATACAAACAAAGATTACGTCAAGGAAGTCGATCAAACCATCTTTTTTGATTCGGCAGTTTCCGCTACATTGGAATGGATTTCTTTAATAGCGATCGCCAGTGTTTTATGTGTCGGCGGTTTGTTATTATTAGATAAACAGTTGACATTTGGCACATTATCTGCATTCATTTTCTATGCCCAACGATTGTTCGATCCATTGCGGCAATTTGCGGAAAAATTCACAACAATTCAAGCTGGTTTTACTGCGATTGAGCGGGTTAGCGATATTTTAGATGAACCAATAGAAATACGCGATCGCACTAATCCGCGATACTCCTTTTTAGAATCAGAATTCGGCTATATCGACGATATCGTAGATAACTTAAATCCTCAAACAGCAAATGGTAAGTCTGCAAGAGGAGAAATCCGGTTTGAACATGTTTGGTTTGCCTACAAAGACGATGAATATGTCATTAAAGACTTAGACTTTACCATTCATCCAGGTGAGAAAATAGCATTAGTTGGTCCCACCGGTGCGGGTAAAAGTTCGATTATCCGTCTTTTGTGTCGTCTCTACGAACCGAGTAGAGGACGCATTTTAGTAGATGGTGTAGATATTAAAGAAGTACCTCAAGCAGAACTGCGACGTTATATGGCAGTAATTTTGCAAGAAGGCTTTTTGTTTGCAGGTGATGTTAAAAGCAACATCACTTTAGGAGACAGCTACACTTTTGAGCAAATTCAACAAGCAGCACAAAAAACAAACATTGACGAATTTATTGAAAATCTCCCCCAAGGTTATGATAGCCAACTTAGGGAGAGAGGGACAAATCTTTCCAGCGGACAAAAGCAACTTTTAGCCTTTGCCCGTGCTGCAATTCGCAATCCGCAAATTTTGGTACTAGATGAAGCAACCGCTAGTTTAGATGTAGGCACAGAAGCTTTAATTCAACAAGCATTAAATCAGCTATTAGTTGAACGTACTGCGATAATTATTGCTCACCGCTTATCTACCATTCGCAATGTAGATCGAATTTTTGTCTTGAAGCGAGGAGAATTAATCGAACAAGGAAGCCATGAAGAATTGTTGCTACAACAAGGACTTTACGCCACTTTGCACAACTTACAAATGTTAGGAACTACTTAATTTCGTAGTAAGCGCTTCAGCGCTTCCATAAAGCGCTGAAGCGCTTACTACATGCTTACTAAAATTTTGATATTAATCAGGCAAACTAGTACTTTAATTTACAAGTTACTCAGTTTTGTGGTAGATGAAAACCCTTGGATTATTTGTACATTACCTGCTTGGCAATGCACAATAAGCTGGAACCTTGCTAGCAAGAAGATTGAGACTAGTTACAGCATATTTGGCAAACACTGACTCTTTCGTAGCATTGCAAGAACCTTTCAATTCCTTAGTTTTACTTTCGTCTTTGACAAGTCTAGCTTGATAAGTGTAGAGACCAGATGGTTTTTCAAAAGTTATCTCTGCTTCAATTGTACAATTATCTAAGCTTTGCTTAATGATTTTGCCTGCCACTTTGTAGTCAAACCAATCCCATCCGTAGCGAAGAATTAGTTCTCTTTCCAAAACTTGCATCGCAGGTGGCAAAATTCCCCAACCTCGATAGACTTTATTCAAGCAATTAATATCACCACTGCGGGTCAAAATCGACTTGAATGACTCTTGATCTAGCGCACCGTAGTATCTTCCTTCTGGTAAGTCTATAGCTGTTGGTGCAAATCTATGTCCACCAAAGTGGCTTGATTTCCAAATCCGCACCTCATCCAAACCCAAATCAGAAATAGTAGCGTCTGCGTGATAGTAAAACGGATTGCCATATCTAGCACAACACATATCATGGCTACCGTGCGTACACACTAAAATATCTCTGGTTACACTTGTTTTTACTTCATATTTGGGAGTGCTACCCGATAACCATTTTCTGATAGTAGGTGCTGCTTGCTCAATATTTGGCAGTTTAAACTCTTGTTTGCGATATCCATTGCCAAGACCTTCTTGCTGATGATAAATCAACAATGTGGTGTGGTCTATTTTATGTGATTCATTATTAGCAATCAAGAGAAATCTTATCGGCTGTTTAGTGCGCTTCACCTCTTCTGCTAAAACTTTCAGACTATTTGGCACCCATCTGGAATTCAAAACTTCGGAATGCCAAGGTGGGGGACACTCTATTAAAACATAAGTTTGGTAGTTGGTGGCGCTACCAATAACATCCTCTCCTACTTGTTTGGAATGGTCGGAACAAAATAAATGAGTCATTTACCTGTACTGAATTGTGTATTTTATAAACAAAAGTTCTCTAAATGAAAGTGTTATTTTCATGACAAAATTTTCCTCTTAACAATGTTTTCCACTGCTCATCAATCATAAACTGCTGCCTTTGATACCAAGCAAGACAATGAAGGAAAGATGTATATTCCCCACCTCAAACCTGGTAGCCACTTTATAACATCATTTATAGGAAATGTCTCTTTCTTGAAGATATTTTCTCCAAAAGAGCTAAACGTACAAATAGATACTTTCTGGACTGCAATGTTTATTTTGTATACAATGCTATCTGGCTGTTCATGAATTTTTAATGGCAGAAACTTGTACTTTATAAAGTTTGTTACACTGCCAAAGTCAAATATATTGAACCTTGCCTGATAATCTAGACAGTATCTAGCTTTCAGCTTGCTGAAGCTATCGAGACACTTGTGATAATTATCACAAAAAATTCTCAAAATAACGCTTTTATTTAAATTATCTCTTAATCTATGAATATAATTTACTACAACATTTGTCTCTACACCTAAAGGTATATTCTTATGCCACGCTAATAAAATCAACTGCTTAATTAGCTTTGCTAAAAAGTCAATACCAATTTGCCAAAATATTTGTAAAGTTAAATGCAGGCTTAGTTGATTGAAAGCGATCGCACAATCCCAATCAGCTTTTTTACGCCACTTAATGAAATTGCTATTTATGCTTTCATCCCCAACTTTTTTATCTAATCCTAAGCGCTGCTGTCGGTACTTTAACTGATATAAATTGAAAATATTTGTAAACTTTTGGCAAAAAAATACTGCTTTTCTGGCTCCGGATTTTTTTAACAATTCTTCAAGACTATATGGTTTTAATATTTTCTTTTGGAAGAACATATTGCTAAATATTCTCAATAAAAAATAAAAAAATAAATCGGCGTTGGTTTAAGTCGTTGACATCTCACCCCCGACATTACAGCACAAGTTTCGGGTGGGGATCTGCATTGACTGTAACTGAAGTCAATAACAAAAGCAAGTATTTGATAACATTTCTGATTTTTCCTTGGCTGAGAAATTACCAAAAGCCTGTAAAATCAAGGTTATGTGCTTTTTTATAGCGGAAAATAGTTACAATAGTAACCATCACTCCTATCTATATAATAGATAAAATTTGTCAAAACTAGATGTTGTTCAGAGCGGTGAATGCGCTTCGTGCGGCACTTTGTCAAGAGTATACTTCTGTATCTCTTACCCAGTCCAAGCGTCCCCAGTCCAAGCGTCCCTAGTATGATGGAGAAAATAGACCTGATTTGTAGCTATGGCTGTTGCTTCTTTCTGCTTTCATGCAGAATTGAATGATTTTTTACCACGGTATAAAAGACAAGTAATAATATCCCATTCTTTTAGTGAAAGAGCCTCAATAAAAGACATGATTGAGGCTTTGGGTGTGCCTCATACTGAAGTTGATAGTATGGAAGTTAACAATAATTTTGTTAATTTTTCTTACATTGTTCAGGATAAAGACACTATCAATGTCTATCCAATTTCGGCTACACCTGATATTACACCAAGCGTCTCTGTTCGACCATTACCGCTAAGTGTCATCCGCTTCATTTTAGATATTCATTTAGGTAAGTTAGCGACATCTTTGCGACTGTTAGGTTTTGACACTTTATATCGGAATGACTATGACGATGAAGAATTAGCCGAAATTTCCAGCAGTCAATCACGCATTCTCTTGACTCGTGATAAGGGTTTATTAATGCGGAGTTTGGTGACACACGGATATTATGTCAGAAGCACTAATCCTCAACAGCAAATTGTGGAAGTATTGCAACGTTTCGACTTATTTAAAATAGTATCGCCTTTTCAAAGATGTTTGCGCTGCAATGGATTGTTAACACCTGTAGCGAAGGAATTTGTAATTGATCAATTACCAGAAACTGTGCGATGGCAAAATAATGAGTTCCATCGCTGCGAAGACTGCGCTCAAATTTATTGGCAAGGAACTCATTATCAGCGATTGCAACAGTTTATCGAGCAAGTACTTGACTCAAAGACAGTGATTGAATAACTCTATATTACTGATTTTCAGATGGTATGATACCCCCTCCCGGAATAAAAGCAGTTATAATTTGATGCTCTCCAACATTTTCTGAGTTTTCTTGCTCATGAATTAAATCGTCAGGATTTAAGTCTTTCTCGGCTTCAATTGGATCTGCTTCTTTATCTAGATTAAGAGAACGAGGAGGTTCTTTGGCACTAGATACATCGAAGAATGGTTTTGCTTTGTCAGAAGTCATAAGTTGCTAAAGGGCGCTATTTATTTTAGTGTTTGTCATATCTAGATAACAAACATCTTTCTTGAGAGTGATGGTGTGGGAGGAGTGTAAAGACTGTGACATTAATTTTAGCGCTTGATTTTGGTGGAACCAAGCTGGCAGCGGCGATCGCAAATGTGGGTTCTCGGCAATGGTTGCGTTGTGAACGTCGCTTTTCACCAAGGAATGCGAATGCTAGCAGTGATTTAGAAATGATGCGTGAGCTTATCCATTTTCTTCTACAATCAGCAAAACCAGCAGCTATTGGTGTCAGTTTTGGGGGACCGGTTGACGCAACTACAGGAACGGTGCGACTATCTCATCATGTCTGCGGGTGGGAAAATATTCGCTTAAAAGACTTGTTAGAAGCCGAGTTTGGCGTTTTTGTTAGTGTAGACAATGACGCTAATGTTGCGGCTTTGGGGGAACATCGCTTTGGTGCGGGACAGGGGTATGAAAGTTTGTTTTATATCACTGTCAGTACTGGTGTGGGTGGTGGTTGGATACTTAATGGTAAGCCTTGGCGGGGTGTTGGGGGAATGGCTGGTGAAATTGGACACATGGTTGTAGATCCGTCGGGACCGATGTGTTTGTGTGGAAAGCGGGGATGTGTGGAGAGGTTGGCGTCGGGTGTGTATATGGCGCGGGATGTAAGGGAGATGTTGGAAAACGAACCGCAGAGGCGCAGAGAGCGCAGAGAAGGGGAGATATTGAGGGATTTGGTGGGGGGGAATTTGGAGTTGGTGACGGGGAGGGTGGTGAGTGAGGCTGCGGGGTTGGGGGATGAGTTGGCGGAGCAGATTTTATACAGGGGTGCTTGGGGGTTGGGTGTGGGTATTGGGAATGTGGCGAATTTGATGAATCCGCAGCGGTTTGTGTTGGGTGGAAGTGTGACGAAGGCAGGGGAAAGATGGTGGGAGGTGGTTAGAAAAACGGCGCGGGAGACGGCTTTACCTGAGGTGGATTTGGAAATTGTGCCGGCGGCTTTAGGGGATGATGCACCGCTTTGGGGTGCGGTAGCGCTTGCCCAATCTACCTTAATAAGTTCGTAGTGAGCCAGCGCGGTCTTGGGGGTTTCCCCCATGAGCGACTGGCGAACCCGAAGGGTGAGGACTGAAGTCCTCATCAAATCACACGAATGCCTGACTACAAATAATTATAGGAATTGCTTGAAATAATGTAGGCAAGCTATTATCTTGCAACTGATGCATATTATGCTGACGATAAATGTGTATTAGCTGGTTAAACAATTCTTTGTCTGTAAAGCGATCGCGTCGCAGTTTGTTTAACTCTCGATTTACAGCTTGGTTCACAGAAGCGCGAAACGCTTTTTCTAAAATATTAACTTGAGCTTTTACATCTTCATCTGTAACTGACTTAAAAAATATCCTTAATTCCCGTAGAATATATCTTTGTCCTTGAGTCAAACGTTGGTTAAACTCTTTTTCTGCTTGACGATGCTTAACTTCTTCTGCAAATTGGCGTTTGACGCGCATGACAGCAGAATTATGGTCTGAAGGAAGTTTTAATGTAGGTGTCGTGTTATCAGCTTTAATTGCACCTAATATACGGGGGATATCTCTAGAAATTATGTTTCCCTTATCATCTAATAAAAATAATTGCTGATAGCCTTTGATATCAGGTCGATTTGGATCGGAAGCTTCGCAGAAAACGTATGTCCCCTTTTGCATGGAAAATTTAGCAGTACGAATACCATGCGGTAAATTGGCGATGCGTTCAAACTCTCCTGGGTCTTCTTTTTGTATTTTTCTGAGGATTTCTTCAGCTTCATTTAAATCTAAGAAATTCTCTTCATCTTCGATATCAAATAGACTCAACTGTTTGCCTTGTTGTTCGTAAATGGCATACATAGCTTCTTCGTTGAGTTGTTCTGTTTTGTCAAGAATAGCAGCATCTTCACCAATGGTATCATGAATTTCTTGAATTCTGTTTTTCAGCTTTTGTTTTAATCCTAAATTACGCTCGATGCCTAATTCTGGTAAAAAGTTATATCCATAAATGACATCTTTATCGCTGCCAATTCTGTCAATCCGACCAAAACGCTGAATTAGTTTAACTGGGTTCCAGTGCAAGTCGTAATTAATTATTAAATCGCCATCTTGCAGATTTAAACCTTCTGCTAAAACATCGGTAGCAATTAATGTATTTAATTCTGATTCTCCGGGTTTGAATTTATATTCTTTGTTGGCATTAGGGGCAAATCTTCCTACTAAACGTGTTTTATTTTTGTTCTTAGCGCTATAAATTACATCAATATCATCGCGTTTACTACCTGGATTTAAATTATCATGCAAATATTTTGCTGTATCGGCATATTGTGTAAAAATTAGGCGTTTTTTGTCTTTCAGATTGGGTTCAGATAACCACTTAATTAAAGTCTGTAATTTAGCATCTTTATCAGGGGTAATGGGTTCTACTAAATCCAAAATATTTCTAAACAGTTTAATATCATGTTCGATATGCTGTTGTAATCTTTCTGCATCAAAATCAGCCAAGTTATATTTATTAGATACCTGTTGCAATGCGTCCATCAAGTCCTGTTCTTCGTTATAATCTTCTGATAGTATTTGTGCTTCTTCTCCTACGGGGACAAATCCTTGAGACAGTGCTTTGAAAAAATTTTCATGCACTAGCAATAACTTTTTGATAGTTTCTTTAAAAGCGTAAACACTAGACTCAAAGCGCTTGAATAATAGCACCCGCATTAAACCGCGTAGGTTAGCACCTGCACGTTGCAAAGTGTTATAAGGTTCTTGCTTTTGTTTCGGTTTTAAAACGTAATTCCACAGTCCATAACGCGCATAGCTGAGTTCATCTGTTGGTACTTTTGACTTCTTTCCTCCTAGGGAAGGGGTTAGGGTTTTGCGAGATTTCCCTATGTATTCACGTAAATGCTGGTACAATCCTTGATAGGTATCTTCAATGCTGTACTCTATAGTTTCCAGTTCGCGTTTGGGGAAAAAGCGATGTTTACCACCAACAATAACGTAAGCACGTCGGGTTCCATCAAGGTATTGTTTAAAGTTAGCTGGGTCAACTTGTTGATGGGTTTTTGAGTCAAAACCGTAAAAACGTAAGATATGGTTGCGAGTGCGACGGATGAGAATATGAGAGAGTAATTCTGGTAATTTTTTCTCACCTTTTTCTACTAATTGAAAATATTCTTTTAAATTAGGTGGGTCTATCGGTAAGTCGGTTTTATCGTCTTGGTGGAATAACTTTAACTGGTGATAAATATCCCAAGCAGTTTTGTTGCGGGGAGTAGCTGTTAATAAACAACAACGTTTACCATTAGCTAAAAATGCTTCTACTACTTTATATCTTTGAGTGCTGTGATTTCGCAGGTTATGGCTTTCGTCTATTAAGAGAAAATCTCTATCTTTATATTTAAAATCATCTAATAAAAGTTTTACCCCGCTTTCGTCGTCTTCTCTTAACATTCCCATTGAAAGAACACGAGCATTTAACTGGTAAACTTCGTTATATCTTTCCCACATTTCTATTAGTGGTGCAGGGCAAATAATTAAAGGACGTGCGCGTTCTGTTTGTTCAAATCTTTTAACTATTGCAGCCCCGATAAAACTCTTTCCCAGCCCAACTACATCAGAAACAAATGCACCGCCATAATCTCTGATATTTTGCACGGCATGATTAACAGCTACTTTTTGAAAATCTGCTAATTGTTTGCTAATTTCGTCTTCTATCATTAAATCTTTTGGGGCTGTATCTTCTAATCTGTCTTTGACTAAAGTATAAAGAGTTTTCATGTAAACATCATAGGGACGGACTGGTGAAGCTGCCCAAGATTGTTTCATTTCTCTCATCAAGGCTTCATTAAAATCTTCCGCTTCATCCCACAATTCATCAAACCAAGAAGTTAATTCTGTATGGTTATCGTTACCGTGAATTACTACATTAAGTTCGGTATTATGGGTAATGCCGGAAAGGGTAAGATTTGATGAACCGACAATAGCAATGCCTTTTTCTGTACGTTCTAAGGCTCTACCTTTATTATCGTAAACGATACCGTAGTCAAAAATATAAGCTTTAGCGTGTAGAGTTCCTTTGGTGTAAACGCGGACAAAAAGTTGTTTTTCTTCTATCATCTGCACTAGATTTTTTACCAGTGTCTCGGCTTCATCTGTCTGATCCATTAATTCGATACTAGAACGGATATTAGCTGCTGTGTCGTTTGCCATCCGTTTTTCTTCACTGCGCTTGGGATATTTTTGCGCTTCGATTTTATCTTCAATTAATTCTAATCGTCGGTATCCTTGCGCTATTTGTTCAATAGTTTCGCGGTTGCTAGTATTGCCAATTAGCAAGCGTAATTCTTTAAGATGAGTGAGGGATTCTGCAATTGCGGTGAAGCCAGAAAGGAAGAAGTAACCGACTGCAAAATGAGCCGCTGATGATGAGTCGAGAATGCGCTTGATTTGGTCTACTAATTTTTGATTGCGATTGTCTATAATGTCATGCATAATTCATAATTCATAATTCATAATTCATAATTCATGATTTTGGTTTTTGCTTTAGCTTTAGCTTATTGATGGAAACGACTAGTATTTTACCGATTTCATTAGCCTCTTGAAGCAAGGAGTTAAACTTTGTCAAATGTACAGTTTCTGATTCAATTAAGATTTCTATCCAATATTGAGTTTCTCTACACTCTTTTAAGCTAATCTGTAACTTATGAATAAAATCAGCATTAGATTCAGCACTTTGAGCTTCTCGAACATTAGCACCTATCGAAGTTCCACTCCTTAACAATTGTTTGCCTAAAGTCCGACAAACCCCAGGTTTATCATCGAGAAAAGAGCAAGCTTTAATAATCCTAATTGCAAAATTTTTCGTTCTGTCATTAATTGAAACAAAGTTATTGCTACTCACCATTACACTCTTAAATTATAAATTATGAATTATAAATTATGAATTATGAATTACGAAAGCCTTTATCGTTATTAATAAATTGATTGCAGCTAACAGATAAAGCTGTCGCTGCATGAATTGCATCTGGTGTTTTTAGGCTAGTTGTTGCACGTAAATTTGCAGCTTGTCGTAGGATGAATTGACTAATAGGAATTAGTCGCATTCCTCCGGACAATAACAATTCTTCGTAAGCATTCATCAAAAATGTATCAGCGTTTCTTAAAGGAACAACTAAAGTTTCCATTAAGATTAATTCACTGCTAACAACCTCGATTTATCCTGCTTGAAGCTTTAACCATAGGGGTTGCAAAAGCGAGAAATAATTAGGATTCCACTCAACACTATAGATAACAGGTGAGGTGTCTACATATACGAGACTA
The DNA here is from genome assembly GCF_000817785.2 of Hassallia byssoidea VB512170. Lineage (GTDB taxonomy): Bacteria > Cyanobacteriota > Cyanobacteriia > Cyanobacteriales > Nostocaceae > Hassallia > Hassallia carrinoi. The sequence continues at coordinate 12,444 of NZ_JTCM02000054.1, read as the reverse complement.
GGGGAAGGAAGTATTAGCTGTCCCATGATTCCCGTTCTTCTCGTAGTTGCTTGTCTATTTCTTCAGCACTTTTTGCAGGACGTTTAGCGTGAACTTCTTCTAATATCTTTATTACAGAACGCTTTTTTGGTTCAGTTTTCTCTGGTAAAATCACAAATACATCAACACTATCGCCTATTTCAGCTTGTGGAATTTCGATTTCTATTTTGTTTCCTGGTAAAACTTTGGTTGTGATACGTAAAGCTGGTTGCATGATTTCTTAAACCTTATATCAGGACATCTTCGTAAATATCTGCCATTGTTAGGGTTAACCCTATTGAGTTTAATTTTAGATCATCACCTTTGCCCAAAGTCTGTATTGACCAATTTTCTTGAGCATCTTTACGATAAACTTCTATTTTGATTTCATCTTGAGAAACTAATACATATTCTTGCAAGCTTATCTTAGTTTGGTAATTAACGAGTTTTTATCGTCTGTCTGTAGTCTCAGTGCTTGGCGATCGCACCTCTATAATTAAACAGGGATAATTTAACAAAAAGCGGTCTTTATCTTCGGGGTCGCTCTTAACAATAACATCAGGATAGTAAAATATATTCTTGCCTTCATTAGCTAGTTCTATCCTCACTTTCATATCAGCCATAAAGACGCTACAAGAACCACCCCGCAAATGCGATCGCACTCTGCTGGCAATATTTAACGTAATTGTATTGTGTTCCTTGCTACCGCCAGACATAGCGAAGACTTGACCGGCGATATATTCATGGCGAATTTCGCTTTTATCTTCGGCTTTGAGGTATTCTTGAACAGTTAGGTAGGTTAATGGGACTGACATAACTAATTCATAATTAATAATTGATAATTTATAATTGTAGCTGAATCATGAATTATAAATTATAAAGAGCGGCGACTTGCTCATTTATTTCTTTCTCCCATGCTTCACAGTTAACGCCTTTTGCATCTAGGCATTTTTGGACTAGTTTAGATATGGCTTCTCGTTCTGTAGTTGAAGCGTTGGGAATAGAAAGTTGCGTTATATATTGACGGAATATCTGTATTCGACCTTTCTTTTCATCACTTGTTGTCCAACAAACTGTTTTCAACCACTCCCATACAGCAGCAGAGTTCAATATACCAAGTAAATAAAGGTCGTCTGAACAGATAAAGTAAATTGAGTTCAGCAAATAAAACCCATTGTTATCTAAAGTAAAGCGTGATTCTTTAGCAATGTCTGGATATATAATTTTAGGTTTATTAAATTCATCAAAATAAGCTACATTATCCTGAATTTCGTACCATTTATAACTACCCGGTTTACGTCCTATAGATTGCTGACTATTCATTTTAGGTGTTAATTCTTTTTGCCACTGCGCTAAATGAGCTTTGATAGCAGGATAAGCATTTATATCAATTCCTCGTCGCGTAAAAATTAACCATTTATCTTGATTGTTAATTCTCCACTGACGAACATCATCACCTACAGCTAATGGCTTAATAATTTCTGTACTTTTAGGGTCTTGTGCAATTAATTTTGCTCGTTTTGCACCATCAATTACAAATGCTTTATTAAACCCAGTCTTAACACCATAATAAATTTGACCATTAACATACTCACCTAACGGAATACCTGCTGCTTCCATCTTTTTTAGACGATTTGCAGAAGAGGTATCAGTTAGCGTCCAGTTTGAACCATTTAGAGCATTATTCGGTAAAGTTTCGCCTTTCTCTCGAATAATTGCTAAAACATCGGGATAAGGAGATTCTAAAGATTTAACTTGTGTGAAAATAGTTGATTTATTAGCTTTTCCATTCTGACCAATAAAAACCATTGGAAAAGTAGCAGCACTTTTAAATACTGGTAACTCTCCAAAATCTGTGATGCTGTGAACATGGCAAGTATCAGCAATATGCTTTCGCAATTTTTCCCCATACTTAGCGCGAAACCACTTATTAGAAGATATAAACGCCAACATTCCACCAGGTTTTAAAAGCTGCAAAGCACGGGCATAAAAGAAACAATATAAATCAGAGGTTCCAGTATAAACAGCCGGGTAAACCTTTTGTAATGTCGGCTTTAAATCTTTAATTAATTCCTGTCTTACATACGGTGGATTTGCTACTTGAATATCAAACCCACCATCTGCAAACACTTCTGCAAACTCTACAGCCCAATCAAACCCAGCTACCTTGGTACTACCATGAGTTACTAAGGCAATTTGAGTTTTTAACTGATTAATTTCCTCTTCTAACTTTCGCTTTTTACCACCTTCATGAGTTCGCATATATTCAGCTTTCTTTTGGCGATATTGGCTGATAAATTCAGACCTAACCATCCCTGTGGTTGCAGGACTAGGCGCAATCAAACTATCTCCAACTTCGATTTTATATTTGAGATTGGGTAGCGGTGGCGGGTTATCTCCTTCGTATTCCACCGCTAGCGATAGCCACAACCTTAATCGAGCAATATTGACTGCAAAAATGTCAATATCTACACCATAAAGATTATTCTCTAAAATATCTAACTTGCGTTCATATACTGTTTTTGAATCTAGTCCTTTATTCGCAAATAAACATTGACGTAAATCTAATAACTCGTGAAGCATTCCTAGTATATAAGCGCCGCTACCTGCCGCCAAGTCGCAACATTTAACGCGCCGCAATGCTTCTAAAATTGCCTCTGGATTATTAATATTATCGGGAATATGCTCATCTACAAATTGTGCGATCGCATCGGCTTTATCTCCGGAAACCTGAGTTTTGATATACCCTTTCAAAGCTTCCCGACACATGAAAGATACAATCGGTTTGGGAGTATAATAACTTCCAGATTCATGCCTTCCTGTTACGAGTTCCTCGAAGACTTTACCCAGCATTTCTGGGTCTACCGCTACCTCGACATCTAGCGGTGTACTCTCTGTAACCGTGAAAGCAAAACGTTGAAATAAGTCGTGAAGAATACTGTCTATACAATCATCTGGGATGATAATTTGAGGATTTTTATCATCTTCATCTTGCTCAAAAAGACCACCATTTAAATAAGGAACAGTACCAATTAACTCTTTAAGAAAACCGCCGTTATTGATTCCGGCTATATCGTGTTCTTGAGGATTATTTAGTCCAAAAAAGAAAAGGTGTGAAAGTCTATCTCTATAAAAGTTTTTGTTTGATGTGCCGGATTCATCTTGATAAGCTGACCACAAAGCTGATAAATAATCAGTTTCTCCTTTAAATTTCAGCCAACCTTTTTTCTGAATAAAGCCAATAAACATCAAACGGTTAAATAGCTTTTGGGTGAATAAACGCTTACGTTCATCTCCTCCCATTCCTTGAATTAATTTTTCAACTTTCTCAAATGTTTGACGATACTGTTTAAAGAATTCCTGAGTTACTTTTTCAACATCAAACGCTTCATCATGGCATGTCTGAATATCTAAAGGTGATGCATCTGGCTTGATTAACTCCAAATCCAACAAACTTATTCTTTCTGTTGCTGTGCGTAATTGTTCACCTTCTCCAACGGTAATGCGACGGAATAATTTACGCTTTTGAGCCGAATTGTCATACTTAACATTGAGAAAGTGCCACCGCGATTGTGATTTATTGGAAAATACAAATAAAGCGTAGGGATGTTCTTTCAGAAGATTATTGACAACGCTTCTTTCGCTTTGTCTGGATAAATTTTCTGATTTTAAACGCGCATAAATAATATGGAAAGCGTTGTTTGCACCCCCGGAAGCTAATAATAAGGGTTCGTCTAGCAGTTCATTTTTGACTGCATCTGTTAATTTTCGTACTCCAAGCTGTTTATTAACTCTTTCGTAGTTTAATTGACTCCAAAATAATTTTTTGAGTACATCAAGGCTTTTCAAATTTTGCAGCGAATTTGAGATAGACTGCATTTCTAATACAGACATATATATAAACCCTGTGCTAGTTATGTATTTTTATAAAAATATGTGCAACAAAGCACCTACCCTTCCTGGGTAGTTCCATATGTACAAAGCCATCTTCAGAGAAAACGTATCAGTATAATCCGCAGACATGGATTACTCTGAGTCGTCAGGATGACTAGGGAAAAATTATCAAAAATGATTATTTTTTATTGCAAACAGTAATACATAGGCGCTATCCTGCTTGAAATTGAATTTATGTGAAAATTTTGTTGAAGGGATATGTATATTACCTTACTAAGCTTCATCTAAACTTTAACTGATACTGTAAGAATACAGTGCAGTGAATATGCTGATATTTTAAATGACAAAAAAAGCTTCTCTGTGAAAGTAGGGAAGCTTTATACAGATATTGTAGAGATTGCTTTGTCTGGGGGCTGGGTGTTTGTTGATTCCTTCTATTTATGTGGGGTTAGCGATCGCACTCACATCCTCATCAATCAACGAATTTAGCAAAGTCCACAGTTGCAAGTCTGCAAAATCAGAAATCGCCATAAATGCGCCAATTTCTTGTAATACTGAAGCGTCGTGGGTCGAGGTGATACCGATGGTGCGTAAACCTGCACCAACAGCAGAACGAATACCTGAGGGAGAATCTTCGAGTGCGATCGCATCCGCTGCTTGTATCCCCAAATTATTCATTGCAACTAGATAAGGTGCAGGATCGGGTTTACCTGTTATATCTTCTCCTGCAATCACCACTGTATGAAAAGCTTCTTTAATTCCTAAAATTTCTAGCAGAAATTCTACATTTAATCTAGGGGCATTAGTTACTAAAGCTCGTTTTAATTGATGTGTCTTTGTCCATTCTATAAGTTGAGAAAATCCGGCTAGCGGTTGCAAATCTGCGGCAAATTCGCGAAAAAGCGCTTCTTTTTCTTCGGCAAGTTTTACCCCCTCTTCTAGTAATAATTGTGGCAGGATGTCTTTGATAATTGCTGGGTTAAGCCGTCCACTCATTCTTAATTTGTATAAGTTTTCGTCAATTTCCATGCTGTAATTTTTAAGCATTTCCCGCCACGCTATGTAGTGGATAGGATCAGTATTAACAATAGTTCCGTCTAGGTCAAAGAGAATTGCAGTCAGCATGGTGTTTTGCTTTAATGTAAAATATTGTAAAGTTGATGTAGATAGTTTACATTGTTGTTTTGTTCTTGTTAATCAGGAAAAAGAAATATGATTAATATCATGTCCGATAAATCATATATATTGTAGAGACGTTCCGGTATATTGTAGAGACGTTCGGTGCGGAACGTCTCTACGGGATTGCGGTGTTTTTATTACTGTCTTAATTCTGACAATTTTGACCAAATTCCTTGTAATCGAATGTTATCCGCTACAAAATTTTTTCGCGTCGATGATCTGACGGTGCAGATTTACAATTCTGAAACCGAAATGGCGCAAGATGCAGCAGAAATCGCCCAAAAGTATTTACAAGACATTTTGACTTCAAGAGATTCTGCGACTATATTATTAGCGACTGGTAATTCTCAACTGAAATTTCTGGATGCTTTGATAAAGTTAGGTGGTGTAGATTGGTCACGAGTGACGATGTTTCATCTAGATGAATATTTAGGAATTGCTGCTGACCATGCTGCGAGTTTTCGACGCTATTTGCAAGAGCGTGTAGAGAAGCGGGTACAGCCTAAGCAATTTCATTATATAGAAGGTGATGCATTACAACCTTTGGCAGAGTGCGATCGCTATACCAATTTACTCAAAGCACAACCAATTGATTTATGCTGTCTCGGTATTGGTGAAAACGGACACATCGCTTTTAACGATCCATCTGTAGCAAATTTCCAAGATTCATATAGCGTTAAATTGGTAAAACTGGATGCAGCAAACCGACAACAACAAGTCAACACTGGTTATTTTCCTCATCTGGAAAATGTACCCCAGTACGCTTTTACCCTCACCATCCCAATGATTTGCTCTGCAAAAAAAATTATCTGCCTAGCACCTGAAAAACGTAAAGCTCAGGTAGTAAAGCAGATGTTGCAGGAGTCAATTAACATTAAATGTCCCGCTTCTATATTACGTCAACAACCGCAGGCGACGTTATTTTTAGATGTGAATTCTGCTACGGCAGCATTTTTAGAGTCAGAACTCACAAGCTAGAAGTTATAACTTCGACTTCTAACTTGTGAATTCTAATTAAATGCCGACTAAATTAATATTTAGAGCGAGAACTTGTGACTTCATTAGGATCGCGGTAAACTTTAGGTTCTTCTTTTTTGCGAACTAAACCTGCTAAACCACCAAGACCAAGCAATCCTAGCCAACCCCAGTTAGAATGGCGATCGCGTCTTACTTGAGTGGAAGTCGTGGTAGTAGTATTTGTACCAGTACCCGTTGTGCCACTGCCTGTAGTGTCGGTTGTACCAGTACCCGTTGTGCCCGTTGTACCACTGCCCGTGGTGTCGGTTGTACCAGTACCTGTTGTGCCTGTACCCGTGCTATCTGTTCCCGTAGTGCCAGTACCAGTACCGCTTGTGCCTGTACCCGTGCTATCTGTTCCCGTAGTGCCAGTTGTGCCTGTACCCGGAATGCCACCTGTACCAGTGCCTGTTGTATCAGTGCCAGTGCCTGTTGTGCCGGTGCCTGTTGTACCAGTGCCAGTGCCAGTTGTGCCGGTGCCTGTTGTACCAGTGCCAGTGCCAGTTGTGCCGGTGCCTGTTGTACCAGTGCCTGTTCCATAAGTACCTGTGCCGGTGCCTGTTGTACCAGTGCCTGTTCCATAAGTACCTGTGCCGGTGCCTGTTGTACCAGTGCCTGTTCCATAAGTACCTGTACCAGTACCGGTTGTACCTGTGCCTGTTCCTGTTGTACCAGTGCCTGTTCCATAAGTACCTGTTGTACCAGTGCCTGTAGTGCTAGTACCTGTTGTACCAGTGCCTGTACCAGTACCGGTTGTACCTGTGCCAGTTCCATAAGTGCCTGTACCAGTACCGGTTGTACCTGTGCCAGTTCCATAAGTGCCTGTACCAGTACCGGTTGTACCTGTGCCAGTTCCTGTTGTACCAGTACCAGTACCGGTTGTACCTGTGCCAGTTCCTGTTGTACCAGTACCAGTACCGGTTGTACCTGTGCCAGTTCCTGTTGTACCAGTACCAGTACCTGTTGTACCAGTACCAGTACCTGTTGTACCTGTTGTACCAGTGCCACTACCGCTACCTGAACTTCCAGTTTGAGCAGAAACAGACGGAGGTAAAGATATAGAAGCTAAACTGACGGCAAAGACACTAGCCAAAACGGTTTTAGATAAGTCAAAAGGCTTCATGTTTATTTTTCCCTTTAAAGTTTTGGATTTCTTGAGATTATTGATTGGAGAAAACGGCGATATCAATTTAATCAGCTTTATTAAATATTATGAACTTATGCGAAGTTCGGCATCTTACTTAAGTTATGCAAAAGAAAGTTTTAAAATATTTTCAGAAATCAAATTGAAAATTTCCCTAGATATTGTATAGGCATTGAAACAATTAAACAAAATTCTTTCTTTGTGCATAAATATTCGCAGCGCGATCGCGCTCCGGTCACTTGCTGCAACCATCTGAAGGTTGATATTTGATATTGTTTCGAGAACTGACTGCATTTTTGAAACCAGACAAGCAAGCTTCAAGGTCAGGACAGTCTTCACACTTAAGTTCTTTTCCTGGATTCTTACAGCCACAGTCCGGATTTATGAAACATTCAGAAGGATTTTTAGGTTTAAATGATTTTTGGAAGATAAACTCTAAAGCTGCTTCTTGTAAACAAAAAATAATGTCTCGCGTCATCATAAAATTTATCCTTTGAATATATTAATAATTTAGAATCAACTACGCAAAAAAATATTGCCAGTTCCTTAATTTTTGTAGCGATAATTCATGAATTATCGCTACTGACGATATGTTTTGCGCTCATTTATGAGATCATCTAATTTCTGTCAGGCAATAACAACATATTGCACCAGCCAAAAAATTTAGCTTATAAAAAGGTACAAACGCTAATTAGCTACATTAAGAGTCCATGCAGAAATGATGTCTTCTATGACAACTTCTCTTTTCTGAGAATTTTTATTTTCAGCTACTAGGACTTGAAGCGTAGTTGTATAGACGTTATCGATTAATTGGTGTCCATAACCGATCACTTTGCCCAGATATCCATTTTTTTTATTTAGGACGTAATCTCCAATGTTAAACATAATTGTCTCCCCAGCCAAAAAGAATTTATTGATGATGTTTATACATTCTCTATGGCTTTGCAAATTACAACTTCATACTAAAAGCATGTCTTATATCAAACTTAAGGAGTATTTTTATATTTATTTTTATTATAAATATTTTTTAATTAAAAGTATTTGGTTATACAAATATTCTTGATAAAACACGCACCTCTGCCTATGGGAAGATATTTTAAACACGAGAGAGATAGAAAACTGTTACCTTTGTTGTCTAGAACCTATTTCCACTGCGATTAACTGATAACTGTAATTTAACCACAATCATCCTCGCGCTGATTACCGTTTTTATCGCGTTTGAGACTTTCTTCTAGAGCTTGAATTTGCTCTCTCCGCGCTTCTAACTCTAGGGAACGACGCGCTAGTTCTTGGTTTTGCAAAGTTAAAGATTGACGCCATTGTTCTGCTCTTTCGGCTTCTTGATGCAAAAATTCCGGAGTGATGCCAGTGGTGAGGTAGGTTTGTACCAGATCCATTACCCAATTGGTGGCATCTTCGAGTCTTTCGATGTCTCCTGTGGAGGAAAGCTCAACTAAAACGAGCAATTTCTCAGTTATAGAGCTGCCTTTTCCCAGGAGAATGAAAGCTTCTTCTGGGATTATCGCCCAGAAGCTGTCAGCTTCCTGACGTGCCAACAAACGCAACTGGTGCTGATCGAGAAATTTGTTTTTATGCACCTGAGCTAGATAGAGCATGATGGTAAAAGTTAAAAGTTAAGAGTGAGGAGTGAGGAGTTTTAAGTTTTGAGTTTTGAATTAAAAACAAAATTCAACTCATAACTCATAACTCATAACTCCTAACTCTCACTTTTAGTTATGCTAAACCACGCAGGCGATCGCGCAAAATTTCTGCTTGTTTTTCAGCTTCTGCTAAAGCATCCCGCGTTGCTTGCACTACCTCAGCTGCGGCTTTATCCACAAATTTGGGATTATTTAACCGGGTAGTGAGTGAGTTAATTTCCCCTTCTATTTTGCTGAGGCGTTTTTGTATTTTGCCACTTAATGCCTCTATATCTACCACACCCGTTAAAGGAAGTAGCACTTGTACTGTACCAACAACACCAGCGATCGCTTCAGTAGTCTCTTGTGGCTGTGGTGATTCTATCACCCGCATATTAGTATCAGTAGTCGGCTTGAACCACGCACCCCATAACTTTTGTCTAGCTTTAGCCATGACTAAATTTTGGCTGACAAACCAAGTCGTATAACCAAGACCAACCATTTGAAAGAAAGTTCCTAAAATAGGAATATCGTTAATTTCATCTCCAATAACCAAAGCCAACCGAGTAAAAACAAGCACCACAATAATCAAACCAATTGTCTTCAAACCTCTCAAAGGGTTTTTCGCAACTACGGTTTGTTGATGTTCGCCAGCTATAGTTAAAGTCTCAACCTTTGCCAAATCTTTAATATAAGACTGTCCAGAGGTAAGAATTTCTCGTTCTTTTAAGCTGTCGCTTTGCAAATTCACCGTTACCTTCACCCCTGGCTTCACATCCGCTTCAGCTCGCAAATTCCGAATTGTGCGGATAGTACCAATCAGCAATTCAAATTGTTCTTCTAGGTTGGGATCGATTAAATTTGTCTCTACCTCTGGATAGCTTTGTAAAGATATCGTTTGCGGTGATTCTTCTGGTTGTTGGGTGAGAGTTTGCCAAATTTCCTCAGTGATGTGAGGCATTAAAGGATGAAGTAGTTTTAAAATGCCTTCCAACACATAAGCTAAGGTTTGCTGTGCGACTTTACGCGATGCAGGATCGGCATCTTTTTGCAAGCGAGATTTCACCAATTCAATATACTGGTCGCAGAAATCACCCCATATAAATTCGTAAAGTCCTTTTGCCGCTTCACCTAGTCCGTAGTTGTCGATGTTATTGCGGGTTTGTTTAATAACTTGGTTGTACCGGGAGAGAATCCAGCGATCGCTCAGTTCGAGGGATGGCAAAGACTCTTTCCCAGTCACCAGTCCCCAGTCCCTAGTCCCCAATCCATCCAAATTCATCATCACAAATCGCGCTGCATTCCACAACTTGTTAGCAAAGTTGCGCGATGCTTCCACCGATGCTGATTCATCCTTTTTGCGATCGTACTCCAAGCGGATATCTTGACCAGCACCCGCTACTTCCCGAACTAAAGTGTAGCGCAGAGCATCAGTGCCATATTTGTCAATCAGCAACAGCGGATCGATGCCATTACCTTTACTCTTAGACTGCTTCTGCCCATTTTCATCTAATACTAACCCGTGGATGTAAACATCTTTAAATGGCATTTGCCCCGTAAAATGCCCACCCATCATTGTCATTCTGGCTACCCAGAAAAAGATGATGTCAAAGCCAGTTACTAAAGTACTGGTGGGGTAATAAGTTGCTAAATCCTGAGTTTGTTCGGGCCATCCTAAAGTCGAAAAGGGCCACAATCCCGCAGAAAACCAGGTATCCAACACATCTGGCTCTTGTTGTAGCTTGACATTTTCCCCAAATTGTGATTTAGCTTTATCCCAAGCTTCGGCTTCTGATTTTGCCACAATAAATGGCGTATTGTCCTTAATTTCGCCGTCGGTTTCACTAACAGCATACCAAGCCGGGATTTGGTGTCCCCACCATAATTGGCGAGAAATACACCAATCTTTCAACTTCACCAACCAATCACGATAAACCTTAGTCCAGCGTTGGGGGACAAACTCCGGGGAATTTTTCTCATCGAGAAATTCCAGCGCTTGATCTGCGAGGGGGCGAATTTTGACAAACCATTGAGTAGAGATGAGAGGTTCAATGGGGACTTTTCCGCGATCGCTATAAGGAACGCTATGCTTATAATCTTCCACCTTCACCAAAAAGCCGTCAGTTTCCAAGCGAGAAACCACATTTTTTCTTGCCTCAAAGCGGTCTTGTCCTTGGAACTCGCCAGCATTTTCGTTGAGAGTCCCATTTTTATTCATAATATTGATCAACGGCAGATTGTGACGCTTACCCATTTCAAAATCATTCGGATCATGTGCCGGAGTTATCTTTACGCAACCGGTGCCGAAAGTCGGATCAACAAACTCATCACCAATAATCGGAATTTCTCGCTGCATAATTGGCAAAGTCACAGTTTTACCAATTAAATGCTTATATCTCTCATCATTAGGATTAACCGCCACAGCCGTATCACCCAGCATCGTTTCTGGTCGCGTTGTCGCCACTTCTACATCACCAGAACCGTCAGTTAGCGGATAGCGGAAGTGCCAAAGATGACCATTAACCTCTTGATTTTCCACCTCGACATCAGACACCGCTGACTGCGAAGCCGGACACCAGTTTACCAAATACTCACCGCGATAAATCAGCTTTTCTTCGTAAAGTTGAACAAAAGCTTCTAAAACAGCTTTCGATAAACCCTCATCCAAAGTAAACCGTTCCCGCGACCAGTCAACCGAGACACCCAAACGTCGCAACTGATTAACAATCGCTCCCCCAGATTCCTGCTTCCATTGCCAAGCGCGTTCGAGAAACTTCTCACGTCCTAAATCGTAGCGAGTTTTACCTTCTGCCTTAAGTTGATTTTCCAGAATTGTTTGTACGGCGATACTGGCGTGGTCGGTTCCGGGTAGCCATAAGGTGTTGCATCCCTTCATGCGGTGATAGCGCACCAAAGTATCCATTAGCACATCCCCGAAGGCATGACCCATGTGTAAGCTGCCGGTGACGTTTGGTGGGGGAATCACGATGCAGTAGGGTTCGCCACCTTTGTTGGGGTCTGCTTTGTAAATTTGGTTTTCTTCCCAAAACTTTTGCCATTTGGCTTCGGTGGAGAAGGGGTCGTAGAGACTGGGGAGATTTGAGTTTGTTGCGGTCATGCTGGGAAAACTAAGGAAGATGGACTTTAATAAATTTTGCCATATGGAAACGAACCGCAGAGGCGCAGAGGGCGCAGAGAGAAGAGAGTTAGGAGAGGATATGTATCGGCTGACGGGGGAGGTGATTGGTGCAGCGATTGAGGTGCATCGGCTGTTGGGACCTGGATTTCTGGAGGAGGTGTATCATAAGGCGCTGAAGGTGGAATTTGAGATGCGGGGCATACCTCATAAATCTAAACATCCAGTAGCAGTAAATTATAAAGGACGTCCCATTGGCGAGGGACAATTAGATTTTCTCGTTGGCGATGTTTTAATAATTAGACCTCTTGCATAAATCAAAAATAAAGAACCCCACCCCGCATTTGAAGAGCGCAAACGCTCCCCTCCCCGCAAGCGGGGAGGGGTTGGGGGTGGGGTATTAGGGAATGAGTGCA
>NZ_JTCM02000053.1 GCF_000817785.2 Hassallia byssoidea VB512170 | reverse complement strand
TAGACAAATGTGGACAGCCTTCAATCAAAAATGTCGTGGGGGATCGAGGATCTACAAAACAAGGCTGTCCACATAAGGCGATGGGTTGTTGCAGGGGGCTTTCTTGCAGGGGGAAGGAAGAAAATCGATATTTAGGAAAGCCCCAGGCTGGAAGCCTGAGGGCACGAAGAGTAAGTTAACCTAAAAAAAGCTTTTGCAAAGTTTTGTATCTCCACCTCCAATGGTCGAACAACTCAAGCCTCGCTATTCTGCCGCCTGGATTAACAAAATTGCTGAAATTCCCCACGAGGCGTGGGATGCTTTGGCAATGCCACTCAAAACCCCGTTTTTAGAGTGGGAATGGCTGAATAATCTAGAAACTTCCGGCAGCGCAACTAGAAAAACTGGTTGGTTGCCAAATCACTTGACAGTGTGGCGAGACAGAACGCTGATTGCTGCTGCCCCACTTTACCTGAAAGGACATAGTTATGGTGAATTTGTCTTCGATCACCAGTGGGCAGAGTTAGCCGATCGCATTGGTGTGCGCTATTACCCGAAACTGCTGGGAATGACACCGTTTACCCCGGCTGAAGGCTATCGATTTTTAATTGCACCCGGAGAAGATGAAGATGAAATAACCTCGCTCATGGTGCATGAAATTGACGCTTTCTGCACCAAAAATCGTATTTCTGGCTGTCATTTTCTCTACGTAGATCCCGAATGGCGACTTGTTTTAGAACGCCTTGGTTTTACAACTTGGCTGCACCACAGCTACATCTGGGAAAATCTCGATTTTAACACTTTTGATGATTATTTGGGTGTGTTTAATGCCAATCAACGTCGCAATATCAAACGCGAACGCAAAGCGGTGGAGAAAATCGGTTTACGATTGGAAAAACTGACAGGTGATGAAATTCCCCAATCGCTGTTTCCTTTGATGTACGAATTCTACGCCGATACTTGTGATAAATTTGGCTGGTGGGGTAGTAAGTATTTAACGAAACAATTTTTTGAGCAGTTACACGCTAATTATCGCCATCGGGTATTGTTTGTTGCTGCATACAGCGAGCAAGATAATCGTCAACCTTTGGGAATGTCTTTTTGTTTATATAAAGGCGATCGCCTTTATGGTCGTTATTGGGGGAGTTTTCAAGAAATAGACAACTTGCATTTTGATGCTTGCTATTATTCACCAATTGAATGGGCGATCGCTAACGGAATTCAAAGTTTTGACCCTGGTGCTGGGGGTCGTCATAAAAAACGTCGCGGTTTTCCGGCTATGCCCAATCACAGTTTGCACCGCTTTTATAATAGTCGTTTAGAACAGATTTTACGCCCTTATATTCGTGAGGTGAATGAACTAGAACAGCAAGAAATGGATGCGATTAATCAGCAGTTGCCGTTTAGTCAAAAAAATTCTTAATTTTAATGAGGTGATGAATGTGGTAGCGGATGCCGAATAATGTCTCATTAGTTCGGCATTCAATGCTGCTACTCGATTTTAGCTACCGTGATTATTGAAATTTTGAGATGAAAATGCTCTCGTTCGCAACAAATCAAAATTCACCGTCTTCAATGCCTTCCCGAATAATTTCTTCATGTTGTCGCATTACTGCTGCCCATTCTGATTGTCCTCTAGATTCGCAGATAGATGCTGCTTTTTGTAAATCCTCAATTCCCTCTTGCGGTTGTCCTTCTAAAGCCAGAGCATTACCCCGGTAAAAATAAGCTTCAACATAGTTAGGATCGAGCTGGATTGCTTGCGTATACTCAATAATCGCCTCTTGATGTTGACCTTTTATATCAAACTCACGCCCATTGTTGAAGAATTCTTCAGCACTCACCATAGATATCAACTTTTTTTTCCCAGTGTTTGGACTACACAAATCTTTTGAATCCCTAACCTGTCCTGATACAACTATGTAGCAAGCTGACTGTTGTTGAGCTTTCGCTTTAGAGTCAATAATTGTAGGGCAGACGATAGCTACAGAACATAAGCTCAATATAAAGTAAAGGCGCTTTTTTCTTTTTGATTTCATTTTATATTGCTCTTGATTTTAATAGTTACATTTCAGGGAAGGAAAGAATTACACTGAAGAAGAAGTGTAAAAACCTAGATTAAATTTGATTTTTAGAACGACTATGGATTTGACAGCTGAAAATTTGGCGGCAATTGATGACAAGCTTTCTGGGCGTCATATTGACCTTGACCCAGCTGGATATTTTATTATTTATCTAGATCGGGAAGCGGGTTTAATTTCTGCCAAGCATTTCACAAATGTGATTGATGAGCATGGTTTAGCTGTCGATCCAGAAACGGGAAAAGTGATTCCAGCACGGGGTAAGGTGCAAAGAACTCACACAACAGTATTTACAGGGAGGACAGCTAAGGAACTTTGTGTAAAGATTTTTGAAGAAACTCAGCCCTGTCCGGTAAGTCTTTTTGACCACGCAGCTTATTTGGGTCGCGAATTTGTCCGCGCTGAGGTTGCTTTGGTGACAGGGCAAGAGTATGTTCAAGATTAGTTGTTAGTGGATGGTTGTTAGTGGATGGTTGATAGTGGATGGTTGATAGTTGATAGTTGATGGTTGATAGTTCTTGGTTAACAGTCAACAGTCAAGAGTCAACAGTTATCAACGCTCCCACGCTTCCACGCTCCCACTATCCACTATCAACTAACCCCTAACAATCTTTATTGCCCGTCAGAAGATGGTTGAATTACTAGATAGATGTAGTAAGTTGCCATTGGGATGACGGTTGCGGCGATTAAAAGTCCTACTACCCAAGCAGTAGCGTTACCTTTGATATTTTCGGTTTCTTCTGCTTTCTTAAATGTGCCTTCTACTTGGACAGTTTCGGCGATTTGGGGTGGTCCGGGGTCGGGTTGACCGGAGAGGACGGCAACAAGGCGATCGCTTGCATCGATAAATGCTTGATTGTATTTGTTACCGTTTCTTAATGGTTCTGCCAAGGTTTCAGATGCGATACTATTAGCGATCGCTTCTGGCATCAAAGACTTGACTTTGTCGCCACTAATAATAGCCGTACCGTTGGTAACGGTGTCAATCATCAGTATGCTTTGATTTGCTCTTTGCTCTTTTGTGGGAAACCATTTTTCAAAAAGGCTTTTGGTAAAGCTTTCCGGTGTTTCTCCGTAGTCTAGACGGCGAACTGTCACTATTCTCACTTCATTCCCAGTTTGCTTTGCCAAATCTTCCAAGGCACTGCTAATTTTACCTTCATTAAAGAGGCTAATAACTTCACCTTTATCCACAACCCAGGTGCTGCCCGGTGTAAGATTCGGCATATCATATACACCTGTCGCCAAAGCGGGTGTAGCAAGCAGCGACGAAGCCAAAATTATCATCACCAGCGGCAGAATTAGCCGTACTAGGTGTTTTGTCATGTTAAATACTTGATTGAGGAGCTGTTTCATAAAATGAATCCTTCATACCTTCTTTCGACAAAATACTACACAACTACTATAAAAAATCACATCTTTAACTGCTTTTCTCCACTTTTCCGTTTAAGGATAGGGTGTAGGCAGTAGAAAAACTTAAAACCCCTCATTCTTTCGTAGTAAGCGTTTTAACGCTTATGAGTGTTTTAATTTTCAGCAGTTAAGTTTGGGGTGACAAAAAATCAGACAAAACGGAGACGGTTCCTTCATCCTTTGATAGTCGCTCTTGTGTCCTTGGATCTATTAAACTTGGCTGTCCCGTAATGTCGGCGTTTTAGCGTAGGGGAAAGGTCATCCAGCCAAATCGAACATTCGACCAGGTGGGATATTGTGCTTATGCTGCGCTGAATCTAACTTCAAACTTAGGCAAATTTCTGTTACAGCTTGATTGAAGAAAAACCGTCCCAGCCTTGGGTTTTGGGATTAACCCAAGTGCTTGGGAGCGGACTCTGTAAACGATGTGTTAATTATATCCTATGGAGAAATTTCTCAGCAAGTTGCTTGATGGGTTGCAACGTGCTAGCAGGGAAACACACATGAAAGCACTTTCGTTGTAAATTTGAGCGCAAGATTCGGAATTTTGAAGCAAAAAATATATGACTCTCATCCTCACCAATGACGACGGAATCGACGCTCCCGGAATTAAATCGCTGCTCAAAGCTGTCAACGGTCAAGATATAATTATCGCCGCTCCCAAACACCATCAATCGGGTTGCGGACATCAAGTCACCACAACTCGTCCCATTCACTTACAGCGACGTTCTGAGCGCGAATATGCGATCGCCGGCACTCCCGCCGATTGTATCAGAATCGCATTATCACAAATTAGCCAAAATGTCAAGTGTGTTTTATCGGGGATCAATGCTGGCGGTAATTTAGGAGTTGATGCGTATATTTCCGGAACTGTGGCTGCTGTCAGGGAAGCTGCGATGCACGGTATTCCCGGAATCGCGGTTTCTCACTATCGTAAAGGCAAGCTGAATGTAGATTGGGATGTAGCGGCAAGATGGACAGAAGGCGTTTTAGCTGACTTACTTCAGCGCCCTTTAGAGCCTGGAAGTTTTTGGAATGTTAATTTACCACATTTAGTGCCGGGAGAACCAGATCCAGAAGTTGTATTTTGCCAACCTTGTACCAAACCGTTACCGATTAATTACCGAGTTGACGGCGATGATTTTTATTATGCAGGAGAATATAGCAAACGCGATCGCACTCCAGGCAGCGATGTCGATGTATGTTTTTCCGGTAAAATTGCTGTCACTCAGTTAAAAGTTTAACTTTTTGGCTGTAAGTCGCACTCATCTAACGGGGAAAAGCAAGTCCCAAAGAAAAATTAAATATTATCTAGTGGTCTTGACCGAAGATTGTTCACTTCCTACTTTATACTTCGGATATCCTCGTTAGATGCGAACGTTATAGCTTCATCCTTCAGATGTACCTTGAATCAATGTCATCAAGCGGTCTAAGGTATGTGTCAGATGATTTAGCCTTTGCAGTGTATCATCCTGAGATTCAGCAAGGGTCTGCACTGCATCACATAATGCCAAAATTTGATAACCCTGTTGCTGTACCTGCTTTCCCTGTTCTTCTACTTGCACGCTGATAGTATCTACTCTTTCAGCAAAACGTTCAATAGTTTCCGTGGTAGCAAGTACTGCTTCCCCGATTTGTTCAACAATCGATTCTAGGCGATTTATTTTAACTTCGACCCCTGCTGATACCATGTCTGTAACACCCCAACTTTGAGAGAGCATAAAAGTAATCTCGCTACTAATGTTTGAATAAGTTAATACAGGCAGCACAATGCATTCGCTGCTATTGTGATATTATTTGCGATTTTATTCCTCGGTGCTTTTGCTGAATATATAAAGGTCTTGCTCTTTAGTTGTGATGATTGCTTTCGCATTAACTCACATTTTCATTTTGCAAACAGCGCCATCCGGCACATTACCTAGTAAAATCTACCTTGAAGGATGGGTTTTACATCTGTGTCAGATATTTTGGAATTTATCAGCCGACCTTTTTGCACTTGACTAACGGCAGAACGAGTGAAGTGGGAAATTTTCTCCAGTATATGCACTCATTTGGTAGCAAATTCTAACATGAATACATCTTAACTTCACATTTAAAAAGATTTTTCATCCACCATAAGTAATATTTAATTAACTTCACATTAAGTTTATCAAATATGATGATCTCAATCTGATTGATGAAGATTCAGTGAAACTACTGGGGACATGGATTTTCTTTTCCTGAAGCTAAGTCTATAGTCGAATTAAAGCTCCGTGATTTTACGTTCTTCGCTTAATATTCGGCTCGGCAATGTACCAAACACCATTAAAAACCGTTTTCCAGGGTGCAACTTCACAAGTTTGGGAATTAGCACTTACCCCTCACCCATCAGTGCAGTCTAAACTTAAACGTTGTTTAGATATTTTCGGAAGCTTGATAGGACTTTTGATTTTAGCGATCGCCTTTGTGCCGATAGCACTAGCAATTAAAATCGATAGTTCCGGTCCAATTTTCTTCGCTCAAGAACGTTATGGGCTACAAGGACGTTCATTTCGTATGCGTAAATTCCGATCAATGGTTGTTGATGCCGAAAAATTAAAATCGTTAGTGGATAACGAAGCTAATGGACTTTTGTTTAAAAATAAAAATGACTTCCGTGTAACAAAAGTGGGGCGCTTTTTAAGAAGTACCAGCTTGGATGAACTTCCCCAGTTTTGGAATGTGCTAGTAGGCGAAATGAGTTTAGTAGGAACCCGTCCCCCTACCGCTGATGAAGTAGCTTACTACAATCAGCGTCACTGGCAACGTTTAAATGTTAAACCAGGGATGACTGGTGAATGGCAAGTTAACGGTCGTTCAAGCGTGAAAAATTTTGAGCAAGTGGTCGATTTAGACTTGCGTTATCAAGCAAATTGGCATCCGCTATATGACTTGCAGTTGATTTTGAAAACAATCTACGTCATATTTGCAAAAGTAGGAGCTTTCTAGGAACTTAGTTGTTTAGGGGTAATTGCTAATAGATATTGGCTCATGCTGTTTAGCAATTACCATGATTTATTTACTGTAAATTAAAGTAGTTTATATTATCGAGTAACTAAGAAAAACGATGCCGATCGCCCAAAAAGCGAAGCCAGCATTGCGAATATTCTGAAGTTTTCCCACGCTGATTATATTGCCAATTTCTCTGGCACTCATGGCAACAACAAATTGAGTCAAGGTCAAACCCAGCATATAAGCAATTTGTGAACTGATTGGTGTCTCTAAAATCGCTTGACCATAAGTATAACCGTGAAATAAACCAGCTGTAGCCGTCAGCAGCACCACTACCATTAGATTTGGTTGACTGGGAATTGCTAGCATAACCGCAAAAACGATTGTGAAAAAGGCGATCGCTGTTTCTGCGCCTGGTAAATCCAGATATAGTAGATGATTGATAGTTCCTAACAGCGTTGCGAACACAAAGCCTGCGGGTATGAAAGTGCCACGCACAACTACACCAGAAATTAAGCCAATAGCAACCACACTAACCATATGATGCAAGCCGAGTACAGGATGTGCTAACCCCCCCAGAAAGCCATCAAACCAGTTACAAATGGCTAGGTGTTGGGTCAGCGTAAATGAACTCAGCAGGCTAATTACAAGTAGAGAAGCGATCGCGTAAACATGGCGATACAGTAATCTAGATCCAGGAAACTCGCCAGAAACACGATTTGATAACTCAGTGTGAAACATCGTTTATGCCAAATAGTTTTTTTGAGGTTATTTATAGTGCCCAAATCTCAAAAAAACTAACGCATGTTTTCATCTTTTAGATCCCCTTGAGATCCCCGACTTCTCGCCAGAAGTCGGGGATCTTGTGGGATCTTGTGCTAAAGTGCATCTGGATCGATATTCAACTCTCTGAGTTTAGCGGCTAATTTTTGCGCTTTCTCTTCTGCTGCTTGTCGTGCGGCAGCTTCTTCTTCATAAGTTAGCAGTGTTTTGCCCGTTGCTGCATCGTAAAAGCGCATATCCCCAGACTTAACTCGTAACTCTAACCCTAAAACTTCACTGGTTAGAGACACAGTACCATCTTCTAAGGTATTACTAGCAATCGGGAAATAATTGCCCTCAACTAAGCGTAAACCCTGAAGTTGAGGAGTAAGATAATCACCTGTAGGGTCATATTGGAAATATTCACGCACTCCTAAAAAAGCGTAGATTCCTTTCTTTGCACCTTGGTCTTTACTGCGGGTTGCTTTTGAGGTAATTTCTAAAACAAAATCAGGACTTTTATTGTTTTCTTCCCAAGTTTTGTAAGAACGACGTTGGCGATTTTCGACTCCAAAAACTACAAAGACATCTGGGGCAACAACTGCTTCTGGATTACCTTCTTCGTAGTAAATAAATAAATTTCCGGAAACATACACATTAGGAAGGTTTTGAAAGTAAACCTCCAGCACCTCTGTTCCATAACGTAGATAAAAACGCGCTTGGTCACTTTCAGCCATTGGCTTACCGTCCTCATCCGGATATTCAATTGGGGTAACGGGGATATACTCTATAGAGACTGTCATTGATAATCCCTCAAAACTAGGATTAACTTGAATGTAGCAGTAATGTGCAGTGAATGGCGCTAAAAAGAATTAATTATGTTTTACATGAATCGGAATCTGGATGATAAACTCTGTACCTTGAAGCGGTGCGGAAATACACTTCAACTGACCACCATGTTTGTCAATAATTTGGTAGCTAATCGACATCCCTAAACCTGTACCTGAACCGACAGATTTTGTCGTAAAGAACGGGTCAAACATTTTTTGCTTTACTTCTTCTGTCATCCCACAACCATTGTCATAAAACCGAATCATCACTTGATTATTGTCTACAACTTGAGTGGAAATGCGAATTTGGGGTTTATCGTTCTGTCCATTATCAGTTGTTTTGCCAGTAACTCCAGGTGTCCTAACTGAAATCATTCCCTGACAACTGACCATTGATTCCTCTAAAGTATCAATGGCATTAGTTAGGATATGCATAAACACTTGATTAATCTGTCCGGCATAGCATTCGACTTTAGGCAAATCGCCATATTCTTTAATAACTTCGATAGCTGGAGAATTTGTTTTAGCTTTTAAACGATTTTGCAAAATCACAAGAGTACTATCAATACCTTCGTGTAGATCAACTTTCTTTATTTCCGCTTCACCTAATCGGGAGAAATTTCGCAACGATAAAACTATTTGGCGGATGCGATCGCTTCCCATTTTTATAGAAGATAAAATTTTGGGGAAGTCTGCTTTAATAAAATCAAGGTCTATTTCTTCTGCATAAGCATGAATCTCTGGTGTTGTACAGGGATAATATTTTTCATAAAGTGAAATCAAACTGAATAAATCTTGCACATACTCATGGGCAGGGGCAATATTGCCATAAATAAAGTTAGCAGGATTGTTAATTTCGTGGGCAATTCCTGCAACTAACTGTCCTAAAGAAGACATTTTTTCAGTTTGAATTAGTTGAGCTTGTGTATTTGCCAGTTCACCAAGAGCAAGTTTCAATTGGCAGTTTGCAGTTTCTAGTTGTGCTGGACTTGGCAAAGCTATTGCCTTGGGAATTACTGGTAGCAGTGCAATAGCTGTAGACAAAGAAACCAAGGCAGTAATAACTTTCAAAAAAGCGGATAGCCAGTAAGTCGGATGCCAAAGCGTCCACACGTCCATTATGTGTGTTGTACCACAAGAGACGATAAAAGCTCCAAATAATAGAATTATCCATTTGAAGGGTAAATCCTCTCGCTTTTTGACAAAGTAGACAAGGATAACCGGGATAGAGTAATAGACTAGGGCAATCAAAGAATCTGATGCGATATGTATCCACACTAACCAAGGTTTCCAGAGGTAACAATGTCCATGTGGAATGAATGAGCCATCACTAAAAAAGCTTTGCAAAAATTGCAGCATCTGAGAAAATACTGAGTATAATTTCTTGGAAATATTCCGCTGATAAATTATACGCGCTGCAATGATAATTATCCCTAGTGGAAATTATTGACAGTAGCAATATTATAAAAACTTAATGCAATAATTCTTCTACTTGATGCTGACTCCATAAATTTCTGTAAAGCCCCGGTTGCTGTACAAGTTCTAAGTGATTGCCTGTCTGGACAATTCTACCTTTATCCATCACAATAATGCGATCGGCAACAGCAGCGGCAGATAATTGATGAGTGATAAAAACAACAGTTTTACGTTGCGTACCACCAGAGAGATTTTTTAAGATTTGTGTAGCTGTTTGATTATCAACGCTGGAGAGGGCATCATCCAAAACTAACACTGGGGCATCAACTAACATTGCTCTAGCTAAAGCAGTGCGTTGTCGCTGACCGCCAGAAAGAGTAATACCACGTTCTCCTACCAAAGTTTCATATTGTTGCGGAAAATTAATAATTTCTGGGTGAATTTGTGCGAGATGGGCAGCTGATTCTACATCTTGTTGTTCGCTGAAAGGATCGCCGTAGCGGATATTATTTTTGATGGTGGTACTAAATAGAAAGCTATCTTGAGGAACGTAGGCGATCGCATTTCTTAAATCTGCCAACTCTATTTGGGTGATGTCTTTACCATCCAAAAATAACTGCCCTGATTCAATATCTAACAAACGTGGCAAAGCATTCGCCAAAGTTGATTTACCCGAACCGATCGCACCGACAATTGACACAGTTTCCCCAGGAGTAATGGTAAAGTTAACTTTATCTAAAGCTGCGGTGGCAGCACCCGGATAAGTGAAACTGAGATTTTTCGCAGACAATTCCCCTTTAATTGTGTCTAAAGGTAGATGTATAGCGGCGCTTGTATCTTCAATTTGTGGTGTGACAGAAAGAATCGCCTGAATGCGATCGATACTAACTTCACCGCGTTGATAAGCAGTAATTGTAAATCCTAACAAAGCGGTGGGGAAAACCAGACGCTCTACATAAAGCAACAGTGCGACAAAATCGCCCACGCCGAGGTTCCCCGAAGCGATTCGCGTTGCCCCCAACCAGATAATAACTAGCGAACTGAGACTAGCGAGTCCGCCAATTAGGGGGAATAATCGATTTCGGGTGTTCGCTAATTGCAGGTTAGCCTCAAATAAATTCTTATTTTTTTCCAAGAAAGCGCGACGCTCGTTTTCTTCTTGGGCGTAGATTTTAATTAGGGCAATACCTGATATATCCTCTTGGATGAGATCGCTGATGTCGGAAATTTTCTCTTGTACTGCTGCTTGTTGGTTGCGTAAGCGATCGCTAAACACATGCACCAACAAAAACATCAATGGATAAACTGCCAGAGAAGCTAATGTCAAATCCACACTCAAAGACAGCATCACCGGCAGCGTCAAAGCGTAGGCAAACACAGTATTTGCCAAACTTAATACAGCAAAACCCAACAACCTGCGGATATTATCTACATCACTAGTCGCTCTACTAATCAAATCACCAGCAGTATTCGTAGCAAAATAAGCCGGTTCTAATTTCAGTAAGTGTTCAAAAATCTGTTGTTTCAAGTCAAATTCTACCTGACGCCCCACCCCAAACAGCCAAATGCGCGAAGCCATACGCATTAACCACATTGCCGTACTCAGAAAGAAGATTGGTACTACAGAATTTAGTATTTGGCTCAAGCTAAAGCTGGCTGAGAGTTTGTCAACTGCCGAACGAATTAATAAGGGGATATAAACCCCCAAACCGTTGACAATCAACAAAGCAATAATACCTAATGTTGCCTCCCGCCAATGGGGACGCATGTAAGCACCGAGTTTAGCAAGTCGTCGTGATTGTGCCATTTAAGGGGAATGGGGAATGGGGAATGGGTAATAGGGAATGGGTAATGGGGAATGGGTTATAGGGAATGGGTAATGGGGAATGGGGAATAGGTAATGGGTAATGGAACCTCTATTCTAAAGAAAGTTTTTTCAGGATGCTTATTCTTCCTGGACTCGACTCTAAGCTGAGGGAATTCTAGGCGCGACTCATGAAAGAAATAAGTAAAAAATTAAAAGAATTGCCCCATAAATTGAGGGGCTTGCATCCTTTTAATTTTACCTTTTCCCTTTTGCCTTAGACTGAAGCGCCGTTACCTGCCACGCAAGAAGAAGTAAGTCTGGTTGAGATAACTTTCCCAAACTCGCGTTGTTAGTGACAGTGTTTCTGCATTGGGTACAAAGTCTTCTAGCCGCAATCCTCGTCTGGTGATATCCGCAGGATTTTGCAACAGGTAGGGTGGAACTTTAATCTCCAGGTTGTTTAATGCTATGGTTGCCACACTTGTATCCACAGCAGGTAGAATGCGCTTCGCCACGACATCAGAAATAATTGCATCAGGCGATCGCCCCAATGCTACTAGTGTCCCAGATGTTGACGCGAGGCGGTAATTTTCGATTTGACTGGCGATTGAGGGTGAACCTACCATTGCCACAGGCGATCTAACTAAGAAATAGGCAACAGCTGGTGTACTTGCCAATATTAAAATCGTTAACGCCCAGCCAAGCAAGTATCCGCCTGGTTTGTCTATTGCTCCACCCTTGATTCTTTGAGCTGCAAACATCATCATCAACATTGATGCTCCCAAAGGCTTGAGCGGAAATGACACCACTCTCCACAACGAAGCCACCGCCGGTTCATTAGGGTTAATAAATGACAGCGCTAAAACGAGCAACAAAATAACTACGACCAATCGTCCGCCAAAATTTCCTGAGGGATAAAATCTCTGGAACAAAGAATAGACGATTGTGCCAACAAGCAGCCAGAGGAGTACCCGGCTTAATAGTAGAAACATACATTTACTCTCAAATCTTCTAGTGCGATGAGCGCTAGTTTGGTGAGTCCACCACTGCGGAGGAAAACCTGACGCAGGTTAGTAGGCGCGAACCCCTAAGGGTCAGCCTAGAGGTTTTGGGCAGTTGATTGATTTTATTGTCAAATTGTAAGCACATTGTTACCTGACTACAAATACATCACAACGTCACTCCCCAAGAATGGGGGTGACTCCCCTCACACAAAGACTACCGTCGTAGTGATTTTAGAGCAATTTTGTGATAATGGACGCAGTATTTATAATTTTTCAGTCAAATTAAGTATGTTCGCTTAAAATTTTTGCGATTGAGAAGGATAAAGTTAAGACTCCACCGAAGTTGTGGAGGATTTGAAGTCAGATGCTTTGCTTTATTTTTTTCTCCACAAATAAGTCTGGAGGTAAGCAAGCAGCTATGAAGGATAAAAAAGTTCATCATTCATGCTTTCTGACAACAGTCATCTGCCATTAGTAATTTAAATTGATTAAGTGGTTGTGAAATTAAACATGAAAACTATGTCGTCGGAAAAGCCCTGTATTTTGGTAACTGGGGGAGCTGGATATATTGGCTCTCATACGGTGCTTGCTTTATTGCAGGCGGGATATGAGGTGATAATACTGGATAATCTCGTATATGGGCATCGTGACTTGGTAGAAAACGTTCTAAAGGTAGAACTGATAGAAGGAGATACAGGCGATCGCCCTTTGTTAGATAACTTATTCTCTACCCGCAATATTGCCGCTGTCATGCACTTTTCTGCCTACGCCTATGTGGGAGAATCGGTTACTGACCCGGCAAAATACTACCGCAATAATGTTGTCGGTACTTTAACGCTGTTAGAAGCAATGCTGGCAGCTTCTATTAAGAAATTTGTCTTTTCTTCCACTTGTGCCACTTATGGTGTACCGGAAGTTGTGCCAATTCCCGAAGACCATCCCCAAAATCCGATCAATCCCTACGGTGCTACTAAGCTGATGGTAGAGCGGATTCTTTCTGACTTTGATAACGCCTACGATTTGAAATCAGTACGTTTCCGCTACTTTAACGCCGCTGGTGCCGATCCTCAGGGTCGCTTGGGTGAAGATCACAACCCAGAAACTCATTTAATTCCTTTGGTGCTACAGACAGCTTTAGGCAAACGCGAATTTATCTCAATTTTTGGCACTGATTATCCCACGCCTGATGGTACTTGTATTCGCGATTATATTCACGTTAACGATTTAGCAGACGCTCATGTTTTGGGATTGAAATATCTCTTAGACGGGGGGGATAGCGAAGTTTTCAATTTAGGCAATGGTAACGGCTTCTCTGTCAAAGAAGTTATTGAAACGGCAAAGCTTGTCACAGGACGTGAGATTTCTGTCAAAGAATGCGATCGCCGTCCTGGAGATCCACCATCACTCATCGGTAGCGGTGACAAAGCCAGAAAAA
Source organism: Hassallia byssoidea VB512170 (assembly GCF_000817785.2). GTDB lineage: Bacteria > Cyanobacteriota > Cyanobacteriia > Cyanobacteriales > Nostocaceae > Hassallia > Hassallia carrinoi. Next base: position 30,644 of record NZ_JTCM02000053.1, on the reverse strand, counting down.
TCCTAAACTGGCAACCTCAATATTCATCCTTGAAAGATATTCTCGTTCACTCCTGGCAGTGGCATCAGCAGAGGCATAAATAGGGAATGGGGAATGGGCAATGGGGAATGGGGAATGGGGAATGGGGAATGGGTAATAGGTAATAGAAAGAAATTATCTCCCCACCTCCTTGTCTCCTTGTCCCCCTTGTCCCCCTTGTCTCCCACTCCTCCACTCCCCCACTCCCCACTCCCCACTCCCTACTCCCCATTCCTCCTCCGTTGCTGTACGACAAACACGATGCCTCCTGCTGCAAGGGCTGATAAAGCGATCGCTATTGGTATAAACCCGCTTTTTCTATCTTCTACGGCATCATTGACATTTTGGACCTTTTGTGTTTCAGTGGCTGATGCTGAACCGGCGGCGACAGTGACTTCAAAGTTTAACTTAAACGGTCGGAAACTCTCGCCAGATGCAGGTTTGCCGCTTAGTTGTAGCAGATAAGCTCCGGGCTTGGGGAATGTAATTTCTGAACCGGGAATGCCTTTATAACGCTCGGCGCTAATGGCTTGCAAGGGTGGCTCAAGCAGTGCTGGCTCTTTTGCTGAATGAGGTTCAGCGTAAACAGCCAACTGGCAATTACACTCTTTCAGGGGGATAACTTTTCCACCTTTACGAGTGAGAGCAATCCAAACTTGGGAAGGTTCTCCAGCACGGGGATTATCGTTTGGTTGAATGTGGAGCGTACCGCCAACATCTGCCGCTGTTTTGACGTTATGGGCAGAGGCTACAGAAATATTCGTAAGTGATAATACTAAGCCAATCAGTAATATTACACACTTACTCGTTCCCTGGCTCTGCCAGGGAATGCCTTTAATGAGGCTCTGCCTCACGTTTTGGGAGGCAGAGCCTCTTGTAAACTGTTCCCAGGTTGAACCTGGGAACAAGAGCGAGGTTGAACCTGGGAACAAGAGCAACAAGAGCAAGGCTAAACCTGGGAAAGGATATGATTTACCACGCCTTGGTTGGGGTGTCGTAGGCATCATGAGCGAATTTTCAATTTGGAATTGGAATTTTGAATTTTTGATGGTGGGTTTCTAAAACGCAACAGCAATACACCGAAAGTGACAATTCCTACAAGCACTGTTGCTAATTTATTTGCCCAAGTTAATTGTAAAGAGCCGAGGTAATGGGAACCAATTAGCACAGTATGAATGCCACTAAAAAGCAAAGCTGGTAAGCTTAATAAATGAATTTGTCGCCAACGCTTGCCTAAGGACTTTTGCAAAGAATCAAAACTTGTCAAAGCTGCGGGAGTCATCAATATCAGTGCTACAGCACCTATAGCTATACCCCACTGAAAATCAGGTGGCAAAAATAAGAAAGAATAAAAATTCCATTGGAGTGTGTGTTCTATCATGTGGACAGTGTGAGCAAAAGACAGAACAAAAGCCCCCACTCCCAAAGCACGACGGTAACGCATGGGGGAAGCCCAGAAGCTGCTAATCGGACGGGCAATTAATGCCATTATCAAGCATATCAAGGCAGCGTGTCCGGTGTAGTCTACCATTGTGTTGCCAGTCCGCAACAGAGTAATAGCACCAATAAAGAGAGTAACCCAACCACCTAAGCGAAATAGCTGACTGCGTTTGTCTTGACTTACCAAAGATGCAGACACACCTACACCTAACATCATGGGTAAAGTTCCCAAACCAAAAGCCAGCATAGTTGCTGCCCCCATCCACAAATTACCAGTTTCCGCAGCTTTAATTTGGGCAGCATACAAAAAACCACAAGGCATCAAACCCCATGTCATGCCTAAAAGTGCTGGTGTCCACCATGTTGATTTTAAAGAAAGTTTGACCATTGCTTTATTTAGGCGATCGCGTAATTTCCCTTGCAACAAAGGATGTAACATCGGTATACGCGGCAATAAGTCGGGTTTTATTTGTCTTAACCCAAACCATATCAGCATCAAACCCGTGATAATCGCCATCCATCGGCGTAAATCGCTACCCACTCCTGCAAATTTTCCACTAGCGAGCAACACCGAACCCAACGCCCCAATGCCCGCACCAACTAAGGCATAACTCAACATCCGCCCCAAGTTAAGCAATGTATGAAATTTTAATTGCTGTCGCCAATTGAGAGTTTCTTGTTTATTAGATAGGGAAAATGCCACCGATAAAGGACCGCACATCCCGACGCAATGACCAAAACTCCCCAGGAATCCTAAAACGACAATGAGCAGCAAATCTAGCATTTTGATGGTGGTTGGTGGTTAGTAGTTGGTTGATAGTTGTTAGTTGATAGTGGTTGGTTGATGGTGGTTGGTGGTTAGTAGTTGGTTGATAGTTGTTAGTTGATAGTGGTTGGTTGATAGTGGTTGGTTGATAGTGGTTGGTTGATAGTGGTTGGTGGGAGCGTTGATAGTAGGAGCGTTGTTAGTGAGGCAATTAAGAATTAACCTTTAACAATACTTAATCGCTTGTCAAAAGACGAGGCGTCAAACTTGCTTGGGAATGAGCGCAATTGTCGTAAGTAGCGGTAATTCATGAATTACCGCTACGCTATCCTATGTCAAAAGACAAGGGGATAAGGAAGAGATTTTATGAAAAAATGGATTTGGCTGATGTTGGTGGTGCTGGTGGCAGTTGTAGTCATGAGTATTGGTGTGTTTTTTCATCCTAGGGAAGAGACACCTGTTGTTGCAACCACGCAAGTGGAAACATCCCAAAAGCCATCAAAGCAGGTGACGATCGCTCCCCAAGTATCTGCTTCTTTGTTATTTGCTCACGTTCAAAAGTTAAATTTTAAGCGCTTCACAGATGTAGAGCGATCGCGCTCTCGCACTTACATTACATCGGAATTGAAAAAGTTAGGCTGGAAACCAACCTTAGAAAAATTCTCTTCAGGTGTGAATATCTTTGCTGAACGTCAAGGAACTGACAAAACAGCAGGAGCAATTATCGTCGCAGCACATTACGATACCGTTGCCATCTCTCCTGGTGCTGATGACAACGCTAGTGGTGTGGCTGTAGTGCTGGAAGTTGCCCGACTTCTCGGTTCTCGTCCCACTCCCAAAACATTGCAGCTAGCATTGTTTGATAAGGAAGAAGAGGGACTTTTGGGTAGTAAGGCTTTTGTCACAAACGTGACACACTTGGCAAATCTGCGGGGTGCGATCGTTATGGATATGGTGGGTTATGCTTGCTACACAGTTGGATGTCAGCAGTATCCACCGACTTTACCTGTCACCCCACCCAGCGACAAAGGCGATTTTTTGGCAGCGATCGGCGATGCAGAACATTTGCCTTTACTTAATGCTTTTCAAAACTCACAGTTACCACCAACTCCTATAAAAAAGGGGGATGTAGAAATGCCACCATTGCTAAAGCTGGCGATTCCCCTGAAAGGTTTGCTGACACCGGACACGCTACGCAGCGATCATGCACCATTTTGGTTTCAGGGAGTGGGTGCAGTGTTGGTGACAGATACCGCAAATTTACGTACTCCGCATTACCACCAAGCTAGCGATACACCGAAAACAATCGAGCGATCGTTTTTCACAGGTTCGGCGCAAATTGTGGTGAATGCTACTACTGTGTTGTTAGGCGATCGCACGTTTTGACATTCCTTAAATTCTCTGAAATTTAGAAGCTTCAAATATTCCACCTTAATGCCCTAACGTAGAATGCTGCATGAATCACGAGCCAAAACGATAAGCCAACTATAAAATTTACAAACAAAGGTAGAGGGTCGTAGACGCACAGCGGCTTCCGTAGGTGGGCAGAAGGCAGAAGGTAATAAGTATCAATTAACCCTCTTTTATCACTTTCGGGGGAGAATAATCTGGAATGCTTACAGCATAAGACTTTTATCAAAAACCTTGATTTCAGCCATTGTGTTAGAAAATAAACGCTCAAATGCCCGTTCTATCTACAGTTGAAAATTTTGCTCTTATTTTTATTTTCCCAGAGTGACAAAACAGGGTTAAAAATGCACTTGTGGGTATAAAGCCTACTAAGGAAGAAAATGTATTTCGAGAGGCGCTGCGCGAGGAAATACGGTGTCCTTGTTTCAATCCCACGTAGGGACTGATCGGGCTACAGGTTTTAGCAGTAGTTTAAGGGTTATATGTCCACGTTGAGAATTCGCTAAACTGGGCAGATGGAAATATGTCACAAGTAAAGAAATAATGTCAATCATTGCCAAAGTTGATGAATTATTCATCCAGTGGGATAAACCTGATTCCCCTGGATGTGCTATTGCTGTTATTCAGAATGAGGAGATAATCTACCATCGCGGTTATGGTATGGCTAATTTGGAATATAACATTCCTATATCTGTTAATTCTGTCTTTGATATCGCTTCTAACTCCAAGCAATTTACAGCGATGTGTATCGTTTTACTAGCCAGACAAAAGTTTCTTGACTTAGATGATGATCTGCAAAAATATATTCCAGAAATTCCTCAATATAGTCAGCCTATTACTATTCGTAATTTGATCGCTCATACCAGTGGTTTGCGCGACTATTCGATGCTAATGTTCTTTGCTGGAATGATGTTTGAAAACAAGTATTTAAATGAAGAAATTATTGCTTTAATTGCTCGACAGCAAAGCTTAAATTTCGATCCTGGAACCGAGCAACTATATTGCAATTCTGGCTACATCTTATTAGCAGAAATTGTGAGGCGTGTCTCTGGCAAATCTTTACGTGTATTCGCTCAAGAACAGATTTTTGTCCCACTAGGAATGAAAAACACGCATTTTCACGACAACTTCAAAGAAATCGTGAAAAATAGAGCCATTGGATACGCTCCAAAAGATGGAGGTGGTTTCCAGATCGATATGTCTTTTCACGATTTTTGTGGAGACGGACAGCTTTACACAACAATCGAAGATTTACTACTTTGGGATCGGAACTTCTACCACAATATCTTAGGTGGCTACGAACAAGATTTAATTGAAGAGGTCACTACTCCATGCACACTCAACAATAGCAAAGTTTTGTCAGGTTCATTTGGCTTATATATTGGCAGTCGCGGCGGCTTGAAAACAATTAGGCACGGAGGCGCTTGGACCGGTTATCGGAGTGACTTTATTCGATTTCCTGACCGTCAATTTTCTGTTATCTGTTTGGCTAATCTAAATACGATTAACCCAACTAAATTAGCTTTTCAAATTGCTGATATCTATTTAGAGAATGATTATATTGAAGATATTGTTAAACCTATTTCGCGTTCTATAAGCTCTATTAATTTACCCGTAGTGGAACTACAGAACAAAACCGGACTTTATTATAACTCCACAACTGGAAGCATATGGGAATTAGAGATAAAAGATGAAAAATTAATGGCTAAATTAGCATGGATGCGTTTTCAACTTGTTCCGATTGACACCAATCATTTTCAATCTGTCGATAATGAGATAAATTATGACATTGAGTTTTCTGAATATTTGAATCAAATAATAGTCAAAGTAGATATCGGCAATAATATTAAAATATCTACTCTTGAAAAAATGTTAGATTCTCCAAAAGAGCTATTAACAGATTATCTTGGTACTTATTATTCTGCTGAATTAGAGTCGGAATTTCAAATAACTTTAGCAAGCAATAGATTGTATTTTAAGAGCAAAGGTTGTTCACCGTCCCATCTCAGAGTTGCTGGGCAAAACCTCTTTGTTATATATCCTATATATGCGGACACATATGCAGATAAGTTTGAATTTGTGCGAGATCAAGAAGGTCGAGTTGTCGGTCTATATCGTTGTAATGACAGGGTGCGAAAACTCTACTTTAGCAAACAATAATTCAGGAGGCAGTCCGGCTTGAGGTCGAAGGCAGGAGGAACCCACGTTTAAAAACGTGAGATTGATCTTGGACGCTTTATACAAGAGCGCCTACAAGGGTGGTATAATTCTTTCTTTAAACTGAGCTTTAGACTCACAAAGTAAGTTTTAATTAATATTTCTAACCTCCAGCATAGCTGCCCTCTGCCTCCTGCCTTTCTTTGTAATCAAGAGCAGTAAAGAGTCTACTGAAGAAATTTATACAGTTGTGTGGTTTACCCTCGACAATAACAATGAAGCAATCGCTTATACTGCAATACTTAGGGGATTAAATTATTGTGTAGTCAATTCCGAGACATACCCTAACAACCGTGTTGCAGCGGAACAATCAGTTTTCTTCGTTGAGTTGCAATGCGATGTAAAGTTACTCAGTAATGACAGCGGCAGAACAATCCCGTTGCACACCGACCGTATCAAGTTACACGTTTGAGCCATTTCGTGTAATGGACGTTACGATCGCAATGCTTCTCACCAAATGCCAAACGAGTTATGAGAAGAACTGTTCTCATATTTAAAATCAGCAACGCCCTAAACTTCGCTGTGTCCCTACCTTATATTTGCCCGTCTCCAATTCATTGAGGAGTAACCACTGCTGAAGTCTCGTTCCATCTTCCGGAGAAAACAAAATTTTCTAACGGCTTACGGGTGCGCGGGGCTAAGGTTCGTTGCAACAGCTTTTCAGATAGTATTTGCGGATCTCCTATATAACCCAGTGCGATCGCTGCCACTGGCTCATAACCCTCAGGAATGCTGTACACTGAGCGCGATAAAGGAACATCAAATCCCGCCATTTGGTGAATAAATAACCCCAATGCCGTTGCTTGCATCGCTAGTTGAGCTGCTGCTGCCCCAACATCATGAAAAGCGTGTCGATTTTCCACGCCGTTGCGCTCAAACTGTAGCTTCGCCACTGATAGCATTAATACTGGGGCAGTCTTTGCCCACTCTTGATTACCTTCTGCTAAACAGCTCAGTAAACGGTCAAATTCAGCCGGGTTGTCTTTAGTTGCAACGATAAAACTCCACGGTTGCTCGTTGTAAGAAGAAGCCGCCCATCGTGCTGCTTCTAACACACTGCGTAATTTTTCTGGTTCAACCGATTTTTCTGAGAAAGCTAGAGGACTCCAGCGTGCTGATAACAAATCATCAATCGGATATTGAGTATCAGATGATTTGTTGACTCCAAGATTATCAAGTGTTGTCATTGTTTTGTCCTCACGTTTCTAGCTTGCGACCAACCATATACCACAAACCCGCAGCATAGGGAATGTAACTGAGTTCTGTAAAACCTGCTTTCGCAAACTCGTACTCGAAGTTGAAATGGATAAAGTCATCCAACCACGGTTCTTCAATATAAGCGCTCAGGGCGTATTCACCACGAAAGGTGTCAGCGTATAGTACCCAACCTCCGGGTTTGGTAATCCGGTACATCTCCTTAAGAATCTTAGGTGTCCACTCTTTAGGCGTCTCGTGAAAGAGTAGTGATGACGTGACAAGATCGAAGGAGTTGTCAGGGTAGCCAGTGTGACGGGCGTCCACCTGCTCGAACTTAGCCCGCTCACCAAATCCAGCCTTGTTAAACTTGTGTTGAGCGATCGCCAGCATGTAAGGCGAAACATCAGTAATGCGAAAAGTAGCCTGTGGAAACCGCCGTGCCAGAGCCAGCGCTCCTTCAGCCGTACCTGCACCAAGCTCTAGCACCGTATCAATTTGAGTGTCTTGAGGAATTAGTTCAGCCATTTTCTCGCGCAAAGAAAGGCAACTAACATTGTGGCTGAGGGGAATAATAACATCCATAGCAGCATCCCAGGCTAAACACGACTGAGGGTTAGTGTAGCCATCAGTTACCCCATGAATGGGAGCGTGGATGTAGTCAGGGTAATATTCATGGTCGGTACGGTAGCCTTTGAGTTCCTCTGCCCAATTAATTGAGGCATATTCCTGCATTACTGAGGGCATCGCTGCGTTAATACGTCGAATCACCTCGGTTCGATACGCTTGTTTGTCCTGTGCGGTCTTTCTCGGCATAAATGAACATCTCCTACTTACACTCGTTGCTGGCGTTCCGTTGACTCCAGGAGTGGGAACGAGAAATAAACTGCATTCTCCAATATAGTCTAGTATCTTTTTTGTATGAGATGCTCCCGGATGCTTGGCAGACTGTTAGTCGTGAAGATGATGCCACAGATAGATGCGTAGTTTCCCCAACTTTGGGTTTAGTAAGATGCGTAAGTCCTACATTATTTGTAATTGCTCGTAATCATCGGGCGTATCAATATCAATACGCCCTTGCAAGAAAGGAATAGAAGTAACTTCGTTAATATATTTCTTTATTATCTGCTTGGCGCCTTCCCCTTGTTTAAGGTTCGTCAGTTTTGAGAAAAAAGTATGGTGAAATAAAGCTGGTACGCCTAATGTACCTGCATACTCGCAAGCAACGATCGCTTTATTCGTCAAACGATATGCTTCTACTAGTTGATTGATAACTTGCACGGAAACAAAAGGCTGATCGCAAAGTGCGATCGCTACTGCTTCTACATTTTGCCCCAAAGCATTTACACCAGCTTGAATTGAAGAACCCATCCCCGAAGCCCATTGAAGATTTTCTACAATCTGCACGGGTAGTTGACAAATCTCCGGTTTTATGATTTCGGCATTTGCCCCAAGTACGACGATGACCGGTTGGTTTTTGGAGGCGATCGCTACTTCTGTTATATGACGAAGCAAGCTGCGACCCTGATACGGTAACAATTGTTTTGGTTTGCCCATGCGCGTTGATGCACCCGCTGCAAGGATGATGATGCCAATAGTGGGGTTTGTCATCTTGAATGGCAAAAGATTAAATATAACTTTAGTAGAGACGTTCCGGCGGAACGTCTCTACGAACCGGCGGAACGTCTCTACGAACCGGCGGAACGTCTCTACGAACCGGCGGAACGTCTCTACGAACCGGCGGAACGTCTCTACGAACCGCCGGCACGTCTCTTGTGAAAACGTTAAATTTTTCCCTAGCGCGATTGACATTTAAGCGAATGCTTAATTAATATATATTTAAGCGAATACTTAAATAAGGAAGAAAACACCTGGAAGCTTGGTACACGGTAATTCCAAATCGGTATGAGTAGACATGCTGCCAGTGCGGATATATTTATGGCGATCGCCGATCCGACACGACGAGCGTTATTAGATCAATTGCGTAGCGGTGAGCAACCTGTCAAACAGTTGGCTGAACCATTTGCCATGAGTTTACCAGCCATATCTCAGCACTTGCAGATACTTTGTGAAGCTGGCTTAGTCCAAATGCGGAAAGCAGGACGACAGCGTTTGTATCGACTCAATCCGGAACCTTTAAAACAGGTATCTGATTGGATTGCCCATTACGAGCAATTTTGGCAGGAAAAACTCAATGCCCTTGGCACCTATCTGGAGGAGGAATCATGATTGGATTGAATATGGAAGTTTTCTACGCTTATCCCCCGCAACGAGTTTGGCAAGTAATTACTAACAGTCAAGCGCTAGCAGCATGGCTGATGGAAAACGACTTTCAGCCACGTATCGGACACAAATTTAAATTTCAGCATTCGACACTACCAGGAATAGACGGAAGCATTGATTGCGAAGTAATTGAACTTGATGAACCAAAACGACTTTCTTATACTTGGCAAGACAAATTAATGCATCAGCCATCAATTGTTACTTGGACGCTAACACCTGTTGATGGTGGAACTCGACTGCAACTCAAACATCAAGTATTGCAGCATGAAGCTATCAAATTAGATCAGCCACAGCATTCTGCGGAAACTTGGCATCAATTTATGTACGAGTCAAATACTGTAACTCAGACACTATTAGCGCCTAGCGTTCGCACTCACTTATCTCAGTCAATACCTGTTGGGAGATATGAGGTATTAAATAGCATAATTCTCAATTCCTTTTTTAACAATGGTTGGAATTACAAACTCAACGAAATCCTACCAGAAATATTAAAAAAATCGTAGTAAGCACTTCAGTGCTTAAAACACACATTAAACCCTTACCACCAACTTTGAATAAATCAAAAAATTAAACATGACTCAACAGAGTTTTCTTGACACTGAAACTTTACATTGGCTTGATATGCAGCAATTTCCAGGGACACAAATTCTGCCACTAGCTGAACCAGTTCCGCAAGGTTCTATTCATCGGCTTCGCATGAGTGCGGGTACTATCATTCCAGTTCACCAGCATCCCTGCGATGAATATGTCTATGTGCTTCAAGGAACCATCGAGACGGATGGACGTGAATGTAAAACAGGAACATTCTGGTTTACACCTGCTAATGCTAAGAATGGTCCCCACAGAGCAATTACAGATGTAGAAATCATCACAATTCGTCTTGGTGAAATGGGAGTTTTTGAGAAGTTGTAAATTTTCTATTTTTTGGAGTTAGTAAACATGAATCTTCCTTATCAAATTGGTTTAGCAACTGTAATTTCGACAAAAGATAAAGAAAGCAGATTTGATATTTATTCGCGTTTGCTGGCAGAGCGAATTATCTTTGTTAAAGGCGAACTTATAGAGGAAACAGCTAACCTAATAGTCGCACAAATGTTGTTTTTAGACCATGAAGATCCAGAGAAAGATATCACTTTATATATCAACAGTTCTGGAGGTTCAATAACGGCGGCAATGGCTGTTTATGATACGATGAGCCAAATTCGTACAGATGTATGTACGGTTTGTATTGGTAATGCTTCTGCAATGGGAGCATTCTTGCTTTCGTCAGGAACAAAGGGCAAAAGATTAGCTTTGCCAAATGCGAGAATTACGATTCGTCAATTATCAGGAAGCAGTGAAGGAAAAGCGACTGATATTGAGGCGGCAGCAAAAGAAATTGTGTATCTGAGAGAATCAATTAATCGGATACTGGCGGCAAATACTGGTCAATCGAAAGAACGAATTGATAGTGATTCGGAACGTGACTTTTTTATGAGTGCGGAAGAAGCAAAAAGTTACGGTTTAATTGACAGGATTATTAATAAAACTTAGGTAGTTATGAGCGCTGTTAGCGTTCGCCTTGGTCTCGTTCGCCCTTGGCGTTGGCGGAGCCTCCCGCAGAGAAGCGAAGGAGAAGAGAAGCTTTCCCGCAGGGTAGCGGTTACTAAAAAGGATGTAAGAAATGAAAATATTAGTGATTGGTGGCACTAAATTTATTGGTCCTTCTGTAGTGCGTCAACTCAGTAAAATGGGTCATGAAGTGACTGTATTTCATCGAGGAAAAACTACAGTTGAATTACCTCTAAATGTGCAGGAAATTTTAGGCGATCGCACTCACATTACTGACTTCAAAAGCAAGTTTGCAGAGATTTCGCCGCAAGTAGTGTTGGATATGTTTCCCTATACTGAAAATGATGCGCTGATGCTGATGAAAACGTTTAAGGGTATTACTCAGCGTATCGTCGCTATCAGCAGCATGGATGTGTATCGTGCCTATGGGGTAATTTTAGGCAGAGAATCTGATGTTATTCCCCTCCCAATTACTGAAGATTCGCCTCTGCGCTCCTCACTTTATCCTTATAGAAATAAATCTGAAAAGCCTCTTGAGGGCATAGATGATGATTACGAAAAAATTCTGGTGGAAAAAGTGGTGATGTCAGACCCCGATTTACCTGGGACAATTGTACGATTGCCAATGGTCTATGGTGAAAATGACCCGCTAAATCGTTTGTTTCCCTACTTGCAACGGATGGATGAGAATCGCCAGGGGATTGTCTTGGAGGAGAGTCTTGCTGGGTGGCGTGGTTCTTATGGATATGTGGAGAATGTGGGGTATGCGATCGCCTTAGCAGTCACCAATGAACGAGCAAGCGATCGCATATATCACGTTGCTGATACACAAGTCCTTTCCGAAGCAGAACGCATTACCAAAGTTGGCGAAGTAGTAAGATGGGAGGGCAAAGTCGTTACTGTACCGCCAGAAAAATTACCACCAGAGTGGAAATTGCCAGTCAACACAAAGCAAGACTGGTTTATAGACTCAACACGCATCCGCCAAGAGTTGGGATACAGCGAAATTATATCCCCAGAAGAAGCGCTACAGCGAACCATTGATTGGCAGCGCAGTCATCCACCCCAAGAACCCGACAAATTTGCCGCACCTTGGTTGCTAGACTATGCGACTGAAGATGCAATTTTGGCAAAGCTACTATGAGTCTTTTCTCTACAATCTTTGCGGCAATTTGGCGTTTTTGGTTACTAGTAATTCTAGTGACAACAGCACTTATAGTTTTCGCCTGCAACCAAATTCACTTGCAAAGACCATCCACTCCAACCAATCAATTAATAACTAGTATAGTTGGTGAACCCCAAACTTTTAATGCTGCCCTTAATCAAACTGGAGTTAATATTTTTGGATTGACTTATGAAGGGTTAGTCAGAGAAAATCCAGTAACTGGTATCGAACCAGCCCTAGCAGAATCCTGGAAAATTTCTGATGACAAATTACGGATTGTTTTTTACTTGCGTTCTGGCTTGAAATGGTCTGATGGCAAGCCTTTAACAGCTGATGATGTGGTGTTTACCTACAACAATGTTTACTTTAACAACGAGATTTCCCTAATTGCTACAGTTTTTCAGATTGGGATACGTGGGGAATTGCCCAAGGTCCGAAAATTAGATGAGCATCAAGTTGAGTTTATTTTACCGGAACCCTATGTCCCTTTTTTGGGTTTGACAACTGCTGAAGTTTTGCCAGCCCATGCTTTAGAAGCATCAGTGAAAACTAAAGACAAACAGGGCAAGCCGATGTTTCTGACAAAGTGGGGCACCGATACTTCTCCTACTCAACTGATTGTCAACGGTCCTTATATACTAGAGCGTTACGATATTGGGCAGCGTTTGGTATTTCGGCGCAACCCCCACTACTGGCGCAAAGATGCACAAGGCAATGAGCAGCCTTATATTGAACGTATTGTTTGGCAAATTGTCGGATCGACCGATACTTCCTTGCTGCAATTTCGTTCTGGCGGGTTGGATGTTGTAGAGGTAGAACCACAATACTTTTCTTTACTGAAGCAACAAGAAAAGCAAGGAAATTACAAAATCTATAGTGAGCCTAGTTTTCGACCAGAGTTTTTTGCCTTTAATTTAAACAAAGCGATAAGAGACGGAAAACCCCTGGTCGATCCTATCAAGTCACGTTGGTTTAATACCGTGGAATTTCGACAGGCTGTAGCTTATGCTATTGATCGTCAAACAATGCTTAATAACACGTTTCAGGGTTTGGGCAAACTAGAATATTCTCCAATTCTCAGGCAAAGTTCCTATTATCTTTCACCTAGCAAAGGGTTAAAAGTCTACGATTACAATCCACAAAAAGCGAAGGAATTGCTGCTAAAAGCTGGATTTAAGTACAACGATAAAAATCAGCTACTTGATGCTAAGGGCAACCACGTTCGCTTCACGTTAATCACCAGTGCGGAAAATAAAACATTAGAGTCAATGGGAGCGCAAATTAAACAAGACTTGCGTAAAATCGGTATTCAAGTTGATTTTGTCACAATGGCAAATAATACTTTAGCTGACAAGCTTCTTAACTCCCAAGATTGGGAAACTTCTTTGGGAGCTTTACTCAGCAGTTTAGAACCGAACGATTTAGCAGCTTTGTGGACTCCCGAAAGCAGTCTATTTAATTTTAAACCTCAAGCCAGACCAAAGTTAGTACAAGGTTGGCAGGTGGCTGATTGGCAAGCAGAAATTGGCAGGCTCTACCGTCAAGCTGCCTTAGAATTTGATGATACAAAGCGGAAAGCAATCTATGCTAAAACTCAACAGCTAGCTCAGGAATATTTACCGTGTATTTACTTGATTAACCGCTTGGAAATGTTAGCAGTGCGCGATCGCTTTCAACCCATCAAATACTCCGCTAAATACGTTCCCCTTGCTCACAAATTTTGGAACATTTATGAAATTAAAGTTACACAATAATTTTCATAACGCGAGTGGCTCCAAAATCATGCCACATCGCACAAGTCGGGAAACGCGTCCATACTAGTAGCTCCAAAATCCAAAATCATTATGAGTATTTTTTGTTTAGTTCACGGCGCTTGTCAAGGTGCGTGGTGTTGGGATATGCTAATTCCCGAACTGGAAGCGCGGGGACACAAAGCAGTCGCGATGGATTTGCCAATTGAAGATCCATCTGCTGGTTTGTCTGACTTTGCTGATGCAGTGCTGCGATCGCTTCCCAAAGACGAAGACGATATCATCTTAGTTGGTCATTCAATGGCTGGTACTGTTATCCCCATTGTCGCTCTTCAGCGTCCTGTGCGTAAGCTTGTGTTTCTCGCTGCCCTGATTCCATACCCAGGTACTAGTACGCTCGACCAGTTTTATGAAGACGTACCTGATATGCTGAAGGCAGCAGGCTACAATCAGCCAGAAGAGAGTAAATTAGAAAAGTTCCGTGATGAACCTGATATGTTCGTTCCAGCTTGGATTGGGAAAAATCCTTTAGAAAGCGAAGCAGTAGCAATAGAAGTCCTCTTTCCTGATTGTCAACCAGAGGTAGCACGTTGGGCAGTCTCGAAAATGCGTCAGCACAAATCAATGGCACATGCTTTTGAGGTCAATCCTCTACAAGCTTTCCCTGATGTGGAGTGCGCGTATATTGTATGCACCGATGACCGGACAATTTCCCCTGCATGGTCGCGTTATGCTGCACGCAAGCGCTTGGGAGTTGATGCGATAGAATTACCTGGGGGACATTGCCCTTATTTATCTCGTCCTGTCCACCTTGCTTCGGTATTGTGTGGATAGAAAAGAGGATTTTTGTAATTGAGTAATAAAAACACCGAGAAGTAAAACGTTATTAGAGACGTTCCTGAGGAATGTCTCTACAATATGTGTGATTTGCGCTCCCATGATATAAGTTGAATATAGGCGATCGCTAACTTTTATTTTGAATGTGAACACAAATACTTTCTCTTGCTGTTTATGCGTCGCCTCGTTACTTATATTATAATTTTTCTACTTTCGCTCTCGTTTATTACACTGTGGATGCCTCTAAATGATACTGCTTGTAATGCAGAACCTTTTCTGACATCAAAAAGGCAAAAATTCCAAGTATATGCTAGCAAAGTCATTGTTGAACCGTGGCTTGGCGAACACCACGTATACGCCATATTTATGGTTCCAGATAAATACAAGGAATCGCCATTCTTTATTTTAACGGTTAAACATGTTGGCAGTTTCTGCGAAAAGCCTTTTGGCAATAGTCAATACTATGATGACATCCTTGCAGAACCGGGAACGCATCTAATTAGAGATTACATTAGAACTCGGCTGGCTTTGCGATTAATTTTTCAAGGAAAGTATTTCCAACTTCATGATAAATATAACTGGAGTCTGACTTATCCGGCAGATAATTCTGCTAAGGTGAATAATTGACTGTTTAATGCTTATTTGTTAAAACTTACGCAAAAAGTCTCTCAAACTCTTATTTATACGTTTTTCAATCGCACTTTTACGTTACAACTGGTTCCATTATAAAGTATGAGTACAATTCGTTATTAATGAGTATTAAAGCTTCGTTAATAGCCAACAACCCTACAAACAAATTACATATTTGAGCAAAACTCAGTATGAACGAGTTACAAGCAATTCTCAAAGCCTTCGACGACAGCCAAAAAAGCGGTGAAACTTCATACTTGGCGACTGTAGTCAACACCTTTGGTTCAACGTATCGCCGTCCGGGTGCGAAAATGTTGATGACAAATACCGGAAAAATAATTGGCGCAATTAGCGGTGGTTGTCTAGAAAATGATGTCTTTCAACATACTCGCCTTTCTATGAATTTAGGTGAACCGATTGTAGTCACTTACGATAACACTGCTGATGAAGATATCGTCTGGGGATTTGGGCTGGGCTGCAACGGCGTTGTGCAAGTACTTATCGAACGCTTGGACGTGGAAAGGAAAGTTAATGCGATCGCATTTATTGCTCAGTGCTTAAATAATCAACAGCGCGGCGTTATCGCTACCGTCTTCAGTGTAGAGGATGCGCTGAATGTCAAAGTCGGCTCGCGCCTAATTCTTAATTATGATAGTAGTGTAATAACTGATATTGAACAAGCAAACTTAACAAAACTTCTTATTAAAGACGCTCAAGCTGCTTTGGACAATCAACTTTCAACAGTCCAGAAGTACCAATTATCAGGCAGCATAGAAGTGTTAATCGAAGTCATCCAACCAGCAACACCACTAATTATATATGGTGCAGGACGTGACGCTGTGCCTGTAGTTAACTTTGCCAAAGCATTGGGGTGGGATGTTACAGTAGTTGATTGCCGATCGCATTCAGCAACAACAGAACGATTAGCGATCGCAGACAAAGTGATTCTCACCCGTCGGGAAATAGTCCACAAAGAAATAGCTATAGATGAAAACGCGATCGCTGTAGTCATGACACACAATTATCTCGACGATTTAGAAATTCTGAAAACGCTTTTACCATCACCCGCACGTTATATCGGTATTTTAGGACCCAAACAGCGCACAGAAAAACTACTTCAAGATTTATCAGCCGAAAAAATAACTTATAGCCAAGACCAACTACAAAGATTATACGCGCCAATTGGCATCGATACAGGAGCAGATACCCCCGAAGAAATAGCTTTATCAATCATCGCCGAAATTCAAACAGTTTTAGCAAAACGTAGTGGAGGCTTTTTAAGAAACCGCAATCAACCAATTCATTGAATTTTTTTCGTAGTAAGCACTGAAGTGCTTATATATCTTAAGCACTGAAGTGCTTACTACATCTTTTTCTCAATAATTTCGTAGCGTACCAACCTTCTCACATCCTCACCAGACAATCCTAACTCTTGACTGATTGCCATTTCTACCTGACTTAACTCTGTAAATGCAAACTCAAATTTTAACTCTTTTAAATTTGAGTTTGCCGTTTTAACTGTCACCGTAGAAAAACCTTTAAGCTTGTTAATTTCTGCCTTAATTGATAATGTAGTTTTCGGAGCTTTTTTTGCTAATTGAATATCAGCCCGCAAATATTTATCCGTACTCAAAGAACGATTCAACAATTTATCCGTAACAAATCCACTTGCTGCCCAAAAAGCAAGTCCCAACAAAGGTAAAAGAAGCCAAAACTCCAATCCTAAAGCACGCAATATTTGAAACCATCTAGCTTGTAGCATAAAGAAAGTGGGGAGTAGAGACGCTAGGAACATCGCGTCTGTACAAAAGGGGGGAAGAAAAATATAATACATGTATTTAATATGTTAATTTTACTGGTAGAAGACGATCCAGCTCAATTAGAACCATTGCGTGCTGCGCTGATTAAAGCAGGACACATTGTTGATGCAATTGAAGATGGAGAAACCGCTCAGTGGTTGATATCTCAAAAAGATTATGATTTGTTAATTTTAGATTGGATGCTGCCTCAAGTCAGCGGAATTAAGCTTTGTCAAGAATATCGACGAATGGGAAAAACTGCCCCAGTTTTGATGTTGACTGCTAAAGATACCACTTCAGATAAAGTTATTGGTTTGGATGCTGGTGCAGACGATTATTTAGTGAAACCGATTGATATTATTGAACTTTTAGCAAGAGTGCGAGCATTAGGCAGGCGATCGCCACAATGGATTGGAGATACACTTAGTTTGGCGTCTTTACATCTTGACCTAACCAACCTAACTATACAACGCCATCAAGTAACTGCTCAACTTTCTGGTCGAGAATTTCAACTTATGGAATACATGATGCGTCACCCACGTCAAGTTTTATCTCACACTCAAATTGAACAATCACTGTGGGGATGGGGAACAGAACCTGAAAGCAACGCTGTAACAACATTAGTACGCAGACTGCGACAGCGTTTGCAGACAGTTGGGGCAAAAGATTGGTTAGAAACAGTTTACGGTATGGGATACCGCTTGAACGTTCCGGAAAAAACTGATGCGTCATAAATTTGGAGTCCAAAGTCCAGAGTCAAGAATCCAAAGTCTAAAGTCCAAAATTCTTAACTATTGATCGTTGACTCTTGACTGTTGACTCTTGACTGTTGACTCTTAACTTTTGACTGTTGACTTTTGACCCTTGACTCTTGACCATGTTTAATCGCAGTCGTCGTAACCTGGCTAATTTGTTCGCATTCTCAATGGGGAGTATCCTCATCGTTTTTGCTGGAGTAGGTTATTATCTAGCAGCTAAAGAGCAACTTCAGGCTTTTGATGATGCGCTGTTTGCCAAAAGTAAAGCGATCGCACAGAATGCACAAGTTAAACAAAAGTATATTTCTGTTTTAAGCAATCAACTATCGCCACTCAACAGCGAACTTGTATATATCCGGTGGTACAATGCCAACAAACAATTAGTAGAATTTACTGATGCTAATGCCGACAAAATATTAACTGTTGCTCCTGGTTATCAAACTATCCAAACAACTGCAAAAAAAGAATCGCTCCGGCAATTAACGTTGCCAGTTATACAAGATAAAGCGATAATTGGCTATTTGCAAACTGCCACTTCTGTATCTTCTGTGCAAAAGAGTTTGAATCGATGGCGGTTATTTTTGACACTGGGAGTGCCAGTAACTTTAAGTGTAATTGGCATTACAGGCTGGTTTCTGGGGGGACTTGCCATGCAACCGACCCGTCGAGCTTACGAGCAATTGCAACGTTTTACGGCTGATGCATCCCATGAATTACGCGCTCCTGTGGCAGCGGTTTTAAGTAATGCTCAAGTAGCATTAATGCCACCATTTGATGAAGCGGAGCAGCGTTTTCGCTTAGAAAATATTGTGGAAATTGCCAAATCGATGAGTGTGCTGATTGGTAATTTGCTGTTTCTCTCTCGTCATAACGGAGCGCTAGACGCTGCAAAGTTAAAAAATATTGATTTGGTTGAATTAGTGCGATCGCTCTTAGATAACTACCAAGAACAAGCAATTGCACAAAACCTGACTTTCTCTGCTCAACTACCAGAATTACCCGTGAACGTGAAAGCTGATGCAGACTTGTTGAAACAGGCGATCGTCAATCTACTCACCAACGCTTTTAAGTATACCTTATCTGGTAGTATTCAAATACGGCTATTTACACAATCGCATCGAGCCATCATTCAAGTAGAAGACAGCGGAATCGGCATCCCGGAGGAAGATTTACCGCATATCTTTGAAAGATTTTACCGTGTGGATACCGCACGAGCGCGTCAAACTGGTGGCTTTGGATTAGGATTAGCGATCGCTCAACAAATTATACAAGCGCACAAAGGGCAAATCACCGCAAAAAGTTTGTTTGGACAAGGTTCCACATTTCAAATAGAATTACCAAATGGGGAATGGGGCATAGGGCATCGGGCATAGGGCAATGGGCATGGAAAGAGTCTCTCACACAATCATGCATAAATACTTACCGGATGTAAATAACGTTTTACTCAATGCTTAATGCCCAATGCCCAATTCCCAATGCCCAATGACGGCAGGTGCAGATAGCGTTCGTGACCTCCCTTCTCCTTCAAAGACGCTCCGCGAACGGGTTCGCCAGAGCCGGCACTCTTGGAAACCAGGAGCGCAGCGCTGGTCTCACCGCAACGCACAGCCAAACCTATGCCCAATTCCCAATTCCTTGACATTATTCTGTCATAGTTAGCCATCACACTAAGAAATAAGAACACCTGAGAAGTCTGTGATTTTCTCAATATAGACAAAGCTTAGGTTGATTGGGTAAAAACTTAGCAACTTCCTAACAGCAATGCTCAAAAATGGGTTTGTACACGCTGCGGTGACTGCGGCTACTATAGCAACTTTCCTCGCTGCCGAGGCTGACAAAAAAAATATACAACATAGCAGCCGTGAGAACAAAAAGCGGCAAATAAAATTTAGAAAGCGCTCCCGTCAAACTTGAAGTATAAAAAGTGATTGCTCAATTGAAGAAAAACCAAGCAAATTCTTGGTTACAGGCTGGGGTAATGGCTGTCTTGGTTTCTCTGCCTACAGCCTGTATGCAACCAAATCGCGTTGAGGGAGTTGTTCAAGCTCCAACTTCCTCTGAGGCTAAATCTAATTCCACTTATGCAGATGTGCAAAATTTGGTCAATTTGGGACCGCGAGTTGCTGGTACACCAGTTATGGAGAAAGCTAGCAGCTACCTAATCGATCAATACCGCAAAGCCGGCTACATCACCGAAGTTCAGACTTTTACATATCAAAAGTTTGTAGATTTAGGTTCAAACCTGATTGTCGATAATGTCACAATTGAAGGGCAAGCGCTGAATGGTTCAATTCCTGGCAAGTTAAATGCACCGTTGGTTGCAGTTCCCAATGTTGGACGAAGCGCCGATTTTGCCGCAGTCAATGTTAAAGGTGCGATCGCTATCCTCAAACGCGGTGAAATTCGCTTTTCTCAAAAAGCTGAAAATGCTGCCGCAGCCGGAGCAGTTGGTTTGATAATTGTCAACAATCAACCGGGTGATTTATATGGTGGTTCGCTCGGTGGTGAAGCAAAACTTCCTGTATTAGGGCTTTCAGCGGAAAAAGGTAATCCCTTAATTGCCCGAACCCCAAATACACAAGTTAATCTAAATGTCAATGCCAAACGACAAATTGTTACCGGACGCAACGTCATCGCTCATCTACCAGGTGTGACTCAGCCGAAAGCGATACTGGGCGGACATTATGACTCAGTAGCAGGTTCACCAGGAGCAAATGATAACGCTTCCGGGACAGCGGTTGTGTTGGCGATCGCTCGTAATTTATCTAACACACCTCAAGCGCGTCAAATTTGGTTCATTGCCTTCGATGGTGAAGAAGACGGTTTACACGGTTCGCGGGCTTTTGTCAATGCCGCTCAACCACAATTTCTCTCAAACTTAAAAGGCATGATGAACTTCGACATGGTAGGTGTTAATAACCAACTTGGTATTGGCGGTACATCATCATTAACTGCATTAGCTCAAGCCTCCCTTCCCCAAATTAAAACATTTGGCTCCATCAGAGGCAGCGATCATGCATCCTTTGCCGATAAAAATGTACCCGTCCTCTTTTTCTATCGAGGTTCAGAGCCAAACTACCACACACCCAACGATAAAACAATAGATCCAAAACTGCTCGATCAAACCACTCAAGTAGGATTAGATATCCTCAAGCGATTGCTCAAAACTAACTGATTCGTGAGTGAGGAAAAAAACGCAGGTCTTCAGGAATGAGCGCAAAATTATAAAACAACGAACCGCAGAGAACGCAGAGTTCACAGAGAAAGAAGGGTTTAAGAGAATTTTTGCGTAAGTTTTATTGGTGTTGAAATTCATCTTCAAACTAGGAATGCAATGTCTGCTTTATCTTTGAAAAAATCTCTCAGCAATTTGTCTTTAGTTTCTCTTGGTGCAGTAGCCGCAGTATTCGCAGCACAAATTGTACCCACAAACGCCGTACCATCTCAACAGCCGATGTCTGACGACAAGCCCTTCGGGTTCGGGGGTTCGCAATCGACGGGAACCGCCAAGACTGCGACCCCCTCACCGCTCCGCGTCTACGCTCAATTGCCATCAATCAGCAACACAGATACTAACTTTATAGCCGCTGCTGTCGAAAAAACTGGTTCAGCAGTAGTGCGGATAGACTCAACAAGAACGATCGCAAGTCGATATTCAAATTATGGAAGGCGGGTACGCGGAACAGGTTCCGGCTTCATCATTAGATCCAACGGTTTAATTCTGACAAACGCTCACGTTCTAGGTGGAGCCGACACAGTAAGAGTTACCTTAAAAGATGGTCGTAACTTTACCGGTCGAGTCTTGGGGCAAGATAGACAAACCGACGTCGCAGTAGTTAAAATCCAAGCTAACAATTTACCCGCTATCAGCATCGGTAATTCCGATCAGTTAAAACCAGGAGAATGGGCGATCGCGATCGGTAATCCCTTAGGTTTAGACAACACCGTTACAGTCGGCATTATTAGCGGCACAGGTCGCTCCGGTGGTATAATTTCCGCAGCAGGTAGGCGAGTTAACTTTATTCAGACCGATGCTGCCATTAACCCAGGTAATTCCGGCGGACCACTCTTAAACCAACAAGGACAAGTCATCGGCATCAATACTGCTATAATTCAAGGCGCTCAAGGATTAGGATTTGCTATTCCCATCAATCAAGCGCAACAGATAGCCAACCAATTGATTGCCAGAACACCTATTCAATAATTATCTAATTTCCTGATTTTCTGGCTGATGCATTTTCCTAAACAGGAATGAACGCAAAAACTCTCTTAAACTCTTACTCCTTGGCGTCCTTGGTGCCCTTGGTGAGTCCAGCCCCCGTCTTGGACGCCACTTGCTTTATGCCGGGAGACCCGTCCACCGCAGTGGCTCCGTTTTCCGTCACGATGGGGGACTGGCGAACCCGTTCGCGCAGCGTCTCCCTTTGGGAGAAGGGCGGTTCGTTTTTTCATGATTTTGCGCTCATTCCTACTAAACAAAAGTTTCTGCCGCATGTACTGCCACAGCGATCGCATTCTTAACGGCAGTATCTTTCTGTTCTAAAATCACATTTTCACTCTTGGTACGCTGGGCAACTACACCACAAACAGCAGCAGCTGCAAATTGATATACTCCCGCAATCTTGAACAGCGTACCACATTCCATTTCATAATTCAAGACATTTAAACGGCGATATTCTTCAGTGATGCCATCAAGCGATCGCATTAAATAAGGATTCGCCGAATCAGTGCGTTCTTGTCCTTCATAGAAAGTATCCACCGATGCCGTAATCCCCACGTAATGCGAAATCTCTAACTTGCGTGCAGCATTAACCAACGCTACCGTGAGAAACGGATCGGCTGCTGCGGGATACTCCACAGGTGCAATATCATTCGCTGCACCTTGCCGACATAACGCCGCACTGCTAATTACAACACTACCGACAGTTATATAAGGTTGAATTGAACCGCAAGTACCAATGCGAATAATTTGCCGAATTCCTACTTGCACCAACTCATTCACCACAATACTCAAAGAAGGCGCACCCATACCACTAGTAGCAGATAAAATCGGGCGATTATTTGGCAAATATCCTAGATAACTATTAAGTCCGCGATTCTCCGACAACAAACGCACATCCTGCAAATAACTTTCAGCAATTAAACGAGCGCGTTCCGGATCGCCAGATAATAAAGCGATACTGGGAGGCTGTGAACCCAAATCATCTTGCCCAAAGCCAATGTGATATAAACGGTTACTTGTCATAGGTAAATTATATAGCTCGTAGTAAGCGATTTATCGCTTCATTTGGGCACTTTAGTGCCCACTACGATTTTTATATTACATAATGTAGTATTATAGATATAGTTACCCCTCATGCGGTGACTGATTGTCATATCACTCATCAAAAGGAAGTCTATATGATTCCCCGATCGCGCGTCCGCAATATTGGTATATCTGCTCACATTGATTCTGGTAAAACTACGTTATCAGAGCGAATTCTCTTCTACACGGGCAGAATCCACGCAATTGAGGAAGTGCGCGGAGGCGGAAAGGGCGCAACAATGGACTTCATGGACTTAGAAAAAGAACATGGTATCACCATCACCTCAGCGGCGACAACTTGCCAATGGCATGATACCCAAATCAACTTAATCGACACACCAGGACACGTAGACTTCACGATTGAAGTAGAACGTTCTCTGCGGGTGCTGGATGGTTCTGTAATGGTGCTGTGTGCGGTGGCGGGTGTGCAGTCGCAATCCATCACCGTGGATCGGCAAATGAAGCGATATCGCGTGCCGCGTTTGGCATTCATCAACAAGATGGATCGCCTTGGTGCTGACCCATTTCGTGTAGTACAAGCTATGCGAGACAAGTTGCAATTGAATGCTGTCTTACTACAGTATCCGATTGGTAGTGAAGATAACTTTCAAGGGGTGATTGACCTTGTGGAAATGACGGCTCATTATTATCAAGGTGAGAACGGAGAAGATTGGGTGAGAAAGTCAATTCCCTCAGCGCTTGTAGATGAAGCACAACAAGCACGGGAAAAGCTGCTAGATGCTTTATCGCTGTTTTCAGAAGCAATGACCGAACAGCTGCTAGAAGGTGAGGAAGTTTCTCAAGAACTAATTTGGCAAACTATCCGCAAAGCAACTTTAAGCTTGGAACTCACTCCAGTGTTGCTGGGTTCGGCATTCAAAAATAAGGGTGTGCAAAACTTGTTAGATGCGATCGCTCTTTATCTACCATCACCTATAGATAGGGAATTAGTCAAAACCGCAGAATCGGTGAGTATCTATCCTAACCCTGATGATTCATTAGTGGCTTTGGCATTCAAACTAACTGTAGAATCCTTTGGGCAATTGACATACATCCGCATCTACTCTGGAACGCTGAAACCGGGTGACACTGTATACAACTCGCGTACCGGGAAACGAGTGCAAATCAATCGCCTAGTAAGAATGCACGCCAACAAGCGAGAAGAGATGCAAGTCGCTGTGGCAGGGGATATTATTGCTCTGTTGAGTGTAGATTGTGCATCCGGAGATACCTTATGCTCAGGGAAACTACTATCTTTAGAAAGAATGTTCGTGCCGGAACCAGTGATTACGCTATCGATTATGGCTAAAAAACAGGAATCGGGCGATCGCTTATCCAAAGCACTCAACCGCTTTCAAAAAGAAGACCCCACTTTCCGCGTTACTCACGACCCCGAATCTAGCGCTACTCTGATTTCTGGGATGGGCGAACTCCATCTAGAAATCTACATTGAGCGCATCCAGCGAGAATATAATGCCGAAGTTTACGTCAGTAAACCGGCGGTAGCATATCGAGAAACCATCTTGCAAAAAGCTACCTTCGACTACCGACTCAAAAAACAGACAGGTGGTTCTGGTCAATTTGCCCACGTTACTGGGTGGATTTCACCGACAAGCGAACCGTTTGTATTTGAGAATCGTGTAGTTGGGGGTGCAATTCCCAAAGAGTACATCTTGGCTTGTGAGAAAGGTTTCCAAGAGGCGATGCAATCGGGACAGCTAGAAGGCTATCCGGTTACTGGGGTAAAAGTCGTTCTTGAAGGAGGTTCATATCACCCAATCGATTCAAGTGAAATTGCTTTTCGGTCAGCAGCGCATCAAGCTTTGGAACAAGCTTTTATCAAAGCAAATCCTTGCATTTTAGAACCAATTATGCTTGTAGAAGTGGAAACTCCGAATGAGTTTTTTGGAAGAGTTCAGGGGGATTTATCCTCCCGTCGGGGTTTGCTATTGGGTTCCGAAACAATGCTTTCATACACAGTGATTCGGGCTGAAGTACCATTAGCCAAGATGTTTGGGTATTCAACAGACTTGCGATCGCTTACCTCTGGTATGGCAACTTTCTCAATGGAGTTTGCTTGCTATCGGCAAGCTTTAGCAGTGAAGTCATAATCAACACATAAAAAAAGGCAGACTTATATGGTCTGCCTTTTTTGTTTCCATTTGATTATTATCTTTCTGGGCAAATACAAACCTTCATAATCTGGGTAGGGAAGGGGGTGAAGACACCCCAACAAAGTGGTGACAAAAAAGGAACTTAGCCCAAATTGAGAGACTTTTGGTTTTTGCGTTTGCGGAGGAACATACCACCACCTATAGCCAGCATACCTAAAGCAAGGCTAGGCTCAGGTACAGTGCGGAAGGAGTGGTTATCGCTTTCAAATCCACCACCGTATTTTGCTTGTTGGGAAATCACGATTTTGTTGAAGTATTCATTTGAGTTCTCTGCAAAGAACTCAACGTAACCATTACCTTGATAGTACTTTCCGTCATCCAATTTTATCGCACCATCTGCCTTGGGTCCGGGATGGAATTTGGAGTAGAGAGCAAACTTACCTATGTCCGCAGTTATAAAGGTTTTGATTAAGGTGCTTCCATTGAAGAAAGAGAGAGTATTACCAGGGTGAGCAGCACCCCAGTCTAAACCGAAAGATTTTGCCAAACTCTCTAGGGTAATTGTGACTGAGTTACCAGCCATAACTTGCAGATACTTGGAAGTGTTTTTCTCACCATCTGGACCAGTTGGTGCCCAAGAGTTGCTTCCTACTTGCTTCTGACCATTTGCATTACTAAATGAGTACTGAGCAAATCCAGTAGTTGGTGCTTTACCTTGTACTGTTTTGCCTTTTTCGTTCTTGGTATCGTTGAAGTCAATCGTGATTGCGTTTTTGTCTTTGGTATACGCACCTTGATTGGTTTCTCCGTTAGGACCTGTAGTACCTGTGCTCATGGTAAAGGTCATAGCGTGAGCAGCATCAGCGTAGGAGAAGGAAGCGATCGCTCCTAAAGATAAAGCAGCAATTGAAGCAAATTTCCTGATAAACATGATTGTAAGCTCGTGTCGTTTTCCGTGTCTTGAGCCAATTATGTGACTGATTCGTTACAAATTAACAGGATGGATTTACTGAAATAATATTTTTCCTTGAGCAGACATAATTTGTAATTTATTTAACTAACATTTCAACAAAAAGTAGTAATTATATTTAGAAAGTCGTGAAGATAAACAAGTTAAAGGTACTAATATTTGTGAAGAAACAGATATTAATAAAGAAGTTGTGTACTTGAAAGAGTGTTATTTTTAAGGAGCGATGAAGTAGAGAGAATGTTTTCTCTGTATAGGGTGTCTCTAAAAAATGTAACGAGGGTGAATAAGGCGATCGCTCCCGCACCTGCCGTACTTGGCATCGCTTTTTTACAATGACACGAGCCGTAAATAACAGTTCGATGATTTCCCGCTGATGGCATATTGTATTAACGTGAGTTCGACGAACCTCTCCCTGCCTTGAACTAAAGTTCAAGTCTGTCCCTCTCCGATTCGGAGAGGGACGGTTTTACTACGTAAAACTAGGGAGAGGTATGTTTGATTTGTGCTAATTAGGCGAACATTATGGACATACGATCCGTCGAATTCACGTTGTATTAGTAATCAACAAATAAAAATAGGCAGACTCATATGTCTGCCTTTGATGTTACTATTTGATTATTTGTTGTATGTAAAAATACGGTAGAGGGGACAAACGCACCTCTACAAAGTTGTGATTAACCGAGTTTATCCCAAGTTGAGAGACTTCTGATTTTTGCGCTTGCGAAGGAAGACACCAGAAACAGCTAGCAATCCTAAAGCTACACCAGGCTCAGGTACTTTAGCAGAGTACTTGCCTGAACCAGTACGGAATGTGTGGTTGTCAGATTCAAAGCCACCGCCAGCGGTCTGAGAAATCACAATTTTATCAAAGTTATCATTCATACCTTCGGAGAAAAACTCGAAGACACCATTCATTTGACCACCATGCTGCGAGGCTGAAACAGGTGCGAGCGCGTTCATCATATCATAAGTCAATCCTTTAACGAGGTTTGTCCCTTTGAAGAATTGTAAAGTATTACCTACGCTCAAAGCTCCGGCATCAAAAGCAAAGTAGTTGAAAACCTGATTTTTCGCGTTTTCGATGATGACACTGTTACCCTGGAAAACTGCTAAATAATTTGATGTGTTTACTTCTGCCTTGGCACCAGAAGGTGCCCACATATCTGAGTAAATACCAGTTTGCCCAGAATAAGCCGTAGTAGAGTAACTACCGTTAGAAAAAGAGTATTTTACATTATTGCTGCCAGGTACTTTACCATCGTTGAAATCATATGTTGTATAATCTTTGTCGTTTACATCCTTAGCAAAAGCACCTTCAGTTGTAACTGCACTATCACGGTAAGCACCAGCACTG
This sequence comes from Hassallia byssoidea VB512170, assembly GCF_000817785.2. Classification (GTDB taxonomy): domain Bacteria; phylum Cyanobacteriota; class Cyanobacteriia; order Cyanobacteriales; family Nostocaceae; genus Hassallia; species Hassallia carrinoi. The sequence goes on along the minus strand of NZ_JTCM02000053.1, from coordinate 3,082 downwards.
TAGCTAAATCCGAGAGCGTGAGCCGAGCCGGCATAAGAGATGGAAGCGATCGCAGTTAGAGATAAAGCAGCAATTGAAGCAAATTTTTTGATAAACATGATGTTTGGCTCCTGTCGTTTTCCGTGTCTTGAGCCAATTATGTGATTTACTAACTACAAACTAACAGGATGCATTCACTGAATTTAGATTTATCCATTCAAGGATAAATTTTGTAATTACTTTAACCAGTTAAAAAATCCAAAACAGTAGTTTTACTTGCAAATACATAAAGATAAACAAGGTAAACAAACTAATATTTGTGAAGAAACGAATTATTGATAAAGAAGTTGTGTGTCTGTCCTTCGTCGTTTTTAAGAAGTGGTGAAGCTAGGGGAATTTGTTTGCGTGCAACTCCCGGCAGGAAGGGCAAATCTGCCAGAGACTAAAGCATAATCAAACCCAGTCGGACACCAACAGTTACAGCCTCAGTGCGAGACGAAACCCCTAGCTTGCCAAATATGGATGAGACATGAAACTTAACGGTGTGATCGGAGATATGCAAACGCTTGGCGATCGCTTTATTTCCTAACCCAGAACCAAGCATTTCTAAAACCTCTATCTCTCTTGGTGTCAATGTTTGCATGGGTGTAAGCGTCACTTTTTCTCGCATCGACTCTTTGAGAGGAAGCAACTCAACCGCATCCGGGTGTAAGACAATTAAACCAAAAGCGATCGCCTCGACAGCCGCGATAATCTCTGACTCGGTGCTGGTATCTGGTAAAATGCCCCGTACACCAGAACGCAGCGCTACTTCTAAGTTGATGCTGTCAACGTCAGCAATAATCATAATTGGTGATGAGTATTGCTTTTCTTGCATCGAAAGCAATTTTTCCCATACTGATTGTTGAAAATTACCGCTCAAATCTAACAGCACCACCTGTGGTTGTAATTGCACTTCCCCCAAAAGTGCATCTAAGTCAGATACACTACCTACTACCGTCAGTTGAGGATTGCTTGTCAGCACAGCTGACAAACCTGCCCTCACTACGGGGGAAGCTGCAACTACCATCACCCGAATCATGTCACCTCCACAGCAGTTTTCCCATCTTGGAACACAGCATAAAAAATGTATTGTTGTCCACCACGCAGAACTTGTAATGGTAGTGATTTGCTATCGCTTTGATTGAGATAGTTGCTTAAATCATTCGGTTGAGAGAGCGATCGCCCCGACACCCCAATCAGCACATCACCAACTTGCAAACCAGCAGCTTCAGCAACACTTTGAGAATGCACTGACAAAATTAATAAGCCCAAGCTGCGTTTTACCAGTACAGGTTGTAAAGTCACCCCCAGATGAAGCCGATTTCCATTCAGAAAACGCTTTACAGTTGAGCTTGATATTGCCACAGCCAACCCATTGGCAATCATGGTATTAATTCCGACAACGCGACCGAGACAATCGGCAAGCGGACCGCCAGAATTGCCAGGATACAGTTGAATATCTGCCATTACCAAACGCCGATCGTTTGTGTGGATAATGCCGGTTGTGACTGCACCACTGTCACCAAATGGATTACCCACTGCTAAGACTAATTCACCCACACGCAGCGCATCTGCATCGCCGATGGTTGCGGTATTTAAGTCAGTAGCGGCAATTTTCAAAGCTGCTAAATCTTGCTGTGGATCGAAGTGTGTCCGGACGGCATCAAATGTGCGTCCATCTGACAATTCGACAGTTGTTTTGTTGCTGGTAGCGACATGGGCGTTAGTGATGATTAAACCGTCTTTTTGCCAGATTACACCGGAACCGCTTCCTAAAGAACCGCTACGCACTTTGACGGTAATATTACGTAGTTTAGCAGCTAGGAGTGCTAATTCATCAGTTATTGCTGTGATAGTCATATTGGGGAAGTTGTGATTTTTGAAGTGGGAATTGTTACTGAATTGGTTTTTCGCCGATCGCGATCGCTTTCTCTAGCAAAACTCCACCGCGTAGAATTTGCAGAGAAACCGTTTTACCAACGCGATCGCTATTATTAAGCAATGCCAGCACATCACCGGTATCGCTAACAGAATTACCATCAAAGGCTACCAACACATCCCCAAGCAACACACCAGCTTTGTCAGCAGGTCCGTTTGTCTCAACATTGACGACAATCACCCCACCAGCAGAAGTTAAATTTAAGGCGCTTTTCAGATTTGCAGGCAAACGTACAGGTTGCATCCCCAAACCCAAATAGCCCCGTGGAATGCGTCCTTTGGCAATTAATTGGTCAACCACACGATTTACTGTAGAAGCGGGGATAGTCAAAGCAGTACCGCGTCGCCCGGAAGTATTCATTCCTACCACGAAACCAGCAGCATCTACGAGTGGTCCACCTGCAAAGCCAGGATAAAAAGTGATGTCTGGACGGATGAACGAGTCAATATTACCACCGCTCATGCTTCGCCAAGCACCACTAACAACACTCACTGCACCCATAGCCGCTTTTAAGTCACCCTCACTGCTTCTTGCTAACCCAAGTACTAAATGACCAACTTTGAGCGTGGTAGCGTCGCCAATTTTCGCCACTGGGATTTCTTTGTTTTGTAGCTGCAAGACAGCTACATCGGTGCTGGAGTCATGACCTAAGACTTTAGCTGCAACTGTGCGATTATCTGTAGTCGTGACAGTAATTTCTTCATAGCGTTGCAGCGACTCGTCAGAGGTAACGATGATACCATCTCGCCAGTGAATACCGCTAGGAGAAATGCGTCCGCCAGCGTTGACAGCAACAACAGCACTCCCAACCTGCTCTACAATATCGGCTAAATTGTTGGACAGAGCCAGTAATGAAGACATAAAGTTTCTCCTTTAAACGTTCGTGATGTTCATATCTTGCCGTTTTGCTTTCACAGGTTACATCGGAAAAATGGGGAGAATGCATCCTAGAAAAATGGCTAGGGAATGGGGCAGGGGGGCAGGGAGACAAGGGGACAAGGGGACAAGGGGACAAGGGGACAAGGGGACAAGGGGAGCCAGTGCGTTGCGGAGGCAGCGCGGTCATGTTCGTTACCCCCATGAGCGACTGCCGTCGGGTTTCCCGCGTTGAAGCATCTGGCG